>CANQQJ010000005.1 GCA_947625905.1 uncultured Clostridia bacterium | reverse complement strand
TTTATGCAGTTGACTTTATCTCAAGACAATATAATATTACCAACATCGACAATGTAAAGTTTGAGTATTTGGAAGAGAGCGAATGGGACGGCGTTATAACGCAGCCCGACTTCGGCCAAATGACCGGCGGAAAAGCGAATGACTACGGATGGTATTTATCCAGCAACGGCAACAAAGTAGACGGTGATGTTACAATTAGTTCGGAGGATAACGCAATAGCTCTGGGAACAGCTAGCCAAGCGAGGACGAGCAATTATTTTACAAACGTCGATAAAGGCAAGATAAAGGTTAAGATGTCGCTGAAATGGAATGATGTAACCGGCGGCTGGGGAATGATAGGACTGATGAACGGTTCGGGTCCGGGTGTTAACAATGATATTGTGCTGCTTGCCTATAACGGCGCAGATTTGTATCTGAGAAACGCGGCAGGAAACGGCAACGGAAATTTGCACACAGCTTCAAAAGTTGAATCCGGCGTATGGTACGACCTTGAATGGGAGCTTGACCTCGATAATTCGACGATCAGCTACAGTGTAAAAGAAAAGGAAACCGGCAATGTTATACTTCCTCATAATAATGACGAGGGAAATATTGATGATAAGTTATATGTAAACGGCGCAGAAAAAACAATGACGGATATCAAAGCTGTCGAAGGTATTCGTATGGTTGCCACCGGCAATGGAGCTGTCATGAAAGACTTCAGCGTGACTGATCCGTCTGTGATAATCGCTCCCGTGGATACACCGACACCGGCGGTTACGGCTGCACCGACACCGACAACCGCGCCAACGCCGACATTGACACCCGCGCAGACACCGGGAACGTTAACACCAACGCAGACGCCCGGAACATCAACGCCTGCACCGACTGCGACAACCCCCGCGGCAACGTCAACACCTACACCGACTGCGACAGCCCCCGCGGCAACTTTGACGCCTATACCGACGCCGACCTTGGCGCCCACGCCTACGGCGGCAGTTCCCGCGGAAACTTCAAGACCCGCACCGAAGCCCGGCTCAATGGCCGGCGGAGCGTATACACAAGATTTTGATAATCTTGGCACGGGCGCTCTCAGCGCGGATTATTGGGATGCCGCAGGCGCCGGCTCTGCAAGCGCGGTCGTTGAAAACGGAGACGGCGGTCATGGTAATGTTCTTAAAATAGACGATAAAACAATGCAGCCGATTCTGTATTTAAGCGACAGCGAAGGCAATCCCGTGAGCGGTAAATTTGAAACAAAGTTTGACATAAAAACGGATAGTCTTGCAAAGACCCGTGTCGACTTTATAACAAACCGATTGAAAGGTGAACAAAGCGACAACAACACCGTATTTTTAACTGGTAACGATTCAAGCATTTATCTTAATACCGGTGAAACGACATCCGCGCAGTTTTATGCCGGTGAACGCGAAGCCGATAAATGGTACACTGTCTCAGCCATAGTGGATCTGACCAAGCAGCTGTATTCCGTGAAGGTAACAGACGAGGGCGGCAGCATAATAGCTTCTCAGGGCGGTATGCCGACAAGGGGCAATGAATTGAATACGCTGCGCTTCTATGCTGAAGGCGCTGCATATATAGATAATGTTTCGGTAACTTCCGATCCGGAAGAGGAAGTTAATAAAGTCATCATTGACGAGAACTTTAATAACTACGATGTGGCGTCGAACTTTGCGGCAGACGGCGATAAAACAACAACACCTAACTTTCATCACTGGATAAAAAGAGCCCCGAACGCGCCGGGAATACAAAATAAGAGCAGTGATTCCGACGGTGATAAGGTCCTTCAAATAACCAGAACCGGTGATTACAGCGGCGGCACATATGATGCGACTCTTATGCTGGGTAACGGACACAACCCCGCAACCAACGCTGCACAAAAAGCATATTATCGCACGGGAACGTATAAATTAACCTTTGACTGGCAGGTTAAAGATTCCGCTTCCGATAAGGGTTTTTACCTGAGTTTTGTTCCCGAGCACGAAAACTATAGTACTTCCAATGGTTTTATTCCTATATATGCAACGGGCGGCGCTTTATATAAGCAGGCGGTTAACAGGAATAATATTTCTACAAAATACGGAACATATACTCCCGGCCAGTGGTATAAATTTGAAGTTACTGTCGATCTTGACACGCAAAAATATCATGTTAAGGTGCTTCATAATAATCAGGTCGTGGCGTTTATACATGATTTTGATATGACTTATAACGAAATTTCGGGTCATGGCAAAATGGGTGAAGAAGACGAGGGCTTTTATGCTGTCGACTTTATCTCAAGACAAGGCAACGTTACCAACATCGACAATGTAAAGCTTGAGTATTTGGACAACGGCCCCGAATGGGACTATGTTATAGCAAAGCCCGACTTCGGCAAAATGACTACAGAAACGTCCGCAAATTACGGCTGGTTCACGGGAAACTCAAATACCGCGATTTTAGCCGACAAGCCGGTAACGGTAAACGATGATGGCAGTATACATTTAGGTACAGGCAGTCAGGAAAGAACCTTTAACTACTTTACCAATGCGGTCAAAGGCAAACTGAAGATAGATCTGTCGCTAAGGTGGACACAGGCTCAAAGCGGCTGGGGCACGGTATCGTTGATGAACGGTTCGGGCAACACTGTTAACAATGATGTTATGGCGCTTGCTTTTAACGCCGGCACTTTGTATTTCCGCAATGCGGCCGGAAGCTCCGGAAATCTTAATACCCAAGTAAAGGTCGATGCCGGCAGATGGTATGATTTTGAATGGCTGGTTGATCTTGATAATTCAAAGCTCACCTGTACCGTAAAGGATGATGTCGGCACTGTTCTGTATACATTGAATAATGACCCCATGTATCAAAACGGAGTCCAAAAAACAATGACGGATATCAAGGCGATCGAAGGTATTCGTATGGTTGCCACAGGCGGAGCCGACGTGAAGAATTTGTTGGTAACAGATTATCAGCCGACACCGACATTGTCTGACGAAGCTGTGACGATTATAGATTCAAAAGACGGTGTTCACAGGGTCACGGAGCTGTCGATCCCGGCTGATATAAAGCAGATAACGCTTGATTTTAACTGCGAATTGGATCCGAGAACCGTGGGAGCAATAACTCTGAAAAAAGACGGCGTGTCGGATGTTCCGTTTATCGGAACCATTGACGGAACCAAGTATGTGATGAATATCAACGGCGGTATGCTTGACGGCGAAAGCAGTTACACGATCGATGTTCCCCGCTCGGTATCAAACACACGCGGTCAGTCCCTGGGACGCGCCTACACCGCAGAGTTCAGAACCGCGAAAATCGAATCCAAGATCGAGCTGAACGGAATCAAGCAAGGCACCTCTGAGATAGCCGACATCGGCGGCCTCACGGCGGGCTCAAAGCTGACGGTCGAAGCAAGCGCAGCAAATGTGGACGCGGCTCCTATAAGTCTGACATTTATAGCCGCATACTACAGCGGAAATAAGATGATATATACAGAGGTATCCGATCCCGTAATCGTAAACGGACACAGCGCGCTCTTAAGCGCGTCCGAGTTCACCGTGCCCGCGCAGGAAATTCTTGAGCAGACAGATTCGGTAAGCTTCTTTGTATGCGACGGTATTAATACATTGGTTCCGTACTGTCCCGCGCTGACATTGAAGCAAAGCAATGAGGAATGATCCTATGATTCGTAAAAAGTTTACTTGTATAATAATTTTAGCGTTGACAATTGCGCTGATATCGAGCTTGTGTTTAACGTCGGCGGCGTTTGCCGAACAAGGCGGCGTCGAACTTGTTGTCACCACATCCGGCGTAATGAACGGAAACATATTTGCTCCCGAGCATTTGCCCGGGTTCTGTGTGGAGATCTCGAATAACGGCACAGCGGAGCGAACCGCGGCTTTATCCTGCTCGGTCGCGCAGAACGGAGAAACCGTTTGGTCTTCCGGGGACGACAGCTTGACACTGAACGCACACACCACGATAATGCGCGGCGTTAGCGCGGATACGGCGGGCAAAAACGGAGTCTTCACTTTTACCGCGACGCTTAGCGGCGATTTCGGAACTGTAACGCAAACCGCCGATTTCGCGATCGCTCCCGCAAATGATGATATGTCTGACTATTCCGGTCTGTCATGTCATTTCGGCAAAGGTTCACGCGAGCAGATCGACCTTTGCGGAAATTTGATCCCTGCGGCCGGTGTAGGCTGGGTGCGTGAAGAAATTCTTTGGACAGATGTTGAAACCGTAAAGGGAAAATACGCTGTGCCGGACTACAACGACGACTTTGTCAATAAGCTGCTTGCCCAAGGCAACAATATTCTGCTGATTTTAAACTATGGCAATTCATTTTATGAAAATAAGGGATTCCCGATAACAGCGGACGGACTCAAAGGCTATGCCGGATACTGCGCATATATGGCAGAGTATTTAAAAGAGCAGACGGCGAAATATCCCGGAACAAGCTTTGCCGTTGAAGCCTGGAACGAGCCCAACTACTCCGAGGACAGAGTAAAGCCCGAGGGCGGCGAACCGCGATATCCGACAGGACAGGAGTATGCCGCGCTGTGCAAAGCGGCATATGACGCGGTAAAGTCTGTGGACCCGAGCATCACCGTCATTGGCGGAAGCATGACCACTTTGTCAACATACACGACATATCAATTTATTGACGCTGCAATGACGGAAATGGACGCAAACTACGGCGGCGTTGCAAATTGTATGGACGCGTTCAGCTTCCATCCGTATGCCAATACCGGCATGTTCTGTGACGAGTATACCAACAGCATACGTGATATTTCGGCGGTGATCGGTGACGCTCACAGACTTTTGAATAGCCACAATGTATCAAAAATGCCTATATGGATCACAGAGTTTGGTTCATCTAACGGCGGAGAATATCCTTACTCGCTCAGGGACCAGGCGATCAACCACGTCAGAGCTATGACAATTGCCAAAAGCGATTCTCAGGTCGATAAATTCTTTATCTATAATCTTAAGGAAAAGGGTACAAATCAGACAAATATGGAGCACAGATTCGGGCTTTTGGACTACGACTATAACGCGAAAGATGCATACGTTTCAATGGCGGCCCTAAACTGTTTTATAGGCGCCGCGCAGCCGACCGCGAGCTATACCAATACTTCCAGAGGAACGAGGTGTTTTTCCGCTTACCAATTTAAGGACGGAAAAGATGATATATTTGTGATTTGGAAAAACGATTCAAAAAGCGGAAATGTTACTCTCACTGTAACGCAGGATCTGAATCAAGACGCGGAGACAACCATTGAAGGAGCTGTCACCGAGAATGAACCTAAGATCCATGCTGCCGAAAATATCAAGACAGAAGTCTATGATATGTTCGGAAACAATATTACAAGCGCGGACGGTACCTATAATATCACCAAGGAACCCATATATGTGGTGCTTGAGGCCGAATCCGAGGATGTGCGCGAAAGCGATAATATCGAAGTTAACAATGAGACCGGACAAGTGAGCGTTCGCTGCGGCAACGCGATACCCGGCGCCGATGTGACGCTTCTTGCGCGGCAGCAGAACGCTGTCGGAAATCCGATCTATTATATAGGCCAGACCAAAGCGGGTTTAAGCGGAGCTTACGCATTTGATTTCACAATTAAGCCTGATGATATATGCAGCATTAAGGTTTACAGCAAAGGCGGGTCCGGAGTGTTCAATGTGGGAAATGAAAGATATGAAATAACGGTTGATTACCTGCTAAACGGTGAACCTTTTAATGATTATTCAAAAGCATCAGGCGGAGACGAAATAACCGCAAGGGCAAATGTGAAGCCGCGCGACGGTTCGCAGGCCGGCTCGCTGATTCTGTACGGTGTTGTCACTTCGGACGGAATTATGGAGGATTCGGCTATGACAGAATTTTATTCCGCCGACGGCACGGAAAGTGCGGAGCTGTCAATGAAGCCTGAAAGCCAAGAGGATTTGAATACACTGCGCTTTATGTTATGGAACGACAAAATGCAGCCGCTGATGGGGGCTGCCGGAATTAAAGACTAAGCATAGGAAGGAAAGATAAAATGAAACAGAAAAATCGTATCCGGACAATGATGGCGGCAGCGGCCGGTCTGATCTGCATTCTTTGCCTCTGCGCCATGGGCGTGTATGCGGCGGAAATGCCATACACGGTTGAATATGAGTACAGCAGTTCGAGCGTGCATATCAACGGCACGATCGGGACCGAAGGAGAGGTATTCTTTCAGGTATTAAAACCCGGCCGCAGTTTTGGCGATGTAACCGATGATGATATTCTGTATCATAATCAGGTCACAGCCGCAGACGGGGCTTGGGCTTTCGATATGGAGTACGGCAGCGAGAGCGGAGAATGTGAGGCGGTTTTGGTAACAAACGCTGGAGAGGACAGAACTCAGCTGACGCTAAATCTGGTTTCTTTCGCCAAGCTGGAAGAAAGTTATCGGGAATTGAACCTGGCGGCAAATGAAGGCAACGCTGCCGAGTTTACTAAGGTTGTCAACGATAAGCGAGATCTGCTGAACTTCAGATTTGAGCTCACAGACGGTAAAAGTTTGACAGATGATCAGCTTTCGGCCTTCATGGCTTATGTTGCGGCAAATCCCTTAAAGACCGAGAATGAGAATGTGAACGGAAAGATATTTAACACTTATATGACGGCATATGAGCTTAACAGAGGCGGAATTGCAAATATTGGTCCGTATATACCGCATATTTTTGTTGATGATGATGCGGCGCTGACCAAATACGTTGAAGCCGCCGCTACAGACTCGATCCGTACGTATTTTACGGAAAAACTCACACGGCGAAGCATTACTGATTTAGCAAGTTTTGAGAACGAGTTTAAGCGGGCGCTTATATACACAGTGATCCGCTATGCCGGCGGCTACGGCGATGTTAAAGATATACTTGCAAAATACGGAAGCATTGTGGGTATAACCTCGGCAGCGCCGGACAGCGTGTACCGCGGCATTGTCGGCAAGGATTTTACCGGAGACTCTCAGCTTAAGACGGAGTTCAACAATCTGCTTGATAAGGCGGGCAGCAGCGGTCCGAGCGGCGGAGGCGGCATGGGCGGCGGAGGCGGCTCCTACGGCGGATTTACTTCATCCGGCCCTTCAATTAACGGAAATGCAGACTATGTAATTGAGCATTTGCCCGATAGTGAAGCCGACACTCCGATAGCCGTAACATTCAATGATATAGACGGAGTGGACTGGGCTACAGAGGCGATTTTAGCATTGGCGGACAAAGGAATAATTAACGGCGTTGCTCCGAATCGGTTTGAACCCGACAGGAGTATTACCCGTGAAGAATTTGCCAAAATTTTGGTAGGCGCTATGGGTCTTGCCGATTCCGAATATAGTGGCAACGCTTTTGTGGATGTTCCCGATGACGCATGGTACTGCAGCTATGTAAATATAGCAAGAGAAAACAACATTCTTCAAGGCGTCGAAATAGGTGTGTTCGGTGTTGAACAAACCATCACCAGAGAAGATATGGCGACTATGATCTATAACGCTTTGAGTATGCGCGGAGTGCCGATAGAGAAAGAGAAACTTACATTCGAGGATGCGGATCAGATATCCGATTATGCGAAGCCTGCTGTTGCGGCGCTCTTTAAACTGGGTGCGATAAACGGTGTGTCCGAAACGGAATTCCGGCCTAAGGGCGAAACAACCCGCGCTCAGGCGGCAAAAGTGATCTATATTGTGTTAGACCAACTGCAATAAATACGGAGGGAAGCTAAATGAATAGAACATTAAAACGAATAATCAGCCTCACTGCGGCACTGGTTTTATGTGTCGGAATGATCACGGTATCTCCGGCAGCGGCAGACAGCGGTACTTTAAACGACAGACAGCTTAATGCAATGGATGTCCTCCGACTGTTTGGAATTGTTCCCGAAGATTATTATGACTATAATGTAAATATGGACCAAGGTGCGACAAGAGCGGACTTTGCTGTGGCAGTGGCAAATTTACTTAACCTTAATAATCAAGGAAGCGGACAAGTATACTATTATGACGTTCCGCAGACTAACTGGGCTTTTAACGCGATCAACGCCCTTACGGAACAGGGAATTTTAAGCGGAGAGGGCAACAAGCTCTTTAGACCCGATGATGTGATAGAAAAAGAGGAAGCGTATAAGATAATTGTATCAATTCTTGGATATGGCGAATTGGCGGAGTATATGGGCGGTTATCCCGCAGGCTACAACAAGCAGGCGGCACGCTTGCAAATTATTCCGACAGACATATCGGAAGGAATTCAGCTCACACGCGGGGATATGTTCTTGCTGCTCTACAACGCGATGACCACAGAAGTCTTGGAACCTGTAATTTTTGGCGATGTTTCAAACTATTATAATGTATCCGAAACAGACACGCTTCTCAGTATTTATCACAGCGTATACTATGAAAAGGGCATCTTGACAGGCGCTAATAACACCGAGCTTTATGGGGCATCCATGAAAAATGATGAAGTACGTATCGGCGGCATAAACTATAATACGCAGGTTCCGCTTGCGGATTACTTGGCTGAAGAAATAGAATTTTTCTATTACCGAAACAGCCGCAGCGATGAAAGACGGATCATTTGGGCAAAACCGACAGGCCGGAGCCAAGTGATCAATATTACTGCTAACCACAACGCATCATTTGATAAAGAAACTTTCCAGCTCAAATATACCGATACCGTTACGGACAGGGAGCGGAGAATAGCTTTGCCGCGCGGCTTGATCGCGGTTTATAACGGCGGATTGGCTGCGAGCGGCATAGATGAAATATTTAACGAACCAAGGTACACAGCAAAACTTGTTAATAACGGAAACGGCTATGATGTGGCGGTCATAAGAGCATACAGGAATATATGGGTCCGCAGCGTTGATCCCTCAACTAAAACGGTTTATGATAAGCTTGACGCAGCAAATCCGCTGTCACTTGATGAAAGCCTATATGAATACATGTCTGTTCAATCAGGCGGAGAAAATGTCGATATCGCCGGTATTGCGTCAAACTATGTGATCAGCGTGTATCTTTCAAAGGACAACAGATATTTGGAGGCGCAGGTCAGCGCGAATCAAGTATCCGGAACGATCGAATCAATAACGCGCGAATATCCCGGATTTATTATTAAGATAAACGGAGAGGAATATTTTTACACAACAAACGCGGAGAGTCTTGAAATAAGGCCCGGAGATGCCGTCACATTATACTTGGACGTAAACGGCGAAGCCGCAGGCTTTGATTCAAAACTGGCAACGGACACTATGTTCGCATGGATCATAGCTTATGATACGGTCAATTATTTTACACCCGCATTGGTATTGCGGATATATACCGATAACAATGAAATGGTCGACTCGAAGGTATTGCCCAACGTGAATATTGACGGAGAGAATTATAGGTCGATCGAGACGGCGAAGGCTGCGCTGCTTCAGGCAAAGGGTACTATTGCCGATCAGTTGGTGCGTGTTCGTATGAACGAGAATCAAGAGATTCAATACATTGATACAGCTTATGATAACTATGGTGAGAACGGTTTGATAATATCAAGCCCGCTGGCTAACCATACCTACATGGGCTCGTCGGTTTTGGGGCCGAGAATTCGCGCAAACACAAGTACAAAGGTGTTCATTGTTCCGAGCAGCGAAGATTATAAGAATCAAGCCGAAAGCTACAATGTCACAACGTTAACATCTTATGTGTCATCATGGGCTTCGTATAAGTCCGAGGGTTATAATGTAGGTCCCGATAAGGCTAAATATACGGATGCCGTCGTTATCGTTGATGATATTTTAGGAACATCTTCGAAGCGAGAATATGCCGGTATTATGATCGTTGCGGGCCAAAGTACGGCTTGGGATGAAGAAAGTCAAATGGAAGTTCCGCAATTGGTTGTTCAGTCCGGCGCCAACACTCTGGACTATAAATGCGCCGATGGTTATGATTTAACCAAAGACCCCAACATTCGTGTGGGTAATGTTATCAAGATTACTACCAACAAGCAGGGAGAAGTGAACTCCACATCATTGCTTTACGGAACGACCACCGGTGAGAACCCGACCGAAAAGAAAGACACTTATATGGTATCAAACTGGACTGCGTTAAACCAGAGCGCCTGCGGTTATATAACCGATGTAGCAAACGGAATGATGACATTATCTCTGGAGCCCGACGGTGCGACAGGATTGCTGGCGCCCACAAACGTAGGTGTTGCGGTTTATGATCCCACGTTAAAAGACTGTGTATATTCCGGAAGTGAAGCCGATTTGGCCAGCGCGATGAATAACCGTTATAAGGTTATTATCGGCATCAGCCGCGGAACAGTACAGTCCTATGCTGTCATTAAAGAATAAATATTTATCGGTTTACGCGTCCGACTCAAGATGAAATTTTTAACTGAGCGGTGTAATTTTTAACATTTTGCACAATTCGCTTGCGTTTTTTTGTAAATCGTGCTATTATGGAGCCCGACAGAGAAGAAAACTGTGTAAAATGTATAAAACGTGTGAACAACTTTGATTAACATTGGCTGCAGGCTCGACAGAAAATGTTGAGCCTGCACGACTGTTAAAAAGTTTACAGCAAATCTATTTTTCGGAAGCGGCATACATGAGTTAAACAAAAAGGTGAGTTTGATATGCGGATTAATGTGTTCGAAAACATGGAAGAAAAGCTTGATATGATCAGAACCGACGGCTTTTATGCGCCGTATATAAAACAACTCGAGGATTACTCTGAGCGGGAATGTGAAAAAGACGCGCCGGATCTGGACTTTACGAATTTTAATTATTTTTTCACAACCGGCTCAAGAGCCGAATATGAGAGCAGATACTATCTGCGCAGGAACAGATTTGCGTGTTCGATGCTCCTGTATTTGATATATGGTGAACAGAAGTATTTGGACGAGATGAGCAATATGGTTTGGCTGATTTGCGGAGAAATCACATGGGTCCTTCCGGCTCATTTGAAGTCAATAGGGCCGAGCGAATACCGCACGCATATTGACCTGTTTGCCGCCGAAACCGCAGTAATGCTTGCCGAGGCGCTGTCGCTCGTCGGAGATAAGCTGCCCGAAAAGGTGCGCGATATGATAATAAACGAGATCGAGACGCGAATTTTTACTCCGTACGAAACCAAGACCTACTGGTGGGAAACCCTGCATTCCAATTGGGCGGCTGTATGCGGCGGCTCGGTCGGCATGGCATATATGTATTTGGCGCCCGAACGCTTTGTGAAAGTAAAGGATAGGCTGCTAAAGACGATCCTGTCGTTCCTTGAAGGCTACGGCGATGACGGCTGCTGCACGGAGGGCATCAGCTATTGGGGTTACGGATTCTCGTTCTTTGTGTTTTTTGCGGATATGCTGCTTAAATTCACCGACGGCAAAGTGGATCTGATCCATACACCCAAGGTTTGCGAGATAGCGAAATATTTAAACCGAGTGATCCTTCGAAGGAATTTGACGGTAAGCTTTTCGGACGGCAGCGAGAGAATAGATGTCAGTGCTTTTGCGGGGCTGATTTCTTACCTTGTCAAGAATTGCGGCGCTGCCGCTCCCCCTTCCGAAAGCGTGAGCTTTTCCTCGGGTGACAGAGAGATCAAGCTTGTGTATTGGCTGCGCAATCTGCTGTGGAGCGATCCTGATTATTTTAAAGTTGATGCGCCCGCAAAAGAAGAAACGATTTACTTCCGTGACGCGCAGTGGTACATCGGCAAGCGCAAGCTGTATTCATTCGCGGCCAAGGCGGGACATAACGATGAGGAGCATAATCACAACGACGTGGGCAGCTTTATATTCGCGGACGACAGCGGACAGCTTTTGGCGGATCTCGGAGCAATGGAATATACCAAGGACAATTTTGACCCCGCCAAAAGATATACTCTTCTGCAAAACTCGTCGCTCGGACATTCTGTACCGATAGTTGACGGGCGTGAACAGTGCTTTGGCAGACAATATAGCGCCGATAATGTAAAAGTTGAGGACAATGAATTTTCCATGGAGATCCAAGGTGCCTACGGCGTTGACGATCCTAAGATCCGCAGGAGCTTCAAACTTAGTAAGCGGGGAGTTACTCTCTGCGACGAATTTGAGAATACGGATGGGCACACGATTACGGAACGATTTGTTTCGATAGTTGAGCCAAAGCCGGAAAGTGACGGATTACATATCGGCGCGGCGTTGATATGGTCGGAAAGCAAACCTGAAATTCAGAAGCGCGTGCTTAAAGATCATCATCTTAAAGATAAATCCGTGTGGCTGATCGACTATCCCGCTGACGATAAAAGCTTTAAACTGTCTGTTTTTGTTTAATTTGAGAAAGGAATTTTATTGTGGATACGATTTTATTTGATTTGGAAAAGAAAATAGGAAAAATCAAGCCGATGCACGCGGTCAACAACGGACCGGTACATAAAAAAGGAAGCCAAGTCCGTTCAAACTTGGAGGCCTATAGGGCGGCGGGCATACCCTACGCCAGAAATCATGACGCGGCCTTTTGGTCAAGCTACGGCGGGGAGCATACCGTTGACATTTCCGCAGTGTTCCCTGATTTTGATGCGGATCCCTATGACCCGGCCTCCTACGATTTTCCGGTAACCGACAACTATCTGCTCTTGATAGAAGAGGCGGGAGCCAAGAACTTTTATCGCTTGGGTTCCAAAATTGAACACGGCGTCAAAAAATACGGAACTCTTCCGCCCAAGGATTTTTATAAATGGGCGGTGATATGCGAGCATATCATCCGTCACTATACCGAGGGCTGGGCGGATGGTTTTCATATGGATATTGAATATTGGGAGATCTGGAATGAGCCCGATCTGGACTCGGACAATTCTGAGAACAAGAGAAATTGGGGCGGCACAGCCAAGGAGTTTTACGAGCTGTACGCTGTCGCGGCCACCCATTTAAAAACGTGCTTCCCTCATTTGAAGATCGGCGGGCCCGCTTTGGCAAGAGCGTGGAGCGAGGAATGGCAGACGGGATTCTTTGAGCGGCTGACCTCGGGTGACAGGGTGCCGCTGGACTTCCTTTCCTGGCATATGTATAAGAACGATCCTCACCGCGTTCAGGAAGGCGCGGCGCAAATACGGAAAATGCTGGATCGGTACGGCTATACGAAAACCGAAAGTATTCTGAACGAATGGAACTATGTTAAGGATTGGGGCAAAAACTTTGTCAAGTCTATCGAGACCATTATCGGAATGAAGGGCGCGGCCTTTACCGCCGCGTGTATGTGTACGGGCCAGAACAGCGACGCGGATATGTTGATGTACTACGACGCCCGCCCCTGCGCCTTTAACGGATTGTTCGATTTTTACACCTATCGCCCGCTGAAAGGGTATTATCCGTTTAAAATGTTTTCGGAGCTGTATCAAAAAGGAACTCAGATTGCCTGCGAATACACTGCGGAAGACATCTATGCCGTAGGCGCCGTCGATAGCGGCGACAGTGTTGCCGCGCTTATCAGTTATTATACCGACGAGGAAGATATGCCTGCAAAGACAGTAAAAATAGAATTTAGCAATCTGAAAAAGAAATGCTTGCGTCTGCGTCTGCTTGATGAGGCTCACGATGCAGAAACAGTGGCCGAGGCAGATGGAAATACTGTTGAAATAAATATGCAGCCGAATACCGTTTTGCTGTTGACCGATGATAAATGAGGTTTACTTTAAGCCGAAAATAAGGGAAAAGAAAACTTATATCGAAAAAATGACCTGTTAAAGGAAGGAGTCTTAAAATGGATCAGGATGTTTATCTATCGCCCGCGTACAGAAAAGCGCGGGCAGCATATATGGCGCAGTGTACATTTGAATATTTTGTCACCCTTCTGGTGGCGGACGCGTTTTTGGCCAAGCTGCTTTCGGCTATCGGTGTCAGCGACGCGGTAGTCGGCATAATTTCCTCGTTTATCTCGGTTGCCTTTGTGTTTCAGCTGGCCTCGATCTTTTTGGTTCGCAGCAGGCTCAGCGCGAAGTCACTTGTGCTTATATTTGACACGTCCAGTCAGTTGTTTTTCATGTTCATCTATCTGGTGCCCTTCCTTCCGGTGTCCGAAATGACGAAAAAGACGCTTGTCGTTATCTCTATTTTAATTGCCTATGCGGGCAAATATCTGATTACTTCCATCTGCTACAAATGGGCAAATTCCTATGTCGATCCCGCCAAGCGCGGCTCCTATGCCGCAAATAAGGAGATAATCTCTCTGATTTCCGGCATCGTGTTCACTGCGCTGGTGGGATGGGTTATCGACCGTTTCGAGAGCATCGGCAATTTAAACGGCGGCTTTTTATTCATTGCCGTATCAATGCTGCTGATCAATATCTGTAATTTTATCACCCTGATGCTTATTAAAAAGGACAGCGAAAAGGAACGAGAAGAAGGAGCCGGAAAGTTCTCGCTCGTCATGCGCGGCACGCTGGGCAACAGGAGTTTCCGCCATATCATTTATTTGACTGTTTTGTGGGACGCGGCAAGATATTTCACCGTCGGGTTCATGGGCATCTTCAAAACGAAAGATCTGATGATCTCGGTATTTGCTGTGCAGGTCATTAACATGGCCGCGAATATTTGCCGCATTTTCGTATCAAGGCCGTTGGGCAGGTACTCGGACAAAAAGTCCTTCGCCAAGGGATTTGAGTTGGCGCTCTATTTTGCCGCCGCCGCGTTCCTGGCAAATGTGTTTACCACGCCCCGTCATTGGTATCTCGTTGTTGTATACACCGTTTTCTATAATATTAGCCTTGCAGGAACCAACCAGAATACCTTTAATATTACATACAGCTATGTGGACAAAGCGTATATCACGCAGGCCATGGCGCTCAAAAGCTCTATAGGAGGCATCTGCGGGTTCGGGGCCTCGCTCCTTGCGGGAAAAATTCTGAATGTGATCCAGGCGAACGGCAATACCTTTCTGGGAGTACCGATGTACGCGCAGCAGCTGCTGTCGCTGATCTCCTTGCTGATAGTAGCGGCGGCGATTCTCTTCCTGCACTTTGTCATCGCCAAGCAAAAGGTGCGGATCCAGTAGCCGAAGCTTTTCCGCGCGTATTGCTGTATGCGTAAAACAGTTGCATTTTTAAAAATCATGTTGTATAATACAAATGCCGCACAAAACGAATAAACAGATCGGGATAATTTAATTTTTGGACTTAATGTGTTAGGAGGTCTTGAAAAGATGTATGAAACAAAATCCGACTGGCAAAATCTGCTTGGCGATATTCTGCTTCCGTTAAAACCGCATTACAGCGCAGGATCGTCGCGCCTTTTGATAGGTTCAAGCGGAGCCTCGTACGAACAGGACACTATCGGTATCGAGGCGTTTGCCCGTCCCCTGTGGGGGTTGGCGCCGCTATGGGCCGGGGGAGGCTCATTGGACAAATTTGACGAGATATACAGAAGAGGCATCATCTCGGGGACAGATCCGAAATCGGATGAATATTGGGGCGTTATACATGATTTTGATCAGAGAATGGTAGAAATGGCGGCTTTCGGCTACGCGCTTTTACTTGCGCCCGACAAAGTGTGGGAACCGCTCAGTAATGGTGAAAGGACAAATTTCAACAATTGGCTGCTGCAGATAAACGATTATAAAAGTCACGACAACAATTGGAAATTCTTTGCAGTTATCGTAAATATAGGTTTAGCGAGCGTCGGCGGCGAATATTCGAGAGAGACGATAGACTTCTGCCTGAAGGAGATAGAGTCCTATTATATCGGCGACGGCTGGTACAGCGACGGCAAGAACGGAGACGGAGAATATTACGGAGCCAGAGACTATTACATATCCTTTGCCATTCATTTTTACAGTCTGATTTACGCCAAGGTGATGGCGGGCTCAGATAAAGAACGGAGCGATCTTTTTAAGGAACGAGCGGCGAGGTTTGCCGAGGACTTTATTTATTGGTTCGCGCCGGACGGCAGAGCTGTGCCGTTCGGACGCTCTATGACATACCGTTTCGCCCAGGCCGCATTTTGGAGCGCCTGTGTATACGCGGATGTGGATGTGTTTTCTCACGGTGTTATTAAGGGCCTGCTTGCGAGACATATCGATGACTGGATGAAAGCTCCGATTTTTGATAACGGAGGCGTGCTTACGATAGGCTACAGATATCAGAATTTAAATATGTCCGAATCCTATAACGCTCCCGGTTCACCGTATTGGGCGCTGAAAACTTTTATGATCCTCGCTCTGCCCGATGATCATCCTTTTTGGAGCGCGGAGGCTTTGGCGATGCCGGCGCTTAAGCCGCTTAAAACGCTTCCCCGCGCGGATATGATGGTTCAGCAGCGTGACGGTGAATCGGTTATTTATCCGGTCGGAAAGTATAGTTCACCCGGACTTGCGCATTATGCCGAAAAGTATTCAAAATTTGCTTACAGCTCGCGCTTCGGTTTTAGCGTGCCGCGTTCGTGCCGCGCGTTAAGGGAAGCCGCGCCCGACAGTATGCTTGCGTTTGAGATCGACGGTTATATTTACGTGAGGCGCGGAATTGAGGAAGAGAAGATCACCGATCATTCCGTGACCACGGTATGGTCGCCGATAAGAGGCATAACGGTGTGCACGGAAATAATTCCGACAGATAATGGGCATATGCGCAGGCATAGGATCACAAGCGAGTTTATGTGCCGCGCTTACGACTGCGGATTTGCGTTGTCAAGAGATGTAGGGCAAGGATTTCGGCAGCGGATCGACGGCAGTGCCGCGGCCGTGATCAATCAAAGCTATAAATGCGTCGCGCGCGGCAAAAGCGGAGTCGGCACCGTGATCAAAGCTTTTCCCAACACAAATTTTATGGAGCCTGAGACATCTATTCCCGCGGTTTGTTACGATATACCGAAGGGTGTGTGCGAAATAGAAACAATTATCCAAACCGAAAAAATAAAATAAAGCTTAAAGTCAAGCTTGCGCGGCAAAGGCTTGAGCTTGAAAAACGGAGGAAGAATATGTACAGCGAGTACGATCCGAATTTTTACGCCCATTTGGGCGATGACAGCGCCATGATCCAGGCGGCGGTAGACGCCGCGGCGCAGACGGGAGAAAAAGTGACCGTTCCGCGCCGAAATGAGCGAACCGGTCGGTGCCTGTGGGAGATCACGCATGCGATCCGACTGCACACGGGGAGCGTGATCTGTCTTGACAATTGCGTACTGCGGCAGGCGGACGGCATGTTTGAAAACATCTTTATCAATTCCAATCAGGACACGCCGCAGGCTTGCACACGAGAAGGAAGACAATATGATATCAAAATTTACGGCCTTGGCAACGCGCTTTTGGACGGTGGCAGGCACAACGGTTTTACGGAAAAAACACAGGCGGGGGAAGGAAAACGCCCGGTCCTGTACAATTCCATGTTTAATTTTGTAAATACAGAGCGGGTTTCCATCGAAAATCTGCGGATCGTCAACCAGCGGTACTGGGCGGTCACGTTCCACTATTCTTCGCACGGCCGCATTGCGAATATTGATTTTTACGCGCCGCATACGGTCGTCAATCAGGACGGTATTGACCTGAGAACAGGGTGCTCGCATTTTCTGATCGAAAACATTACGGGCTGTACGGGTGACGATACGGTCGCGCTGACCTGCCTCACGAGCCGGTTTGATGAAGCTATGCGGGCGGCGGGGCTGGATGACGGGCTCCATCATGTGATGATTCGCAACGTTTGCACCTGCACGCCCTGCGCGATGGTGCGTCTGCTCAATCACGGCGGAAAACCGCTGTATAACATTACCGTGGAGAATATTATGGAAAGCACGGAACGGGATCCTGCGCGCCTCAGGGGCAGTGAGAACAAGCCGCTTGACCCCGCGGCGGAAAAGCTGCGGGTCGGCGCTTGTGTGCGGATCGGAGAAAATTATTATTATGACGTTTGCGGCGGCAGCCGAAAAGCGCAGCCGGAGGATACTTACAACGTGACGGTGCGGGGCGTCACAGGCCGTATGCGGACCGGCATACGCGTGAGCTGCGCGCTAAGCGGCGCGGTTCTGGATAACGTGCAGATATACGGGGACGGCGGCACGGGCGTTTATTTCGGAGAGGGCACGGTGAAAAATATCAGCGTGTCAAATATCGGATATTCGTTGTGTCACGAGCCCCGCCCGACGGATGACAATCGTCGCGAAAATCATTTTACTCAACAGCCCGTCGTCGAGGCAGACCCGAATCGGGAGCTGTGCGCGGTTTATTTTAAAGAAACGGAAGCGGAAAACATTCTGTTTCGGAATATTCACGCGAGCGACAAGCTGACCGCCGTATTCGGCGGCACGGGTCACGTGCGGATGAAAGCGGAAAACATCGTGAGGGAGAGCGAAAAAACACCTTTGTTCGACGGAAAACTGCGGGTGGAAAAAATGAAAACCTCGGAGTTTTAAAATAAGTATAAACAAAGCGCGAAAGACGCCCGCCGCCATTCCCGTGCGCAGCTGTTTTATTGAATGTTACTTGACAGAAGCACGGCGCGGTACTGTAATTTTCAAATAAATCAAAAAAAATTAAATATGAATATAATTTGTGTACTGCGGTGCACACGTGAGGTGATTGACAATGAATAAAATTATTGAAGAAAATAAGGACTTTATAAACTCAACATGGGATAAGCTTGACAAAAAGCTTAAGCTGGTCAGCGAGAGGTCGAAAAATAAGATACCCTACACTACAAGAGACGGCGTTCACAACAACATGGCCGACGAGGACATAACATGGTGGACAAACGGATTTTGGGCCGGTCTTATGTGGCTGATGTATGTCGGCACAAAGGACGAGCATTATAAAAGCGTCGCTGAGCGCGCGGAGGAGATGCTGGACAAAGCTTTTGAAAAATACGACACGCTGCACCATGACGTGGGCTTTATGTGGTACATTTCAAGCGGTGTGAACTACAGATTATTCGGAGGCGAAAAGTCGCGGCTGAGAACGATCTATGCGGCAAACATGCTTGCGTCCAGATATAACCCCGCGGGCAAATTTATCCGCTCATGGAACGGCGACCATGTGGGCTGGGTAATAATCGACAGCATGATGAATATCCCGCTGCTCTATTGGGCGTCGAAAGAACACAATGACAACCGATACAAATATATAGCCGAAAACCATGCCGACACCGTGCTCGGAACTCATATAAGAGCCGACGGTTCGGTGAACCATATTGTGAACCTGAATCCCGAAAACGGCGAGGTGATCGAGACATTCGGCGGTCAGGGCTACGAGGTCGGTTCATCGTGGTCAAGAGGGCAGAGCTGGGCTATCTACGGGTTTGTTCTCAGCTATATCCATACCGGAAAGCGAGAGTACCTTGACGCGGCGAAACGCGTGGCGCACTATTTTATAGCAAACGTTTCCGAAACCGGCTATGTATCCCGGGTGGACTTCCGCTCGCCCGATGAGCCTGTGCTTATAGACACGACTGCCTCTGCCTGCGCGGCCTGCGGTTTGATCGAGATAGCAAACAGCGTGGGCGAGTATGAGAAAAATCTGTATCTCGGAGCCGCGATAAAAATTCTTAAAGCGCTTGAGGAAAAATACTGCGACTGGACCGACAAAGAGGATTCGATCCTCGGAATGGGTACGGAAGCCTACAATTGCCATGAGAGCGGACGGCATGTGCCGATAATATACGGCGATTATTATTTTGCCGAGGCGATATACAAGCTGAAGGGTAACGATATGCTGTTTTGGTAAAGGACCGATCGGCAAGATAGGGCGCTGTGTACGCCGAGACGGGCAAATGCATACGGCGACAGCCGCGGAGTAATAATATTTAAGCAAGAGAGGAATAAGAAATGAACGTGTATTATTTAATGATCTTAATATCCGCCCTCTTATTTTCGGGTCAATTTTTACTGAATAATGAATTTCGGAAAGAATGCGGAAACACTTGGAATTCCGCGCTGAAATTCGCGCTCTATTCATCTTTGTTCGGTTTGCCCGCGCTGCTTTGCATTAATAAATTCCATCTGGAATTTTCACTGTTTTCCGCGGTTGTTGCGGTCGTTTTCAGCGTGGTGACCATTGCGCTGGTATTTTCGTCAATAAAAGCCTTTTTATATGCTAATTTATCGGTATATTCTGTTTTTGCAATGATCGGCGGAATGCTGCTGCCGTTTGCGTACGGCATTTTGTGCGGCGAAAAATTAACATGGGCAAGGATAGTTTGCTGCATATTGATAGCTGCTTGTGTTCTGATGTCGATAAACAAAGGAGAAAACACAAAAAAAGCGGTTAAATATTATGTTGCGGTATTTATACTGAACGGCATGGTCGGCGTGATCTTCAAATTTCATCAAATGAATGTTGATTTATGTGTGGACAGCGGGAGCTTTATTATCTTAACGAAAATTTTCACCGTATTATTGGCCGCGGTTATGTTGGCGTTTCAAAAAGAAAAAAGCTATACCGTAAGCAAAAAAGCTTGTGTGTACACGATTATTTATTCACTTGTAAACAGCATAGGCAATCTTATGATGCTGATCTCGCTTATTCATTTGCCGGCATCTGTACAATACCCGATGGTTACGGGGGGAACGATAGTATTTTCGGTTTTGATATCTGTGATAATGAAAGAAAAGATCACCAAAAGAGAATATGCCGGTGCGGCGATTGCGTGTATAGCAACGGCGTTTATGGCTTTGTAAACAAATTTACACATCTATAACGGGAACATCTCATAGATTATCTATGACTATTTGAACAAATTATAACCCCGTATCCGAACGTATACTTTCGGATACGGGGATGGATGGATCGGGACTAACACCGACTTATTTTAATATAAATTTTTTTGTCAGTATGAGGTGGTCGGCATAACCTGTTGAGAGCCTGAACTCTCCGGGTTCGGATATAAACTTATTATCATTATTCCAAAATCTCAGCATTTGCTCTGTGACCTTGAATTTTATTGTTTTTCGTTCATGGGCGCCAAACGGCACTTTTTCAAATGCAATAAGCTGCTGAACGGGTCGTGCGTTTGACGCGGCAACGTCGCGCATATAAAGCATGACCGTCTCTTTACCGACAGTATTACTGTCGTTATATACCGTTATTTCGACATCTATGGTTTCTTCTGCCGTGATTTCATCTTTTGACAGAGTGAGATCCTCGTAGATAAAATTCGAATAGGAAAGTCCGTGCCCGAATGAATACAGCGGCACGCTTTCACATTCAATATAATTTGAGCAGAACGGATGGTGAGCGCCCTTTTCCCGATCCCTTAAAATCGGTAAATGATTATAATATATCGGGCACTGACCCGTAAGCTCGGGGAAGGAAACAGACAGCTTGCCGCACGGATTGGCTTTTCCGAACAGCAGATTTGCCGCGGCTGCACCGCCCTCTGTTCCGGGGAACCACATATGCAGTATTGCGGGAACATTTTTCGCAAGCGAAGTAAGCACTATGGGTCTGCCGCTGAAGGTGACCGCCGCCGTGTTGGGATTCGCTGACGATACGGCCTCCGCAAGCTCGCACTGGATCTTATGCAGCGATATATCCGCGCGGGTGTTTCCTTCGCCGCTGTAATCCTGAGGCTCGCCGAGACATAAGATTACAATATCAGCTTCTGCGGCCGCTTTGACTGCGCTGTCAAAACCGCTTTTATCCGCGTCGTCCCACTCATCGCCGCAGCCTTGCTCAAGAATGATCTCGGCATTTGGAACAAGTCTCTCTATTCCCTGTTTTATTGTTACGCTTTCCTCATCCTTACCGTTGCACGACCATACGCCGATTATTTTATGATTATCCGCGAACGGTCCTATCAAAGCTATTTTTTTCACATTACATGAAAACGGAAGTATATTGTCGTTTTTCAGCAGCACAGCGCATTCCTCGGCCGCGTTTCTTGCGATATCGCGATGAGCAGCCGACAGGTATATTTCGGGTTCTTCCGTTTCGGAAGCTCCGCGGTAGGGATCCTCAAACAATCCGAGTCTGTTTTTCAGGTCAAGAATTCGCAAAACAGCTTCATCAAGCCGTTTTGCATCGAATACGCCTTCATCTATAAGCTCTTCCAAATGATGAAAATATGTAGGCGAACACATTTCGATATCACAGCCGTTTTCAAATGCGAGCCTTGCGGCTTCTTTTTCATCTTCCGCAACTCCGAGCCGAATTATATCAAGGACCGCGCCGTAATCACTGATGACTATCCCGTTAAAATCCCACTCGTCTTTGAGTATGGTTTTCATAAGGCGGGAATTGCATATTGACGGAACGCCGCTTAATGTGTTGAAAGCAGGCATAATCATTTCCGCTCCGGCGTCAAGGCACTTTTTATACGCGGGCAAATAATGTTCGCGCATAATATGCTCGGAAAGTTCAACGGCATTGTATTCCCGTCCCGCTTCCACTCCGCCGTATCCGGCAAAATGTTTAACGCACGCCGCAATATTATCGGGTGCCGACAAATCTTCGCCTTGAAACGCTTTAACCTGAGCCGCGCCCATAATTCCGTTAAGAAGCGCGTCCTCGCCGGCGCTTTCCATTACTCTGCCCCAGCGCGCGTCTCTTATATAATCGACCATCGGCGTGAATGTCACCTGTACTCCGCCCGCAACGGCTTCGCGGGCTGCCATACGGCTGCATTTTTCCACTATATCAGTGTCAAACGAGCATCCCAAAGCCAATGGTATCGGATACATCGTGCGAAATCCGTGTATAACATCCATCATAAACAGCATGGGTATTTTATTTCTGTCCCGGCGAAGATGTTTCTCTTGGATTTTTCTCATTTCACACGGGGTTTTAAAATTAAGAACGCTTCCCACTTTTGACAGATCTTCATCGGAAAGTCCCATTGACGCGTTGCCGCCCGTGAGAGCGGCGTCTGTATCCACAAATAAGTTCGCGTTATATTGAGTAAGCTGACCGATTTTTTCTCTTACGGTCATTCCCGCCAAAATTCTTTTGATATCCGCCATGTTGATCTCCTTTCGCGGCTAAATCATTTATTCTTAAGATATTCACTCGGGGTAACTCCCTCGTGCTTTAAAAACATTCGCTTCAAAGCGTCTCTGTTGCTGAATCCGGTCAATTCCGCTATGTCCTGTAGCTTCCTGGTCGGATATTGATCCATTAGCTTTTTGGCTTTTTGGAATCTGAAATAGGAGAGATAGTCCTTAAAATTTTCTCCGACCAGTTTTTTAAACAGCCTGCTGGCATGAACGAGAGACACGTTCAGATAATTCGCCAAGTCATACAGAGATATATCCTTGGTATAGTTTTCCTTTACAAAAGTTGTCATGTTCTCCTTTATTTGATCATCGAGGGTGTTTTTTTGCGCCTCAAGGTGCGCTATGATCGAGTCCAGGATCCATTCAATTTTTGTCCGCAGCCGAGGAACGTCCGAACATTCTCTCAGCTCCCGAAGAATATTGGTTCCCTCCGGAAAAACTTCCTCGGGACGGCAGTGTATACCCAAAATAACGCGCATGATCATTGCGCTGAAGTCCAGCCCGAATTGAGCCAGCCGCTCTTTAGATGTAATCCCGTTTGGAAAATTGTCGCGCAGCTGTATATCGAGCAGCCGCATTGCTGCGTCTTTGTTGCCGTCAATTATGTTTTGAATGACGGCGGTTTCGCTTTCGGTGGAATGATACAGTGATTCATCTTGAGCCGAGCGAATGTCCTCCAATCGGCATACGGATGAGTTTTGTATCTGGAATATCCTTTGGTGGCTGACATAGGCGGCCTCGGAAAACGATCTGTCGATATATTTTATTGTGGGCACAGCGCATCCGATGGATGCAATGAGCTCAATATTCATTTTAAGCTCAATGTCTGACAGTACGGTCTTGATTTGGGCGGGCAGCATATTCGGCGAGCCGGCGGCTAAAATAAGCACAAAGCGATCCTTGCCCAGATCCAGTATCCTGTGATATTCCGCCTTTGCAAAATATGCGTCAAACAGGTCAAACACCTGTTTTTCCGCTAAGATAAGCGCATCTTTTGTAAAGGTGTCCAGCAGACGTTCATAGTTTGTATATTCAAAAATTATCACACAGAACGGGGAGTTGACGCGTGTCAAGTGAAATTCCAAAAGCCCGTTTGTGATATCTTCCGGCGAAAGATGATTGTAAAGCAGCTTTCGCATAAATTTATCCTCGGAAGCGGTTCGGTAACCCTCAAGCTTAAATTTCATTCGCTGATTGGATTCCCTGATGGCGGTAAGGTTATTTGAAATATAACTCAGCTCATCTTCCTTGCGGTCCAAATGGTAGTTTTCGTCAATGTCGTTCAGCAGTTCAATGATCGGTCGGTAGGTGCGCTTAGTTATGCGGTACGAGATCAAGAACCCCAGCGCGAGCAAGAGCAGGCCGGCCAAAATCGCGATGAAAAAGTTTCTGTTAAGCGATGAGAAATAACGAAGGCTCGGCGCGGCATATGTGCAGCTGAGCTTGCCGAAGGGAGTTGAGAAGGTTTCTTCCTGATTATATACTTTATAGCCGTGCCGTTCTCCCAAGCTTTGCATAAACTCAGGGGAGACGGAAGCGTTATTTGCGCAGACGGGCTGTCCGTTTATATTCAAGATCAGCGTGTCGTTTTCGTCCAAACCGGGCGGAAAAACGCTGTCAATGTCAAAGCTGAAGATAAAGTAAAGCGGTCTTGTTTCAACACTGTGATAAACAATGGTAAACAGGCGTTTTCCTTCGACCTGCGAGAGCGTATAGGCGGCGGTTTGACCGCTGTTTTCGCTAAAGCTCTGGGTCAGATTCTCAAAAGTATCGGTCGAGATGCCCAATGAGCCCAGAAAGAAGCTCAGAGATGAGGACTGATCATCGGATATGACCAAATTGTCCGATACCTTTGTCACGGCCGCCGTGGAGAAACCGGTGAATGCGCCGGTGGAGGACAAAGTCTGCTGTATTTTGGTCACAAGCATATAATCGGGCGTGACGCTTCGCATATGCTCACGGATGTCGTTGTCTCTCAAAAAGAGACCGATCAAATTCAAGGATGAGTTGACCTTGTCGGACATGTTTGACGCCGTGTCGGCCATCTCGGAATCTATCAGATCTGTCATTTCGTTATTCAATGTATAAATGCTGGCGGAATACATCAAGAGCATAAAAATAAAAGTATACAAGACAAATATCCATATTGAGTTTTTCAGCATACTGCGAAAGAATTTCATTTGTCATCACCAACTTTTATACATTTTATACATTTTTCTTTTGATTTCGGTTCTATAATAGCACAATTTACATAAAAAAGCAAGCGATTTTTGCCAAATGTTAAAAATTACATCGCTCAGTTAAAAAATTCATCTTGAGTCGGACGAATAAAGCGAGTAAACTAAATTTAAGAGATCGACGTCACTAAACGATAAGCACAGTTGATTTAGGGAATATTTAAAATGAAATATTAAAAATTTAAGAGGAAGGATGAATAAAATGATTAACTTGAAAAGAGCAAAAGTGGCCCGTATTAAAAATTCCGGCACAGATTGGTGGATAAACGAAAAATCCATTGTGGGAGAAAACGGAATGACATATATCGTATATATTACAAATATGGGCGAGATACATATAAAAGAGATAGACGCAAAATGTCGGCTCACGCCGTCAAGGGATATATGCCTTTGCAGAATAAACTGTAACTACTCGGATGAACATAACGCGCCGTCGATGTGTATTCTCAAAAGCGGAAAAATACTGGTTTTTTACACAGGTCATTCACAGACCGACAACATTAGGTATCGTGTCACGGAAAGACCTTACGATATTACATCGTTTGGCGAGGAAAAAATGATTGTATACAGCGGAAAAGTGACCTATTCGCAGGTGTTTGAGAACAGCTTAAAGCAAGAGTTGTGGATGTTCACACGCGTTGACGGAGTTACATGGGAATTCAGATATTCCTGTGATGAGGGGGAAACATGGAGCGAGTCAAATAAGTTTTTGGAATCCGACGCGGGAGGACTTTTTTACTTCAATGTCAGGAAGATTACCATTCCGAGCGGCTTTGCAATGCCGCCTTCGGAAAAAGGCTTTTGCGAGAGGTGGTTTTTTGCCTTATACGGGCATCCTATCCGTTCCAAAGACCACGCAATAAGGAGCGGTATGTTTGACGAAGAGGGTTATCTGCTCACCATGGATGGGAAACGTACGGGAATGAATTTGTACGGCACGGATAAACCCGATGTCGGCACGAATAAGCTTAATATAAGGGAGCTTATCCCCGTTTATGAGTCGCCCGAGGGCGAAACAGCACGTTTGCTTGAGGTGTCGCCAACGCTTCCGCTGCGCGTAGGATATGTCTCGTTTGTGCCGGATAAGCCGGAAACAGTGCGTTATTATTCGGCCGCATATCGTGACGGTAAGTGGAACCATTCCGCGCCCATTGCATCAGCGGGGAGCTTTCTTGCGCCCGGGATGACGGACGGTTCGCAGAGCTATGTGGGCGGAATGGCATATCACTACGGCGTGGGCGAGGCCGGGTATCACCCAAACGACGGCGGCGACAGTGACACAAACAAAATATATATCGCGCGCGAGGAGAGCGGCGCGTGGTATCTGGAAAGTTATGTGTCGCACAACTGCGGAGCTACATATGAAAAGGAACAGGTTATAAGAAGAATTGAGCCGGGCAGCGGTTTAAAGCTGTGGCGTCCGATAGTCCCCATATACGCGCAGGATAATATGCCTGTATATTGGCATGAAGGCACATATTTTGCACATTCCGGCGGCTGGCATTGCGACGCTGTTATGTATATCGAATATGACATTTAGGAGTTGAAAATCAAATGGAATACAGGGAATCTTTAGATTATTCGGTAAATTCGCCGCGTGAGGCTGTAAAAGTTATAGCCGACAGTATGATAAAAGCGCGCCCGCGCGTTAACGTAGAATACAGACCGTACAGAAGAAGCAATATATATTCGGATATTCCGGTTTTCGGCCCTCGCAGGATCGATTTAAAAAAGCTGTACCCCGAGGCTCGGCCGGGTAATATCGTGTATATTTCGACCGTTCTTGAAACGTGCACTGAGTCCGAGGCGAAAATTCATATTATAGGTAACGCAAAGGTTTTCTTTAAAGGGGAATTGATTTTAGATACCGAAGACGCTCCCAATGCCGAGAGGCGATATGACCGCGAGGTATATCTTAATAAGGGTGAGAATCCGATCACTTTTA
The DNA here is from genome assembly GCA_947625905.1 of uncultured Clostridia bacterium. Classification (GTDB taxonomy): domain Bacteria; phylum Bacillota; class Clostridia; order Monoglobales; family Monoglobaceae; genus Monoglobus. The sequence goes on along the minus strand of CANQQJ010000005.1, from coordinate 84,977 downwards.
TGGTTCGTTGTGACAGTACTGAAAAATTCGAGTTTTCGTTTATGCCGTCTGTGAAATTCTATGGGGACTGGGCTAAGTTTTATCTTCTTCGTGTAAGAGCAACATCTCCTATAGATTATTTTCGGCATGAAGACGGGGTCGGGATCTCAAAACTGTATGATTTTGAGCAGCCGTTTGACGGCGAATATGTTTATCCCAAACCGAACAGGTCGGAAAATCGGATTGATTTTGAGCAAATATTCGCAAATTCTTCGGGGAACTGTGCATACGCGCTTACATATGCCGAATGTGATACCGTTTTAGAAGTCAAAGCACAATGCAAACACAAGATTTTTCTGAATGGCAAACACAAGATTTTTGTAAACGGCACAGCAGCGGAAACACTGAAGCTTAATAAGGGCGACGCAGTCCTTATTAAGGTTTTGCGTGGCGGCGAATGGTGTTTTGAATATAATGACAACGCCAAGATCGGAATACCTATATTGAAATCGGAGCGCGCCGGCGGCGACAAATGGCTCACGCTCGGTACATTTAGCGGAGGAATAGAACAAAGCTTTGGCCCGGAGTCTGAAATTCAGTTTAAAAAGCCGTATATTGATTGTGAATGGAAAAGAACATTTTGGAAACTGGCGGGCGCTGATGATTACGTACGCCCGTATCTTGAGTCGAGATTTTTCGGCCAGTGGTTTTATGCGTTTATGGTCGGAAATTACGGACTTCTAAAGGCGGCTGAGGCTCTTGACTGCAATGAATACAAAAACTATTTCATTGACAGCACAAAAATTATGGCGGAATATTTTGACTATATGCGCTATGAGAGCGAGAATTTTGGACAGACGACCTTTCTCGAAAGAGGCATGAGCCTGTTTGAACTGGATTCCATAGGTTCAATGGGCAGAAATCTGTGCGAGTATTATAAAATTACGTCAAGTCCCGAGGCGCTGTACTGCATAGAGCAGCTTGCTATAGCAGCGCGTAACAACATTCCGCGTTTTGATGACGGAACATATCACAGAACAGATGATATGTGGGCTGACGACACATTTATGAGCTGTCCGTTTTTGGCGCGGCTTGGAAGACTTAAAAATGATACATATTATTATGATGAAGTAATACGTCAGCTTATGGGTTATAAAAAAAGGTTATGGATGCCGAGTGAGAGAATATTTTCGCATATTTTCTTTCTCGATAAGCAAGCGCCGAATAATGTGCCGTGGGGACGCGGGAACGGTTGGATATTTGTAACCCTTTCCGATGTGCTTGAGAAAATGCCCGAAAGCATAAACGGCAGGGAAGAGCTTTTGAGCATCTATAAGGAATTTGCCGAGGGCATTATAGAATTACAGGATGAGGACGGCTTGTGGCACCAGGTGCTCAACCGCAGTGATTCTTACAGCGAAACATCATGTACCGGAATGTTTATTTTGGGAATGTGCAGAGGCGTTTTAAACGGTTGGCTGCCGCCTAAATATAAGGAGAATATCAAAAAGGCGTATAAAGGTCTTTTGACACAGAAAATCGATGCTTCCGGGACGGTGTATGATGTGTGCAGGGGTTCGGGTAATTCGCCCGACGCAGAGTATTATATGAAGCTCAGCAAGGTGGACAACGACGATCACGGAACGGGCGTGATACTTGCCGCGTTTTCGGAAATGATAAAGCTGTAAGCTTAAAAAATCAGAAATAATAAATACGAAAAAATTTTATTAAGAAAAAGTATACAAGACAAATATCCGTATGGAAATTTTCGGCACACAACGAAAGAATTTCATTTGTCGTCCCAAGTTTTTATACATTTTATACATTTTTCTTTTTATTTCGGTTTTATAATAGCGCAATTTACATAAAAAATTAAGCATTTTCCGCCAAATGTTAAAAATTACATCGCTCAGTTAAAAATTTCATCTTGAGTCGGAGGCGTAAACCGAGTAAAATAAAATTAAGAGATACCGATTGTCCGGCAGAAAAATCCGATATGCGGTATTACTGATCACGGGCAATTTGAGTATGGGAGGATTGTGGAAATGAAAAGTTTATCATCAAACGTGAGACAAAGCGGGAGAACTATGGGCGGCAAAAAATATTTTTCTGTTCTGGCAGGTGATATCAGACGTGATTTTAGGCTCTACCTTATGTTGGTCCCGGTAATTCTGTTTTTTGTGATTTTTGTGTACCGCCCTATGTGGGGACTTAAGATCGCGTTTCAGGATTACAACATTTATTTGGGCTCAAAAGGCAGCCCGTGGGTCGGATTCAAGAATTTTATCGATTTCTTCACCGGACCGTATTTTTGGAGGCTGCTCAAAAACACATTGCTGATCAGCCTGTACGGTTTGCTGTTCGGCTTTCCTATCCCTATTATATTGGCGCTGCTGTTCAACGAGATGCGCCGCACGGGGATCCGAAAGATCGGGCAGACGGCTACATACATTCCCCACTTTGTTTCGGCGGTCGTGGTGGCGGGATTGGTTACCAACTTCCTGGCCCCCAACACGGGTATAATCAATAATATTATCGCCAAATTCGGCGGCGAACGACAGTATTTCCTTATGGAGCCAAAGTATTTCCGCGGCGTTTATACCATAATGAATATTTGGCGTTCCGCGGGTTTCAACAGCATTATCTATTTGTCCGCGCTGACATCGGTGGACGAGACGCTGTACGAGGCTGCGGTGCTGGACGGCGCGAACCGCTGGAAGCAGATCTGGCACGTGACCCTGCCGGGTATTCTGCCGACGATAGTCACCATGCTTATTATTAATTTAGGAAACATTCTGAACGTCGGATACGAAACCATTATTCTTTTGTATCAGCCCGCGACCTATGAGACGGCGGATGTTATCAGCACATATGTGTATCGCACGGGTCTTATCGACGGTCAGTACTCCCTCGGCGCGGCGATCGGCATGTTTAACGGCGTGGTTGGATTTATCCTGGTTTTTGTGACCAACAAGATAAGCAAGCGCGTGACGGAATACAGCTTGTGGTAAAGGAGGATATATAAATGGGACGTTCAAGAGGAGAAAAAATTTTCGGTGTATTTAACGCCGTGTTTATTTTGGCATTATCGGCGATCGCCATATATCCGTTTTTGTATGTAGTTTCCGCGTCGCTGTCGTCGCCGCTGGCGGTCTCGTCCGGCAAGGTATGGTTTTGGCCGGTTGACCTGGAGCTTGGGGCGTACAAGCAGGTGGTGAACTATCCGGGTATCTGGATGGCATACGGCAACACGATATTTTACGCGGTGGTCGGAACGCTTGTGAGCGTTGTGTTTACGGTATTCGCGGCTTATGCGCTGTCAAAAAAGCGGCTGCGGGGAGCGGGTATCCTCACTATGCTGATCGCGTTTACCATGTGGTTCCAGCCCGGAATGATCCCCACATACCTGAATTTCCGCGATCTGCATTTGCTTGATACCAGGACCGCGCTGATATTCGGTTTCTGCGTGACGCCGTTTTATCTGTTCATCATGCGCACATACTTTGCGTCCATCCCCGAATCACTGGAGGAGTCGGCCAAGCTTGACGGCGCCACGGATTTTCAAGTGTTGTGGAACATATATCTGCCGCTGTCTATACCGTGTATCATAACGATAATTCTGTATTATCTGGTCGATCGCTGGAATTCATACTTCTGGGCCATGACACTCTTAAAGGATGAGAAAAAGATCCCGCTGCAGGTCATTCTGAACAAGCTGATCGTGCAGGCCAACTGGGCCGGAGAGACGGGTAACACGGATATAATAGAATATAATGTCCAGACTTTGGTTTACTCCACAATTGTTGTGGCTATACTGCCCATGCTGTGCGCCTATCCCGCGCTTCAGAAATACTTCATCAAGGGCCTTACCGTAGGCGCGATAAAGGGCTAAAGCCAACATAATTCAATGCAAAAAAATTATAAAATATAAAAACCGAAAGGAGAGAAAAAATGTTACACAAATTAAAAAGAATGTTCGCGTTTCTGTGCGCGGCGGCGCTGGTCCTCAGCGCTTCGGCCTGCGGACAGGACAAAGCAAGCGGCGGCCAAGGCGTTGCGGGAGATGCGGACTCGCCTTATAAGGTAAGCGACGAGCCTATAACCCTGAGTTTCTTCTACGCGGCGGACAACAAGCCGTTTGACGACAACTATCCGGTGTTTAAGGAGGCGGCGCGTCTGACCAATGTGACGCTTCACGGCACGGTGCCGCAGTCCAACTCGGAGGGCGGTCAGGCTTTCGCCACAATGATGGCTTCGGGAAACGTGGATGACATTGTCACCACCAGCAAGTCGTCCTTCGACAAGTATGCAACCTCGGGGGCGTTTGTGGCTCTTGACCCGCTTATAGATGAATACGCGCCCGACATCAAGAAGTTTTTGGATGACAATCCGAATCTGCGCAAGATGATCACCGAGGGCGACGGCCACATCTATTTTCTGCCTCGTTTCGAGCAGGGCGACGCGGCTCAGGGATGGTACATCCGTCAAGACTGGCTGGATAAGCTGGGCCTTGAGCAGCCCAAGACGGTCGATGAGTTTTACGAGGTGCTGAAGGCCTTCCGTGACCGGGACCCCAACGGCAACGGAGAGCAGGATGAGATACCCTATTTCCATCGTCAGAAAAATCTGAACGCGCTGTACAATCTGATGGGTATATGCACCGGATTTTCATACAACGAAAAAACCGGCCACGTCGAGCACGGCTCATATACGGAAGCGTATAAGAACGCTGTAAAGACCGTGGCACAGTGGTACAAAGAGGGACTGATCGACAGAGAGATATTTACCCGCGGCAACAATGCGCGCGAGGAACTGCTCGGCAACAATACCGGAGGCATAACTCACGACTGGTTCACCTCTACGGACGGCTACAACCAGAAGCTGGAAGGCAGCGTTCCGGGCATCAATTTCGCGGCGTTCCCGCCGCCCGCCGATGTAAACGGCGTTCAGTGGGAGGAGACCTCCAGAGCGCAGAGCACATTAAAGGGCTGGGGCATCGCGTCGTCTAATGAGCACCCGATCGAGACTATCAAGTACTTCAATTTCTGGTACACGGACGCGGGCTATCGCCTTGCCAACTACGGCGTTGAGGGAACGCATTATGATCTGGTTGACGGAAAGCCGGTATTTAAGCAGGAATTCTTAAATACCACCAAGTCCATGACCGAGGCGTGGTGGTCAGACGGAATCGCTTTGTACATCGGCTATGTTCAGGATTTTGACGCTGAAAAGCAGTGGATGAGCCCGATAACGGTAGACGCCTTTGATATGTATGTCAGCAACAAATATATCAGAGAGGCCTTCCCGCTGCTGTCCTTCACGGAGGATGAGCAGAAGGTGATCACCGCGAAGTGGTCGGCAATAGAAACATATATGAAAGAGCAGGAGCAGAAATGGATATTCGGCACAGACGATGTGGACGCCACATTTGACCAATACATGGCGCAGTGCAAACAGCTCGGAATGGACGAAGTGCTGGCGGTCTATGACGCGGCGTACGAGCGTTATCTGAACAGCTGAAGCGGTTCTGCGTTCCTGTATAAGATAAACAAACGGAATGAGGAAAGGAGGAAACGGATTGAAGATAATTAGGCGGACGGTTACGGCGATAGCGTTTATCGGACTTCTTATGTTGACATTTTCCGCGTCGGCGGCGCCGTCTACGGCTCTTGAAATGGAGGAAGCCCTGTTGGCGAACATAGAGTTTGAAGCTATGCCGACAAATTCCGTTCCTTACGGTATGACCCTGAACCGCGTCAGCGGATATGTATCACAGCCGGATCCCTCGTCCCGAAACAAAGCGGGACTGTTTACCAAAAAGGCGGGCAGCAGCTGTGTTGATATCCCGTTCAACGGCGGCACCGCGGGCAGCGTGATATATCAGTTTGACATCATGACGGGCGCCAAAGCAAGCTATCCCGAGGTATCGATTCGTAACACATCGGGCACGGGAGCGCGTCTATTCACGGCCGACGCGAATGGTTCGCTCACTCTGCCCGACGGAAGAAAAGCCGCGGATCTTCGTCCCGACAGATGGTACAAGGTCGCTGTGCGGTGCAGCTACACGGTGGGACGGTATGACCTGATGATAGACGGCAAGACGGTCGCGAACAGGGTAGCGATCCCGAACTCGGCAAACCTGGGCAAGCCGACAATACTTCGTATTCAGCTTCAGGGTGATGTCGGCAGCAGCCTCTGGGTCGACAATATCAGGATATATGCTTCGGACAGCGTTGTAGATAAAGATATATTCGTTCACGACGTTTATAACGACACCGTATACGAACTGCCGGATGACACTGTGGAGCAAGGAGGCGGAAGCGGACTCTATCTGAACGCCGATTTTGAAGCGCTTGAGGAGGGCGCGGCGCCGTCGCCGTTTTCGATAAATCTGAAGGACACCGCCAACAGCTTTGCTGCTGTTGCCCTGCCCGACGAGGGCGGAAAGGGAGTTCGGTTGGAGAAAAAGGGAAGCGGCGATCCGTACGGAGATATTTCGATAAAAGACCTCGACTCCGAGCGCGTGTTTTTGGAGATGCGCGTCATGATGGAAAATCAGAGCGGCATAGCTCTGATACAATCCAAGGACGGAAAAAACTCCTTCAACAGACTGATATGTTTTCAGGGAGGCAGAATAACCGTCTCGGGCACCTCACACACGGTGGGCGGCTATGACGCGGGGGATTGGATAAAGATAGCGCTGGCGCTTGACTATGGCGCCAAGAACGTGGACGCGGTCTATATCAATGATGAAAAGGTCGATGAAAACATTCCTTTCGACTACGCCGCGTTTGATATGCTTTCCATAATCAGAGTGACGTTTACGTCAGCGAGCCCTTCCGGAGCATTGGATCTTGACTACATCCGCCTGTATTCGGGCAGCGAGCCCAAGACGGATGACGAGATCAAAGAAATGCTCGGCGAGGACGCCGACAGCTCGGCGCCCGCCGAGGAGTTTAAGCTGATAACGCCCGAAAACGAGGTTCGCGATACCTTAAACAACGCTATGGCGTTTGTGACCACGACCGGGGCTGTTTACGCCGACGGCGAAAAACAGACGGATGCAGCGGGCGCCAAGGAGATAAACAACGCGACATATCTCCCCGCAAGGCTCGTGCTCGAACAGTTCGGCGGCGAGATCGAGTGGGACAGCTCCGCCCAAACCGCGACGGTGCGGATAGGCGGAAACGAGGCGGTCTACACCGAGAACAGTTCCGAGGCGCTGATCAACGGCCGCACCGAAGCTTTGGAGCATCCCATGGTGGTCAGCGATGACTGCTGTATGCTCCCGATAGACGAGATAAAAGATCTGGTCGACGCTCAGATATCTGAAGATACCCATTTGGGCATTGTGGTCCTGGACGGCGATAAGAAGGGCTTGACCGAAGCTCAGGTCAAGGATATCTATGATATGCTCACCTACAGCCGCCCGACCGCGGAACAGATACTCAGCGACTACAGCGCGATGAAAGGCAAGCACCCGCGCATCATGGCCACCGCCGAAACCTTTGAACGCATCAGGAGGCAGAGGCAGACCAACGAGAAAACGGAAAAGTGGTGCCAAAACGTGCTGAGATCCGCGGACAACATTATAACGCAGGAGCACAGCCGTTATGAAAAACCCGACGGTCTGAGGCTGCTGGATGTGTCGCGCAAGGTGCTTTCCCGCTCGCTGTCGCTGGGAATGGCGTATCAGCTCACCGGCGACACAAAATACGCCGATTATTTGTGGGACGAGTACGAGGCTGTCGGCAATTTCCCGGACTGGAACCCCGGCAACCACTATCTGGACACGGCCGAGATGACCAACGCGGTCGCCATAGGCTACGACTGGCTGTATGACTACTGGACGGCGGAGCAGCGTGAATTTATCGAAAACACCATCATGAAGTACGGACTTCAATTCGGCGAAGCCGCGTACAGCGGCGACGGCGTCGGAAAAAGCTGGATACATGTTGACACCAACTGGAACGCGGTATGTAACGGAGGCATGGCGGTCGGCGCTCTGGCGCTTATGGATGTGTATCCCGAGCGGTGTGCCGCGATCATACAAAACGGACTGCTGTCTCTGGAAAGCATGCTCGGCGAGTTCGCTCCCGACGGCGCGTGGATAGAGGGCCCGACCTACTGGAACTACTGCATCAACTACTACGTTTACCATATGGCCGCGATGAACACGGCGCTCGGCACCGACTACGGCTACTGCGAGATCCCGGGACTGAATAATACCTGCTATTATCCGGCGTACAACACCAGCTCTCAGGGCACGTTCAATATAGGCGACGGCGAGCCGACCAGACAGACGTCCCCGGTAACGTTCTTCTTCGGCGAGCGTCTCAACGACAAAAAGCTGACGACCCTGCGTCTGACAGAGATGGAAATGTACGGCACTTCCGGCGGCGAGCGCGACCTGCTGTTCTATGACCCGGACTTCGTCGGCGAGCCCGACACGGGAATACTGGACCTTGACCGATATACCCGTTATGTCGAGACCGCCACCTTCCGCAGCGCGTGGGGCGTTGATTCCGCGCTGTTTGCGGGAATACACGGCGGCGACAATTCGGCGAACCACGGCAATCTGGACGGCGGCACCTTTGTCCTGGACGCGCTCGGTGAGCGCTGGGCATGGGACCTTGGCGCGGAAGACTATAACCTGGGCGGCTATTTTGACGACGGCGTGAACGGAAAGCGCTGGAATTACTACCGATGCAACACTCAGGGACAAAATGTTCTGACCCTGAACCCCGTTTTCGAAAAAGGCCAGTACCCGGCCGCGTTCCTCAAAATAAGCGAGTACGAGTCAAAACCCAAAGGCGGCTATGCCGTTGTTGATATGACCGACGCGTACTACGGACGCGCGTCCTACGCGCGGCGCGGAATGTTGGTGGACCGCGAGAGCGAGCAGGTCGTGGTGCAGGATGAGCTGAATTTGCTCGCCGCGAGCGATCTGTGGTGGTTCATGCACACCAAGGCGCATATTGATATAGAGAGCGGCGGCAGGTCCGCGCTGCTGACCCAGAACGGCAAGCAAATGTATGTGGCCCTGGACTGCAACGATAAGAACGCGAAATTTATCGAGACCGAGGCAAAGCCTCTGCCGAACTCACCCGTTATATCGGGCCAGAACGCCAACATGGAATATACCAAGCTGGCGATAAACCTGCCCAAGGCAAAGGGAAAGCTGGATATTTCGGTGCGGTTCATCCCGCTCACGGGCGACGAGGCGATGCTTGATGATATAATGTCAAACGGTCTGCCAAAAATAACGCCGATCTCCGCGTGGAATATTGACGACGGCGAACTTGACGGCAATATCCCGCAGCTTAGCGAGATAACGGTGGACGGCGAACCCTTGACCGACTTCAGGCCCGACAACACGTTCTATGATATCAGACTGCCCTTCGGCGCCGAGCATGAGCCCGAGGTCGACGCGGCGGCTGACGACAGATTTAATGTTGAAGTTATCAAGCGCGAGAACGGCTTCGGCTCCGCCGATATCAAAGTCACATCCATAGACGATCCCGATCTTGTGCGGTATTACGGCGTGAATGTCACGGTGCTGCCGCTTATGGGACTGCCCGACGGCGCCAAGCAGATACCGATACAAACCGTGACCGCGAGCGACGAGCCTCAGCCCGAAAACAATAAGGAAAACGCCATTGACGGCGATCTGACCACGCGTTGGTCGGCAAGCGGCAAGCAGTGGATAACGGCGGACCTGGGTTCGGTTCAAGACTTTGACATAATCACGATGGCGTTCTATCAGGGAACGACCCGCGTCAGCTACTTCACCATAGAGGTTTCGGCGGACGGCAAGACCTGGAGCCCCGTATATCAGGGCACAAGCTCCGGCGTGACGGACAGCTATGAAAGCTATTTCGTCGGTCCTCAAAAGGCGCGGTACATCCGCTTCACGGGCACCGGCAACAGCGCAGGCGTTTGGAACAGCTACAGCGAACTGGCGGTCTTTGCGCAATAAAGACCGCCGGGACCCGCCGGAAAATAAACAAGATAAATTATATGCAGAGCTGTCGGCATTAAATGACAGCAAATACAAAATTTTCAGAAAGGTGTGAAATTTATTATGAAAATCAAAGTAAGAGTATCAAGTCTGATCATCGCCCTTGCTGTGCTGATATCGACCCTGAGCGGCATGACCGTTTTTGCATCGGGGGGGGGTACTGATAGTGACCCCGATTGGGCGTTCGATTATGATTTTGCCGACTACCCGAGCGAAAAAATCACTTACAGCACCGCGCAGAGTAGTGATCCTCAATATCAGATTTCTAAAGATGGTGATCCCATAGATGGCTGGATATTCAAAGCTGAGAGCAATATTGACGGTACTTCAACTTATTTGTCTAATGATAATGGGAAATTAAAAATTAATGCAAAAAATAACGACTCCAAAAATCATAAAAACGTTGAGGTGCTTAGTCCGCTGATTACCGGACCTAAGGAAGGCACAGAGACGCTGCATATTACGGCTGAGGTCAGCGGAGAACAATACAGTAACTTAATGCAAAGAAATTTCGTGATTTATTTTGATACAACACTCAGCCATAAACTTACTCTTGTAAAAGCAGAGGATAGTACAAAAAATAACATTTCCTTGGGCAACGACAACAATTTGAAAGATATGGGCTTTCTGTTAAACAAGGAACAGCCAATACAAATTGACGCTTACTATACTCCCAATACGGAAGATCCGAAAAATTCAAAATTTCTTGTGATCCTTGAACATGATGGCAAAAGAGCTATAGGAGAATATACTCTTGAGCAACTTGGAATGTCTAGTCCGGAATCAGCTTATCCCCAATACATGGGTATATGCGCGAGAGTAAAGGCAAGCAAATCTACATTTGCGAAACTCGACAATTTCAGCTATAACTATGTACCGAAGTGGGATTTCGATTATGATTTCTCCGACCTCCCGGAAGATACGGAGCAAAACCGTGTTCTTTACAAAGATGTTGATAATTCAAGCCACATAATTGATAAATCCGATAATCTCATAGACGGCTGGATATTCAAAGGTACCAAACATGAGTTTGTTGATGGAGAAAAATCCTATCTGCATAATGATAATGGAAAATTAGGCATGCATCTCCAGAGGACTGCCGAAGCAACTGAGGCAATAAGCGTCAATGCACTTGCTCCGCTCAAAGGTCCGCGCGCCGAAGAAAAAATACTGCAGCTTAAAGCCGATATTTGGGGACAAGGAGTAGGCGACATGCTGCAAAATAACCTTATGATAAATTTTGATCAAGCATGTTCTGATGACAATCTGATTACTCTTGTAAAAGGAGAAAAAGGTAAGAAAATTTCCTTGGGCAACGACAAGGTACCTACAAAAATTGATTATACGTCGGGGCAGGAAATACATATTGACGCTTACTATCTGCCCGATCAGACAACTCCGCTTAATTCGAAATTTGTTGTAAGCATCAGGCACAATGGTCAGGCGGAGGTAGTCTCATGTACTCTTTCGCAACTGAAGGATAATTGGAAACTGACTAGTCCCGAAATGTATTGGGCGGGTTTGCGTATGCGCGTAAATGGCACTAATCCGCGGCTGGGCTGGATCGATAATTTCAGTTATACCTATTTGAAGGATATGGATGTTGCGAATGTTACGCCGGCAGATAAGGCGACGGACGTAATAGTAGACGGCGCGAAGATACAAATTGACTTTACTCAGCCCGTTAAAGATGGCAGCTTGAATTATACATTGTCGGGCGGCGAAGCAGGATCGGTTGAATGTGCCGCCGAGTATAAAGGAAACTCCGTAATTCTGACTCCGAGCAGTAACTTGAAAGAAAACACGACCTACACATTGAAGGTTACCGGAGCGCAAAGCACGCTTACCGATGAGGGTAATTTTGGCAGTGGGGTTGAGATTACAAACGCTACTTTCAGCGGTGAAAAAATATACACGTTTAAAACCGAGACGTACGCGGACAGAGTTCGGGAGCCTAAGTTCTGGATCATCGGCGCGGCGCAGGGAGAAGAATCGGAGGAACCCTCCGATGCGGAACTCACCTCCTTGGAGCAGCTGCAAGGCACCGAAGAGATCAAATGGTCCGCCGAGCATATAAAATGTGTGCATGCGGAAAAAGATTATCGAATCATTCTTGCATCATATGTTGATAACGAGCTTAAGGATGTTAACATAAGTGATCCCGAGAGCACAGAGGTGACACTGCAGCTCACCGCGAAACCTACCCGCGTCCGCGCCTTTGTATGGCACCTGAATGATATCACGCCTCTGACCGGCGATGCATACGAATTGAAATAGGATCACGCAGAAAGGTGATAAAAATATGATAAAGCATCTATGTAAAAGATTGTCGGCTTTGGCCGTCGGAATGACCGTTATGGTCTCGCTTCTGAGCGGCATAACCGCCGCGGCCGAGCCCGAGTGGGCGTTTGATTACGACTTCTCCGACCTTCCGGAAAACGATATTTATTACAGCGATCTGGATGATTCTCACACGGTGTCGAAAGAGGGCGATCCGAGAAACGGCTGGGTGTTCCAAAGCAACCCGAACAGCGGTATCAACCCGACCGACTCATTCCTGTATAACGAGGACGGAAAGCTCGGCGTTACGGCCGTGAGGGGAACAGAGAACCTTTACGCGACGGCGCTCGCGCCTATCACCGGGCCCCGCTCGGGCGAGGATATCCTGCACCTGAGAGCCGATATCGGCAGCAGCACCGAAAGTACAAGTAATTTAAACCAGCTCAACTTTGCAGTATATTTTGATGAAAAGCGTTCCGGCGGCGACTTTGTTCTGGTGAGAGCGAATTACAATGCCAAAATATTTTTGGGCAACGAGAAATTTGATACGGGCCTGAAATATTCGGCGGGAAAGCCTCTTACCATAGACGCTTACTATATGCCGGATCCGGCTGTGCCGAGCCGTTCGACCTTTGCCGTGACGATCGAGCACAACGGCCAAAGAGGGACGTTCACAAAAACGCTGGCGGATATAGGCTTGACAGCTCCGGCTTCGGCGTACCCGTATTACGCGGGTTTGCGCATGCGCATAACCGCTGGCACGCAGAAAGCGTGGATAGACAATTTCAGCTATAGCTACGCGCCCGACGAAGCGATAGAATACTTCAGACCGTCGCTGAGCGGCATCAATTTGGTCGACAGCCGCGGCGAAACATTGTCCGAAACGCCGAATGCGTCAGATGTGGCGGCGATACGTGCCGACTTTGATAAGAGCTTGGCCGCGGATACAGTGAACGCCGAAAATGTTGTTCTGTATAAGGGCGACGGAGACGCCGCGATCGTTCCCGCGGAGGTCGCTTTGGAGGACGACTCCTCCATCACGGTGACGCCGCAGGTGCCGCTCGATGCATCATCTCTGTATCGGCTTACGGTCAATGAGAGCGTTTTGGGCCCCGGCAGCGTGCCGGTCGAAAAAACCGAGTATGAGTTCCGCACCGCTGCGGGGTCCCCGGGCGTACGAAACGGAGAATTTACCGTCGGTGGCAGAACGATCACGGATATTACAGAACTTAGCGCGGGCGACACCGTCAAGTTCCAAACTGACGTGAGCGCGGCTCAGAGCGAGAATATCATGACGTTGCTCGTCCTGTACAGAGACGGCCGGATGACGGACTACAGTGTTTCGCCCGACGGGCTGACGCTGAAAGAAACGCCCCAATCGGGCGATGTGCTGCGCGGCTTTGTGTGGCGCGGCGGCCTGAGGCCTGTCGGCACGGGATTTGTGCTCCGCTGAGTTATAACCTAAACAGTGTTCGGGAGGAAATGAATTATGAAAAAAGTTTGCGCGGCATTTGCGGCGGTTTGCATTTTGATTTGCAGCATCATAACGCCGTCCGATACGGCCTTTGCCGACGAACCGCAGTACACTCGGCCGAATGCCGAGCAGATCTTGTCGGACTTCGGCGCGATGAACGGGGTACACCCCCGCATCATGGCCACGGCCGATACCTTTGAGAGTATCCGCGGCCGCCGCTCGACAAATGAGCGGATAGCCGCCTGGTGCCGAAATGTTATCAAAGATGCGGACGGATATCTGTCTCAACCGCACAGCAAATATGAAAAGCCGGACGGTCTGAGACTGCTGGAAGTGTCGCGCCTGGTGCTCAACCGCAGTTTGGCGCTGGGAATGGCGTATCAACTCACAGGCGAAACCAAATACGCGGAATATCTTTGGGGTGAATACGAGGCGGTCGGGAATTTTCCGGATTGGAACCCCGCCAACCACTTTTTAGACACGGCGGAGATGACCAACGCGGTCGCCATAGGCTACGACTGGTGCTATGACTACTGGACGGAGGAACGGCGCCAGTTTATCGAAAAGACTATTATGGATTACGGTCTTCAATACGCCGAAAAGGCCTACAGCGGCGACAAAGTAGGCAGCAGCTGGGTCAAAGTGGACACCAACTGGAACGCGGTGTGCAACGGAGGTATGGCGGTCGGCGCTCTGGCGCTCATGGATGTGTATCCCGAGCGCTGCGCCGCGATCATACAAAACGGTCTGCGCTCCCTGGAGTATATGCTCGGCGAGTTTGCTCCCGACGGCGCGTGGGTCGAGGGCCCCACCTACTGGAGCTATTGCATCAGCTATTATGTGTACCATATGGCCGCGATGAACACGGCGCTCGGCACCGACTACGGCTACAGCGAAGTCACGGGACTTGATAAGACCTGCTACTACCCAACTTATAATACCGGACCTCAGGGAATGTTTAATCTGGGCGACGGCGGCACAGGAGTCATCAACAATTCGGCGGCGTTCTTTTTCGGAAAAAGATTGAATGATAAAAATCTTATCACTCTGCGTCTGACCGAGATGCAGATGAACGGCCGCGGCGGCGGAGTTCTCGATTTGCTGTTCTATGACCCCGATCTTGTCAGCGAGCCGAACGTCGGCATGCTCGACCCTGACAGATATGTCCGCCGCGCGGAGACCGCCACTTTCCGCAGCGCGTGGAATGACCAAGACGCGCTTTTCGCGGGTATCCACGGCGGCGACAATTCGGCGAATCACGGCGATCTGGACGGCGGCACCTTTGTTCTGGACGCGCTCGGAGAGCGCTGGGCGTGGGAGCTGGGCCAGGATGATTATAATCTGGACGGCTACTTCAGCGACGGCGTGAACGGCAAGCGCTGGAACTATTACCGCTGCAACACCCAGGGCCAGAACGTCTTGACTTTAAATCCCGTCAGCGAGACGGGTCAATATCCGAAGGCATCAATGAATATCACCAAATACGAGTCTAAGCCCAAGGGAGGCTACGCGGTCGTGGATATGACGGACGCGTACCCGAATAAGGTCACATACGCAAGACGCGGCATGATGGTAGACAGAGAGACCGAGCAGGTCGTGGTGCAGGACGAGCTGAATCTGACTTCTTCAAACGATTTGTGGTGGTTCATGCACACAAAGGCGAAAATAGAGATCGGAGAGGACGGCAAGACGGCTTTGCTGTCTCAAAACAGCAAGCTGATGTATGTAACGCTTGAGAGCAATGTGCGGGAGGCCGAATTTATTCAAATGAAGGCCGAGCCTTTGCCAAATTCCCCCAATGCGGCAGGTCAGGACGCCAACTCGGATTATACCAAGTTGGCGGTCAATCTGCCCGAAGCGAACGGAAATGTGACGCTTTCGGTGCGTTTTGTTCCGATCAAGGGCGGCAGAAGCGTTCTTGACAGATATATAGCGCAAGGCGCCGCGGAGATGGTCCCGATCGACGAATGGACTATCGCGGACGGCGAGCTCGCAAAGCCCGAACTGATCACGCTTATGGACGGAGCCAAGGCGGAATCCGGCAAGCCGCTTATGCTCGCCGTCGATCCCGACGGGATCTCCGATATTGAGAAGGTTGAGTTTTATGTCGGCAACACATCGGTCGGCGAAGCCGCGGAGGCGGAGGACCCATTGCAAAACGGGAGACCCGTTTATCTGTGCAAATGGACGCCCGCCGAGCAGAGGAGCTATACACTCTGGGCAAGAGTTTTCAAAAACAGCGGCGAAGTTATATATGTTCCCGATGTGGTGGTTAACGCCTACCGCTCGACCGATGTGGGACGTTCCAGTAATTTCAGCAATCTGAAAGTAAACGGCACCGGTACAGGTATTTCGGGATACGGCCTGAAGTACCAAAACTCGGATACTACGGGCACAGGCGTCGTCTATTCGGCGGCGCAGGTCGACTCGGCTCACGGTCGGAGCCTGAAGCTGCACAGTGACGGCAATATTACTTTCAGCTATGACCAGGCACTGAATATCAGTATGCCGACGAGCATGGATACGGGCGGCATTTTCGTGACCGAACTGGAGGCGCGCTTCACCAACCGCAATATGGGACTTTCGTTTGCGGGATACGGAGTTAAAAAAGACGGCTCTTCTGTGAATAAGACGATATTTAAGTTATCCGACGGCAGTTTTTCTACCGGGGGAGTGTATAATGAAAATGAATGGTATAAGATAAAGATCGTATGTGATCTTGATGAAGGATATTATGACGTTTATATCAATGATATTCGAGTGGCTGCATATGAGCATTTTACAAACAGTTTGGATGAATTTTCGAAATTCACGCGTTTGAAGCTGATGTATTCGGCGGGCTCTGAACTCAATGCGGGAGACATATTTATCGACAATACGCGGTTTGCCCGTATCGTTCTTCCGGAGCCGGCCGACGAAACAGTGCAAGACGCGCTGATCAAAGCTAACGGCCTTGCGGTATCGGATATTACCGAGCTGAAAGCCGGCGACAGCGTTGAGCTTTCGGCGGAGTCTGTCTTGAAGGAAAGCGGCGACATTTGTCTTGCGGTCGCTTACTACAGCGGCGATGTTCTTAATGACGCTTCCGTGATTTCGCAGACCGCGCCCGAGGCGGGTGTTTTGACCAAGCTGCAAAGCGAAAAGCTTATCCTAAGCAAAACACCCGAAGAGGGAGATATCATCCGCGGGTACATATGGCGGAAGGATATGCAGCCGGTAAGTGAATACTTTGAATTGAAATAATAAATTAATGTTTAGGAGGAATTTAGATGAGGAAAAGCGTGGCAATCCTGGCTGCATTTTGTATATTGCTGTCGGGTATTACGGTATTCGGCGCAGATATTGCGATCACTGCAGCAGAAAATGCCGAGACCTTTCAGGTGGATATTGACATAACGGGGCTGGAGCCTTTGTCAACGGTTGCGGTAGTTGCCGCGCTTGAAAGCTCGGATCCCGAAACCGCGGTGACGCACGGTTCCGCCGTTTATATCGGACAGGAGATCGCCGACAGAAACGGAAATATAAAGACAAGCATAGGCTTAAGCGGCAGCGCGGCCTCCGGAGATTATGTGATAACTGTGACCGATGAACGAACGGGCGAGAGCCGAAAAAGCGCTCCGTTTGTGTACCGTTCCAAAGGTCAGGTGGAGAACGCGCTCATTGCCGTTAACGGCGCGGCAGCGGACAGCATGACCGAGGTGCTGGAGAAAAACGGAATAGATCTGCTGCTGGACATGACAGAGTATAACGCCATGAACGAGGCGTCGCGCAGGAAGGTGGCAGACATGCTCTGCCGCGAGCGTCCGACGGGCGGTTTTGCGGCAACCGTGGATGTGCAGAACGCGTTCAGCGGTTCGGTCGCGGCGGTCGCCATAAGCGGCGCCGCAGATCCCGAGCAGCTGCTGCGCAAATACGCTGAAAATCTGAAAATTGATATAACCGCGCTCAATGAATGTGAAGAAAAAGGCAAGGCTTATGCTCTGGGTATTCTGACAAGCAATACCTATGATTCGCCCGATAAGCTGACAGCGCAGTATGAGGAAGCGATTTTTGCGGGCGTGCTGTATGAAGCAAAAACCGCGGGTGAATTGCAGGATTATTATCTGAATCGATATGCTGATGTTCTGAAGCCGGATTTGACGGCGTATAACAAACTGTCAAATCCCACCAAGGTGTTCGCGGCGCTGCTGGGAGCCCAGGTCACGGGGTACCAAGACGCGGCGGACAGATTTGAAAAAGCTGTAGCGGCGCAGGCGCTTAGCGAATCCAAAACCGCAAACGGCGGCGCCGGCGGAGGCGGCGGTTTCAGCAGCGGCGGCTACAGCGGCGGCATCGGTTTCGGCGGTGGCGGCTATCCGGCGTCAGGAAATCAGGATACCGATAATACTGCCGCGGTTCCGCCTTCGGAGACGATTAACAATGATCCGTCGGAGACGATATATAATGATTTGAATGAAGCGTCATGGGCGCGGGAATATATTCTCTATCTGAATGACCGCGGCATTATCAGCGGCGACGGCGACGGAAGCTTCCGTCCGAATTCCCCGATAACCAGAGCCGAATTTCTGAAAATGCTGATAGAGGCCTTTGGAATCCGGGGTGAGTCGTCAGAAACTGCGTTTGAGGACGTGAAGCCCGAGGATTGGTACAGCAGTTATGTGGGCATCGGCGTTCGGAACGGGATCGTAAACGGCGTCAGCGAGACTTGGTTCGGCGCCGACGACAGCATCACCCGCCAGGACCTGACAGTGATGTGTGACAGAGCCTTGGAATATCTCGGACTGTCACTCACCGAGACGGCCGAGCTGACCCCCGCTGACGCGGAGGAGATCTCGGACTA
This sequence comes from uncultured Clostridia bacterium, assembly GCA_947625905.1. GTDB lineage: Bacteria > Bacillota > Clostridia > Monoglobales > Monoglobaceae > Monoglobus. The sequence continues at coordinate 66,383 of CANQQJ010000005.1, read as the reverse complement.
TGCGAGTGACGCGGTCTTTAGGTTCTACGGAGCCGGTATTTTAAACGGAGACACTGACGGTCGGTTTAGGCCCGAGGACGGAGCCACACGAGCGGAGGCGGCAAAAATAATTGCCGGTCTTATGAACCGGAAGGAGATGAAATAGTGATGAATTATATTAAACGATTACTCGCGTTCGGGATCTGCTTTCTCATGTTGTTTCAAATAGATGTCGGACTTGCCGCCGAAAATGTCGGCGCTCCCGATCAGCAGATTTTGAAAAAGGATTTGGATCTGCTTAATGTTTTGGGTATTTTTGACGATACATTTGAGGATGTCGATCTTGACGGCGAGGTCAGCCGTGAAGAGTTTGCCGTAACGGTAGCGCGAATCTTCGGCAACAGCGCGGATGACAACGAACAGGAACCGCTCAGTACCTTTGAGGATGTGCAGGGACGAGGCGCGGAAACGGTCAAGGCGCTCAATCTCCTGACAGAGCTCGGACTGATATCGGGGACCGAGACGGGAATTTTCTCTCCGGATGACGCTGTCACCCAGGATGATGCGATCAAGATATTGGTCAGCGCCCTCGGATATACATTGCCTGCCCAAGAAAGCGGCGGTTATCCAACCGGTTATTTTGTTCAGGCCAATAAAATCGGACTGATCAGAGGCGTTTCAATCAATAATTCTGCGCCGCTGGATAGGGGCACATTTATCAGATTGCTGTATCAGGCGTTATTTATCGACATTATGCAGCCCGTTTTTTACGGCGCGGACATCAGATACAGCGTGGTCCCCGATGAGACTTTACTTACTAACGTAATGCAAATTAATCTGCTTACAAACGCTTTGGTCACCGCCAATGCCGATACCTCTCTTAACGGCAGTCAGAATATACGCCGGGGCTATGTCGAGATAGGCGGACAAGTATTTGAGGACGTGAACGGACTCGCCTACGGCTATATCGGAAAAACGGTCAATGTCTACTACAAAGAGCAAGCCGACGGAGAAAAGGTGATTATCTATGTTGAGCAGACAGGAAACGCATCAGACTCTTTGACGATCAGCTTTGAGGATATCGAGCGAATTGACGGATACACCGTTTATTATTACAGCGAGACCGTCGGCAGAAGAAGTCATGTTACCGTAGCCAAAGACGCCAATATGCTGTTTAACGGTCACGCGATGGCTTATAATCCCGAGTTGATCGACACAAAAAAAGGAGGAAAGCTTGTCCTTGACAGAAGCGCTTCGATGTTGGGCGGTTATGACTTGATCTCGGTGGTGCAGTATACCACGATGCTGGTAGATGCCGTAGATTACGAGAATCGGATCATATATGATCGGATTGTCGCCGGCAGGACTTTGGAATTGGATAAATATCTCAGCGAGGATCGCTGTGATATCAGCCGTGACGGAACCGAGATCAGCCTGATGGACATTATGACAGGCACGGTCCTGACGGTTTACGATGTGCCGGATGATTCTTATATCAGCATAGCGGTCGTTGACAAAACCGTGTCGGGCGTGATCCAAAGCGTGGACAGTGAAAATTTGATAATCGACGAGGTAAGCTACCGCTATGACAAAGACTTGTACGAGCTGATACAGAGTCATTTGGGCGATTCGTGCACAGTATTTCTGGATATCGACGAAAACGTTGTCTGGCTGGACAGCGTGCAGTCGACCGGCAAAAAATACGGCTATTTGATCCAAGGCGACTATCAGACATTCGGATTTGAAAAGGTGATAATATTGCGCCTTATCACCGAGGACAATAATATAGAAGTATACGAGCTGAATTCCAAATTACAGTTCAACGGAGAACGCATCAGCGGCAGCGAGGTCGAGAGAGACGTGCGGAACGTGTTGGCTCCGGACGGCAAGTGGCAGCAGCAGCTGGTACAATACGAGACAAATAAAGACGGAAAAATTATAACGCTGAACACGGCGACATTTAATCCGGAACCGGTATCCAAACAGAATAAAAACAATGTTTTCTACTGTTCCAGAACAAAGGCCTCCGGAAGATACAAGACGGGAATCAGAGGATTTTCCATGTCGTTCTCCACGAACAGCGCTACCAAAGTTTTCATTGTATCGCCCAACGAAGGAACGGAAGAGGATGAATTCAGCGTTAAATCCAATTCTTACTTTGTCAATGATTCATCGTATACTGTGGAGGCCTATAACATTAATGAAGGCGGCATTGCCGATGTGGTCGTATGTTGGAATAATATAACGGCGGTCGATGTGGGTGTCAGCTCATCTCTGATGATGGTGGACCTTATTGCCGACGGTATAAACAGCGATGGCGAGAATGTTAAGGTATTGTGCGGTTTAATTAACGGCAAGTATTCCGAGTATACCGTAAAAACCGATGTGTCGTTGGAAGTTCCTTCGGGAGAGACGAAGCGAAGCATAAAACGCGGTGATGTTGTTCGGTTTGCACTTAATGATAAAAACGAGATCTGCAATATATCCGTGGATGTCAACATCGACACTCAACGCACGGTCAACGCGGGCTTTGGTTCAGTCTATACGTCCGTGGGTTGGGGATTCAGCGGCGTGGTGTATTCTATAGACGGCAATTTTGCCATTGTTTCCAAGGTGGTAGGCGAGCCGCTTAAAAGTATAGATTTTACTGACGTCAGCAATCTTTACTCCACCAATATTGCAGGCAATATTATGATTTATGACGAGGAACTGGATGAGATATATGTAGGAACCGTTCAGGATATATTGCCCTATAAAGCAGTCGGAGAATCCGCCACACGGTTTTTTGCAAAGTACCGTTATGATAATATGGAATCCATGTTTATCTTTAAATACAAAGACTAATATAAAAATTTATGTATAAACGAACGAGCAGAGAACGCGGACGAGAATTGTAGGTAGAAAAGGAGGAGAAAATAAATGAAAATAAGATTTATTAAATTGTGTGCGGTCATCACTTCCGTGCTGATGCTTTTCTCGACGGCTGCCGGAGCGGGGATCGCGTATGCGGAAGAGCCCGACGGTGCAGCGCGGGAAGCAGCCGCGTTTGTTGTGGGAAACAACAGCGAAGCCGTGCCGAGCGAGGCGGAGAAGATAGTCGATGAGATGATCGAGGCGGCCGCCGTAAACGAAGATCCGGGAATTGATAAGGAGAGCGCGGACTTTCAGATCACCGATATCAAAGTAAAGAAAGTATCGGATGGTTACGATATTACGGTTTCATTTAAGATAACAGGAAACGGAACCGCGGCTGACCAGATCACGATGTTCGTATATGACATATCGGATTATGAGACGGTCGACAAAGCTCAAGAAACTACATGGGAATATAAAACCCCGGGCACTATATCCTATATTGATCAGATGAAAACTCCGGATGATAAAGATAACGCGGCATTCAGCTTCAAACTCGCCTCGGATAAAAAAGACAAGATAATGATAGTAAAGGTTGGCGGAGCGAAAACGGATATGCTGGATTATGACAAAAAAATAGCAGATGCGAAATCTGCCGCGGTATCCGAACCGACGCCTACGCCGACCGAGACAGTAACTCCGGAAATACCCGAGCCCGTCGAAACGGCGACATCTGAGCCGACCCAGACAACAGAACCCGAACCCGACGAGACAGCGACAGCGGCGCCTCCGATCGAGACGACAGTTCCCGAGCCCGGCGAGACAGCGACAGCAGCGCCTCCGATCGAGACGACAGTTCCCGAGCCCGGCGAAACAGCAACAGCGGCGCCCCCGATCGAGACAAGTGTGCCCGAGCCCGACGTGACGGCGACAGCGGCACCTCCGATCGAGACAACGGTCCCCGAACCCGGCGAGACGGCAACAGCAGCGCCGGTTGTGACGTCAACGCCTATGGCGCAGCCTTCCGAAACACCGGGAACGCCCGAGGAGACACCCGGAACAACATCGCCCGCACAGACGCCGGGAACGCCTACAGAAACACCCGGGACATTAATACCTACACCGACACCGGGAATATCAACGCCAACGCAGACGCCCGGAATAACGTCTACACCTACACCGACAGCAACAGCGACTGCTAAGCCAACATCAACACCTACGCCTACTGCAACAGCGACTGCTAAGCCGACATCAACACCCACGCCTACGGCAGCACCGACAACTAAGCCTACGTCAACGCCGTCGGCGACCGCCACAGCCATGCCTACCGCTACAGCAGCCCCGACAGCGACGCCAAAGCCTCTGGAACCCGAGAAGTTTGACGGAGAAAAGCCGGGCGAGGTAGTTGTGGAGCTGCCGGACATGAGCTCAAGTACCACCGTTACGGGAGTTACGCTTAACGGCAGTCCCGTTCCGAAGGACAGCTACACGGTTGATGAAAACGGAGTTATCACATTCACGCCGGAATTCCTCGAATCACTGCCGAACGGTAATCATGAGATAGTTATCGAAACATCCGATGGCGGAACACAGAGCACATATTCCGTGAAGATCGAAGTAAGCAACACATTTGAGGCGACGCCGTCGCCGGAGCCTGTTCCCACACCCGCAAAGACGCCGACTACTTTCGGCGGAGGAAGCTACGGCAGGCCGTCGAATTTCGGTACAGGCAATTCGAACGCCACGCCGACCCCTGCGGGCACATCAAAACCGGGAGCCACAGCCGCACCGGATGCTGCCGAGACGCCGACGACGGGAACGAATATTCCGAATGAACCGAATACGGGAGAAACACAAGTGTTTGTTGACGTTCCGACTGATCACTGGGCATACGGCTACATCATGGAACTGTATAACGAGGGAATCATAAGCGGAGAGACACCGACGCTGTTCGTGCCCGATGACAACATAACGAGGGCGGAGTTCACCAAGATAGCTGTACTGCTGTTCGGGCTCACACCCGAGGGCGCATCGTCGTTTGCCGATGTAGCGTCTGACGACTGGTCGGCGCCGTACATAGCGGCGGCTCAAAGCGCCGGAATTATCAACGGAACGAGCGAGACGACGTTCGGTCCGGATGAGTACATCACGCGCGAGCAGATTGCCGCGATTGTCGGAAGATATTACAATATGAGTTCGGAAACTCCGCTGAATTACGCGGACGCGGCAGATATCGAGCCGTACGCACTGCCCTTTGTTTCAGCGCTGACGCAGGCAGGAATATTGACGGGAGACAACGGATACTTCATGCCCAAGTCACCCGCTACGCGCGCGGAGGCCGCGGCGATAATGGCAAGAGTATCCGCGCTGCGGAAATAACAAAATAATTGCAGAAGCAAAATAATTAATTCTTCCCAATTATATCCAAAGAGGAGGCAGGCCGACACCCTGCCTCTTTTTTGGCTTTGCTTTATATGCAGTGAGCTTACCGGTGAAATATTCTTTAAATGAAATTACTGTTTTTAAAACGAATATATCTATATTTGAAACTTTCATTATGCTAAAATGAAATTCAAATTAAGATATTGTTTTTAAGGAGGGTAAATAAATATGTATATAACGAAACGCGGAAATGACTATACTTTATCCGAAAAAACCGCAGACGAAACTTATTGTGAACTCCTTGCCCCGATAATCGTGATCGACGGTCTCGAAAAACAAGGAAATATTGTTGAATCAACCGATAATTTTCAAAAATGCGAAATTGAAGGTTTGGAGATCTCGGATAAAACAGAATATATCGGCGACGGAATTTTTAAGCTCGGAAGGCACATTTTAAACCGCGATCCGCAGAGTTTGCGTTTTAAGTCTGTTTTTGCGGTAAACACTGTTTTCAAACCGAATCATTTTGTATTCCCGGGTTTTAATTATGACACATCACATTGCGGCGGCGTAAATGCCGGAGAGATACTGAACGGAAAGACCGAGGAACGGGAGACTTCCGGTACAAACACGCCGACCGGTCTTGCGATAGACGGACAGCCGTGGGTATTCGCTTATGACCGCGAGAGCATCCCGTCGGCGACCGTTTCCGAAAACGAAAATCGCGTGTTTGCGTTATTCGCGTCGAATGAAAATAAGATCTCGCTTGAGTCGTCCTGCAGCATTATCAAAAACAGCGACGGAACGTATCAGCACAGGATCATTCATCCGATCTCCGAGATGCCATATACTTATGCTCATAAAAATACATTTGATAAACCGATGGAAACATATTTCACATTGGAAAGCGGAAAATCAATCGAGCTTTCCGCGTATATGTTTGTCGGGGTCCCGAAATACAAATACTACGGCACGGCGGATTTGATGGAGCGCTGCACCAAGATTTTCCCGTTTCATAAAACGCCCGAGCTTTCAGCAAAAGAGTTATGGAACTTGGAGATCTCGTATATGAGATTTCTGCTTAAACAGGAATTTGACGCCCCTATGTTTTCGGGAGGTATCTATGACAAGCTGTTTCACAGGTGCCATAACGCGACGCTCAAGGGCGAGGAACTGGCGGAGGCTATGAAGGACCCCGAAAATTTAAAATTATCTGTTTTTTCATCCGGCTATGAGATCGGATGGGCGGGTCAAGGCGCAATGCTCGCAAGACTGTTTGCCATGAACGGATATAAAAACGGATTTGATATGGATGTTAAAGCGGCGGAAGAGTGTCTGGACGCCTTTGTTTCGATGCAGAGGGACAGCGGACTCCTTTACACGGCGTACGGGCAGTTTAAAAGAGATGGCGAAGAGAATTGCCGTCTGCCGGACGCCTGCAATGTCGGTTGGGCAATGTGCGAGCTTATGCGAAGCTACAGAATGTTTAAAGCCCACGGAAAAATCAAGCAAAACTATTATGACTTTTCAATCAAAATAGCGGATTTTGCCGTCAAAGCCTTTGACCCCGAATACGGATTTGCCAAGACCTGGAAGATCGACGGGACGGCTGTTTCCAAAAGCGGCAGCATAGGCGGGTTCATGATAATGGGTTTGTGCGAGGTACACCGCGAAACAAAGGATAAGAGGTACCTTGACACGATAATAAAAGCTATGGACCTGTATTATAAGCGGGATCTTGATAACTTTGTCTGCACCGCGGGCGCGATCGACTGCGCCTGTATCGACAAGGAAACGGCATATCCGTTTCTTGAGTCGGCACTGTACCTTTATGAGCTGACAAATGATGAAATTTGGCTTATCCGCGCCGAAAAATCGGCGTATTATTTCTTCAGCTGGATGATGTTTTGCGACTGTATATATGATGATAAATCCGACTTTTCAAAGTTCGGCTACCATACGACCGGAGGAACGCTTGTCAGCGCGGAGCACAGCGCGCTTGACGCGTGGGGAGCTTTGCTTGTGGACGCGATGTTCAAGCTGTGGCATATAACGAAAAATGAGAATTTTAAAATCTGGGCAAAGATGACATGGTGGAACGCGCTGCTCTGCATTGCCACCGAGGACACTCCCGAGATACACGGAAACAAGCGGCCGATTGGCAGTCAGAACGAAGGATTTTTCCATTGCAGATGGACGAAGTACCGCCCGACCTGTGAGGAACGCGGACACTTTAACGACAACTTGCACGCGTGGATGTGCGCGTGGAGGATGTACACCCTGTCGGCCATGGACCGGGAAGATATTGCGGAGCTTTGGAAAGAATAGCGGTTTGCCGCAAGATAAAACCAATCAGGGAGTGAAAGAAAATCTGCTCGCGGCGATTATTGATCAAAGACTTGAAAATGATAAAATAATGTGATATAATATAAGCGCAAAGCTATTTCTGATTTAACGGGAGGGAAATATTTATGAAACCTGCGATATCGTCTACATTTTTCGGCCGGCTTGAGCCTAAGGAAATGGTTGATACTTTTATAGAGTGCGGCTATATGCAGACGGAGATAAACGCCGAACACTATAAGCCTCTTTACAGAAAGGGTGAAGTAAAAGCGTTCAGGCACTATATGGACGACAGAGGATTCTCCGCTCCGCAGGGACACCTGATATTTATGAACGAGGGAAATATCACTTCTATCGACAATACCTACGCGATAGATAACCTCAAACGGAACATTGATATTTTTCACGATTTGGGTGTTCGGGCCGCGGTGCTGCACCATTCCAATTTCGGAACGGATTGGGAGCCGTGGGAGCAATGGTTTGACGTCCGTGTTGACGCCTTGAATCAACTTACCGAATATGTCAAGGGCACCGATATGGTGATTTGCCTTGAGAACCTGAGTCGGCTCTATGATTTCGACGCGGGTCATCTGCTGCGTCTTTGCAAGTCGGTCGACAACAAAGATAATATCGGCATCTGTCTCGATACGGGGCATTTGCATATCTCAAAGAAGGGCAACCAGTACGACTTCATTATGCAGGCGGGAGATTACCTCAAGGCCATGCATGTTCACGATAATTGCGGAGAGCACGACGGCCTGATAGGAGTGGATTGCGACCTTCATCAAATGCCGTTTACGGTCGGCAAAGGGGTCTCGGTCAATTTCGATAATGTCCGCCGCGGAGTGAAAGACGTAAAGTATGACGGTTTGTTCACTTTTGAAGTGATATATAATTCGGTGCCGATCGAGATCAAAAAGATCCAGGCGCGGTATATGCTTGAGCTTTACAACCAATATTTCGCGTTTTAAGATAAAAAATAAGGGGCTTTGCATCAGATTCGATGCAAAGCCCGTTTTTCGTTTATCAGCCTTTCACTCCGCCGACATTGATGCCACCCATGATCCTGCGCTGGAATATAATGAATATCAGCAGCGGAGGAAGCGAGGCGAATATCAGTCCCATGAAATACGTGTTCATCCTGATATTGGGGTCCATTGATAGTCTGTATATCTTAAGCGGCAGCACCATCCTCTTGTCAAGCACCAGCAGCGGCGTGAAGAAGGCTGACCACGCTTGGCTCAAAGTGTTGATCGACTCAAAGATAACTATAGGCATTGAAAGCGGCAGCACTATCTTGAAAAACGCTCTGATGTTGCCGCAGCCGTCCAGCTTTGCCGATTCGATGTATGAGATTGGTATCGCGTCGAAGTTGTTTTTAAACAGCAGCACCGCGAAGGTGTCCGCGCACGCGTTGAGCCACATGGGCCAGTAGGTGTCAAGCAGGCTTACGCCGCCCATATTATCGGAGGCAAACGGAAAGTGCAGAAACGACATGTATGTGGGAACGATACGTATCTGGACCGGCATCATCATGGTCCAAACCACCAGAGCGAAAACCAGTCCCGCGCCGCGCGGCTTTAATCTTGACAGCACATAGCCGCCGAGGCCGCAGATCGTGATTTTAAATACCAGACTGCCTATTGAAAGTATAATGGTGTTTATAAACGAGTCACCGAGCTGCAGAGCCGCCCATGATTCGCTCAGTCTGCTCGTTATCCGGTGCCACGACATATCGGACGGCAGGAAACTGAACGAGGCATATATCTCCTGAGTATCCTTAAAGGCTGTCAGCAGGGTCCAGAGAGCCGGTACAACGGCCACCACGCACACAAGCGCCAGCACGATGAAGAAAAACCAGTACAGCATTTGACCGCTCACGTTGCTCAGGTCCGAACGAGAAAGGATGCCGGTCTCTTTGTTTTCAAATTTTTTCATGTCAGCATCTCCTTTCTTAGTAGCGGTCTTCGACTTTTTTGTTCAATATAAAGTAGAACAATGTAAACACGATCAATATAAGGAAGATTATAACGCCAAGCGCCATGGCCTGGCCGGTGGCTCGTCCGCCGCTGTTAAAACCGTATTGATACAGCTGGAACGACAGAGTGTTTGAGGCGTTGTTCGGGCCTCCGCCCGTCATGGCCAGAGGCTCGTCGAGCGTCTGGAAAACGCTGATGATCTGACGCACGAGATTAAGCAGCAGCATTCCCTCAAGCGCCGGGCGCGTAACGTGCCACGCGCGTTTGATCGGTCCCGCGCCGTCTATAAGGGCGGCCTCGTAAAGCTCAACGGAAACACTTTGGACCGCGGCGTAATACAAAAGCACCGCGCCGGGGAAACCTTTCCATGTCTTATAGATAACAATGCCTATGATCGTGAACTTCGGATTTTGCAGCCATTCAAACTGCGGCAGATTAAGCTTTGTAAGCACCATGTTGAGCAGTCCCATATTTCCGGGATAGTATATGTAGTACCACATAAGCATACCGGCTATTCCGGGTATGACCGCGGGTATGTACGACAAAATGCGGAACGTTTTTTTGAAATGCACAAGCTCGTTAAGCATCACCGCAATGATCACCGGAGGAATAAAGCCGATGACCAGCGACCAGAACACGTACCAGCCGGTATTGATAAGCGTGGGCAGAAACTGCGTGTGGGTGAGTACCCTGACATAATTGTCAAGCCCCGTGAACTTGACGGGAGTGTACGCGTTCATTTTAAAGAACGACCATACGGCTCCGAGCACCGTGGGGCGCCATACCATAATATAAAGTATGATAACGAGCGGCAGCAGCAGGATCCACGCGTCGAAATCGTTGCGCAGCCGCCGCAGCCGTCCGCGGCCCTTTTTGCCCGAATGATTTTTTGTAATCTTTTTCATCGCAATTATCCTTTCTTTTAAAATTTATCGACGTTTTTCTATGATATTATTATAACAAAGCGCGTCAAGCTTTTATAGTAATCTTTATTTGAAAAACTGTAAATTCGTTCATAAAATTTTTCGGGCCTCGGAAATATGTTGTTAAAATTTTATCAAGCGCTCTTTAGCGGTCTGTTCGGCATTTTGGGAATTAGTCCCGAAACTCCGATTCGGCGGAATGTAAAAAAAATCCTAAAAATTGTATATAAATTTACAGTTTTTAAAATAAAATTGACTATACAATATGCATGATATGGTGTTAGAATATAATTAACTTTTTGTGCAAATTATTGCGCAAATGCACGTATCCACGGCGATTGAGCGCTGTTGCGAGGCGCCTTACATCGGCACTAAACCATTAAACAGAAAACAAATTAATAAAATAAGTCATAGAAAGGAGTAATTTTAATGAAAGCGAAACAAAGACGATTGACAAAAGTTGTGGCAATTATCGTTGCGGCTGTTATGGCGGCCGTATGCCTCGGCTCATGCGGAGGCGAAAAAAACGCGAACACCACCGACGAACAGGGCAGAACAGTTATCAGTATCGGCGGCTGGCCGCAGCAGGAGGGCTCAAGCCTTGATAGGATGAACGACCTAAAGAGCAGATTCGAGGCGTCGAATGAAGATGCCGCCATATCGCCCGACACATGGACGTTTGACCTTAAGAGCTTTTACGCCAAGGCTGCGGGAGGCAGACTTCCCACGGTGTACAACGCTCACTTCACCGAGGCGGAGCAGATCATTGATTCGGGATACGCCGCTGATCTGTCTGCCGCGATGGAGAAGTACGGATTTAATGGTAAATTCTCGGATAAGATCGAGAATCTGATCAAGAAGGACGGCAAGATATACGCGTTCCCCAGAGGCTCCTACACAATGGGTCTGGGTTATAACGTAGACCTGTTTGAGGCGGCCGGCCTGATGAACGACGACGGAACGCCGCAGCAGCCGGAGACGTGGGACGACGTTATAGACTTTGCGGTAAAGATCAAACAAGCGACGGGCAAGCCCGGATTCGTGCTGCCCACATCAAACAACAACGGCGGCTGGCTGTTCACATGTCTCGCGTGGTCGTTCGGCGCGAAGTTCATGGAGCAGGACGAGGACGGCAAATGGCATGCGACCTTCAATTCACCCGAGACTGCTCAGGCGCTTGAGTATGTCAAGGATCTCAAGTGGAAGTACAACGTGCTTCCCGACAACACATTGATCGACGGCGAGGAATATTACAAGACATTCGCGACCGGCGGCGCGGGTATGCTTATCGCCTACGGCGGATTCCCGGCCCGTCTCACCAAGTATGACATGCAGCCCGACCAGATAGGCATAATGGCGCTGCCCAAGGGCCCCAAGCGCCACGTGACGCTGCTGGGCGGCGTTATCTATTCGGTAGCTCCCAATGCGAGCGAGGAACAGATCGACGCGGCTATCCGCTGGCTCAAAATGCAGTACGACTTTGAGGCCACCGAGGACTTTAAGATAAGCAAGCAGAACGAGATCAAAACCGCGCTCGACGAGAACCGTCTGGTAGGCATAAAGGATCTCAGCGTCTGGAACGACGATGTCGAGAGCCTTAAATTCGAGGAGCAGCTGATTGACGAGAACGCCAACGGCAATCCCAACCATGTGAAGCTTTACAACGATTTTGTAAAGAGCGATGTTGAGATACAGGCCGAGGAGCCGGTTTGCGCGCAGGAGCTCTACGGAATACTGGACGACTGCATCCAGGAAGTTCTGACCAACGAGAACGCAGACTGCGCGGCTCTGCTTGAAAAAGCCAATTCCGATTTCCAGAAAGACTACCTCGACACACTGGAATATTAATAACTTTTAAATACGGCCCGCGCCGAATGGCGGCGCGGGCTTAGCAAGGAGGCGAAATTATGAGAAAAAGATGCTTGGCCGCGGCGCTGATACTTGCACTCTTGGCGACGGTTTTCACGTTCCCTGCAGCTTTTGCCGCGGAGAAGGACGACGGCACTATCCTTGCCGACTTCAGCAAAGGCGATAAGCTCGTTAACTTGGCCATATCCTGCAAGGCGTCCACAACTGACTACTATGGGCGCAAAGCTCGCAGGCTCAGCAACGTTCAGGCCGACGGCAATCTGTATCTCAGGGTAAATGTGAGCGACTCGGTGATGTATGACATACCGGACAACACTCCGATTGACATCACGGTTGAATATTACGACGACGAGAAGGGCAGCTTTTCGATTCAGTACGACAGCCATCACCCCGATGAGGGATTGTATAACGGCAATAAGTATCTGATGCAGAGCACGCCGGTCGAGCTCACGGGCACCAAGACATGGAAAACGGCGACCATACATTTGGAGGACATGAAAATGGCGAACCGCATTGACGGCAACGATTTTCGTGTCGCGCTGTACAGCTACAGACCCTCAGGATATTCGGCAGGCCCGGTTATCATATCATCGGTGCAGGTTGTTCCGTCGGATTATGAAAATCTGACCAAGCTCTCGATAACTTCCGACAAGCTCGGAAATATCTATACCGACGGCGAAGAGATCGTCCTGACCGAGACTGTCTTAAACAAAACCTCGGACGAGATCGCCACCGAGTATAAGCTTGAGGTCAGCGACAAGCTGACCGGAGAGCAGATCTACAACAGCGACGGACAAAACGAGCTCGAGGGCGATGCGGCAGTCGAGAACGAGCTGCGTATCCCCGCGCCCGGAAAGCGCTCGATATATTCGGTAACGATCGAGGAAACCGCCTGGCGCGTCGGTCGGGAGAATGAAAAAAAGACGCAAACCTGCGCCACGGAGTTTTCGGTTTCCGATATATTGGGCTTGGGCGAGGGCGACGCGGCCTTCGGATATCAGACGCAGACCAACTCTCTCGGCCGCGGCGTGCCGGAGGAGGTTCCGATCCTGCAAAGAAACATGGGCGCATCATGGTCGCGCGACGGCCTTGCCTGGAGCACGGTCGAGACCGAGAAGGACGTGCTCAGTCTTCCCGAGGGCAGCTATGATATTTTTAAGACCGCCAAGGACAACGGGATAAACACGCTGCTGATATGCTCGAATTACAATCAGTTCTACGACAACGGCGAAACGCCCAACACGCCCGAGGGCATAGCGGGATTCGCGAGATACTGCGGATTTCTGGCTTCGTCACTTAAGGGCGTTGTGGACCACTTCGAGATCTGGAACGAGTACAACCATACACCCTTTAACAACGTCGCGAACAAAACGGGTCCCGCGACATACGCGGAAATGCTGAAGCAGTCATACATAGCGATAAAAGCCGCGAACCCTGACGCGGTCGTTGTGGGTCTGGGTCAGGCGAACGTTGACCTCATGTGGTCAAGGCAGGTATTCGAGGCGGGCGGCCTTGAGTATTGCGATGCGATAAGCTGCCATCCCTACGACTGGTCTTACGAGTTCAACGAGGACACCACGCTCAAGAGTATTCAAAATCTCAGATCCATTATGAATGAGTTCGGCTATGACAAGCCGATTTGGTTAACCGAGGTCGGTTTTTCAAGTATTGACGATGTTGTTGCCAGCAAGCCCGCTTATCATCCCTACACCCAGACCGAGCAGGCGGCGTCAACCGTGCTGCTCAACGCGGTGCTCAAGGCATACGACGCAATGGACATGATGATCGGCTACTGTCTGTATGACAGGAACAATCAGAAGGACCTCGAGTCCTGCTGGGGCCTCAACTACGCTTGGTACGAAGCCGAGGGCTATAAGCCGAGGAACGGCGCGAAAGAAAGCTATCTGGCCGTGGCCGCGATGAACAGATTTTTGGGCAGCTACAACGCGGAATATTCCGATATGCTGGTCGACGGCAGGAGCTACGCCTTTAAATTCACCAATAACTCGATGAATAAGGACGTGCTGTTTATCCAAAACGGCATGGATTCGGGCGAGTCGCTGAGAAGCTTCAAGCTGGGCTGCCCGTCGGTCGATGTATATGATATGTTCGGCAACAAAACCGAAACGATATGCTCCGACAACGGCATTTTCACATTTGTGGCCGGAGAGGTCCCGATCTACGCGGTCGGAAATTTCACCGATTTTGCTGAGAGCGACGGCGTTTCCTGCGTGGAACCCGAGACCATCACCGCGTACTGCGCCGAGAACGATACCGCCGCGCTGACGTTCACGTCAAACACCGACAAGGAGCTGATCGTCGAGGCGGTAGCAGAGGACGGACTCAGCGTGCAGGAGAACACAGGCTTTATAGACGGAAAAGCCGTGATCGTGCTGAAAAGCGCGGATGACATCGAGGGAACAAAAACCGTGCGCGTCCGCGTGACCGACAAAAGCGGAAACGTATACTACAGCGCCGACCATAACGTGACGGTGCGCGAGCCCGTGGTCACCGAGATCGACTTTATCGAAACGGTCGAGGGCACAAGCAGCCACATGGCGGCTCGGATAGTGGTGACCAACACCTCAAACTCGGCGTATCAGAGCGGCACGGTGAGCATCACCGCCCCGGCCGATATCGCCAAGAGCGCCGCGAAGCGCGAGTTTAAAAACCTCGCGCCGGGCAAAAAGGCCACCTTCCTGTTCCACCTGCCGACCCAGATAGTAAAGCGCGTGATAAAGCTGTCGGCGCTGGTCGATCTTGAGAGCGGATTCAGCGTTGAAGTGAACAAGAATATGGAGCTTACCTCCGCCGCCTACGCGGAGCAGAAGCCCCAAATAGACGGCGAGGTGTCCGACGGCGAGTGGCAGGGCATTTGGTTCGGCTCCGACGGCATAGACAATGTTCACGACCTTACAACGCCGTGGCGCGGTCCGGACGATCTGTCATTCAGCGGCATAATGATGTGGGACGAGGAATACCTCTATTACCTTGCGGTTGTGACCGACGATATATACTGCATCAGCTACAGTCCGCAGACACCGTATTATATGTACAAGGGTGACGGAATTCAGTTCGGTCTTGACGACCGTAAGGACGTGGCGGCCGGAGACGAGACTTTGTTCAACGAGTTCGGCATTGCCGAGCTCCCCGGCGACAAGCCCGCCGTCTTCAGATACAACACGGTTTACGGCCTGCCGGACGACGCCATCGTGGAAGGGGCCGAGGCTGCCTCGCAGCGCCGGGGAACCGAGACTCTGTACGAGGCAAAGATCCCCTGGAAGGGAATATTCAATGATGAGTTTGTTCCCGAAGCGGGAAGAAGCTATAAATTTTCCACCATCATCAACGACAACGACGGAGCCGACCGCCGCGGCTGGATCTCATACGGCGAAGGAATGGGTTCCGGCATCTCGACCGAAAAATTCGGCAGTCTGACGCTGGTGAAATAAAGATATTTTATATAAACGATATATTACAAAAATTTTAAATAGAAAGGAGTTTTAAATAATGGAACGAAAAATGAGAAGTTTAAAACTGCTTGTTTGGACACTCTGCTTCGCGGTCGCCCTGTCATGCGTCTATGTTGTTCCGGTAACGGTCTCTGCGCAGGATGATGTAGTGTTTACCGACGGGTTTGATTCGATTGTTATTGATACCCTTAACGCAACAAAATTGACCGGCGAAGCCGAGGCCGCGCCCACACCCACCACGGACACCAACGGCTGGTTTAATGTGGGTATGTGCGGCGGTTCGTATACGGAGCCGATAGGCGAGCTTACATTAGTTGACAGTCCCGGCAGCCCCGGCGGCGCCGCCAAAGCGATACAGTTCGGAAGCACTAATTCCGGCATAGCCCGCGCATTGACCGAAGATGGCAGCGCGCCGACCGAAAAGATAACAACCGGCATCTATGAGGTCAGCTTTTCGGTAAAGCCGAACGGTTCAAGAGTCGGAGTGGATATCACGGGATCGCTCGATAATCTTAGAAAGCAGGGCAATGCAACCCCGCCGACGTCGACAGAGAACCCGTCTCCAACCAAAATTCCCGCCAATCCGAGACAGTCGGTTTTGAATGTTTCCACCGGCGGAAATTTGTATCTGCCGAGCGCCGCAAATCCCGTATTTAATGACGGTGCGTCATGGATCGTCGGCAAATGCGACCCGAGCAAATGGCTACAAGTAACATCATGGCTGGATATGACAAATACCACTGTAAAGACTGTTATTAAACAGGACGAAAAAATTGTAGGCCAGCTGCTGCGCGGCGTCACTATAGGCGCGGATTGCAAAAATAACGGACTCGGATATATCCGCTTTATTGCCGATAATGTGTCAAGTGACAACCATCCTCAGATTGCCGATGTATCGGTGAAGAAAGTTGATGCTGTGCCGCACGTCGGATACAGAGAGGATTTTACTCAAGCTTCGGGCGGCGGTTATACCAAATCAAATTTCTTTGACAGCAATGCAAGTGATATGACCAAAAACAAGACCAAAAACGCGTTGTATAATTCCGGCTGGGAGTTTAATAATCAGGGAAAGTCTACTAACAAGACCAAGCCCGACGGCATAGATATCAAGTATGTTGATGAAGAAGATTACCTCGAGATCATACCACCCGACGGAGTGAGCGGCAGTAATGAATACGCGTTCCAGACTACTGTTAAATCACCGAGTTCCTTAACGGGCAAGACATATCTGACTGCCCGCATGAAGGTCTCGGGAACAGGCGGCTACGGCAGAATACAGATCCTGGGCGACGGTATTCCCGCAACGCTTGAGTTTTTGCCCGCTAATAAAACGGTCTATGTAAACGGAGGCGAAAACAAAGGATATAGCGACACCAACAGAACAGAGATCGGCAATTATGATCCCGAACAGTGGTGCGATATAAACATAGTGCTTGACACAACTGCCGCAAAATGGGCAGTGACAGTCACTCAGGGCGGCAAAACAATCAAGGCAACCGATGTTTTGGTACGCAGCGTCCTTGCGACCGCCGGCATTGACACGGTGCGCTTCCCCGCCACACACGGCACAACGCTGCAGCTTGATTATTTAACCGTTGAAAAGACCGGAACGGATATCGAGCCGGACCCCAGTCCTTCACCAAGCGAGGAACCGAGCGAGTCGCCTCTGCCGGTCGAACCGCCGGAGCCGAGCCAATCACCCGCGGCGGCAGAGCCCATCGAGCCGAGTCAATCGCCCGTGCCGGAGGAGCCCATCGAGCCGAGCCCATCGCCCGTGCCGGATGAGCCGTCCGAGCCGAGCCAATCGCCGGTTCCGTCCGAGCCGTCCGAGCCGAGCCAATCACCGGTTCCGGACGAGCCGTCCGAGCCGAGCGGATCGCCCAAGCCGGTCATACCGTCCGATGAACTGAACAATTTTGACCTGATTGATATCGAAGATATCAACGCGGCCAAATTGACAGAAAACGCCGAGGCTGCTCCCGAAGGTTCCGGCGGCTGGTTCAATGTGGGACTTGGTTACTCGGTTAAGCAAGGCTCGGAAAACGTATCGCAATACGCAGAACCAAGCGGGGGCCTTACTGTCGAAGATGTTCCCGACGTCGGAAAGGCGGTACAACTTGCGAATTCCAACAGCGGCATTGCGCACTCGCTGGCAGTGGACGGCGCAAATCCCAAAACCGGCATCTATGAGCTTAGCTTTTCGGTAAAACCGAGCGGCTGGGATTTCGGAGTTGATATCACGGGAACGACGGCCAATTTGCAAAAACAAGGAAATACGACAGGCAATCCCGCTAATCAGAGACAGGTGGTTTTGAATGTTTCGGATGTCGGAACTCTGTATCTGCCGAGCGCTGCAAATCCCGTGTTTAACATAGGTCCGTCATGGATCGTGGGCCATTGTGACCCGAACAAATGGCTCCAAGTGACGTCATGGCTGGATTTGACAAACAGCACTGTAAAGACTGTTATTAAACAGGACGGAAAAATTGTGGGTCAGCTGCTGCGCGGTGTCACGATAGGCGCGGATTGCAAAAGTAACGGACTCGGTTATATCCGCTTTATTGCGCAAGACCCGCATGGCGAAAACTATCCGCAAGTCGCCGGCGTGTCTATGAAGCAAGTCGAAGCTGTGCCGTACAGCGATTACGGAGAAGACTTCACTCACGCTTTGACCGGCAGCGGTTATAACAAATCAAATTTCTTTGACAGCGATGCAAGCGCTATGGAAAAAAATAAGACCAAAAACGCGTTGTATAATTCCGGCTGGGAGTTTAATAATCAGGGAAAGACATCTAACAAGACCAAGCCCGACGGCATAGATATCAAGTATGTTGATGATGAAGATTACTTAGAGATCATCCCGCCCGAAGGTGTGAACGGCAGCAACGAATACGCGGTCCAAACCACTGTTAAATCACCGAGTTCCTTAACAGGCAAGACATATCTGACCGCCCGCATGAAGGTATCGGGAAGCGGCGGCTACGGCAGGATACAGATCCTGGGCGGTGGCATACCCGCGACGCTTGAGTTTTTGCCCGCTAATAAAACGGTGTATGTAAACGGCGGCGAAAACAAAGGATATAGCGAAACCAACAGAACCGAGATCGGCAAATATGATCCCGAGCAGTGGTGCGATATCAACATAGTGCTTGACACATCCGACGCGAAATGGGCAGTGACAGTCACTCAGGGCGAGAAAACACTCAAGGCAACCGATGTTTTGGTACGCAGCGGCCTTGCGGCCGCAGGCATTGACACTGTGCGCTTCCCCGCCACACACGGCGCAACCCTGCAGCTTGATTATTTAAGCATTGAAAAGACCGGAACGGATATTGAGCCGGAGCCGACCGAGACGCCCGGCGATGAGCCGATAACCACCAATTCTCCCGAGCCTTCCGAAAGCGCTGAACCGAGCGGCACACCCGAGCCTTCGGAAACGACGGTGCCCGAACCGAGCGGCACGCCCGAGCCTTCGGAAACAATGAACCCCGAGCCGAGCGGCACATCGGAGCCTTCGGAAACGACAGAACCGATCCCGAGCGAAACGACGGAACCGTCGCCGACGACCGCGCCTCCCACCGAGACGCCGTCCGATGGACCGAAACCGAGTAACTCGCCCCCGCCGACCGCGACTGCCGCGCCGACCGCGACAACTGCGCCGACCGCGACACCCGCGCCGACCGCGACACCCGCGTCGACTGCGACAACTGCGCCGACTGCGACAACTGCGCCGACTGCGACGCCCGCGCCGACTGCGACGCCCAAACCGCTTGAAGATCAAAAGTTTGACGGCGATGCCCCGCAGGACGTTGTTGTGGCTCTGCCCGAGGATGTGACGGAAGCGCAGGTAACGCTCAACGGCGTTGAGGTTTCGGCCGACAGCTACACCATCGAAAACGGAAAACTCACATTCAATCAGTCATTCCTGAAGTCTCTGCCCATAGGCGACAATGTTATAGTTATCGAAGCCGAGGACGGCAATGTATATTCGGTCACAATATCCGTTGAAAACACGTATGCGCCCGGCCCGACACCGACGCCGACAAGCGCGCCGACAAACACGCCGACGCCTACGCTTAAGCCGAACAGACCGGCGGGCGGCAGCGGCACCGTAAATAATTTCTCGAGTTCGTCATTCGGAACAGGCGCGTCTGCTGCAACGCCGACTCCCACACCTGCCTCCGAACCCGGCGCGACAGCGGCTCCGTCCGTGCCGCAGGCCACGGCCGCGGCAACAAGCGCCCCCGCGCCGTCACGGGTATTTGAGGATGTACCTCCCGACCACTGGGCATACGGCTATATCATGGACCTTTATAACATCGGCGTTATAAACGGCGAGACGGCGACCATGTTTGTTCCCGACGGAAACATCACTAGAGCCGAATTCACCAAGCTGGCTGTTCTTATATTCGAGCTTCCCGGGGCGGAGAGCACCGACAAGTTTGTTGACGTAAGCGCCGGTGACTGGTACGCGCAATATGTGAGCGCCGCTCTAAGCGCCGGAATAATAAACGGCACAAGCGACACCACATTCTCACCCGACGAGTACATAACCCGCGAGCAGATCGCGGCGATCGTCGGCAGGCACCTGAATCTGACGTCGAGCGCACCCGCAAGCTACGCCGACGCGGCTGATATTGAGGCATACGCCCTGCCGTACGTCGCGGCTCTTTCGGAAGCGGGAATACTCAACGGATTTGACGGAATGTTCATGCCGAAGGCGTTCGCGACCCGCGCGGAAGCAGCGGCAATAGCAGACAGAATTTATAAAAGATGATTTTATAACGGCTGCCCCCATCATCTTTGATGGGGCAGCCGCACCGAAAAATTTGATAATACGGACATGATTTAAAATTTTAAAACGAAAGGAGTTTTAAAAATGCAACAAGGTATACGAAGCCTTAAAAAATTGCTTCTTTTGACTCTCTGCCTTGCTGTGGCGCTCTCATGCGTATGCGCTGTCCCGACGGCTGTTTCGGCGGAAGACACGGTAATATTTACCGACGGTTTTGACTCGGTCAATCCCGATGTGATTAACGCGGCTCAGTTAAAGAGCGGCGATGCGTCCGCCCCCGAGCCTGCAGAAGGAAGCAACGGCTGGTTCAATGTCGGATTTTGCAACGCCAACGGTTATCACTTTAACAGTCCCGGCGGACTCAGCGTGGTCGAAGGTCCCGACGGCGGCAAAGCGATACAGTTAGGTAACTCAAATTCCGGCATAGCCCGCGCGCTGACAGAGGACGGCAATGCGCCGTCGGAGCCGATAAAAAGCGGTATCTATGAAGTCAGCTTTTCGGCAAAACCGAGCACATGGAATTTCGCAGTTGATATCACGGGATCACTTGATAATCTGAGAACGCAAGCTTCCTCAAATTCGAGGCGGCCGGTTTTGGCTGTTACCACAGACGGAACCTTGTATATTTCAATCGACTCAAACGCGGTAATTAACAACAGCAAGTCATGGATCGTGGGCAAGTGCGACCCCGATAAGTGGATACAAGTGACGACATGGCTGAATTTGGACGAAAACCTGGTAAAGACAGTAGTAAAACAGGATGAACAAATTGTCGGACAGATGCTGCGCGGCGTCAGGATGGGCAAGGATTGTGTAGATAACGGACTCGGATATATCCGCTTTATTGCCCAGACTCCGGCTAAGGATAAATATCCCCGGGTTGCGGATGTGTCGGTCAAAAAGGTAACCGATGTGCCCTACAGCGGATATAGAGAAGACTTTACTCAAGCTTCGAGCGCCAATTATACGAGAACCAATCTCTTTACCGATGTAAAGACGCAAAACGCTCTTTATAATTCCGGCTGGGAGCTGAATAAGCAGGATGCCAAGGAGCCTACAACAACGACAAACGGCATTAATATTATAACCGAAGGCGACGAAGATTATATAGAGGTGGTTCCGCCCGAAGGTACAAGCGGCGAGTACCAGCTTCAAACGATCGTTAAATCCAATTGGGAGAGTTCTTTAACGGGCAAGACGTATCTTTCGGCGCGCATGAAGGTTTCGGGAACGGACGGCTACGGCAGAATACTTATTCTGGGCGACGGAATTCCCGCGACGCTGGAATTCTTGCCGAATAGCAAAAACATATATGTGAACGGCAATGACGACAGCGGTTACGGCCCCAAGAACCAAATAAATATCGGCACCTATGATCCCGAAAAATGGTGCGATATAAATATCGTGCTTGACACCGACGCAAAAGAATGGTCCGTGTCGATCAAGCAGGAGGGCGAGAAAAAAATCACGAAAAGCGGTATATTGGTACGTCAAACCCTCGCGGAAAAAGGCATCGACACGGTGCGTTTCCCCGCGACCTATGGCGCGGATCTTAAGCTTGACAGCCTGACGATCGGAAAGACGCCCGCAAGCGCGGAGCTTTTTGACTGCACCATGACGGACGTATTCGGAGAGCCTATCGAAAATACGCTGACCGACGTATCGCCCGCGCTCCAAAAGATCGGACTTACATTTACTGCGGACATGGATCCGGAATCCGTAATAGGCGCCGTTAAGCTTACAAAAGCGGACGGCAGTGATGTTGAGGGCATTTCTGTAAGCGGCAGCGGCGCGGATTATACGGTTGATCTTGGTGACAAGCTGCTGGAAGACAACACAACATACCGTCTGACCGTATCAAAGACCGCTGCATCCGAAGGAAAGCCCATGCCCGCAGATGAAGCTTTTGAGTTCACAACGGGCGCTGCCGAGCAAAAATTAACTCAGTCGGTTATGAGCGGCGGCACCGAAATAACAGATTTCGCGGCGCTCAAATCGGCCGAGTCTGCCGTTATCAGTCCCGCTATAGTAAATATCGACAACACCTCTCTCGCGTGGGTGATAGCGTACTATGACGGATCGAAAAAATATATCGGCTCGCAGACGATCGAGAAAAAAGACCTTTCACCCCGCACCAAGATAACCGCGCCTCAGGCTCTCGACAAACCGATACCCGACGGCGCGGCATCCGCGAAAGTGATGCTCTGGAACAGTCTCGATGACATAGAGCCGCTGTGTGACAGCGTAGAACTGAAATAATATAAAAATATGAATATGAATAAGAAAATGCACAACAAAAAACCGGCTTACAAAATACTCGCGGCAGCCCTTATCACAGCGTTGCTGGTGACGCTTTCGGCAACGGGCATTACCGTCCGCGCCGAGCGCGTGTTTGACGTCGGCTGCGTAAAGATCTCCCTGAATTGCGAGCGCGGCAATGTTTTTCTTGAAAACGAGCCCGCGAGCTTCCGCATAGAGCTTGAGAATCCGGAAGATGAAGCGAAAGAGCTGACGCTGACCTGCGATACGACGGGCGATACCGACGAGAGCGGAAACAGCGACGGCAGCAGCTTTACCCAGCACCAAGAGGAGACCTTCACGCTGAGCGGAAACACGCGCCTTACAAAAGGCTGCGAGGCGGAGCTTGACGATAAGTACGGACTGTTTGATACTACTATCAGCATATCCTGTGACGGACAGACGATCAACGAGACGACATTTTCGTATTCCCGAGTAAGCGGCGGCGCCGCTCTGTTCGATTCTTTGGGTGTTCAGACCCACTACGGCCACACCGGCAACAGGGACACAGACAAGCTTGAAAGCGCCGATCCGCTGATAACCGCTGTCGGCGCGGGCTGGATCCGCGATAACTGCTTCTGGTCCGAGACGGTGACGAGAGGCTCGGGAGGAACTGTTAATAAGCGGGTGCCCGATTATGTGGACGACGCGGTTAACGCCGCATGCGAGAGCGGAAAAAAGACGCTTCTTATCTGCTCGAATGTGAACCCGCTGTACGACAGCGGACGCTTCCCCACAAGCGATGAGGCGGTGGCGGCGTACGCGGAATACTGCGCCTACCTGGCCGACCATTTCAGGGGACGGATACACGCCCTTGAGATCTGGAACGAGCCGGACCTCGACAACGCCACAAACAAAACAAAAGACGGCGCGAAAGTGACGCCCGCGCAGTACGCAAACCTGCTCAAGGCGGCATACGCGGCCATAAAAAACACAAATCCCGATATCACTGTTATCGGCGGCTGCATAGCGCAGATGAATTTCACGAGCAATCCGGGCACGTTCGGCTATGAACTTCTCAAGATACCCGGCATCACCGAGTACATGGACGCGTTCAGCATACATGCCTATTCTCAGCCTTACGCGTATCTGCCCGATTCGTCATCGGGAGCTCACCCCGTGAGAGACTTCACCGCCCAGACGGGCCTTGCCGAGCAGCTTTTAAGCGAGGCGTCGCCTACGCGTCGGGTCCCCCTGTGGATAACCGAGTACGGCGCATCCGACTGCGGCGACACCGGCAGCGGATACTTAAATACGGACAAGGGATATATCGGATTCAAGGCGTATGATTTCAGAGGCAGCGGCCACGGCCAGGCTACGGCGCTCACCCGCGCAATGCTGGCATCGGCAGCATCGGAGAGCATCGAAAAGCTGTTTATATACAACTTTGTTGAAAAAACGCTGAACAATCCCAGCGAAGACAAATTCGGCATAGTGACCGCTGATTACAAAGCAAAGCCCGCATACCTCGCCGTTTCGTATCTCGCGTCGCTCATGAAAAACGCGTCGCCGGCAACTGCGGTGAATATGCCCGAAAAGGATGGCGACCTGTATACCGCCTATTCCTTCGAGAGTGATTCGGGTCATGTTTTGGCGCTCGAGTCGGCCGTGCGCGTCACATCGGACGCCAGGAGCCTGGGAATCCGCAGCATGAGCAGAAGCACGGCGTTTATAAAAGAGATAAAATATGATGTGGACGAAAACGGAACTCCGTATGTCGAGGCCGAGGACGCGGCGGTGACAAGCGGCACGGGCGCGGCGCTGACAGTTCATGCCTACATCGGCGGAACAGCGGAAATATACAATATGTTCGGCAACCGCGTGAGCGAAGGCCAAAGCGGAAACGTGTGCGGTCTGCGAGCCGAGCCGACCTATCTTATCCTTAAAAAGCCCGAGGCAGAATACCTGCCGCAAATATCGGTGGAGCAAACCGACAGTGTGAGCGTGAGAGTGACTGTGCGCAACACCGAGCCCGAAGGAAATGTGACGGCTCTCGCCACCAGCCGTAACATCATCGGCGGTCCCGCCGATGCCGCGGTG
Source organism: uncultured Clostridia bacterium (assembly GCA_947625905.1). Classification (GTDB taxonomy): domain Bacteria; phylum Bacillota; class Clostridia; order Monoglobales; family Monoglobaceae; genus Monoglobus. Next base: position 41,449 of record CANQQJ010000005.1, on the reverse strand, counting down.
TACATCGACCAGATAAAGGCGGACGAAAACGGAAGCTGCGAGTTTAGTTTCGACACCGACCCGGGCGAGATCTACCGACTGTCGATCTATGACGGCGTGACAAAGCACAGCGACGGGATAATGAACGGGGATCTCGAAATGGAGATTAACTATTACACGGTCGGCGCTTCCGGAGAGACGCCGCTTGAAGATCTGAGTGTGCTCAAACCCGGCGACACTGTAAAGGCGGTAATGAATGTCAGCGGAGATTTGCCCGACGGACTGAGCCTTTACGGTGCTGTCAGCGACGGCAGCGGCATGCTTGAAGATTTTGACGTTTGCGAAAGCGGCGGCGAGACGACATTGACGGCCGAGCTCACTGTCTCGGAGAATACAGATCTGAGATCTCTGCGCTTCTTCCTGTGGGACGGCCAAAACAGACCTATGATGAACGCCGCGCGCGTTCCTTCCGGCCGATGAAGCGGCGGAACAACAAAAACGAGAGGAGTTAAAAAGAATGAAGAAACATAACAGGATCGTGTCGATCATTCTCAGTCTGACCTTGATCTTGGGATGCGCAGTTTCTGTTTCGGCACAGCCCGATACGATCACGGCTGCAGATTTCGAAGGTTTTGACGCGATCGACATCGAGGCCCTTAACGCGGCGCAGCTGACCGCCGATTCCGAGACCGAGCCCGAAGGCCCGGACGGCTGGTTCAATGTCGGCCTGAGCGGCACGGCCTACGTTGAGCCGAGCGGCGGCCTTACGTCCGCTGAAAGTCTAAGCGGCGGACAAGCGATACAGTTCGGAAGCTCTAACAGCGGCATAGCGCACTCGCTGGCTGTCGATGGAGCAAATCCGACAAGCGGCATTTATGAGATCAGCTTTTGGGTTAAACCCTGCGGCGCCAATTTCGCCGCGGATATAAGCGGCAACATAGACACACTGAAAACGCAGTACACAGGCTCAACAAATCAGAGGCGGCCGCTGATAAATATTTGCGGCGACGGCTGGATATTTTTGCCGCCGGCAGCCAATCCCGTATACAATACCAGCCCGTCATGGGCGGCGGGAAAGTGCGACCCGAGCGAGTGGATAGAGGTAATAAATATAGTTAACCTAAATGACGACAAGGTCAAGACGATCGTCAAGCAGGGCGGCGATATTGTTGCTCAGCAGATGAGAGGAAGCACGCTTGGCGCGCATATTAAGAGCACAGGCCTCGGATATCTGCGCTTTGTTGCGCAGGCGGTTGCAGACGGCAAAAATCCTCAGGTTGCTGACGCAAAGTACACGAATGCGACCGACAGCCCCGTAGAGTACAGCGGTTATTTTGAGGATTTTGTCCATGCCTCCATACCGGAGACATACAGAGCCGGAACTAATTACGGCTATTATAAGGGAAATTTATTTGACAGCAAAAAGACCATAAACGAGTTTGTAAACTCCGGCTGGGAACTGAACAAACAGAATGATGCGAATTCCGCAACCAATACCGAAGGTATAGATATCGAATATGTCGGCGATGAAGATTATATATCGGTTATCCCGCCCGACGGAGTCAGCGGCGGTAACGAATACCAGCTTCAAACGCTTGTTAAAGCCCCGTGGGAGAGTTCTTTAAAAGGCAAGACGTATCTGTCGGCGCGCATGAAGGTCTCGGGAAGCGGCGGCTACGGCAGGATACAGATCCTGGGCGGCGGCATTCCCGCGACGCTGGAGTTCACTCCCGAAGATAAAACAGTGTATGTAAACGGAGATACCGACGGCGGATACACCTCAACAAACAGAACGGAGATCGGCAGCTATGATCCCGAACAGTGGTGCGATATCAACATAGTTCTTGACATCGAGGCGGCACAATGGGCCGTGAGCATCAGTCAGGAAGGCGGGGCAAAACTCACAAAAACCGGTATTTTGGTTCGAGAGAAACTTGCGTTAAACGGTATTGACACGGTTCGTTTCCCCGCCACACACGGCGCGGAGCTGAGGCTTGATTATTTGAAGATCGGAACGACGGGAGAAGATATTTCCGAACCCACACCGACGATCGAGCCGACGCCGACAGCAAAGCCCGAACCGAGCGGTTCGCCCGTGCCGACTCCGAGCGGCACTCCCGCTTCGAGCGCTTCACCGCGTCCGACTCCGAGCGCTTCGCCCAAGCCGAGCAGCACTCCGGCACCGACAAACACGCCCACGCCTACCGCAAAACCTACGCCAACGGCAAAACCCACGCCCACACCTACCCCAAAGCCTACGCCGACGCCTACAGCAAATCCCGATCCGTCTCAGGCAAAAACCGAGGTTTATCAGGATATGACGGGTGATAACACGTGGGATGACGCGTATCTTAAGAAAAACAACTGGAGCAATTACTACGGAGGCACAACGGTAGACTCTAGCAAGTATGACCCGCAGACCCTGGTCTTCGGCACAAATATGCGTCTTGCGTATAAACTGCCCAAGACAGTAAGAGACGGCACGCTTACCGTTGAATGTGACTTTACCATGACGACCAGCTCGCATTGGGTTACATTTGATCTGGTGCCGCCCGGCGACGTCAACAAGCAGGGCACGGCGGCTCCGCAGGTGAATAATGTCAGCATATCGCTCGGCAATCACGACGAAACTGCCACCAGCACCGGCGTTAACACGACCGGCATCGGCCAGAAACTGCCCGTGACAATTGACACCGGCGCGGCTTATCATTTAACGCTTAACGTTATGCCCGCGAGAGGGATTTATGATATAACCTTAAGCTCGGTAAAAGACCCCGATACCAAGGTTGTTAACGAAAAATCACAAACTCTGTACGTAAAAGAAAATACAGGAGTTCCCTCATCGGAAGCGACCCATGAAAACCCGACCACAAGATATGTGCCGGCAAATTCTGTGGATTATTTAAGCCTCAGGGGCACAGACGTTGTCTTTGATAATCTGCTGATAAAATATACATCGCCTCAGCCGATGCTGAGAGATGATTTTGTCACAATAACCGATGTCGAGGGCAATACTTTAAAGGACGGCATGATAGCGCCCGAGATCGACAGCATAAAACTGGACTTCGGAACGACGATGCCCGAGCCGGAGGGCGGCCGGGGAATTACACTAACGGATGATGAAGGCGTAAATGCGGAGTTTACCCTTGCCAAAGACAAAACTAACAGCAATGTGTGGATATTGACGCCGCTGGCCGTATTGAAAGGCGGCGCCGAGTACACTCTGACCGTTCCGGGAACTGTCGCAAATTCAAGCGGTGTGCCGATGCAGGGCGGAAGATACACACAAAAGTTCAAAACATCCGAGGCATCGGGTTCAAAGTATGGTATTACGGGGCTTGTATCAAACGGCGCGTTAATAAGCAGCTTCGATGAGCTTGATAACGGCGACGTTGTCACTGTTCAGACGCAGGCCGTAAACTCTACGGATGCTCAGGTGCCGATTGTATGGCTCCTGACGTATTTGGATGAGCGCGGAGAGTGCATTAAGGTGCAGACCGCCAAGAGCAGCGTTCCCGCAAACGGCCGCTTGGGCAGCGCCGATATGCCTTCGTTTGAAATACTCAAGCCCGAAGGTGCGGTCTCGGCGGAACTGCTTTTGTGGAACGACCTTGGCAGCATAACGCCGTATTGCGACACATTTGTACTGAAATAAGAGAGAATGAGGTGATCAATTATGAAAAAATTAATCAGCGCTTTGGCGGCTCTGCTCGTACTGTGCTTCGGTATGACGGGATTCGCTCAGCCAATGCCGTATACTGTGACATACAACTATTTAAACGGCAGTCTGACAATCGAGGGCACCACGGCTGTCAACGACGGTATGGTGACGCTTGAAGTGCTTGAAAAGGGAAACGCTTTCGACGGAGCGTTGAGCGACGAGGCCTTAAAAATATGCAGGCAGACGAGAGCGGAAAACGGACGCTACGTATTTGAGATCCCATTCTCCTGCACCGAAGCCGATACCGGTGAGTACGCGGCAAGGCTCGGCTCGCAAAGCGGAGACGAGGTGACAGAGCTGTCACTATATCTCGAGCCGAAAGAAAATCTCGCGAATGCTTACGCGGGTCTTGAGGGAGCAGTTTCGGATTTCGATACCTTCTCGAGCTATCTCGACGAACATGCAGCCGATCTGAATTTCGGCTTTGCGCTTATTGATAACGGCACAGTGTCCGCGTCGGAGCTTAAGAATTATTACGACTATGTAAAGTCGAACCCTCTGCGGCTTGAAAGCGAGAGCGACGAGCAAACGAATTCGCGGATATTTAAGACTTACGCCGCTGCAGCTGCGCTTAATAAGGGCGCCGTTTCAGATATGGACCGTTATATAGACGAAATGTATATTGAGGATGAACAATTTAACGAGCTTTACGATAAATACATAACCACATCCTCAAAACAGGCATACTTCACCCAAAAGATGTCCGGAAAGAACATAGTCGGCACTGATGATTTCGAGAAGGCGGCGCGCGAGGCGCTTATCTTCGCGACGATACGGTATGCAGGCGGCTCGGACGACGTCAAGAACGTCCTGACAGCTTATGACAGTTTCATAGGCATCGGCAGCTCTATGTCCGACACGGCATGCCGCGGATTGATGGGCCGCGATTTCAGCAGTATTCAAGAAATAAAAAGTAATTATGACGCGCTGAATACTTCGAGACCCGCAACAGGCGGCGGCTCGGGCGGAGGTTTTGGCGGATCCGGCGGCGGCTCGGGCGGCTGGAGCAACACCGGCACCGGCATAGGCGGATATGCTGCCGAACCTATAACCGGTGGCGACGTGTCCGAGACCCTATCGGTGTCGTTTGATGATCTGGACAGCGTGCCCTGGGCCGCGGAAGCGATTCTCGCTCTGGCTGATAAGGGCATCGTAAACGGGGTCGGCTACAGACAGTTTGACCCTGACAGCAACGTTACGCGAGAAGAATTTGCCAAGCTCCTGGTTTGCTCTATGGGTCTTCAAAATGCTGAATATGACGGAAACGGATTCACAGATGTCAGCGAGGACGACTGGTTCTGCAGCTATGTGAATATCGCGAGAACTCAGGGCATAGTTAAGGGAATTGGAGACGGACTGTTCGGAGTCGGAAACAGCATTACGCGTGAGGACATGGTTACCATGCTTTATAACGCTCTGAGAATGAAAGGAGCGGCGATGGACACAACAGCCGCGGCGTTTGACGACTTTGGAGAGATCGCCGATTATGCTGCCGACGCGGTGAGCGCTCTTTACCATTTGGGAGTTGTAAACGGCGAGACAGAGAAGACGTTCGTTCCCAAGGGCACCGCGACGCGTGCTGAAGCGGCAAAAGTCATATACGGCGCGCTGTCGCTGCTGCAATAACTGACGGAGGTATAATTATGAGGAAATACATAAAAAAGCTGATAGGACTGGTTTTGGCGTTATCCTTGTGCCTGGGCGCCGCGGGAATATCTACTCCCGCGTCTGCCGAACAAATAAGCGAAGAAACCGACAGAGCAATGCAGGTGCTCAGGATGTTCTCGTTCATTCCGGACTATTACGATTATAACACCGATCTTTCGGCAAAGGTGACCCGCGCGGATTTTGTGTCGGCTATAGCGAAGATCGTCAATATGACCGAGTATTCGGGCGATCCGTATTATTACGACGTTCCGCAGACACATTGGGCTTATAAGGAGATCAACGCGCTGACGCGCGGAGGCATATTAAACGGCGAAAGCGACCGTATGTTTGAGCCGGATAACGCCATCACAACATCTGAAGCAATAAAGCCTTTGGTCGTTGCTCTGGGTTACGGCGATTGGGCGGAATATAACGGCGGCTATCCTACGGGATATATTCGCGCGGCCGGACGGCTCGGCATCGTGAGCGGCGCAAGCGACGCGGCCGAGCTGACGGTCGGCGATATGCTGGTTTATCTGTACCGCGCAGTAACGGCGTCCGTCTCCGAGCCGGTATACTTCAGCAGCGACGGAAATCAATACAGGACAGATCAAGGCAATACATTACTCAGCATATATCATAATGTTTACTGCGCAAGGGGAACACTCCGCGGCGTAAACGGCATAACTTTGTCCGGCGGCTCACTCAAGCAGGGACAGGCAATGATAGATGATACCGTATACGAAACGAAAATTCCGCTTGATGAGTACATCGGACAGAAAATTGATGTCTTGTATGAAAGCGACAAATACGGCAACGCGAAAACGATCGTATGGGGCGCGGCGACTTTGGGTGCCGGAGACAATATGCTCGTAATAGACGCGGACCACAACACGCGATTTGACGCCGACAGTTTTGAGCTGACCTACACGCTCGAAAACGGAAGGCAGCGCAGCGTCAAACTGCCTCGTGACATTGCTGTTATCTATAACGGCAGGATCGCGACCGGAAATCTTGCTGAGATATTTAATGCGCATAAATACACATTAAAACTTGTGACCAACGGCTCCGGAAGCTACTCCACCGCCGTAGTCCGCAGATACGAGAACTATTATGTCAGCAATATCGACGCATCGTCACGCACTATTTATGATACGGTCGGAAAAACGCGGCGCGAGCTGAAGCTCGATGAGAGTCTGTATGACTATCTGAGCATTACCATGAATGGAACTGCGAAAGCTTTTTCCGATATTCAGAGAAACACGATCCTCAGCGTTTATATTTCTCAGGATAAGAGAGCGGCGGAAGTACATATTGTCAATGATACGGTAAGCGGCGCAATCACAAGTGTAACTCGTGATGATATCGGAAAGACACTGCTGATCGACGGCGTTGAATACTATATGCCCGAGGAATCTCCGGATGCGGATGTTGAAGCCGGCCGAGATGTCGTTTTGTATCTGGATGACGGCGGTCAGGTCGCATATGTTAAGCTTGCAGCGGGTTCATACACACCGGCTTATCTTTACATGGGCCAGATCGAGAATTATAACTTCAGCTATACGATACGTTTTAAGCTTTTAAACAGCGACGGTGAAGTGCTCGAGACGATCTGCGCAAGCAAAGTTACAATAGACGGCATAATGTACGCCAAAAACATGGATGAGGCCTTTGAACGCCTGTGCAGCGGAGGTTCGTTTAAACCACAGTTTGTTATGCTGAGAACCAACTCGCGCGGAGAGATCACGGTGATAGACACCGTTAACACCGGAGCGGGCGGTGAGGATGATGTTTTAAAAGTCAGCGCTCCGTATGTCACAAACGCGGCCTACGTTTCCGGAAGTCTCGAAAATTACGCGGTTTTAGATAATAACAGTAAAATATTCTTTGTTCCGAATGACGCGCGTCTGTCGGAGGCGGAGGACAGAGAGTTCCACGTCGGCAACAAATCGGGACTTACGAACTGGATATATTATAACTTTGAGAGTTATAAGGTAGCCGAAAGAATCGGATACGAGCAATTTGTCCTGATAAAAGGCGCTGACGAAGCGAGCAGCCGAAACCTCGGTGAAACGCTGCCTGTGCTGGTCGAATACTTTGCTGATTCTGTAAACGAGGACGGTGCTTTTGTTAAAACGCTGGTTGGGTACAGAGGTGCAGATGAAATAAATCTGCCGCTTGGCGACGGCATTTACGAGTCGCAGGGATTTGACAAGGTCCAAAAGGGCGATGTGATACGTTTGGGCACAGCGTCGGACGGCACAATACAGTTTTATGATATGCTTTTTGACTGCGACGATCCTCCCTCACCGAGCATTTCCGCGTATAACACTGTATTCGGACAGTCAAAGGGTTATGCGTATGATTATACTGACGGCGTTCTCAGAATAAGCTTGACAAACGACGGCTTCGGAACAGGCGGTCGAACCATCGAGACCAACGGCGTGCCGTGCTTGATATACGACAAAAACGCGCCGAGCGGAAAAGAAATATACAAAGGAACTGTTGATCAAGCAAATACATATATGGATGTTGGAACCGGCTGCTCAATGGTATATGAGATGCAGGCCAGAGGTAAGCCTAAGATGCTTGTCATTTATCTGTAAATAATCAAGACGCGGCGTTTAACGACCTTGACATCTTGTCTGTTTATTCTATTTTACGGGGCAGAAATAGGACCTGTTCCATTTCTGCCCTAAAACGTCGTATCAGAGCTTTTCAGCTTACGCTTAATTAGTGATAGACTTGGGAGATAACAAAATGAATTTTGAAACACTTTTAAAACCGACATCCTGCGAATGCGGGAGAGTCCATAATTGCGAAATTGAGAGAGCAGTTATAAAAAAGGGCGCGATAGCGGAAATCGGAGCTTTGCTTGAGCCGTATAACAAAATCTTGATAGTGGCCGATGACAATACATATTCCGTGTGCGGCGAGTCTGTGGCGGAGCAGCTTTGCGGAAAGATCGCAAAACAACAAATTTTTGATGTCCGACACGGCATACTGATTCCCGATGAGCGCGCGGTCGCAGACATTCGATCGAAAGTAAACTCCGATGTTGATCTGATCCTGGGCATCGGTTCCGGAGTTATACAAGATCTATGCAAGTACGTGAGCTTTCGAGAAAAGCTTCCATACGCGATAGTCGCAACAGCGCCGTCTATGGACGGATACGCTTCGGTGTCGGCCGCCATGACTTTTGACAATATGAAGGTGACATACACCGCTCACACGCCGCGATTTATCATAGCGGACACCGAGGTGCTTGCAGCGGCTCCGACAGAGCTTATCGTTTCGGGATACGGCGACATAATAGGCAAATTTTCATGTCTTAACGACTGGAAGCTGAGCGCCGTTGTGAACGGAGAATATTTCTGCGAGACCATATATAACCTAACGTATGATATGCTGATGCGGGTAAAAGACCTGGGCCCTAAACTTCTGGCAAGAGACGAATCTGCAATACAAACGCTGACAGAGGCGCTGATCGGGGTGGGTATAGCGATGGCGTACTCGGGTAATTCACGACCCGCCTCGGGCAGCGAGCATCATATGTCTCACTTTTTTGAAGTTCTTGGCATTATGAACAGCCGCCCGTATTTCCGTCACGGGATCGACGTGGCATATTCCGCGGTGTGCACGCAGATTATGCGTGAGCAGCTTTTAAAGCTTGACGAGCCAAGCGAGGCTGAACCGTTTCATGAGACCGCTTGGAGGAGGAAGATAAAGGAGATTTACGGCATAGCCGCCGACGAGGTGATAGATCTTCAAACTAAGTGGGGACGCTACAAAAGCGGCGATATCAAGATATATCAAACCAAGTGGCACGATATTAAGGCTGCGTTGGCCGAGCCTCCGTCATCTATCAAAATGAAGGAATATCTTAAGAGTGTCGCTCTTGACTTTTCGGATTTTGAGAGTATGTACGGAAAAGAAATGATCGATAACGCCGTATGGTTCGCAAAAGACCTGCGCGACAGATACTCCGTACTGTGGCCTTATTATACAATGTTTTATAAGTCATAAAAAAAGGGCTGTTTTTCACAGCCCTTTTATATTGCACCGCATACAAACGGTTCATCGGTGATTTTCAAAAATTCGCCGTCAAAGCCGTAGGTATCAAAATTATCGGCCACTATTTCTCCGCCCTCGCTCCAGGATTTGATAAGCTCGCCGCCATTAACGTTTTTAACCGTTGTGTTTTTAAGCAGCACCTTGTCGTAGTTGCAAAGGTGCATAAACGCTTCGGGCGCGCGGTTTTCGGAAAAGCTGATCTCGCAGTCCTCAAGCGCGAGCCGTATCGGAATATCCGAGCTGCCATAGGCTGTGAGCGGATTTTTGATGCCGCGCGCTTTGATACGTTTGAACGTGATCTCCTCGAGCGGCTTGTTTCTCTGCCAAGGCTCATTTCCGGAATAGTTATAGTGCAGAAAGCGGTCCGCGTTTGAGATGTCGCAGTCGGTCATTAATATGTGCCCTGCCGGTCGGCTGATATTTCTTGAAAAATCGGCATAATAGGTAAACGCGCTGAGCATATTTCTGCGTCCGCCGACCGGCTGCCCGCCGTTTCGTTTTTCCTCGTCCGACAGGCTGCCTCTGAACAGGTATTTGGCCGGGCCGAAAATACGACATTTTTCAATCACGGCGTTTGTGCCGCCGAAGCGGAAGGCGCTGCACGCGGTGTTAAGCACGCAGTCGCTGACAGACATATTCAGGTTGTCGATGCCGGCAATGCAGTCGTCACCGGTATAAAAATCGCAGCGGCGTATATCAATGTTTCTGCAGGAGGTCAGGTGTATGCCGTCGTGACCTGCGGTCACAGTGACGTTTTCCATCTGGATATTAGTGCAGTCAAACAAAGCGTGAGCCCAGTTGGCGCTGTTTTTTATCTCATAACCCTTAAAAATTATGTTGCTGCAGCGAAAAAAATTCACTGCGTGAGGACCGCGATAGTGTTCCTCACCCGATATGTCGAAGCAGTCTCTGCCGTCGATGTATGAGCCGTTTTCACCGATTATTGCTATATTATCCGCGTCAATGGCGCGGATCAGCGCGTTGTTCCAGGAGCTTCCCGCGCGGTTCATATGATCAAAATTTTTGCGGACATCAACGGGCTTCCACAAAACGTCGGTCAAGTCATTCGGCGCAAGAGGCTCAAGCTTATCCGATAAAACGGCGAAGTAGTCTTTGGGCTCCCTGCTGCCGATCAAGTGCGCGCCCTGTTCCAAATAAAGCCGCACGTTTGAGCGCAGCCGCAGACCGCCGGTCAAAAAGTCGCCCGCGGGAACGCGCACTTCACCGCCGCCGATTTTAAAGCAATGGTCGATGGCCCGCTGCAGCATTTCGGTTTGTGGATCTTCGGAAAACGGAACAGCTCCGAAGTCTGTCACGTATCGTATGTTCATAATATACCTCCATTTTCGGGGCTTACTGCCGATTTTCCCGCTCTATCATATTAAGAAGATTTTGTTTTGCCCATGGTATGTAAGTCTTCCATTCATCGGGATCAATGAATGCTCTCTCGTCGCCGTCAAGCTGCTTTTTGTATTTTTCCTCGGTATGATTGTGCTGCATATGATTGCCGAGGAAAATGTCAACCTTAATATCAGCTTGGTTATCCATGGCTTTTATAAAGTCGTCGCGGCAGGAATATGATAGGCCGTACTTGTCCAAAAATTCGCGGCACATGGTGTTAATGCCCATGCCGCCCTGAAGTCCGACGCGATAGCTCTCGCCGCCGTATACGGCATCAAAAAAGTATGACATGGCGCCGGGCGTGTGTCCCGGTGTGGCGACGCAGTCAATAACAGTGTTTCCGAGCGTGAATTTATCGCCGTCGTCCAAAAGGATATCCGGTTCAAAATACTCGGTATATTCCATGCCAAGCTCTTTGGCATACGAAAGATCGAGCTTGCCGTTTGCTACGTCGCGGTCCGCACGTCCTATGACGGTTTTCGCGCCCGTCATTTCAACCAAAGCTCGTGTAGCTCCCATGTGGTCAATATGGCCGTGGGTGTGAATAATGTACTTTAAGTCGTCGGGATCAAGGCCGATCTTATACATATTGTAAAGAACCAGGTATAACGAATGCTGGTAGCCGCTGTCAAGCATAATAAGCCCGTCGCCCGTGTCAATAATGTGTGTTGAAGCGGGCTTTGTGCCCACAAAGTAAAGATTGCCCCATATTTTTATCGGCGGAAAATATCCTTCCCAAGGCTGTTCCATTTTTGTCAACTCCCTTTTTAAATTATAAAGAAAAGAGACACAAAACAAAACCCGTCCGAGTTTTGCCTTGATACGTCTCCCGTTCTCTGTATCCTAAACTTAGTTTACTATAATTATCACGGGTTGTCAATACAAATATCCGTTATTCGTTATTTATTTTGACCCGTTTTGGAAAGAACGAATTTTTTAGGCGACACGTGATATGTTTTCTTAAATACCTTTAAAAAATAATTATAATCATTGAACCCCACAGCCTCGGCTACGTCGGCAATGGAAATTTTTGTGTTTTCAAGCAGGTATTTCGCGTGGTTCATCCGCTTATAGCGTATGAATGATGCAATGCCCGTGCTGACATGTTTGTTCGTAATGTTATAAAGGTGTGTGCGGCTGATGTTAAATTCGTCGCACAAACGGTCGATCGTCAGGTCGTCGCAAAGGTGTTCGTCTATAAACATCTCGATCTGCGAGAACAGAGTTTGCGTGGGAATGTTTATCATCTTTTTAAGCAGGATATGACTGATACATGTGCCCAAAATTCCCTCTGCCGCGTACATTTGCTTGGCGTTTTTGTATTTGATGTGTTTTGCCTCTTTCAAGATCAGATCACTGTCGAAATACTTGCTGCAGATGTCTGTCAGATTCTGCGCCAGTTCATCTTTGTTTTTGTTGTCGGTGACCTGCCCCAGCATGATATATCCCAAGATTATGCCGTTGTCAATAATAGGAGCGGCGATCTCCAGAAGTCCGAGATGGCATCTGTACATAAAGCCGCGCTGTGTTTTCTGGCATTTTGTAAAGGCGTTAACATCACATTCGTGGCATAAGGTGTCAAATTCCTCGTTTTCGCGCAGGAGCAGACAAAATCCGGATGATCCTCTGGGATAGGAAGTAATCTTATTGTAGTTGGCGTCATAGAGAGCGATTCGAATGCCGGTCAGGGTATAGAATTGCTCAAACAATCCGTTGATCTTCTCATCATAGAGAATAGAGTTCATAAAAATCATCCTTTCCGAAACAAAAATACAGTTTTTTATATAATATTATCTATAATTATAGCACAAAATCTGATAAAATCAATAGCATAAAAGAAACTATTATATAGCAACACTGTAAATTATAAGTTGTGGAGGGAGAGAAAGATGAAAAAACAGGTATTTGCACTGTATTTTGGCAATAGGGGATTTTTCCCTGAAAGCCTGATAGGAACCGCCCGTGAGGAGATGAGCCGTGCGGTAAAGGAGGCAGGCTATGACTTCCTTATGCCTCCGGCGGAAATGACTCGATACGGAGCGGTTGAGAGCCGCGCGGAGGGCCGGGCGTATGCCGAGTGGCTGCGCGAGCACGAGGGCGAATATGACGGGGTGATCCTGTCGCTGCCCAATTTCGGTGATGAAAACGGCGCGGTGGCGGCTCTTCAAGACGCGGGAAAGCCCATTCTTATACAGGCGTATCCGGATGAGATAGGAAAAATGGATTTTGAACACCGACGTGACGCCTACTGCGGCAAGTTCAGCATTGAAGATGTTTTTCATCAGTACGGCATCAAGTATACTGCGCTTGCGCCCCATGTGGTCCATCCGCTCACATCGGAGTTTCGGCAAAACCTCAACGACTTTGCCGCGATCTGCAGAGTGGCAAACGGAATGAAACGGTTCTCGATAGGAATTCTGGGAGCCAGAACGTCTAAATTCAAGACAGTCAGGTACGACGAGATAACTCTGCAGAAGTACGGCATAAGCTGTGAGACATTTGACCTGTCAGAGGTGTTCTGCCGCATTGATCAATACGCCGACGATGACGAAAAGGTCAAACAGCGCGCGGAATATTTAAAGGACTACACCGATTTCTCGCTTGTTCCCGAGGATAAGATGAGCACTTTGGCAAAGCTTTCGGTGGTGATCGATGACTACATAGAAGAATATAAACTCGACTGCGTGACCATCCGCTGCTGGGACGAAATGCACGAGATACTGGGTATAGCGCCCTGTGTTCTTTTGAGTGAACTGAACGACCGAGGGATTGTTGCCTCGTGCGAGATAGACCTGTGCTCGGCTATCAACATGTATTCAATGGCGCTTGCATCCGAGAAGCCGACCGCCTGCGTGGACTGGAACAACAACTACGGCGATGATCCCGATAAGGTGATACTGTTCCACTGCGGTTCCACGGCGCAGTCGCTTATGAAGGGCAAAGGCACAGTCACGGACCATAAGATGTTCGCCAAGGGCTGTCCGGGCTGCGGCTGGGGCAGCAACGAGGGAAGAATAGCCGCCTTCCCCATGACGTTCTCAAACTGCAAGACCGAGAACGGCAAGCTCACCTTCTATATGGGAGAGGGAGAGTTTACCGATGATGAGATAGAGAAAGAATTTTTCGGCTGCGGAGGCGTGGCAGTGATCGACGATTTGCAGAAAAAGCTGCTCAAGCTTGGCAGAGAGGGATTCAGGCACCACACGGTCGTTGGCGTGGGACACATGGCAAAAATACTTGACGAAGCCTTTAGATACTATCTGGGCTATGATATTATGGAGCTTTAAAAAGCGGGAGGAAAGTTTATGATCTACACTGTAACCGGAGCGATATCGGAGCCGGGACCGGGGAGCGTATTGATACACGATCATATTAGATGCCTGTCGAATGATATGCTGCACACATTCGGAAAAAGCTGGCTTGATGAGGAGAAATTTGTCGAGTATGCCGCGCAGGTCCTGCGCCAGCTCAAGAAAGAATACGGTATCAGCCTGTTTGTGGACGGCACCCCGATAGATATGGGACGCGATATAAGATTCCTTGCCGCCGTGTCTGAAAAGGCGGAAGTGCCAATCGTGGCCTCCACGGGATTTTATTACTTTCCCTCGTGCGTGACAAACGAGCGGACCCCCGAGGACCTGGCGGAATGGCTGCTCAGAGACTGCCAAAACGCCGAAAACTGCGGCGTGAGACCGGGCATATTAAAATGCGCTTCCGACACTGACGGAATGACGGCGGATAATATCAAGCGTCTGACGGCTCTTGGCATCGTTCAGCGCGAAACCGGACTGCCGCTTTACGTTCACTGCATCCATACCGGCAATATGGCGCATGAGCAAATAGACATATTGACCAAAGCGGGTGCGGATCCCGATAAAATACTTATGGGTCATTCCGCCAGACGACCCGACGCGGATTATTGGGAAAGCATAATCTGCCGAGGCTGCCGAGTTGTGGTTGACCAGTGCCACTGCGTGCCGTACAGCTTAGAGAAAATCGGAGGCGAGCTCGCGGAGCTTTGCAGAAGAGGACTTGCCGAAAGTCTTTTGATCGGGAATGACCTGTGTATGTATTGCGATTTCGGAAGAGTCGGCAATCTTGGAACAGAGCTTACGGTCGAGGAGCAGACTAAGCGTTTCGGGCATATGTTTGAAAAGGTTATGCCGGCCTTTTACGGCGCCGGAGGAGATCCGGAGGAATGTGAGCATATTCTCCGTGAAAACGCGTTATGCGCGCTGAATGTGTAATGTATAAGGGGGCGGAAGATATGTTGATAGGAGGACTTGACGTCGGCACTACGGGCTGTAAATTTACGGTCTATAATACCGCGGGAGAGTTTATCCATAAAGAGTATAGGGAATACGATGTGAAGCGTGTCGGAGGAGAGCACGAGATAGACGGAGAGAAAATATTTGAGGCCGTATGCGATGTGATACGATGTGCGGCAGAGAAATATCCGATCTTGGCTATGGGCGTGTCCACTTTCGGTGAGACCTTTGCGGCCGTCGACGATCGCGGCCGCGTACTCCTGCCGTCCATGCTGTACACCGACCCGAGAGGCGAAAGCATGTGTGCCCGCCTCTGCGAGCGCATAGGCGAGAAAAAACTGACGCGAATTACCGGCGTGAAGCCGCACCATATGTACAGTATTCCGAAAATAATGTGGATAAAAGAGAACAAACCGGAGATATATCAAAAGATAAAATATATTTTTCTGATAGAAGATTTTATTGTGTATCGGCTCACAGGCAGGCGGCAGATCGACTATTCTTTGGCCGCCAGGACTATGGCGTTTGATATACGAAAAAAACAATGGAGTAAAGAAATTTTTGACGCAGCGGGGATTGACCCCGAGCTTATGTCGCGGCCCGTGCCAACGGGAACAGCCGCCGGAACTATCCTGAGAGAATTGTCGGAGAGGCTGTGCCTTTCGGAGGATGTTTTGGTAGTAAGCGGAGGACATGATCAAGTGGCCGCGGCTTTGGGAGCGGGTGTCTTTGAAGTCGGCAGCGCGGTGGACGGCACCGGAACCGTCGAGTGCGTGACGCCCATGTTTGACATGGTACCCGAGAACGAAAAACTGTATGATGAAGGGTATTCGGTAGTGCCGTATGTGTTTGACAACACCTATGTGTGTTATGCCATGTCATATACAGGCGGGGCGGCGCTTAAGTGGTTCAGGGACGGCTTTGCCGCCGCTGAGAAGCAAGCGGCTGAGAAGGCCGGAAAAAACGTATTTGCCGAGCTTGACAAAAAAGTTACGTCCGAGCCGGGCTCAATATTGACCCTTCCGCATCTTGCGGGAGCGGCAAATCCCTACATGGACGGAGAGTCAAAATGCGCTGTGATCGGACTTACGCTCGAGCATACCGCCATAGATCTTTATAAGTCGTTAATGGAAGGCGTGGCGTATGAGATGCTTGTAAATGTGGAGCATTTGGAAAGTTTCGGAATTTGTTTGAGCGGTTTGTGCGCAACGGGCGGCGGCGCTGCTTCCGACGTGTGGCTGCAGATCAAGGCCAACATCCTGGACCGGCCTTTCACCACTTTGGACGCTCCCGAAGCCGGAGCCTGCGGAACATGTATGCTTGTGGCTGTGGTAATGGGAGCTGCACGGGACCTTAACGCCGCACGCAAAAGTTTTGTGAAGTATAAAAAAATATTTACTCCGCAGCCTGAGATTGCTGAGAAGTATAAAAAGAAGTATGCGGCCTACCGAAAAATTTATTCCGCGGTTAGGCCGATCACGGAGGTATCTGAATGAATCGATATATAGGATGCGAGCAGCAGCTTTGGGGCGTTCAAGAGCTGCGCCTTGTCGGCGGAAAAGGAGACGGCATGCGCCTTTTACATGTGCGCAGCGGCAAGGGACTGGAATTTGTTGTTTCGGCGGATAGGTGCGCGGACATCTCAAGGGTCACGTTTAAAGGCGACAACATGGGTTATTTTGCGCCCTGCGGATATGTTTCGCCAAAATATTATGACGGCAAGGGCGACGGCTTCCTGAAGTCTTTTACCGCGGGTTTCTTCACTACCTGCGGACTCACAGCCGTAGGCACGCCGTGTGTTGACGACGGCGAGGAGCTGCCCCTGCACGGAAATGTGTCCAACACGCCCTGCGAGAACATCGGATATTGGAACGAGGGCGGCGCTATACATATTAAGGCGCTTGTCCGTGATGCGGCAATATTTTCACATCAGCTGCTGCTTGAGCGGGAATATATTTGCCCTCTGAACAAAAACGAAATTTATCTGAGTGATACAATAACCAATATAGGTGAAAGAGAGACTCCCATAGAGGTGCTTTATCATTGCAATATGGGATACCCGCTGCTGTCGGAAGCCTCTGAGGTAAACATCCCTTCAAGCGAGGTCGCGCCAAGAAACGAGCACGCTCTTGACGGGATAGAACGGTGCCTTGAAACAGAAGAGCCGCAGCCCGGTTATGAGGAAAAATGCTATTATCATAAACTCGAGGGCAGACCGTCGGTCTCTGTGTTTAATCCTAAGATCCAAAAGGGTGTAGTCATATCCTATAACGCGGATGAGCTTCCATTCTTTACCGAGTGGAAGATGATGGGCGTGCGCGATTACGTCCTCGGGCTGGAGCCGGGAAACTGTCTGCCCGACGGCCGTGACGTTATGCGGGAGCAGGGAAAACTTGAATTTTTAAAATGTGGCGAGACAAAAAAATGTAATTTGAAATTTGAATTTGTGGAGGAAAGACAATGCTTGTAACACTGCGTGAAATATTAAAGCTCGCGGAAGCGGAGAAATGCGCCGTAGGAGCGTTTAACACTCCGAGCTTGACGAGTATGCGCGCCGTGATCGATGCGGCGCAGGAACTTAAAAAACCGGTGATAATTATGCACGCCCAGGTTCATGAAGAAATGGGTCTGTGCAAAATGGATGAGATAGCGCCGGTGATGCTGCTTATGGCGGAGCGCGCAACAGTTCCGGTATGCGTGCATTTGGATCATGGCGAAGATCTTGAGTATGTAAGCAAAGGCTTGAAGCTCGGATTCACCTCGGTAATGTATGACGGTTCCGCATTGGACACGGCGCTGAATACCGCCAATACGCGGATCGTTGTCAGCCTTGCCGCCAAATGCGGCGCGTCGGTTGAGGCAGAGATAGGCTCCTTGGGCGCCAGAGAATCGGGAGAGGGAGGCAGCAGTGAGAGCTTGTACACCGATCCCGAGCAGGCTTCCGAATTTGTTCGCGAGACCGGGATTGACGCTCTGGCGTGCGCGTTCGGAACGGCGCATGGCCTTTACCTAAAAAAACCGAAGCTTGATTTTGATCGGCTGGAAACGATCAATAAGCTTGTTGATGTGCCTCTGGTCATGCACGGAGGCAGCGGCGTCAGCCATGACGACTACAGAGCGGTTATCAGCCGCGGAGTGAAAAAAATCAATTACTATACATATATGGCAAAGGCCGGAGGAGAAGCTGCTGCCGCGCTTAAGGACAAGACTTTCTTCCATGATATGGAGACGGCCGCTTATGAGGCAATGAAGCAGGACGTTAAGACCGCGATCGGGATATTTTCTTGCGGCGCGCAAAGTACAAAACAGAATGTATGATAATAAGACACGTTCCGCGTTACTGCCGATAATTTCAAGAGCATCATTTATCCGCGGACAGAAAGGATATGGTAAAACAAAATGGACAGATACATAAAATTAGCCGAAAAGCTTAAAAACAGAGAAAAGGTTATCGGAACCACCATGATAATCTTCAATAACACAATCATTTTGGAGAAAATGAACAGACCGGATCTGGATTTTATCCTGTTTGACGCCGAGCACGGAATTTTTGACACGCAAAATCTTGTTCCGCTTTTGCAGACGTGCAGACTTCAGGGTATTCCGGCGTTTGTGCGGGCACAGGACAGCGAATATCATCTGATTGCCAAGGCGATAGATATGGGCGCGGACGGTATTATGCTTCCGAGGACCGAGTCATTATCACAGCTGCGAACAGCTGTCGACGCGCTTGTTTTCTACCCGGAAGGCAGAAAGGGAAGCGGGGGCCACGGACAATTCAGACCGGGCGAGGCATTTGAGGACTTTTCAAAAACTCGGTTTTTGTTCCCTCAAATCGAGTCACCGAAGGGCATTGAGCTGCTTCCGAAAATGCTTGAGGAATACGGACGGTACATAAACGCGGTCATGATAGGCCCTTATGATTTGTCGGTTATGGTGGGAACGCCGAATGATATCGGAAGTCCGCAAATGATTGAGTCGATACAGCGAATTTTTGATATAAGCAATCAATACGGAAAATCATGCGGCATTTTCTGCGACGATGAGATTTTGGCGCAGAAATACAGAGATATGGGATGCAACGTTTTGTGGACAGGCAGCGACAAGGACTTTTTCATGCGAGGCTATCAGCAGGAAATGGACGTCTTGGCAAAAATAAAATAGCGGGAGGACATTGATTATGAAAATAGTAATTTTAGATTATCCGCGTGAAAATCCGGGTGAGATCAACTGGAAAGCGTTTAATAATTACGGGCAGGTGCGCAGGTATTCCGGAACTCAGCCCGAGGAAGCTGCGGAGCGAATAGGAGACGCGGACGTTGTGTTTTTGAATAAAACCGTGATCACTCGAAAAACGCTTGAGCAGTGTCCTAATCTGAAATTTATTTCGGTTATTGCCACAGGCTATAATACCGTGGATACGGATGCTGCCAGGGATATGAATATACCGGTAGCCAATGTTCCCTCTTACGGAACGGAGGCCATCGCCCAGCACGCAATAGCGCTTTTGCTTGAAACTACCAACCATGTGGCATACCATGATTCCGAGGTCAGAAAAGGACGGCGCAACGACGACCACGATTGGTGTTTTTGGGATTATCCGTTTATTGAGCTTGAGCATAAGACAATGGGTATAATCGGTCTGGGCAGGATCGGCAGAGTGACGGCGGGCGTGGCCCGTGCCTTCGGGATGGATGTGATAGCGTATGATTCGGAGCCGGACAGCAATTTGGAATCGGATGTTTGTCATTATACCGATCTGGACACTGTGCTTAAAAATTCGGATGTTATCGCACTACACTGCCCGCTTTCCCCGCAAACCGAGAACATTATCAACAAAGAAACCATCGCGAAAATGAAGGACGGCGTGATCCTGATCAACAACAGCAGAGGCGCATTGATCGTGGAGGAGGATCTGACGGAAGCGCTGAATTCGGGCAAGATCAGAGCCGCGGGATTGGACGCAGTCAAAGACGAGCCGATCAAGATGGATAACCCGCTGCTGACGGCAAGAAATTGCTACATAACGCCGCATATCAGCTGGGCCGCAATTGAGTGCCGACAGAGACTGGTGGACTATTCCGTCGATAATCTCAGAGCATATCTGGCGGGAAAACCGATCAATATTGTGAACGGACTGTAACCAAAAAGTGAATATAAACTCGGAAGGAGAATGATGATGAAGTACGAACAAATCGGAGGACTTGATCTGTCACTGTCAAAACTGGTATTCGGAACGGCCGTGCCGCTCTTGTTTGATGCTCTGCCGGAAGACGCGCCTACAGAGATACAGAATGAGGCATTTGCGCTGCTTGACGCTGTGGCGGCGGCAGGGATAAACACATTTGACTGCGCGGCGCATTACGGTGAAGAAGTTATGGGCCGCTGGATGGAGAAAAACGGAAACAGAAACGAGTGCGTTATCATTACCAAATGCGCTCACCCGAATCAGTGGCGGCAGCGGGTCACCGATTTTGATATTTTGTCGGACGTCCATGACAGTTTGAAAAAACTAAAGACGGATCATATTGATATTTATATGCTCCACAGGGATGATCCCGATGTGCCCGTAAAAGAAATTGTGGATGTTATGAACAGACTGTATCAAGAGGGTAAGATCAAAGTGTTCGGCGCGTCCAATTGGACGCATAAACGGATCGAGGAAGCCAACGAGTACGCCGCGAAGCACGATCTGGTACCGTTTTCTGTTTCAAGCCCCAACTTCGGTCTCGCGGAGCAGATCGCCGACCCGTGGAAGCAAGACGCCAAATGGGGACCCGGCTGCGTTACAATATCAGGGCCGGAAAATCTCGAGGCGCGTCAATGGTACAAAGAACAAAAAATGCCGATTTTCGCTTACTCAAGCTTGGCGCGTGGATTTTTCTCGGGAGCTTTTAGCAGCGGCGAGCCCGAAAAGGCCGCGCAAATTTTAGACGAGCCCGGCATGACGGGCTACTTTTGCGATAGAAATCTCGAGCGCCTCAGACGCTGCGAGGAGCTTGCCGCGGAGAAGAAATGCTCCGTCGCTCAGATCGCAATGGCGTGGATATATAATCAAGATATGCGTGTGTGGGCCATTTCTTCTCCGATTACTTTAGAGCAAATTAACGCTAATATAGAGGCTATGGACATAATTTTTACCCCCGAAGAGAGCGCTTATCTGAATCTTGAAACGCCGGAAATAAGCAAATAAAATTCAAAAATAAATAATTAATTCTTCCCAATTATATCCCAAGAGCAGGCAGGAGATCATCCTGCCTGCTCTTATGTCATAATACAGCCGCGGTTGAAACAATGATTGCGGAGTGTGTTTGACATAATATATTTCAAATTTTTTCCGAACGCATTTTTCCGGGCGTTGTCCCGGTGATCTGCTTGAATTGGCGTATAAAATGGTATTGGTTTGTATATCCCGTGAGGCGCGCGGTCTCCTCAACGCTAAGCTTGTTTTCCATAAGCAGGACCTGCGCCGTTTTGATCCTTTTGTTTATCAAATCCTGCTGAGGCGATATTTTGAAAATATTCTTATAGATATAATAAAAACGCGAAGGACTTAAATTAACAAGCTCCGCCATTTCCCGAACATGCCACTGGCGCCGCAGATCCATGTGTATCAGCGCCCGCGCTTCGATAAATCGATCTTTATAGACAAAACATGAGGACGGCATTTGTTTGTCATTGTCCTTTGAGCGCGCGAGCTTAATAAACATATGCTCGGCAAGCGCGTCGGCTGCTTCACGATAGTGCCGGCCTTTGTGCGTATATTCCATCTGGATCTCGCTTATGATCCTTGTGATCTCGCCGCTGTCCTCGGGATAGTAGACCGTCTCGCATTCAATGCCATATTTTTTCAAAAGCTCAACGCAGCCGCTGTCGGCGTGGAACCAGTCGTGGAGCAGTCCGCATATCCGCGATGAAAAATGCTGCATGGAATTCATGCCGAAAAAAACGCAGCCTCCCGGCGTTATATCCACTTCATGACCTTTCAGGATCGCGGTCACCGGAGTGAGAAAATGCAAAAAAATATATTGCTGTCCGATATTATCTCTGTGCAGTGTGAAATTCTCTTCTTCGGGATATAATGATTCGATAAGCAAAAAATTCATAAACACCACCAATTGATATTATAACCTACGCAGTATAAAATGTCAATATTTAAGTAGAAATTATCATTTACGCTGAGTAAATTTCTGATATAATTAAAGAAAAAACATTCACATACTTGATGCAAAATCAAACAAGGAGGAATACATAATGAGTGTACCGCGAAATGAATACCCGCGACCCATGCTGGTCAGGGACGAGTGGTTAAATCTCAACGGAGAATGGGATTTTGAGATCGACGACGCGAAGAACGGTATTGAACGGGAATTTTTCAACCGTTCCTCGCTTGACGGCAAGATAATCGTGCCGTTTTGTCCCGAAAGCAAGCTTTCGGGGATAGGACATACCGATTTCATGGAATGTGTATGGTACAGAAGGGATTTTGATATTCCGAAGCAGTGGCACGGAAAGGATATTATCCTTCACTTCGGAGCTGTGGACTATCGTGCCGAAGTATATATAAACGGAGAATACGAGGGTTCTCACAAGGGGGGATATACTCCGTTTTGCTTTAATATCACGGAACATATCAAAGACGGCAAAAACAGTGTAACCGTATGTGTCTTTGACGATGTGAGAAGTGCCGATCAACCGGCCGGAAAACAGTCGTCAAAGCTGCATTCATACGGCTGCTATTACACGCGCACGACCGGGATCTGGCAGACAGTATGGCTTGAGCCCGTTGACAAATGCCGAATCGAAAATATGACAATAACGACCTCTTTGGATCGACCGAGCGTGCATATCCGCTTTGAGCTCGGCGGCGATTTCAACGGCTGTAATATCACGGCCGAAGCATTCTGGGACGGTAAGCCGGTCGGAAGCGCTTCGTGCGGCGTGTACTCCGATTCGCCGGAGCTCACGATAGACCTGCTCGAAAAACATTTGTGGGAGGTGGGTCGAGGCGGTCTCTACGACCTTAAACTGAAAATAGAAAAGAGCAATAAAATATACGACGAGGTTTCAAGTTATTTCGGCCTGCGAAGCGTATGTCTTGATGGCAGAGTTCTCAAGATAAACGGCCGAACGGTGTTCGGAAGGTGGGTCCTTGACCAGGGCTTTTATCCGGACGGGATATATACCGCCCCGAGCGACGACGCACTCAAAAACGACATTCTGTACTCAATGAGCCTCGGTTTCAACGGCGCGCGTATGCACGAAAAGGTATTTGAACCAAGATATCTGTACTGGGCCGACAAACTCGGTTACACTGTATGGGGAGAGCACGCAAATTGGGGCCTTAACATTACCGAAATGGATCAAATCGAGCATTTTCTCCCCGAATGGCTCGAAGCCCTGAGGCGCGACATGAGCCACCCTTCGATCATCGGATGGTGCCCCTTCAACGAAACCTGGGATTTCGAGGGCAGAAAGCAGTGCGACGAGCTGTTGAGGCTGGTTTACCGCGTAACCAAAGCGGTAGATCCGACAAGACCGGTCATTGATACCAGCGGAAACTATCATGTTGAAACGGACATATTTGATGTCCATGATTATACTCAAGATCCTAAGACTTTCGCTTCATATTTTGACAGAATACCGGAGGGAATAATAATGGATCATATATATCGCGATCCGGCGCGGCGCCCGCGCCAAAAATATGACGGCGTATCTCCGACGTTTGTCAGTGAGTATGGCGGCATACGCTGGTCATTTGAGGACGTTCAGGGCTGGGGCTACGGAGAGGCGCCCAAGAGCGAGAAAGAATTTATTGAGCGCTATCGCGGGCTTACTGCCGCCCTCCTAAATAACCCGTACATGCTTGGATTCTGCTATACACAGCTTTATGATGTGGAGCAAGAGATCAACGGACTTATGACATACGACAGAAAATTTAAATTCGATCCCGATATAATAAGGGAGATCAATTCTCGAGCCGCCGCAATAGAACTCGAAGATAAAGAATAATTTAGCAAATCACAGGCGGCGCTGCAATACGCAGCGCCGCTTAACTTATATTTGATAATAAAATAGCGGCAGCCGTGTTAGCGGCGCTTCAAAAGCAAATAGACGCACATGCTTTCAATAATTTGATAAGCTGTGCGATTTTTTGTATGTCCGCTGCACTAAAATTAAATTATAATAAGTGTCTTGCCGTAAGAGTGATACAAAGCATACTGCGAATTACAGCAAAGGAAAGAAGGAAAGCACGTCATGAAGGATAAATCTATCAGAATAATATTAATTTCCTTTATAAAAACGCGATATAAGGAAGTTCGCATTTATCAGGAGAAAAGCATTGGTGAAGCTGTTTGCGATGTAATGGCGGTCACGGATAGGCTGATAGGGTTTGAGATCAAAAGCGACGGTGACAATTATCAAAGGCTTAAGCGGCAAATAAGATTTTATGATAAATTTTTTGATGAAAATTATATCGTGGTCAGCCACAAACATCTTGCAAGCGCGGAAGAGAAGGTTCCGAAGCACTGGGGCATTATTTATATCGCGGATGACGGTTTGAAAATTTTGAGAAATGCACGCAAAAACGATCTTGTTTCCAGGCGAAGCCAGCTGTCTGTGCTATGGAAGATAGAGTTGAAAAATATGTTAATTAAAAACAAATTGCCGATTTACGCGCAAAAAGAAAAGGGATATATTGCCGATAGAATCTGCAGTCAAACGGATAAAAAGACGTTGGGAAAACAGATAGCTTATGAGCTGCTGCATCGTGATTATTCCTTCTTTGGCGCTGTTGATTACACGATTTACAGTAAACAAGAAGCTTTTAAAAACATTCCCGTTCTTGATATTATCGATACTCTGTCCGAAAAAGATTTTGATAAGTTCACATTAGACAAATGGATAGATTTGTACCGCGAAGCCAAAAAACTACGTGATAAAAAAGAAAATATTTGTGAAAAGAAGATCGAGCGGACTCCTCACAAGATCACGTGGGAAAAAATCGAAGCATCGCTCGGAGTGCCTTGGATTGATAAAGATATTGTAAACGATTTTGTAAATCATATTGTTTGGGGTGATCGAGAAAATAATTTTGATTCATTCGTTGACTACGAACCTGTTACCGGAGCGTGGTTTATAAACGGCAAGCGGAACTGTACAAATTCAAATGTTAACGTAAAATACGGTATACCGCGCTTCAACGCGCTGTGGATTATCGAAGCGACATTAAATCTGCGTGAGATCAAGATCTATAACAGCGGCAGAAAACTCAGCGAGTCTGACACGCTTGCCGCTCTGGAAAAACAAAAACTGATCAATGATGAATTTAAAAGCTGGGTCTGGGAGGATGAGGACAGGAAATGGCAGATCGAAGAAGCGTATAATCGGCTTTTTGGTCATTACAAGGGACAGCGGTTCAGCGGCAGTAAGCTTGATTTTCCGAAAATGAACTCAAGATTCAAGCTGTATGATTATCAAAAAGACGCGGTTTCGCGGATCATAAATTCAAATAATACATTGCTCGCCTTTGACGTAGGTGCGGGAAAAACATATATTATGATCGCTGCGGCTATGAAAATGAGGGAAATGGGGATTTCACGGAAGAACTTGTTCGTGGTGCCGAATAACATTGTGGGTCAGTGGGAAAAAGTTTTCTCGGATCTGTATCCGAGCGCTAAGCTGCTTACGATCGAACCTAAAACCTTTAAACCGAAAATGCGTCGGAAGGTACTTTCGCAGATGAAAATGGGCGATTATGACGGCATCATAATTGCGTACAGCTGTCTGGAAAGGATACCACTGTCAAAAAAATATATCATGGACGATATGCGTGAAAAAGCAGCCGATATCAATGGTATTATAGACACATTCGGGACAAAGCGTTTCGGAACAGCGAGGATCAAATCGGTAGCGAAGCGTGAAATTAATTATATAGAAAAGCAGGCGGATGAGCTTATAGCTGTTTGCGAAAAAATTAATTCCGAAATAACTTTTGACGACCTGGATATCAACACTGTTTTTTTGGATGAAGCGCACAATTATAAGAATATTCCCATCAGGACAAATATGAAAAATATACGCGGAATTAACAAAAACGGTTCTCGAAAGTGCCTCGAAATGCTGAAAAAAATCAGTTATGTGCAAAAAAATAATAACGGCCGCGGCGCCGTCCTCGCCACCGGAACGCCGCTTTGCAATTCAATTACTGACGCATATACCATGCAAATGTATTTGCAGTATGATGATCTGCACTCTAAACGTCTTGATATATTTGACAACTGGGTCAAAACATTTGCGCAGCCCGAGCAGGTTTTCGAGGTTGACGTGACCGCAGTAAATTATCGGTTCGTGACGCGTTTTGCGAAATTTTTTAATTTGCCCGAGCTTTCACTAATGTTTTCGCAGATCGCGGTCTTTTATGCAATGGATCGGGAAAACGGTCTTCCGGATCGGGTGGATTACAAAAATGTTGAGATCCCAAAGAGTGAAGACCTGGATCGATATATGTCAAAAATCTGTAAACGTGCGGAGGAAATTCGAGCAGGCGCAGTCAATCGTAAGACCGACAACATGGCCAAGGTGAGCACCGACGGAAGGAAAGCCGCTTTGGACCTGACGCTGGTTGGAGAGCGGCAAAGCTATGATGAGTTTTCAAAGTTGAGCGCCTGTGCGGAAAATGTGAAAAAAATATACGAACTGCATCCGCACACATCACAGCTGATTTTTTGCGATTACTCCGTTCCGAAGTCTGAAAAATTCAACGTTTATGCAAAGATGAAGGAACTGCTTATTGACATAGGGATCCCGAGTCACGAAATCGCTTTTGTGCACAGCTTTAAGAGCGAGAACTCACGATTAAAAATGTATGAGGATGTGAATCACGCCAAAATCAAGGTTCTGATCGGCTCCACATTTAAGCTTGGGATCGGCGCAAATGTGCAGTCAAAATTAAAAGCTGTCCATCATCTTGATGTGCCGTGGCGGCCGGCCGATATGACTCAGCGCGAGGGGCGCATCTTGCGCCGCGGGAACGAAAACAGCAGCGTTGAGATTTTTCGCTATATCGCAAAAGGCAGCTTTGACTCTTATTCCTGGCAAATTCTTGAAAACAAGCAGCGGTTCATATCTCAATTTTTAACCGGAAATTCATATCAACGGAGTATTGAAGATCTGGAAAACAATGTCCTGTCTTATGCGGAGGTAAAAGCGATCGCGCTTTCTGATCCGATCATGAAACAAATCGCGGAACTTGAATCGGAAATTAAAACGCTTCAGATTTTGATCAATAAGCAGGCCGAAATCAGAAGAAGATTAGAACAAGAAAAAGAAAATCTTGAACAAGAAATCCCGCGCGCAAAGGAGAGATATAATCGGACGGTTAAAAATCGGGACTATTTGCGAGGCATTGATGTTCAGCGATATAAGGCCGAAATAGAGAAATTCAGAAATATTTTGACCGAAGAATATATAAGCAGCGCGCCTTATGGCGGAAAACTGCTAAACTTTCTCGGATTCTGCGTGCTTTCAGCTAAAAATGAGGATAAGCTTTTGGTTAAACTGAGGCGGAACGAAGTAAATTATGACTTGGAACTTGGAACATCCCCATTAGGAAATATAAAAAGAATTTCAAATTTTTTGATCAGGTTCGGAAAAACCGTAAAGGCGGATGAAGAGAATTATCAGAATAAGCTTAAACAATATCAAGAAACAAAGACCGCGCTGGCTCTTCCCTATAATCACAGCGAAGAGATGAAAAAGAAAAAAGAGGATCTTGCTGAGCTTCTGCATATCGCGGAAACAGAAAAGCTGATAAGAAACTGGCAAACTTAAGCGCGGAACGGATACCTGCGGCGGACGCGTTTATTGTCTGCCGCAGGGCGATAAAATTAAATATTTATTTCCACTCTTTAAAATCAAATGCCAAATTGGACAGTGTCGGAGCCAATAATTGTATAATTTCCTGTATCATAATATAATCCTCGTAATCGTTTTCATCAATTTTGGTCCACTTTATATCTTTTTTAAGAAGATCCTTGTATTTGCAAGGTAAATTAGCGCTGTCCTTTTTATCTTTCAATTTATCCACTATATTTCTATCAACAGGACAATTTGCATGTTCGAGAGAGTACACATTAAGTCCTTCAAGGCCCAATATTTCTTTAAACTCACAAACACAAACATAATATTTCACCGCCATATTAAACAGCTTTTGGAACCTGCCGAAAGTAAACTCCTTTTTGATTCCGCGTAGTTTATTTTTAATATTTATTATTTTCGTATCATTTGATGAATACAGATCCCACAGATAATCAAATTTTTCTTCCTTGGAATACTCATTCAGTACATTTTCCAATAATTGTTCGCAGTTGTTTATGATGTCGTCGATATTATCCGAATATTTATTTTTAACATGAAGCATTGCGTCGGGCAGCGCTTTTCTCAAGCAGGCGATCCGCACGTATCTATGCATTTCTTTTGAACCGGCTTCTGATTTCATCGCTTTTTCCAAATAGTCATAGCTGTTAGTTCCGAACATCTCTCTAAACATGAATTTTACAACATCATTCCTATCAATGACGCGAGATTTTTCCGATTCAGTTTTTGTCTCGGTATAATTTTTGCTCATTTAAGATCCACTCCTATATATTAGGTTTTTTATTTAATTATAAACATAACGTATTTTTTGTCAATATGTGCCATTTTTTGCGCATTTAAATCTGCTCAAAATTATCCGCAAATGTGAGGTATTGACAAAAAGAAGCAAACAAAGTATAATAATGTTGTGCGTTTAGCATAATATACTCAAAACCTACATCGTAATGCTGCGTTTTTCGCCTGCGGATCGTGTTGCGAAATGCGCGCGGTTCCAGCGATTACGGCAAGGAAGGAGGAACCGGTTTGCCGTTTGACGACAGAAAAGAAGAGATCCTGAATATCCTGCGCATGAAAAAAAGCGTGACAATCAGTGAGCTTGAAAAGCGCCTTTTTGTCAGCGCGCAAACACTGCGCCGCGATCTGATGAAGCTTGAGGACAAAGGAATGATCGTCCGAACTCACGGCGGCGCAAAGCTCAGAGCGCAAACCGCCGAACAATGGCTGTCTTTTGCCTTGCGCGAAAAAGACTATAACGCCGAAAAAACAGATATGGCAAGGCGGGCGGCAAGCATGGTCCGTGACGAGGACGTTATTTTCCTGGACGCCACGACAAGCACATACTGCATTATCCCGTACCTTGCGAACCATAAGGATATCTTGGTTATTACAAACAGCGCGAAATCTTCATGCGCCTTGGGCGAATTGGGTATCCCCAATATCTGCACCGGCGGCAGGATGGTGATAAAATCCTTCAGCTATATCGGCTCTGATGCCGAGAGGGCTATCATGAATTACAACGCCAATATTATGTTTTTCTCGTGTAAAGGATTGTCGCTTGACGGGCGCATCACCAGCAGCTCCGTTGAGGAGAACGAGCTGCGAAAAGTGATGATGCATAGGGCGGATAAAAAGGTGTTTCTGTGCAACAGCGCAAAAATCGGAAAAACCTATCTTAGCAACCTGTGCACGGTCGATGAAATTGATGAGATAATATGCGAGAAACCTCTTCCTCGGGAGATTCGAGAGCTTATGCAAAATAAATGATAAAAACCAAAAAACGCCTTGTTTGGCAAAAATGTCAAACAAGGCGTTTTCTTTTTGCTCATAAACGCTCAGAATTACTTCCAAAAACATGGACATATATACAACAAAAGCTACAGCTATTTACATTATTTTTTGTTTATGTTAAACTAAAATCGATAAAATCGGATATAAAAAATAGTGAAATCATATAAGATAAGGAAAATGTTGATCGGTGTTATTTGATCAAAACCGCTCGCAATACAAACGGAGGAAGATAATGAAAGCGGACGAGGGAATTATAAAGCTTCTGAAAGATATAAACGGAAAGCCGTGCGCCTGCGGAAAACCGCATGTGTTTGATGTGGATAATATCATCGTCGGAAAGGGTGCGCTTGACCGCCTGGCGGAATTTGTTAAGGTTTATAATGCCGAAAAAGTATTTGTGCTTTCGGATATTAACACTTACAGAGCCGCGGGCATTAAAGTATGCGGTCTGCTTGACAAAAACGAAATACAATACATATCATATGTGATAAACGATCCGAACCCGGAACCCGACGAAAGCTCTGTCGGCTCGGTGATTATGAATTTTGATCCCTCCTGTGATCTGATCGTCGGAGTCGGCTCGGGAGTTATAAATGACATAGGCAAAATATTGAGCAACATTTCGGGAAAGCCCTATATTATCGCGGCGACCGCGCCGTCAATGGACGGGTTTGCATCCGCCACATCGTCGGTTACGCTTTCGGGCCTTAAGGTCTCGCTGCCGTCCCGATGTGCCGACGTTATAATAGGAGACACCGATGTGCTTGCCACCGCGCCGGATCGTATGCTTTGGGCGGGACTTGGCGATATGCTGGCGAAGTATATAAGCATCTGCGAGTGGAGGATCTCGCATATCGTTACAGGTGAGTATTACTGCGAGAAGGTCGCGGAGCTGGTCAGAGCATCGCTTAAAATATGCGTTGATTGTGCCGACGCTCTTATGCGTCGTGATGATGAAGCGTTGCGCGCGGTGTTTGAGGGCCTGGTCGCGAGCGGAATCGCCATGAATTACGCCGGACTTTCAAGACCCGCTTCGGGTGTTGAACATTATTTTTCGCACATATGGGATATGCGCGGATGCGAGTTCGGTACTTCCGTTGATCTGCACGGTATTCAGTGCGGTGTGGCGACGCTTATATCTTTAAAGCTGTACGAACAGATAAGAAAAATAACGCCCGACAGTGAAAAGGCGCTCAAAAGCGCGGCCGAGTTTGACTACGCAAAATGGAAAACTGTCCTCTCGGAATTTGTGGGTACGGCCGCGGAGTCAATGTTTCAAAACGAGAAAAAAGAGCATAAATACGACGCGAAAAACCACGAAAGCCGATTGGAAATCATAATAAAACGTTGGCTCGATATATTGAAGATCATGGATGAGGAGCTGCCCGAGTACTCTCGGATCGAACGGATATTTGATACCGTGCGCGCTCCCAAAACCCCGAAGGAAATAGGTATCGACCCCGAGATCGTGCCACTCACGTTTAAAGCAACAAAAGACATACGTGCAAAATATGTATTGTCAATGCTCGCCTGGGACCTGGGCATATTGGATGAAATTTCCTTCGACGGAATTTGACAGTCAAAGCTATGCATTCGGAAAGGTTAGGTTACTTATATGGTTAATACAACAAAGTTGAGAAAAAAAGAACATCTGACAGATGTGTGTGTTATAGGCGGCGGCCTGGCGGGTGTCTGCGCGGCGATATCGGCCGCGAGGCACGGCGCAAAGGTAGTGCTGATGCAGGACAGACCCGTGCTCGGCGGAAACTCGTCTTCCGAGATCAGGATGTGGGTCAGCGGCGCGGGCAGCCGCGTGCGCAACCTGCAGGAGACGGGCCTGGTTGAGGAAATTTTGCTTGAAAATATGCACCGCAATCCCGAGAGGAACTTTTCGATCTGGGACTCGGTTTTGTATGAAAAGGTCAAGTTCGAGCCCAACATCACGCTGCTCCTTAACTGCGCGTGTTGCGACGCCGAGACCGGGGATGACAATGTGATATCCGTCACCGGATTTCAGCTTACCACATATACATACCACAGCGTTAGGGCGAAGATATTCGCCGACTGCAGCGGAGACAGTATTTTGGCGGACCTGACGGGCGCCGAATATATGCTCGGCCGCGAAGCAAAGGATACGTTTAACGAAAGCATGGCGCTGGATAAGGCCGACAAGCGGACTATGGGAATGAGTCTTATGATCCAGGCTCACGAAACCGACCATAAAGTTGATTTCATCCCGCCTAAGTGGGCGTATGTGTACAACACCGATGAGGATATGCGCAACAAGCCGCACGACTGCCTTGAAAAGATCAACACCAATTTTTATTGGATCGAATTGGGCGGCGAGCAGGACTGCCTTTACGACACCGAGGAGATCCGCGACGAGCTGCTTAAGATAGCGTTCGGAGTATGGGACCATATAAAAAACCGCGGCGACCACGGCGCCGACAATTGGGAGCTCGACTGGCTCGGCTTTCTGCCCGGAAAGCGCGAAAGCCGCAGATATGTGGGCGACTATGTGCTGACACAGGACGATGTTATAAAGGCGTTAAGGCCGCATGATACCGTGGCTTACGGCGGCTGGCAGATCGACAATCATCTGCCCGGCGGATTTTATATGAACGGCGCAAACGGAAAGCATTTGCAAAAGGTCAGACTGAGGGAGCCTTACGGTATTCCCTACAGGAGCCTTTACTCTAAGAATATACGCAATCTGATGTTCGCGGGCCGAAATATCAGCGCGTCGCACATCGCGTTTGCCACGACCCGCGTTATGGCGACCTGCGGCGTTATCGGCCAGGCCGTCGGCACCGCGGCGGCGCTGGCGGCGGAAAAAGGTCTGCTGCCGCGAGAGGTCGGGGAAAAGGAGATAAAGAACCTGCAAAAGATGCTGCTTGACGACGACTGCTTCCTTCCGGGCTTTAAGCGCGAGATGCCCGAACTTTCAATGAAAGCTGAGCTTACCACGGAGTACGGCGACCCCTCGAATCTGCAAAACGGCCTTGACCGCAAGATATGGGGCAGAGACAACGGATATTGGGGAATATGCGACAGAGCGATAACATACACATTCCCCGAAAAGACCCATGTAAACTCGTTCAGACTGATCGCGGACAGCGATCTTGACCGAGAATATACCGACGGTAACCCCGATGTGCTTAACATTTCAGCTTCGCTGTTCAGGCGCAGAGATTACAACTACACCACCTTCGGCTTCCCAAAATGTCTGCTCAAGTCGTTTGATGTCGAGGTTCTGGAGGACAGCGGAGATTGGAAAAAAGTATACGGCACGGACAGCAATTATCAGAGGATGATAGTCGGCGAGATAGACGCGGACACCACGGCGGTGCGGCTGATACCGAAAAGCACATACTTTTCCGAGACGCTTTGGACCACGTACGGCAGCGCGCAGGTGCATTTGTTCGCGTTTGACGTGCAATAGTCCGCAAAGGAGACCGATATGCTTTTTGAAGAGAAACAGAGTATAAAAAAACCTAAGTTTATCAGCCACAGAGGATACACTCCCGTCGCGCCCGAAAACTCCCTCATATCCTTTGAGAAAGCCGGAAAGCGCGGCGTGTGGGCTATCGAGACGGATGTTCACCTGACCCGTGACGGTCGGTTGGTCTGCTGTCACGACTCGTCAACAGAACGCATGTTCGGAGATGAATTGATCATCGAAGAAAGCGATTTTGACGATTTGATGAAGCTTCGCATATCCCGCGGCAGCCGCGTCGAGACCTATCCGAGTGAAAGTCTTAAGATGCCGGAGTTCGGCGAATATCTTGATATCTGCGCCAAATACGGAGCCGTTCCTTTTATCGAAACCAAGGGCGCGGCGGACGTTGTCGACGCGGTCCTTCGGGAGCTTAAAAGCCGTGATATTATTTCCGACAGTGTGATCTCATCCATAGAATTTGAGCATATCGAGCGGGCGCGGCAATTAAACGAAGAGATATTCGTGCACCATATTTTCGGCAGTGAAGCGCTTTTGCCCGAGCTTTCTAAAATGAAGAACGCGGGGCTTTCGTATGATTATACCGATCTTGACGAGGTGCCCGAAGGCTTGATAGATCGGACCCACGAGGCGGGCGTCAAAGTTTGCCTCCGCGCCGGAGACAATATTCATACGGTACTCAAAATGCTTGAGATGGGACTGGATTACATACCCACAAACACTATGTACGGGATCGGCATATAACGTTGCTGCCGAAACCGAAAAAGGAGTGAGATAAATGTTCAAAAGAAGGAACGCGGGATGGCTGCGGATGCTTGTCTGCGCACTGTGCGTGTGTTGCGTGACCGCGGCGGCTCCGTGGGGTGTCATTGCGGAGCAAAGCAATGATC
This sequence comes from uncultured Clostridia bacterium, assembly GCA_947625905.1. Lineage (GTDB taxonomy): Bacteria > Bacillota > Clostridia > Monoglobales > Monoglobaceae > Monoglobus. Next base: position 7,345 of record CANQQJ010000005.1, on the reverse strand, counting down.
AGGCGTCAATGGTCGTTGGCGAAAAGGGTCCCGAGACCGTAAACATGAGCCTTGTAAGCAACAGCACGGCCATTCAAGGGCAGATCGTGGAAAGGGATGGCAGATACGGACAGCTGACGACTATTTCGTCAAACAGATGTTACTATCTGATAAACGTGGACGACAAGCTCCTTTATGATCTGCCGCCGAACACGCCTATGGAAGTGACGGTTGAATATTTCGACGAGGGAAAGGGAAGCTTTGAGCTGGACTATGATTCCACCGAGCCTGTGACATATGATATGGCCACAGCCACATCGCAGCTGTGGAAGGCGACCCCGGTCGTGAATCTGACCGACACTAAAACTTGGAAGTCCTTCACCTATCACCTCGAGGATATGAAGCTGAGCAACCGCTGCACCGGCGGCACGGATATTCGGCTGGGCGTCAAAGGTCTTATCCTGTCCAGAGGCTCGGAGGCCGACGTGATATTCGGCTCGGTCACCGTGCGCAGGGCCGATTATATCAATCCGATAAGGGTGGAGGTCGGCTCGGATGAGCTCGGCAGCATTTTCGACAAAGACGATGATATAGCTGTTTCGCTCGGCACAATGAACAAGACCGATCGGCCCGTTAATATGTCGCTGACCTATAAGGTATACGACGAGGCCGAGCAGCTGCTTCAAAAGAGCGATAAAACCGAATATTCATACGCGCCGGGCGAGGAAAAAACGCTGCCGCTCGAGATCGCCAACCCGGGAAAGTACGGGATCTACCGAATCGACCTTTCCTTTGAGGCGTATTATGAGGGCGATCCCGGCAACATATATAAAGAAGATATTTCAAGAGAATTTTCCGTTGCCATACTCCACGAGCCGGGAGAGGGAAATCCCCGTTACGGAGTGGTAACGGCCACATATTATAATTATTACGACACCACCGAAACAGCCGATAAAATGCTGCAAAAGGTGGGCGCCACCGTGACGCGCACGCAGCTTATCTGGTCCCGTATCGAAACGACCAAGGGCGTGCGGGTAGTGCCCGAGTTTATAACCTCGAGGGCGCAGCAGGAGGCGGACGACGGGATAGATTTCATCCCGGTCTGCACGATCGGCGGCGGAGGCTCCAGCTTCTATTCAAGCGGCGGCGCGGTTCCAAATACCGACGAAGGCATCGATGCCTTCGGAAAGTATTGCGCGGACGTTGCCAAGGCGCTGTGGGAGCACGGGACCCACTATATCGAGATTTGGAACGAGTACGATCTGTCAAACTTCAATCCCACCAACGAACCGCCCGAGACCTACGTGAAGCTTCTGAAATCGGCGTACACTGCCGTCAAGGAAGTATGCCCCGATATGCTTGTGCTGGGCATGAATACCTACAACCTGCAGGACAACAACCGCGAGTGGTTCAGGCGCTGTCTGGACGCGGGCGCCTATGATTATCTGGATATTGTCAGCGTTCACCCCTATGACTACAACGGCGGACGAAACACCTCGTTCTTCCGCGACGAAGAATACAGAGACAAATGGGACAAGACAATAGAGCTGTTCTCTCAGTACACCAACGGTCAGCCCCTCAAGCCCTTCTGGATAACCGAGGTTGGCTACTCAACATATAAGGACGGCTACAGCAAAACAAGCCAGGCGGACGCGTCGGTGCTGCTGAACGCCATAACTCAGGGCTACGGCTACGCCGACAGACTCCTGCAGTACGACCTCTACGATCGTTCCTATGAGGGAGAGCGTGAAAACAACTGGGGCCTGATATACGCCTGGAACGACAACCTCGGCAACACGCCAAGAGGCGCGAAACCGAGCTTCCTCGCAATGTCGGCGTTTAACGAGTTCTGCGGCAAGTACGCGGTGTTTGAAGAAAAGCTGGAGGAGGACAGATGCTACGCCTTTAAATACGATAATTCCAAGCTTGGCAAGAACGTGCTGCTGCTCATTTCGGGCCATGACGCGGAAAAGCAGAAAAGCTATAACTTGGGCTGCGCCTCGGTTGATGTTTATGACAGATTTGGCAATCTGCTGCGCACCGTTAACTCGGATAACGGAATATACACCTTCGATGTGACGCAGGACCCGGTCTACGCGGCAGGAAATTTCACAACCTTTGCCGAGAGTTCCGAAAAAGGCGCGGTCACAACCGACGCGGTGGTAAACACGGCCACGACGGACGATAAAGTATCGTTCCGCTTCACGTCAAGCTCCGACAAAGCTCTTACCATAAAGGCCGAGAGCTCGGACAGGATAAGCGTTGCGGAAAACAGCGGCTTTGCGGATGGCGAGGCGGAGCTCGTGCTCGCGACATCCTCGAGCGCCTCGGGCGATGAGAAGGTGCTGATCACCGTTGAGGACGAAAGCGGAAGCGTTCTGTACTGTCAGTACCACACGATACGCATCGTGGAACCGCTGATAATCACGGTCAAAGCCGAGACAGCGACCGATCTGGGCAACACCCATTGGCGCGCCAGAGTTGAGCTTGAAAACCCCGCACACGAGACGGCCCGCGCGGGCACAGTGCGGATAGTCGCGCCCGACGACGCGGCCGCGCAAACGCCCGCCAGAAGGTTCGAGAACCTGAAAGCAGGCAAAAAGACGGTAATGATGTTCAACCTGCCCGAAAAGATGATAAATTCAAGCATGAATCTCAGACTTGAGACAGTTGTGGACGGCGCGGGAACATATTATACCGATCAATTTATAGACTTCACTGCCGCAGCATACGCCGAGCGAAAGCCCAAGATCGACGGCGAGGCCTCGCAGGGCGAATGGAACGGAATTTGGATAGGCGCGGACACAAGAGAGGCGGCTCAGTCGATAACCGATTGGGGCGGACCGCAGGATGTGTCATTCAGCAGCGTTTTTATGTGGGACGAGGAAAAGTTCTATATGCTGGCAATAGTGAATGACGATGTGCAGTCGTCCGAATATCAGAACGTGGGCGACCCCGCTTATATGTGGCGCGGCGACAGCATACAGTTCGCCCTTGACGACCGTGACAGCATCACCTCGCTTGACAGACAGACATTTTCGGAATTTGTACTCGGCAATATCCCGGGCAGGGGAGACAAAATATACCGCTCGATCTCGCTGTACCCGCAGCAGCTTGGGATAGGAGAGGTCAAGAACGCCGACGTTGCAATAAGGCGGTACGACACCTACACGATATACGAGTGCGCGGTCCCCTGGTCGGAGATCTTCTACGAAGGCTATGTTCCGGACTGCCCGAGATCAATGGGCTTCGCAATGCTGGCCAACGACAACGACGGCGCGGGCAGACGCGGATATATGACCTATATGTCCGGCATAGCGCCCACCAAAGACGCCACTCTGTTCGGCAAAATGAGCTTTAACGCAAAATAAAAACGCGGGATTTGGAAATGAAAAAATTTAGTATTAATATAAAGTATAAATATGAAGCTTGAAAGGAGAGCGGTATTTATGAAATTATTTAAAAGAACCCAAATGCGCACTCAAAGTCTGCTTGTTGTTGCGGCGATGATCTGCGCTCTGTTCACTGTGGCGCCCGCGCCCAAAGCGGCCGCCTCCGCAGCCGAACCGGATGATAACTGGAAACTGATATATTCGGAAGATTTTGAAGATTGGAGTAAAGAAAATATATTTGATGTTGTTGACGCTTCAGCGGCACGTATGACGCCAACAAATGAAAAAACTTCGGCTACGCTTGATATTGAAACACCGAGTGACAGCAGCTATAATAAATCTTTGTCATGTAAGACAGGTACAGCTGGTGCTGGTGGAATTATCGATTTAGGCCAAAATCTGACAGCGGGCAACAAATACAAATTTAAGTTTTCACTCTATTTGGACAGTTTAACAGGCACCGCCGGCAATAACGGCAGTATGCCCGTAATAGGATTGGAGCCTTCCGGTTCCAAAGTATCTGACTATGTAGCTTTAGGATGTATCGTAAATGGCAAAATAAGAAAAGCAAATATAGGTGGAAGTGCCGGTAATATTATTTCGGAAGGTGCTCAAGATGTTGCCGAGAAGAAATGGATAGAATTCGAGACGGTTGTGGATTTGGATCAAAAAACGATTACATATAAAGTGACTCAGGACGGAAGTGTAATTGTGAACAACGAATCCTGTGTTTTGTCGGGCCGCAGCAATGCAACCTTATGGTCCGAAGAACTGAACTTTTCCGGCATTTCCGTTAGAGACAAGAATGCCGATGTGCCCAAATTTTATTTTGATAACTTAGTGGTTGAGAAATACACCGGAGAAACCGAATTATTAAGCTATGATTTTGAAACTGCAAGTGAATATACGGATACAAACGCTCCAAAAAATGGTACTGCTACCAGAACCATTGCTCCCGCAACAAGTGATGACACGCATGGTAATTCTTTGGGACTTTCTTATAGCGGTTCAGGAACAGCTGCTCCCGCTATTGCGCTTCCTTTTTCAAGTCCTCTTCCCAAAACCGGTTTTACCGACGGAAGATACAAGGCATCATTTTCCGTGTATCCAAATAAATTACCCGCATTGGTCAACGCCGGAACAAGCTCCGAATATTTTCCGCTTGCATACATTTCACCGGATGGTTCGGTAAGGCATGCGCCCACAGACCAAACAAGCAGTTATTTTGCCAAAGTAAATCCCGAAGACTGGGTAGATTTTGAAACTATTATAGACTTAGATAATAAAACTCTAAGCTACAGTGTCAGCCAGAATGATGAGGAAATAGCCTATTTAGGCGGTAAAGAACTTACTAATGAAAAGGGAGAACAAATAAATAGTCTTGCGCTTGCCCGATTTAGATTTGTGTTAAACACAACCGGTACTGATGGGCGCACGGCTTATCTGGATAATTTAAAGCTTGAGACCTACAATTATCCAATTCCCAAGCTTAGCAACGCACGCGTTACGCTTACGGATAAATCCGAGGAGCCTATCAAAGCCACGACCGAGAATCTGACCGTTGATAAGGACCTGAGCAAGATCACATTAAACTTCGGCTGCGAAGTTGATGAGTCAACGCTGAGCGGTATTACCTTGGCAAAAATCGAAGGCGGCGGCGATGATATCAAGCTCACAGCCAAGCAGAACGAAAACGGAACATACGATTTGACATTGGAAGAGGGCAGCGCTCTTGAGTATGATACGCAGTACACGCTCACGGTTCCGGTGACGGTTGAAACGGCCGACGAAAAAGCATTGGAGAAGGAGTATACTCTGAACTTCAAAACATCGCCCGAGCCCGAATCCTCTCCGGCTCCAACCGAAGAGCCGACCGCAGAGCCTACGGAAGAACCAACGGCAGAACCGACGATCGAGCCTACGTCGGAACCTACCGATGAGCCAACAGCGGAACCTACGACTGAGCCCGCGACAGAACCAACTATAGAACCGACGACCGAGCCCACAAATGTGCCTTCGGCAGAGCCGACGAACGAACCTACGGAAACGCCTACGGGATCACCGGAAGCAACTCCCGAGCAGACGCAGCCCGCAGCTCCTATAGAATCGGATAAGCCGGCGGCAACGGAAACACCTTCATCCGAGCCTGAGCCGACGCCCGAATTACCGTTTTCGTATCAATTGACATTTGATGAGCCCGACTTTGAAAGTTGTTTTAATGACAGCGGCGAGGTAGATTCAAATATACTGACAGACGTTATGACGAAGCGGGATATTACTGATTTTCCCAACAGCGCTACATTGGAAAAACGCATCGGTGATGAGGCATCCCATAAAGCGTCACTCAAAGTCGGACAAACGACCGGTAAGTACAGAGGCGTAGAAATGAACCTCGGAAAAGAGCTAAATTCCGGAAAGTACACATTCAAATTTTCTGTTATTCCCAACGGAAAGCATACATATGTGGGTGCGGGACCAAGTTCGTCTACAGGTACGCCGAGCGGCGGAATTATTCTTGGGGCGATCGACACAGCCGGTCGAGTGCGCCACACAAACCGCGCCGGTAGTGAGGCGGATGTTTCCAACTACCGCATATGCGCAGTTAAAGTCACCGAATGGGTCGATTTTGAGACAGTGGTTGATTTGGATAAAATGGAAATCAGCTATACAGTTAAGCAAGACGGTAAAACGCTTGCCGATAGAGTTGCCTATCCATTAACTGTATACGCAAACGGAACTACCTCCATACCGGAAGGTTTCAGCATCGGCAAGATCAATGTGACTCAATATCATCAAACCAGCGATGTATTTATATACTTTGACGATCTGTTTATTGAGGAATATACCGAGCCGGAGGAAACGAATACACCCGAGCCGTCGGAGACGGCAACGACCACTCCCGAAGTGTCGGCGGGGCCCGAGGAGACTGCTTCGCCGAAGCCTTCGGATGAACCGTCGGAGACCCCCGCGGTCACGCCCGAAGCGTCAGCGGGACCCACGGAATCATCGGAGCCGGCTCCGACTGATACGCCGACGGAAAATCCGTCCGCAACACCGGGCGGAGGCGTGACTGAGCCTACATCAACACCTATACCAACATCAACAGCAACAACTAAACCGACATCGACACCAACAACAACACCAACACCGACAGCGACAACAAAACCGACACCAACAACAACACCAACACCGACAGCGACAACAAAACCGACACCAACAGCAACAACCAAGCCGACATCAACGCCCGCGCCTACCGCGACAGCTAAGCCGACAGCGACGCCAAAGCCTCTGGAACCCGAGAAGTTTGACGGGGATAAGCCCGGCGAAGTAGTTGTGCAGCTGCCCGACATGAGCTCGAGCGCGGCCGTAACGGGAGTTACGCTCAACGGCCGTCCTGTTCCTAAGGAGAGCTACACTATTGAAAACGGAGTTATCACATTCACGCCCGAATTCCTCGAGTCGCTGCCGAACGGAGATCATGAGATAGTCATCGAAACATCGGACGGAGGAACGCGGAGCTCGTATTCCGTGAAGATCGAGGTAAGCAACACGTTTAACGCGACGCCGTCGCCCGCGCCAACGCCAACAAGGAGGCCGATCACTCCCGGCGGAAGCGGCGGCGGAGGCGGAGGAAATAGCGGCGAAGTATGGATAGGTGATACTTCATCAAACTTCGGCACATCGGCTTCAGCAAAGCCCGCGGCCACAACAGCGCCCGGAGCGACCGCCAAGCCCGGACCCGCGGGCACATCGGCGCCTGGCGCGGACAGTGAGCCTGCGGCGCCCGCAGCAGGTGCGGTATTCGCAGACGTTCCGACAGATTACTGGGCTTACGGCTACATCATGGAGCTCTACAACGCGGGAATAATCAACGGAGAGACGCCGACGCTGTTCGTCCCCGACGACAACATAACGAGGGCCGAGTTCACCAAGATAGCGGTCCTGATATTCGGGCTCACACCCGAGGGAGCGCC
>CANQQJ010000004.1 GCA_947625905.1 uncultured Clostridia bacterium | reverse complement strand
AAGCCTGACGGAGGTGGGAACGTAGTGATTAGCGATTAGTAAATAGCGAATACGCGGGAATAATTCGGCAGATTTCTATGCCGTTGTTCCCGCGTCTGTTTTGTATAACCCTGTAGGGGCGGATATTATCCGCCCGTTTTGCCTCCTCCCGGGAGGAGGTGTCAGGCGAAGCCTGACGGAGGTGGGAACGTAGTGATTAGCGATTAGTAAATAGCGAATACGCGGGAATAATTCGGCAGATTTCTTTGCCGTGTTCCCGCGTTCGTTTTGTGTAATTGTTGATAAACTACATTCGTAGGGGACGGCGCCCTCGACGTCCCGGCTCGCCTCTTCCATCGTTGACGCGGTCCCATACCCCGCATTACGATGGGGGAAGCAATCGGGCGGCCGACCTCGTCCGCCCCTACGATTTTTTAAATTATGTTTGTAAAAAATAAACATCTATGCTATAATGATTATAAATAGACTAAATCGACATGAACAACAAAATATACGGAGAATAAAACATGAAAAATGACCGGAGATTAACAAATCAAATCGATTATCTGTTCGGCAAAGAATTAACTCAAGTTCCGTACGTCCCGTACAGTGAAAATTGGACTCACGATCATTGCGCATTTTGCTCGGAAACAATAGACGAAACCGAAAAAGACGCGTACTGCACCGAAGACAGATATCATTGGATCTGCAAAGACTGTTTTAATGATTTTAAAGAAATGTTTAATTGGAAAATCACAGAGCAAAAGTAATTAATCTCCGCCGACGCATACCGCAGTCGGCGGTATTGATTTGTCATGAATAACACAAAATTTTTTAAAATATAATCAAATTTAGTTGATATTCTAAATTTATTGTGATATAATTTAAATAATATGACGTTGGGAGGAAAGCGATGATGAAAAGAAATTTACCAAAGATATTTATTGCGTTGTGCATGACGTTTTTGCTCGTTTTTCAAACGATCGGAATACCGGCTTTTGCCGTGCGGAGCGCTCCGAGTGATTGGGCCGAAAACGAAATCGCCGAAGCGAAAAAGAACGGGTTGATTACGTACAGTCTGGCGGCTGACTATTCTCAGACCGTAACCAGAGAAATGTTCTGCGAGCTTGTCGTAAAGCTGTATGACCTGCTTGCTCCCGTGCCTGCGGTGCCGTCAAATGACGTATTTGAAGATACCGACAACACAGAAGTTTTCAAGGCGTATCGCTGCGGTATAGTCAAAGGCGTGGCGCCCACGTCTTTTGACCCGTATTCTCCGATAACGCGCGAGACGATATGCACTATGATCACGCGCTGCATTGAGTCGGCCATCGAAACTTCCACGGTGTATTCGTATACAAATCATGAGTTTGCCGACGGATATTTGATCAGCGATTGGGCGTGGCCGTCCGTTAATTACGCCGTGGACCATAATGTCGTCAACGGAGTCGGCAATAACGAAATAGATCCTCAGGGCACGGTCACAAGCGAAGAGGCGATTTGCCTTGTTAACAGAGTTTATGAAAACAGAGATACGTTCGAGGGCGAAACCGAAAGCTTTTCCGCTTCGGAAACCTTTTCGAGCGGCGACGGTTCGCTTGTTGAAAGCGTGAAGGTGGAAGGACAAGCGGTTGACGAACTTGGCGAGATCATAATAAATAACGATGTCGGCTCCGAGGTAATGGTCAAAGATACCGCCGGAAGTCTCGGATCGGGTTTTTCGGTGAGCGTTAGCGAGCCTACTGATCGAATCAAGCGGACCACTGTTCGGGTGGGATATAACAGCTCGGGGCTGAGCGCGGAAGACGAGCAGAATATAGCTATCGCCAGGTATGATAATTCTCGCGGCAGAATGATGTTGCTTAACGACACGCGCGTTGACGCGGCGAACGATACGGTTTCGGCCACTGACACGCAGCTGGGCGCGTATGTTCTTGTAAACCAAAAGACGTGGTACGAGGAGTGGCTTAAAAACCAAACCGTGGCAAGGTCCGAACAGACGGATCATAAAGATTTCGACGTTGTTTTCCTTATGGATGATTCTTACAGCATGGATGAGGAATATATGATGAGCAACAGCGGAATCCACGGCAGCGACCCCAATAATATCAGAAAATCCGCGATATTCTATTTCATTCGCGCCCTCGAGCCTGACGACGGTTTTGACGTTATCAGTTTTTACGACTCTGACAGCGACGTCACGGGATATAATCTTGTTTCGGAAATTACCGATTGGAGCACGGTCCAGAATCAGATCGAAAGCACCACGGTTCAAAGCGGAACAAATATAAGCGGGGCCGTGAGCAGGGGAATTTCGATCCTCGACGGCATATCCAGAGACTCGGAAAAAATAATCGTGCTTTTGACAGACGGAAATCATGACAGCAAATCGGCAAGCTACGATGAAAATGAGGTTGTCAAAGCCGCCGCCGCGGGCTATAAGATCTATACGATCGGCTTGGGCGAGAGTGCGGATGTTGAACTGCTTAAACAGATAGCCGACGATACCGGCGGAAAATACTATCCTGCCGATAACGCCGACAGCCTTGTTGAGGTGTTTAAAAGAATAAAAGGCGAGAATATAGGCTGGGACACGATTGACAGCGACAATGACGGAATATACGATGCGGTTGAGGAAAACGGCATGCGCACCCAGTACGGAACCATGATCGTTTCGGATCCTATGCGTTCCGACACCGACTCGGATACGCTCACGGACGGTGATGAGGTCGGAAAGAGCCTGGTTTATGATACCGATGTGACCGAGACGGATATAATAAACGGAATACATTTTTACTGCTATTATAAAGTTAACTCGGATCCCGGCGAGAAGGACAGCGACGGCGACGGCATCATAGATTATGACGACAGCTTTCCGCTTACCAAGATCAAATATGAAAACGGTATAGATAAGTATATAAGTCAAAAATACGGCGACAAGCTGACTTTGGCGCTTATGGTCAATCAGGCCAAAAACAACAGCGACACCGCGGTTGCCGGTTTGGGCTCAACGGGCCACTCGTTCATTCGTCTGGAGCGTTATGCCGACACTGTTTCCGGAGACAGGACCAAAGAGATCATGTATCTCGGATTCTGCACAAACGATCCGGACTGCGGATTAGCCAGCGCCTTTAACAAGAAACAATATGCCGGAACCATCAGAAACGATTTCAGAGCCTCGTGGACGGTGGCGCAGATATCCGAGATCACTCAATCTCAGGCTGAGGAAATTTGCGCGAAGTATGTTAACGGGAAATTCCATCCGGTGTTTTATCAGAACAATGCCAACGCCTATGAGATCGATGAGCAATATCAGCTGGTTGATAACAATTGCACTACTTGGGCCGCCAATATTTACAACAAATATAATTCAAACGGTCTGAGTCTTAAGCCGCGCGATTGGAATATATCTTGGGCGCACAGGATCGGTGTTGAGCTCCTGTACAGCGACATAGTCCATGATACGAAAACCAATGTGTTCACATACACCGCATTCGGATATAACCCCGGCTTAGTGGGCGAAGATTTGAGAAGCTCGGGAAAATATATTGAAAATCCGAATAATGACGGCAAAAATGACGGCACTGAGATCAGCGCTTCTTATGTTCACGAAAAGTAAAGTCGTGAAACACGAATTGGAGAACGGAATGTAATATGCGAAAAAAATATATTATAGCGGCAGCGGCGGCAGCAGTCGCTGCCGCGTCGGCGATAATCATCTCGGCTCTCTGCCGTGGCGGCGCCGTTAACACGGATAACGCCGGCCGCGTCTTCGAAAGTGTTTTTAACGATAGCGGAGAGCGCGGCGATATCGGCAAAATAATAAGCTCTTTTTCCGCCGATATTGATGTAAAAAGCGGGACAGAGGACGAAAACGGCGAGTCTGAAATTTCTTATACGCCGGGAGATTCGGAGCTGTCGGATGTTGACCCGAAGGAGCTTCGTTTGATCATGGCGGCGGAAAATCGCGGCTGTATAAGCAATAATCGTATTTACTATGACGGCAGCAAAGAGGCCGAGGCATATATCAGTAACGGGACGGCTCTGTATCCGGTCGAGTTTTTGGCCGCGCTGTACGGCGCCGAAATAAAATATAACAAAGATTGCGGAATAGTCCACGTCAGGAGCCGAGGAGGCCTCGATTCTTTCTTTACCCCGCTATGCCCAACCGTTATAATCGGGTCGCAGATCAAAAGCATATACGAAAAGCCGGAAACAAAAAACGGCATTCATTATGCCGACGCGGACACTATAGCCGAGATGCTTGAATTGGTATGCGCTCATGATTACGAGACGAATACGGTGAAGTTTAACGGCGTGCGCATGGATGAGGAAGATAAGAACGCCGCAGCCGAACTTTTTGATCTTAAAAAATATACGGTCAAGCCCGATGATACCTTTGATCGTTTTTTGAACGAGTTTATGCAGGACGAGCGCAGAGGTATTGAACTGGCTCGTTCGGGGAGTTTGTATTTTACAAATGACAGCGGTGAGCTTTACCGGCTTAGACTCACAGACGACGGTGTATTTGAAAGAACGGAGGGCGTTTCCGCGTACACATACGACGCGGACACGCTTTATATCACCGGGTTTTACAACGACAAAGACAATATGTATAAATCCGATGACGGAAAAGCCGTTCTTGTCGGTCTTTCGCCCGAAGCGGAGCTGCGGCGGGACGAGAATGATTTGAAGAGTCTGTATTCCCATTATAAATATATGAACGATGTTGCGGGCGCAGACTGTGCGAGTGTTATTACGGAGTTGAAAAACGGTATTTTGGAACATTCGCCCGGATACCATCCCGAAGAGCCTTCGGGGTATTTTGATGCCGTTTCTTCCGCGGGCGGGCGCGAGGCATGGGAAAGATTGTGCGCGGCGGCTCGGCCGGGGGATGTTATATTATGCCGCAGGACCGACGCGGTGACATACGGGTATAATAATCATTCGGCATTGGTGATAGGGTCGGACGGAGGAGTTTTGCATGTTTTTCACGCGAGAAACGCGGAATACGGAGTAGGTTCCGACAGCGATACAGATTATCTGAGTTATGATATGCTGACAAATAATGATTACTGGAGCAAAACAAAATCAATAACCTTGTATTCATATGACAATATCACTGACGAGCAGCGTCTCGAAATTATCGACAAGGGGCGCGAAAAATTCAAAAACTATTCTTTCGGATACAAATATATGTTTGGTTACAATGAGATCTCGTGCGCCGAACTTATCCGCGAGTCGTACGGCGAGGCGGGTATCAAAATCGGATATAATGCCGGCGAGCTTCTTCAAAGACTGCAAAGCGGTAAAATTGAGGATGTGGTCTATATTCCGGATGATATAATGCTGAATGATAATTTTAAAGCAAAAGCTTTCTTTACAAAATAAAGCCGATAAAACCCGCTTTCAAGCGGGTTTTTATTATGCATAAATTTAAAATATTCCGCATAGGATTAAGCAGGAAAAATTCGGGAGGTGCGGAAGATGGATAATACCGAGGCGGGCGCGAAGCACACCGTGGTAATCGAGGATCGGAGCAGGATAAAGATCAACCGCGTGGAGGATGTGGAGAGCTTCAACGAGGAAAAGGCGGTGGTGTATACCGCGATGGGGGTCATGGTGGTGACCGGATATAATTTCAAAGTCAGCAAGCTTAACGTGGACGACGGCCAGCTTATAATCGACGGCGAGGTCGACAAGATAGAGTACACCGAGGCCGCGGGCGGACAAGAGCAGAGCGGAGGCTTTTTCGGCAGGCTGTTCAGGTAGGCCGAAAGATTTACGGAGGATAAAGCTGTGGATAAATTTACGGATGCGAATGAGATCGCTTATTTTTTGGAATCAATGGGATGCGGCGCGCTTTTCGCGGCGGTTTATGATTTTCTGCGGGCGCGCAGGAGGGAGAAAAAAGTCAAAGCCTTTTTTGTGTATCTCGAGGATATATTATTCCTCGCCGCGCTGGGACTTTTGGCATACGCGCTCGCGTTTCGCGAGAATGTCGGCATAATACGCTGGTACGGAATATTGGGACTCGGCCTCGGCGCGCTGCTTTTGAAGCTTGCGCTGGGCGACCGTCTGATGCGCCTTTTCGGAAAGGTATACCGCGTTTTCACGCGGCTTGTGTGTTTTGCGGCCGGGATACTGCTTTTTCCCGTCCGTTTGGTCTCAAAGCTGATAAGGCGGCCGATAAGCGTGGTCGTGTGGCACTCGCGGGAGGGCTCGCGCGAGATAGCCGATATATGGCGGACGCTCAAAATCAGGCTTTCAAACAGGCTGCGCTCATAGCAAAAAATTATTAAATTAAGACAAAATTTTCGTTATTTTTGATTGACAAAGTCTGCGAGGTATTATATAATACAATATATAATGTGATAAATATGTATATATTGTGTCATGTTGTGTCTCAAATTTTTTCGCGGCAGGTGGCCTGATATGAGAAGCAGAACAAGAAACACAAGAAGACGCTCCGCCAACGTCAGAGACAGGGCGGCGCGGACGATCAAGAAAACCGGAAAGGTTAAAATAAACTTCAAAAGGCTTGCGCTGAGCCTGTTTGTTTTGGCGTTTTGCGCCTATTTTGTCTGCAAGGTGATAAGCCAGCAGGCGGTCCTGAGCCGCAAGAATGACGAGATACAAAGCATAAACGGGCAGATCGAGGCCGCGTCGCGCGAGACAGAGCGCTTAAGCGGCGAGCTTGAGAGCGTCAACGACCCCGAGTATATGGAGCGCATGGCGCGCGAGAAGCTCGGACTTGTCGCTCCCAACGAGCGGGTGTATATCGACCTGAGCGGCAGCAACTGATTTCGGAAATAATTAATTAACATATCGGGAAGCGCGGGCTTCCGGAAGGGAACAAAACATAATATGCAAATTGAAGAAGGAACGGTACTCGACGCGAGAATTACCGGTATTGCGTCTTTTGGCGCGTTTGCCGATCTCGGAGAAGGGAAATCAGGTCTTATTCATATTTCCGAAATCGCCCCGACATATGTCGAGGATGTGAACGACCATTTGAAAAAGGGCCAAAAGGTCAGAGTCAAGGTCATTGCCGTTCAGGGTGACAAAATCAGTCTTTCGATCAAGCGCGTTGAGCAGGAACAGCAGAAAAAGCCGCGTCGAAGCAAAAAGGAAAAGACGGCTCAGAAGCCGTCCCGCAAGCCTACTCAGCCCCCCGAGGAGTTTGAGTTCGCAAAGCGCAGCGACCTCAGCTTTGACGACATGCTCCAAAAGTTTAAACGCGACAGCGACGAAAAATTTCAGGATCTGAAGCGCAGCAACGACAACAAGCGCAGCGGAGGCTACAAGAGAGCGTATTAAAAACCGCGGATCGGGACATGCTATCTTGTGAAAGGAACGCGGTTTGTTCAGCGCATTGTGGGTGATATTATGACAAGTGCCTGTATTTTTTGGGTGATCGCGGCGGTTGTTTTCGGGATTATCGAGGGCGCCACCGTGGCTCTCGTCACAATATGGTTCGCATTGGGAGCCGTGGCGGCGGCGGTTGCCGCGCAGCTCGGGCTTTCTCTTGTGGCGCAGGCGGGGACCTTTGTGATCGTGTCGGCGCTGTTTTTATGCGTCACGCGTCCCGCTTTGAAGAAGATAGCGGTCAAAGAACCGCAGAAAACGAATGCTGACAGATTTATAGGCGAGGTCGGGATCGTGACCGAGGCCATAGACGGGATCAATTCCTCGGGCCGCGTCAAGGTCGGCGGCAGCGTTTGGTCAGCGGTTTCGGAAAACGGCGGAACGATCGAGAAGGACGAAAAGGTCGAGGTCATACGGATATCCGGCGTAAAGCTGGTGGTTCGCCCGGCGGAGCGCTCGGAATAAAGCGAGGAAAACTATACATAAAGGAGCGAGTCGATATGGAAGTATTTATCATAGTTTTAATAGCGCTGATTATCGTTTTGGTGGCGGCGAACATAAAAATCGTTCCCCAGGCCAAGGCGTATGTTATCGAGCGTCTGGGCGCCTACAGCGCCACATGGAGCACCGGTCTGCATGTGAAGATACCGCTCATAGAGCGGATATCGAACCGCGTGACGCTTAAAGAGCAGGTCGTGGATTTCCCTCCGCAGCCCGTTATCACTAAGGACAACGTCACAATGCAGATAGACACGGTCGTGTATTATCAGATAACCGACCCCAAGCTCTACACCTACGGCGTGGAGCTGCCAATGGCGGCGATCGAGAATCTGACCGCCACGACGCTCAGAAACATAATCGGCGATATGGAGCTTGACGAAAGCTTGACGTCAAGAGATGTTATAAACACAAAAATGCGTTCTATTCTCGACGAGGCCACCGACCCGTGGGGCATCAAGGTGAACCGAGTCGAGCTTAAGAATATAATTCCGCCGGCGGGCATCCGCGAGGCGATGGAGAAACAGATGAAGGCGGAGCGCGAGCGCCGCGAGTCGATCCTCCGCGCCGAGGGCGAAAAGAAGTCGGCGATCCTTGTGGCCGAGGGCGAGAAGGAGTCCAGGATCCTGGAGGCGGAGGCCGAGAAGGCCTCGCAGATACTTCGGGCCGAGGCGGACAAGGAAGCGGCCATCCGAATCGCGGAAGGCGAGGCGGAGGCCATCAGAAACGTGCAGCGGGCGACCGCGGACGGCATCAAAATGCTCAACGAGGCTATGCCCTCAAAGCAGGTGCTGACAATAAAGAGCCTTGAGGCCTTCGAGAAGGCCGCGGACGGAAAGGCGACAAAAATTATCCTGCCGTCGGAGATACAAGGCATAGCGGGGCTTGCGGCATCGCTCAAAGAGGTGCTGTCGGACGACGGCGCGAAAAACAATTAATCTTAATCAAACGAAAACAGGAGGAAAATAACGTATGTCGGGACATTCGAAATGGGCAACTATTAAAAGAAAGAAAGGCGCTATCGACGCCAAGAGAGGCAAGATATTCACCAAGATAGGCCGCGAGCTTATGGTGGCGGTCAAGGAGGGCGGTCCCGATCCGGGCTCGAACTCAAAGCTGCGCGACGTTATCGCCAAGGCTAAGGCCAACAATATGCCCAACGATAATATACAGAGAAGCATCAAAAAGGCAGCGGGCGAGGGCAGCGCCGACAACTACATGAACATGATATACGAGGGCTACGGCCCCAGCGGTATCGCGGTCATGGTTGAGACCCTCAGCGACAACAAAAACAGGACCGCTGCCGATCTGAGACATTATTTCGATAAAAACGGCGGAAACCTGGGTCAGAACGGCTGCGTGAGCTTTATGTTCGACCACAAGGGTCTGATCGTCATAGAAAAGGCGGACGGCGTTGATGAGGACACGCTCATGATGGACGCTCTTGACGCGGGCGCCGAGGACTTCAACGTTGAGGACGAGTGCTACGAGATACTTACCGCGCCCGAGACGCTGGGCTCCACCCGCGAGGCTCTCGAGGAAAAGGGCTATACATTTGCCCAGGCGGAGGTCAACTACATACCTCAGACGACGACCGAACTGACAAATCCCGAGGACATCGCGAAAATGGAAAAGCTGATCGACATGCTCGAGGAAAACGACGATGTTCAGAACGTTTACCACAATTGGGACATGCCCGACGAGGAATAGTGAATTTAAGCGACCGCGGCTTGCATTGAGACGGCTCTTTGTGCGCCGCGGTCTGTTTTTTGATAAGTATTACCGATTGTTTTGGAGGCGGCGATTAAATGGCGAAAATTCTGCATATTGCCGATCTGCATCTGGACGCGCCACACACAGCGCGGCTGAAGGCGGAGCGCGCCGCGCTGCGCAGAAGCGAGCAGCTTGAGACTTTTTCGAAGATTTTAGACGCCGCCGCCGAAAAGGCGGATGTTGTGCTGATTTCGGGAGATCTGTTCGACGGCGAAAACGCGCGCCGCGAGACTATGAGCGTAGTGCGCCGCAGATTTGAGGCGCTGGGCGATATCCCCGTTTTTATCAGTCCGGGAAATCACGACCCGTATCCCGCCTATCAGAAGCTTAAGCTGAGCGAAAACGTTATTGTTTTCCCGCCCGAGGGCGGCGCCTGCGATATAGAAAGGCTTGGGATCAGGGTGTGCGGCGCGGGATTCGCGTCAAGATACGAGAAGCCCGCGGCGGCTCCGCGTGAGTTTGAAAAGAGCGGGGAACTCGCGAACATACTTGTGCTCCACGGCGATATGAGCGGAGCGCCCGGCTCGGAGCGGTACAATCCGCTGAGCGGCGGCGACTTTGACGGGTTTGACTACGCGGCACTGGGTCATATACACAGCCACGGCGGGATCGCCGAGACCGAGGGCGGCGCCAAATGGGCGTATCCCGGGATACCCGAGCCCGGCGGATTTGACGAGGGTTTCGGCGGCGGCTGCATAATCGGCGAAATAGAGCGCGGCAGGGTCGAGCTTCGGCACGTGAAGACGGCCAAGCGCGGATATGTTGATATTGAGCTGAATTTTCCTGAAGGCGTTTCGGACAACGAGGCGGTGATAGAGAAGGCGTCTCGGAAGATCGCGGAATTCGGCGATGGCAATATCGTCAGAATAAGCTTGATCGGCAGGACGGAAAAGGGGTTTACTCCCGACGCGGCCCTTATAGCCGAGCGCTTAAAGCCGATCTGCTTTCACGCCGAGGTGATCGACCGAACGCGAAGATATCTCGATCTGAGCGCTGACGACGGCGATAGGAGTCTGCGCGCGGTTTACATAAGGCGCATGAGGAAGACCGCCGAAAATTATCCCGAGGGCAGCCGCGAGCGGCGCTTGGCCGACAGGGCGCTGCGTTTGGGGCTTGAGGCGATGGAAGGCGGCCCGATGTTATGACAAGAATAAAAAGGCTGGAGCTTATCGCCTTCGGCAGATTCAAAAATAAGACAATAGAGCTAAGCGGAGGACTTGATTTTATCTGCGGCCTCAACGAGGCCGGGAAGTCCACGGTCCGGCTTTTTATAAAATCAATGCTGTACGGCGCCGGCGGCGGCAGAGGCAGGGGCGCGAAGCTCCGCGAGCGCATGATCCCGTGGGGAGAGAGCCGCGCGTCGGGCAGGATGATAATCGAAAAGGACGGAGTGCCCCTTGAGATCTACCGCGAGTTCGGCTCAAGACCCTCCGAGGATGTGACAAAGGTCACCGCGGCGGACGGCACCGATTGGTTCGGCGCTCCCGTGAGCGGCGCTGAGGTCGGCGAGAGGCTGCTCGGCATGAGCGAGGACATGTTTTCAAGAACGGTGTTCATAGCGCAGGACGGCGCGGCGCTCAGCGGCGGCAGCGAGGAGATCGAGGCTCGGCTGACAAACCTGATGGCGGGCGGCTCCGAGACGGTGTCGGCCGCGGCTGCGGAGGAGAGGCTCAAAAAGCGGATCGCTTCGCTCAAGGCAAAGGACAGACGGGCGGCGCCCGGCGAGATAGACAAATTGGAAGCGGAGCGGCGGGACCTTGCCGAAAAGCTCCGCGGCCAAGAAAAGACGCGGAACGAGGCCGCGAGGCTCCGCGCGGAGATAACGGCTCTTGAGGCGGAAGCCGCCGAGGCGGAGAAAGAAACAGCAAGGCTCCGCGCGCTTGAGCTGTCCGAGGCGGCGAAGGAAAAGACAGAGCGCCTGAAGCAGCTCGACGCCTGTCTCGCAGAAGAAATACAGCTCGGCAACAGCCGCAGGTTCCAGCTTTTCAAACATAAAATAAAAGACGATACCTCGGACAAGATCCACGGGCTTTCCGACAGGATAGACGAGATCGAGTCGGGCGCGTACCGCCTGGGCGACGAGCGCGATTCATGCGCGCGTATGGCTGAAGAGGCGGCAAAACGCGAAAAACTGTTTTTGGCAATAGGGATCGTTTTGGCGGCGGTCGGATTTTGCTGCGCGGTTTTGGGGGTCATATTCAAGACCTATGACCTGCTTTCCGGAGCGGCGCTGATAATTATCTCGCCGATCGGATATCTGATAACGCGGCGCAGGCGCGCGCGAGCAATTGAGCTGCTGGGCGAGACCGACGGCAAGATCGCCGACACGAGAAAACGAGTGTCGGAGCTTGAAACGGAGCTTTCGGAAGCCCTGAACGATCTTGAGTGCGACACGGTGCGCGACTTTGACAAAAAATACGCCGACTACCGCGCGGCCGAGGCGAAGATCGAAACGGTCCGCGGCATATACGATAATATCCTGGGCGGCGGGGATTACGCGCAGATAAAGGCCGAGGCCGATGAAGCGCGCAAATATATAATAAAAGAAACTCCGCCCGCAAATATTGACCCGAGACGGGCGGCGGCCGAGGCGGAGCGGCGGCACACCGAGGCGGTCAAAAAGATCACCGAGCTTAAGATCGCCGAAGGGCGATTGCCCGAGACCGTTTTGATAAGCGATATAGAAAACAACATAAAATTGATAGACGAAAAGCTTGCCGAAAAGCGCGGCGAGCTTGAAGCCCTCGGCATGGCGCTTGAGGGAGTGAGAGACGCCGAGCGGCATGTCCGCTCCGACTACGCGCCGCTGCTCAACGAACGGGCGGGCGAGATCCTGGCGGAGCTGACCGACGGCCGCCGCGGGGAGATTATGGTCGCGGCGGACTTTTCGGTAAAGCTCAAAGACGAGAACGCCCCCGACGCGAAGCGTGCCGAGCTGTTCAGTGCCGGCACATACACCCAGGTTTATCTGGCGGTCAGGCTGGCGGTCGCGGAGCTTGTTCAAAAAGCGGAGGACACTATCGTGTTTCTCGACGACGTTTTGACCGGGTTTGATGATGAGCGCGCGTACAATGCGGCGCTTATGCTGAAAAAGCGGTGCGGAGACAAAAGGCAGGCATTGCTTTTCAGCTGCCACGGCAGAGAAAGACAAAACGCCGAAAAGATCGGCGGCATAAATATAATCGAAATAGACGATCAAAAACGGAGGTAGAAAGATGAGCGGAAAATTTGACAGTTCAAAAGGCAGCGTAAGGATTGCCAACAGTGTTATCGCCAAGATCGCCGGATACGCGGCCACGAGCTGCTACGGCGTTGTCGGAATGGCGGTAAGGAGCAGCAAGGACGGCATTGCCCGTATGCTCAAGCGCGAGCAGATGGACAAGGGCGTCAAGGTCAAGGTGGCGGGCAGCGGTATCGACATTGCCCTTTATATTATCGCGGAGTACGGCACGAACATAGGTACCATAGGCGAACTTATCAAAAACAACGTGAAGTACAACGTGGAGCAGATGACGGGTATAAACGTGAACGCGGTCAACGTGAACGTTGAGGGAATTCGTGTGAATTAGCCGCACGGCGCGCAATGAGGAGAAAATTATGGATAATAACAGCGTATACAAAACAATCAGCAACGGCGACCTGAAGCTCATGATATTGTCCGCGTCGCACAGCATACTCAATCGTGCGGGCGAAGTGAACGACATGAACGTTTTTCCCGTGCCGGACGGCGACACGGGCACAAACATGAGCCTCACGTTCAGCGCGGCGGCAGAGAGCGTGGTAGGTCTTGACGACGGCGCGGGCGCGGGCGAGATGCTCGACACATTGGCAAAGGCGGCTCTGCGCAACGCGAGAGGAAATTCGGGCGTTATTCTGTCCCAGATACTGCGCGGCATCAAACGGGGAATGGGCGGTTCCGATGAGCTTGACGTGGCCGCGGTAAAGCGGATGGCGTGCTCCGCCAGAGACACGGCTTACCGCGCGGTCATGAAGCCCACCGAGGGAACGATCCTGACGGTTATCCGCGAGATCGCCGAGTTCGCCGAGCAGCATTTCCCCGAGTTTGAAGATGTTCGGGAATTTCTCAAAGCGCTGCTCGACGCGGGCGAGGAAAGCTTAAAGCGCACGCCCGAGATCCTGCCCGTGCTCAAGCAGGCGGGCGTGGTCGACGCGGGCGGCTGCGGAGTCACGGTCCTGCTCGGCGGCGCGGTGACGGCGCTTGAGACCGGAGCTGCGGTGCCGCTTGAGGACGAGACAAAAGCAGCCGAGACAAAGGCGGCCGACAAAGAGGATATCGACACGGCGAATATAAAATACAGCTATTGCACCGAGTTCTTGATAAACAAGAGCGCATCAAGAAGCGTGACGCAGTTCAAGGCGTCGATAAAGCCCAAGGGCGACTGTATGCTCGTGATCGACGATGAGGAGATCGTGAAGGTGCATATCCACACGAACCATCCGGGATTCGTGATCGAGCAGGCGCTGAAGCTGGGCGAGCTGACGAACCTTAAAATAGACAACATGAAGTATCAGCACAACGAGATAATCGGAAACACAGTAAAGTCCGAAAGCGGCGCGGACGAGAGCGAGCCGCCCAAGAAGTACGGCTTTGCGGCGGTTTGCAGCGGCAGCGGGATGGACGAGCTGTTCCGCAGCTTAAACTGCGACGTGATAGTCAAGGGCGGTCAGACCATGAACCCCAGCACACAGGAGCTGCTTGACGCCGCCGAGACCGTGAACGCCGAGAACATATTTATCCTGCCGAACAACAAGAACATAATAATGGCGGCGGAGCAGGTGAACGGCCTCACGGAAAAGAACGTGACAGTAATACCCACGCGCAGCATGCCCCAGGGCATAACGGCTCTCGCGTCGTTTGACGAGGACGCCTCGCCCGAGGACAACGAGGTCATAATGACCGAGACATCCGAGACCGTGAAGTGCGGCCAGATTACATACGCCGCCCGGGATTCCGAGGCGGACGGCTTTGACATAACCGAGGGCGACATTATGGGAGTCATCGAGGGCAAGGTCAGGGTCTGCGGCCGGGATGTTGAAAAGGTTTTCTTCGACACGGCCAAAGAGCTGGTTGACGATGAGTGCGGCGTTATCTCGGTCTACTACGGCATTGACGCCGATAAAGACGAGGCCAAGCGTCTGACCGCGGCTCTTGAAAAAGAGTATCCCGACCTTGACGTGAGCCTGAACTATGGCGGCCAGAGCGTGTATTTCTATATAATATCCGCCGAGTAATTCCGCGCGGCGCGCATAGGTGAGCGAGGCAATATGAAACTGAACGACAATATACAATACTTAAAAGGAATAGGTGAAAAAAGAGCCGGGTTGTTTCACAAACTCGGCATTTTCACGGTGGGGGACCTGCTCTATCATCTGCCCCGGGGTTTTGAGGACAGGACAAGCACCAGAGATATCTGCGACCTGGTCGACGGTGAGACGGTTTGCGTCCGCGGCGTGCTGGCGTCGGGCGTGCGCAAGTTCAGGGCCCGCCGCGGCGGCTGGGTGGTGCAGACCACGCTGTCGGACGGCACGGGCGTTATGCGCCTTACGTGGTTCAACGCCTCGTATATCGACAAAAGCCTGTCCGACCCCGAGGCGGAATATATGTTCTACGGCAAGGTCATCCACCGCACGATGGCGGCCGAGATGGTTAACCCGGTCATCGAAAAGCTGGAGAGCGAGGAGTCGAAAAAAATGGGCGTGATACTGCCCATATACCCCGCGACGGCGGGGCTCAACCAGCGAGGCATCAGAGACGCGGTCGGCCGCGCCCTCGAGGGGCTGAGCGAGAAGATCCCCGAGATACTGCCCGAGAGCGTTAGAGCGCGAAACGATCTTATGGGAATTGACGAGGCGATACGGCTGGTCCATGCGCCCGAGGACTATGACCGCTTTTACGAGGCGAGGCGCAGGCTGGTGTTTGAGGAGTTTTTAAAGCTGCAGCTCGGCGTGTCGACCGTGAAGAGTATAAAAAAATCTCGCAAAGCGGTGGTTATTTCGGACGTCAAGTGCATAGCGGAATTTGCGCGCGGTCTCAGCTTCGACCTGACAAACGCCCAGAAAAAGGTAATAAACGAGATCGCCGCCGACCTGAAGAGCGGCGTCCCCATGAACCGCCTGGTGCAGGGCGATGTGGGCTCGGGAAAAACCGTGGTAGCGGCCGCGGCAATGTTCGCCGTGGCGCGGTCGGGCTGCCAGTCGGTCATGATGGCGCCCACGGAGATCCTGGCGGAGCAGCACTATAACAGTCTGAAAGGCTTTTTCGAGCCTTGGGGAATAAAGGTCGCGTACCTCATCGGCGGACAGTCGGCGAAGGAGCGCGCGGAAAACACCGAGCTTATCGAAAGCGGCGAGGCGGCGGTGGTCGTGGGCACCCACGCGGTCATCACCGACAAGGTGAATTTCAGCAATCTGGCGCTTTCGATAACCGACGAGCAGCACCGCTTCGGCGTGAGCCAGCGCAGCAAGCTGAGCGCGAAGGGCCTCAATGTCCACACGCTTGTCATGACGGCGACGCCCATACCGAGAACGCTGTCGCTGGTGATATACGGCGATCTTGACATTTCTATCATAGACGAGCTGCCTCCGGGCAGAAAACCGGTAAAAACTCTCGCGCTGACCGAGGCGCAGCGGCCGCGGCTCTACGATTTTGTGCTGCGCGAGCTGAACCGCGGCAGGCAGGCGTATTTTGTCTGTGCGCTGGTCGACGAGTCTGACGCGGTCGAGGCAAAAGCGGCCGCGGAATATGTAAAAAAGCTGAGCCAAGGCGTGCTGTTCGGAAGATCGGTAGGACTGCTGCACGGCAGGATGAGAACCTTTGAGAAAGACGACGTCATGCGCCGTTTCGCCGCGGGCGAGATTGAGGCGCTTGTGGCCACAACGGTGGTGGAGGTCGGAGTAGACGTGCCGAACGCCACGATAATGGTTATCGAGAACGCCGAGCGTTTCGGCCTGTCGCAGCTCCATCAGCTGCGCGGCAGAGTCGGCAGAGGCGCCGACCAGGCCTACTGCGTCATGTTCGGCAACCAAAAAAGCGGCGTTGCCAAGGAGCGCATGCAGGTCATGTGCGAGACCAACGACGGATTCAAGATCTCCGAAAAGGACCTTGAGATCAGGGGCCCGGGCGAGTTTTTCGGCACCCGCCAGCACGGTCTGCCCGAGATGAAGATCGGCAACTTTTTCACCGATATGGATATTTTGAAGCAGACCCAGACCGAGGCGGAGATAATACTCAAATCGGACCCGTTCCTTAAAGCCCCCGAGCACAGGCTGCTCTCAAAAAGCATAACAGACACATTCGCCAAAGCCGGCGACATATTAAATTAAAGAATTTAGAGGTGGAAAGATGAGCAAGGCTGAGATTTTAAAACGTTACGCGCTTTTGATATTGGGGCTGTTTCTGGCGGCTTTCGGAGTGGCGCTCACGCGTCACGGCGAACTGGGCGTGTCGCCTATATCGTCGGTGGCCAATGTGCTGAGCTACAAATTCACGTTTTTCACGATGGGCACATGGCTGATAATCTGGAACTGCGTCCTGATCGTCGGACAGATAGTTATTTTAAGGCGGAACTTTAAGCCGATCGAATTTTTGCAGGTGCCGATATCATTCCTGTTCGGTTGGTTCACCGATTTCGGACTGTGGTGCGCTTCGATCGTGCCGAACGATTTTTATCCGGTTCGGCTGGCGCTGGTCGTGTCGGGCGTCGTCGTGCTGGGTCTGGGCATTTCGCTGGCGTTTATCGCCGGGGTCGTCATGAACTCGGGCGAGGCGTTTGTCAAGGCCGTGTCAAGCGTCACGGGATTCGAGTTCGGCAACGTGAAGATCGGGTTTGACATATTCTGCGTGGTGAGCGCGGTAGTGCTGTCGCTGATATTTTTTGATTTCAGGATAGTCGGCGCCCGCGAGGGCACGCTCATATCGGCGCTGCTGACCGGAGTTATGGTAAAGTTTTTCAACAAGCGGCTCAAGGACCCGCTTACTAAAATGCTTACAAAGGGAAATCAATAAATGAAAAACAACGCGTACATAAAAGGCTTAAAGGCCGCGTTCCCGAGGAGCCTGCCCGTTATGGCGGGATATGTGGTGCTGGGGACCGGTTTCGGAATACTTTTGGCAGCCAAGGGCTACTCTCCGTGGTGGGCCCTTTTAATGAGCGTGACGATCTTCGCGGGCTCGATGCAGTATGTGGGCGTTGATCTGCTGGCGTCGGGCGCGTCGGTGATCTCGGCAGCGCTGATGACCCTTATGGTGAACGCGCGGCATTTGTTCTACGGGATATCAATGATCGACAAATATAAAGACATGGGCCCGCGCAAGTGGTACGCCATGTTCGGCCTGACCGACGAGACATACTCGCTGCTTTGCTCGGACTATGAGCCGCCGAAAGACGTGCGCAAGTCGGACTACATATTTTTTCTGACGCTTTTGAACCAGTGCTACTGGATAATCGGCAGCGTTATCGGCTCGGTTATCGGAAACACCGTCAAGTTCAACTCGGCGGGCGTGGATTTTTCGATGACCGCGCTTTTTGTCGTTATTTTTGTCGAGCAGTGGGAAAAGGCCGAAAGCCGTCTGCCCGCCGTTATGGGGCTCGCGGTATCTTTGATATGCCTGCTTGTTTTCGGGGCGGAGAATTTTTTGATCCCGTCGATGATATGCATAGCCCTCGGACTGTTTTTGTTCCGAAAAAAGCTGAAAGGGGGCGCGGCCGATGATTGACGCGGGTCATTCACTGATTTTGATCGCGGTGATGTCGGTCATAACGATAGCGCTGCGCGTCCTGCCGTTTTTGGTTTTCACAAAAAATACGCCCAAGGCGGTCATGTACCTGGGCGATGTTCTTCCTTATTCAATTATAGCGATGCTGGTGGTCTACTGCTTAAAGAATGTGGACGTCCTGAGCGGCAGTCACGGGATACCCGAGGCGGTATCGGTGCTTTTGGTCATCCTGCTGCATAAATGGCGGCACAACACCCTGCTGTCTATCCTGGTCGGCACTATCTGTTATATGCTGCTGATCAGGCTTTGGTTTTAGTCCGAATGGTTGATAACCAGCATGTCGTTTTGGCGGATGATCGTGTCCCCGTTGGGGATCAGTATTTTTCCGTCGCGGTTTATCATGATTATCAGACGATCGTCCGTGTTGGGCAGCTTGCGGATGGGCTTATCTATCCACTTGCTGCCCTCTCTTATTGTCTTTTCGGAAAGGCGTATGCCCGATATCTCGCCCGGCGACTTGGCGCTAAGCACCACATAGTCGCCTTTTTTGATCCTTGTTGAGCCGTTGGGCACGATCTTTTCGTCGCCCCGCTGTATCAGCACTAGAATGGTGTCGGGCGGGTTAACGATGTCCTGCACCCTGAGCCCCGTCCACGGGTGCTCTTCGGTCATTTTGAATCTTATAAACTGGACCGGCACCTCGTCGGAGTAGTCGTTAAAGGTTTTCATAACGTCCTCGTTCTCGTCGATCATATTGAGCTTTTTGGCGAGCGGCGCCAGCAGTCCGCCCTGCACCAGTATCGAGAACAGGACCACGCAGAACACGATATGGAAAACGTCGTATGTGCTGTTGCTGAGCATGACCATGACCGCGAACACGATCGAGGCCGCGCCTCTCAGACCCGACCAGGACACCATCAGCATTTGATTAAGCTTGCTTTTAAAGGGCGCCAGCAGCAGGAACACCGCGGCGGGTCTGGCGATAAACGTCATAAACAGCGCGATAGCGATCGAGACCGGAAGCACCTGCGGTATCTGCGACGGGTGCGACACCAGACCCAGCAGGAAAAATATGCACATCTGCATTATGCTTGTTATTCCGTCAAAAAATGGCACGAGACTGCGCTTGTTTTTGATGCCCGCGTTTCCCAGAACCAAGCCCACGATATAGGCGGACAAAAATCCGTTGCCGCTGACGATCTCGGGCAGCGCGAACGAGAGTATAACTATCGCGAACATAAACACGTTGTCAAAGCCCGGAGCGCTGAACCGCGTGCGCTTGAGCACCCACGCCGAGGCGGCCGCGATGATGATTCCCGCCATGCCGCCGTAGAACAGCTGGGCGAATATCGTGTATAAGACCGCGCCCGCGCCGCCGACCCCGGCTTTGACCGAGAGCAGTATCGCTGTCAGCATATACGCGAACGGGTCGTTGCTGCCGCTCTCTATCTCAAGCATAGAGGCGGTGTTGTATTTCAGGTTCAGGCGTCTTGAGCGCAGCACCGAGAACACCGACGCCGCGTCGGTCGAGCTTATCACCGCGCCGATCAGCAGCGCGTCGATAATCGGCATATGAAGGGCGAGCATACAGAACAGCCCCACCAGTCCGCAGGTCATGATAACGCCGGCCGACGACAGCAGGATAGACTGAGCGGCAATGGGCTTTGCCGCCTCGGTATTTGTTCCGAAACCGCCGTAGAACATAATAAACGCAAGGGCGGTGCTGCAGATCTCCTCTGCGAATTCATAGTTGTCGAAATGAATTTTAATAAGACCGTCGCCGCTGAACAACATTCCCAGCAGGATAAAAGCCAGAAGGGCCGGAACGCCCAGCTTGCCCGAAAGTCTGTGAAGAAAGATACTGGCAAACATAACGATTGCCGCAAGCAAAAGATATGTGTACATTATATACTCCGTTTCTGTTTTTTCTTAATTTATATAATACCACATTTTTGCCCTTTGGTCAATCTCTGATTTGGTCGAATTTATATAGCTCACATTACATAATCGAGAGTGCACGGCAGGATCACCTCGTGGACCATCATGAGCATCCTGAGGCTGCATTCCGACAGCGTCGCGTATCTGCGGTGGATCTCTCCGCGGTCAACTATCCTGTTGTCCGCGTCGCGCATCACCGCCTTTATTCCGTACGGCGCGTGGATATCATCGCTCACGGTCAAGGCGTATTCCACCGTCATTTTCTTGTTTTCGGGAGTTGTGAATTCATATATGTATCTGAGAAATCCCTCCGCCATACAGTTTTTTGCTTTGCAGCTTTGCGGAAGATCAATTTCGCGTGATATAACGTCAAACAACTTCCCACTGTCATAAAACATTTTAACCAGCTCCCTTTTGTATAGTTAAACATCAAATTTTATTTTTTCAAAACAGATATATAACAAAAGTATAGCAAACACAAATTAAATATATATGAGTTTCCGCAAGCATAAATATAATACCGGATGAAAATTTTGTCAATTTTCGTTTTGTAATATAACGGGCGCTTCGCCAACCGGCGCGGCTTCGGGGTTTTCGGGCGGTTCGTCCTCATTTGCGTAACAAAAATGTAAAACGAATTTCCGCGTTAATATCAGATTTTATTGTATAGCGGCAATTTTCGGCAAAATATTCGCTATTATAAACATGTTAAAAATAACGGTTATAACGCTGTAACAATAAATTAATTTTCAAATTTTGATATCGTCTCTTTTATTGCAGGGAAGTGTCATATATTAATATAATTATATATTTTATGTAAAATGTATACAAAAATCGAGGGTTCTCATCGCGGAGATAAGGGGCAGTTTTTGTGCAGTATACCTAATTTGACCTGAAAAAGCAAAAAATAATATTAAATTTGTGATTTGTTTTTTAAACGGTTTTTATGCAATGTAAATAGAAATTTTCAAAAAGGGCCGAAATATTCAAATAACGCTTGCGAGAGGTCAAAAATCGTGTTATAATTCCTAAAGCTTGATAGGAATTGTATTTGTGCAAAATTCCTTTGGAGCAGGCGGGCGGCCGAGTCGTCCGCCCCTACGACGTTTTACATACTTTGGCCGTCAGGCTCGCCCCAAGGGGCGAGGCAGAATGGGATAGGCGCCCCCTCGGGGGAGCTGGCAGGCGATAGCCTGACTGAGGGGGGGAACCCCCAAATAAATAAAATCAAAAGGAAAAATAATGTATATTCATAAAAATAAAAACCTCACAAGCAATGCCAGAGAATTAAGAAAAAACATGACTATACAGGAAAGACATTTGTGGTATGAATTTTTAAGAAATTATCCGTTTAAAGTACACCGTCAATTTGTCATCGAAAACTACATCGCTGATTTTTATTGCGACGCGGCAAAGCTTGTGATCGAGGTTGACGGAATGCAGCATCGGAATGATGAGATATACGAGTATGATGAGAAAAGAACGCGGACATTTGCGCGGTACGGAATTGAGGTTATTCGATTTTCAAATAGGGATATAGACGAAAACTTTGAGGCCGTGTGCCGAGTGATAGATGAGAGGATAAAAGAGAGAGTTTAGCCCACCTCCGTCTTTTCGCCTTCGGCGAAAATCCACCTCCTCCCGGGAGGAGGCAAATATGGGGCGGCGCCTCATGGGCGGAGGCAGTTTAGGATAGGCGCCCCCTCGGGGGAGCTGGCGCCGAAAGGCGGCTGAGGGGGGAGCCTAGTTCCTAGTCCCTACGTTCCCACCTCCGTCTTTTCGCCTTCGGCGAAAATCCACCTCCTCCCGGGAGGAGGCAAATATGGGGCGGCGCCCCTGAGGAGGAGGCAGAATGGGAATTGATTTGCAATTTTTTGTACTTGTGTAACTGTACAAACAGAAAATCGAATCGGGGGGGGGGGTATTTGGCGGTATTGACGAAAAAATGCTGAAAACTCTGATTTTCATATGTTCAACTTGACGCTTGCCCGAAAGCGTGATATAATGAACAGACTTTAGAGGTTTTACTGATACACACTATTACTTATTGAAAAAAATAAATAAATAAAATATATACAATCAATGAAGGGAGACACAATTTATTATGAAGAAAAAGTTATTGTCCATGATCCTTGCTTTATGCATGGTCCTGACGACAGTTCCGGCTGTTTTTGCCGAGAGCGCGGCGGCGGAACCGGCAGACAAGAATCCGACAGTCGCAACAGAAGTCGAAAGCAAGCCGATTGCACAGGCTGACGGAATAATGCTTATGGAAGCGGGCGCTATAGGCAGCAGCTCAAATCCGTGTACGAGTGCGGAGGATGTGGTTGAGGCTCTGGGAGGAACCGGAAAGGCTGAGGCTGCCAATAATAAAGTCACGCTGAAAGATAATATTACTGATTTAAGCGACCTTTATATCAACGCTCCGCAGGATTTAACGCTTGACCTCGCCAATCATAGTATTACACTTCAAAACGATTGCACCTTGATACTCATGTCTGATGTTACCATTACCGGCACAGACGGATATATAACGCAGGCGGGTGGTACGACATTTCCGACTATTCAGGTTAGCGATAGTCAGAAAGCAGTTACTGTAAAACTCACCGGCGGCACGATTAAAAAAGCGGAAAATACTCCTGAATGTGTTCTTGTCACCGAAAACGATCGTTTTGAGATGAGCGGCGGCAAACTTGACTCAAATAAATACTGCTTATATTTGCAGAAAGAATCAAGTGCGAACATATCAGAAAGTGCGGACATAGTCAGCACCAGTACAGATATAGAGCCGGCGGTTGTTGTAATGGGCGCTTCTACGCTTGATATGTCCGGCGGTACAATCACATCCGATGGTGTCTGCATGCAGGTGGATGGAAAACAAGGTAGTTCCAAAGCAACGGTTACGAACGGCACGATTGTTGGCAAGGCTAATGACAAGCTCTCCGCAGTCTATGTAATTGCTAACAGTTCTTTTGAAATGACCGGAGGTACGATTACAACAGTCGGAGGACCGGCGGTTAGTGTAGGAAAAAATGGGGATGACACCAACGCCACGGCAACGATCGGAGGAAGCGCTGTAATAAGCAGAACCGGTGATCAAGGTGTAGGTCTGTTGGAGGTAAAAGGAACGCAATGTGAACTGAACATCCAAGGTCAAGCACAAATTCAAGACACAATAGATGTCTATAAAAACGGAACGCTGAACATTAGCGGCGGTACAATCACGTCGTCAGATGGCTTCGCTGTAGGCACCAACGGCAGCAAAGAAGACAGCGAAAACACAAGTGTAGGCGCGAAGATTAACATTACCGGCGGCACAATCACCGGCGGAAGTGGTTCGTGTGCTATTTATGCGCCTGCGGGCACATGGACGATAAGCGGCGCGACTACTAAAATCGAAGGCGGCGCGGGTATCGTAGTCCGCGGCGGCGATGTTGATGTGCAGGGCGGTACAATTACAGCCACAGCACCATCTTCTACTCAAATCAGCGTAGGCGACGCGCTGAATCCGGTTCCGGCAGCGGGCATTACCGTTGACAACGCGGGTTATCCCGAGCAGGAAAAGGGTCAGCCGCACGTTACAATCAGTGACGGCGCGACTGTAAAGGCAACCGCAGTTGGCGGCAAGACTTTGGCTGCGTGCAAAGGCACACAGGAGGTACAGCCTGACGGCGATAAAGTTAAGCCCGAAGACAACCCGTTTAGTATATCCGGCGGTACATTTACGACCGGAGAAGGAACACAAAAATCCGAAGACGCTGTAAATCAGTTCCTCGCTGATGGTTATACATATACCGACAACGGCATAACATATAGCGGAGAAAATGCAGAGGTTACATTAAATGACGTGCAATATGAAACTCTGGCAAAAGCGCTTGAAGCTGCCGGTAACGGCGACACAATCAAGTTGCTTAAGAATGTTGAAACCTCGTCATATATCACTATTAATAAAACCGGCGCGCTGACAATTGATTTGGGCGAATACAGCATTACCCGCACCGGAGAGGGCTGCACAGTGCTTAATGTTATAGGCGGCAGCCTTACCGTAAAAGGAACAACCGGCGGGGTTACAGCACCCGGCACAATAGATCAAAATGCCGGCGCAATGATCAAGGCAGACGGCAAAACCGCGGCGATCATAATCGAAAGCGGTAAGTTTGCACTGGATAAGAAGCATAGCGTTACGGCTGCTAATGGCGGATCTATTACTATTGCGGGCGGCGAATTTACAGCAGAATTAACTTCGCCGAAAGATAACGCGGCTATGGCAGCTACGGGCGCAGGCAGCAAATTGATCATAACCGGCGGCACGATTACCGGCAGCGATGCGCTTGTTGTAGCAGATTCCGGCGGTGAGGTGAAAATCAGCGGTGGAACAATCACGCAGAACGTCGCCCATGCGAGTGATGACAGTAACGCAGTGACCGCGATTTACTCACAGAACGGTGGAAGCGGCACGCCAAGTAAGGTTATAATCGAAGAAGGCGCAACCATTAAAACAGTCCGTGGTATAGGAGTTAGCAACAGTGGCACCAATGAGCTTACTATAACGGGCGGCACAATTGAAGCAAAAGAAAGCGCGGTTTATACAAACGGAAGCTCGAACGCTGCAGAACAGTATACTGATAAGCAGACAATCACTATTTCCGGCGGTACGCTTACAAGCTCGGAAGGCACGGCAATGTATCTCCCCGGCAAGGGTGCTGAGGTTACGATCAGCGGCGAAGGCACCGTGATCAAGGGCGCAAAAACCGGTATAGAAGTCCGCAGCGGTAAGCTGACAGTTGAAGGAGGAACAATTTCCGGCGGCACAGATAAAACAGCGACAGGTCAAACTCCTCAGGGAGGCGGCCCGGTAACCTCTAATGCGGGTATCGGTATAGCTCCTTACGGAAATCAGCAAATTGAATTAACAGTCACGGGCGGAACAATTTCCGGCGGCACAGCGCTGTATCAGAGTACACCCGCAGACGGCAACGACGCCAAGTTCACATTTGATGTTGAAGGCGGTACGTTCGAGGGCGTTGAATCGGCTGTAAGCGTGGATAATGACACGCTTAAGACAAGCAAGTTTGTAACAGGCGGCACCTTTACCAAGGGCGAAGGCGAAGTGAAAGAGGCTGATGTTACAGTTAGCCAGTACGTTGGCAGTGATAACGCCGTTGACCCCGTTACAGGCGCGGTCGAAGCAGGTGAAGCTTTGGCGATCATTGATTTCGGATATATTGCCACTATGGATTCGGACGTAAAGGACGGCGGCAAATATAAATCCGAGCGCGGTATCGAGTATAACTGCGGAGACTGGAACGACGCGACATTCTATTGGTGCTTCAATAGAGCGCTGAAGGCCGACGAAACAGTCAATATCACTCTCACCGCTCCCAACGGAAAAACATACACCGACACATGCTCGGGAACTTCACCGCGTTACGCGACATCATTCCTGAATCCTGCTCAGCTCGGCGGTGACCAGCTTGACCCGAAGAACTTTGCTCTCGGTGATTATACTATCAGCGGTAAGCTCGGCGCAGAATCCGGAACCGATGTAAATGTTCCCGAGGACGTTAAAACAGCTAAGGTTGACAAACTGCTCAGCACGGAGGTAGAGGCTCCCGTTGTAGCGGCGGCGAAGATCGTTGACCGCACAGAGGACGGCACGATAACAGAGCCTGCAAAACAGCCCACAGCGCAATTTGTCGGCATTACAACCGGCGAAGACGGTAAGACGGTTTACAATATCAAAGGCACGGTGGGAGATCTCAAAAAGCACAAGAACGCCGCAGGCATAGACGGCTATTGGTTCGGTATTGAGATCAAAGCTCCCACAAGCGTTCAAACCGACACCGGTAAGGAGTACAGCGTTACCATTAACAATGAACCTGTGGGCCATTCAACATTCGACGATCTTCAGGAAATTGCAGGAGCAAAGGGCGCTATAATCTACTTTGATGCTGATCCTTCAGCGGAAAATAAAGTATACACCGTTATTGTTGATTGGGATAATGATCCTGCAACAGAGACTAGCTTTACATACTCGATCGACCTGAGTGATGTTGACACCTACGGAGCGGCTTCGTTTGTCGAGAACGGTACCGGATTTATCTCCGATGCCAAAGGCGGCAAGGGCAACACTCTCCTCAACGGCCTTATGGATAAAATAAAGGACGTAACGGGAAGCAAACAGATCACAGACTGTGTAGACAACACATTCTATGCGGCGTTAAAGATAGACCCGGCCAATGCCGAGGGCAAGTCCTACACGGTGAAGTTCACCAAGGACAGCGGGGAGTCTTACACTACTACAATGACAACTGCCACCAAAGGCGGTGTCGCGTACTTCACTCCCGCATGGCAGGACGGTGTGGAAACTAATAATATCCCGACCGAGAATTATCAGGGCAAGTACACCGTGACCGTTACAAAGACCGGAGATACCAACCCCGACGACACAGCGGAGATCAAAGTTTACAAGATCATGTACAAGGCTGTAGGCGGCACGTTCGACGGCGAAGCTGCAGAAATAGACAGCGGTCTCTATGCCGCGTCTGTTGAGGATGCAAATGCGCTTACAACAACAAAGCCCGAAGTTACTCCCGACGACGGATTTAAGGCGGCTGAGTGGGGCGAAGGCGTAGCGAGTGATGAAAATTATACCATCACCTATACGGCGACCTGCGCAGAAGTTCCCAAGCCTTCGACCGAGCCCTCGAGCGAACCTTCAACAGAGCCTTCGACCGAGCCTTCGACCGAGCCCTCGAGTGAACCTTCGACCGAGCCCTCGACGGAGCCTTCGACCGAACCCACGACCGAGCCCTCGAGCGAACCTTCAACGGAGCCTACGTCGGAGCCCACGACCGAGCCGACAACCAAGCCCACGACCGAGCCGACAACCGAGCCCACGACTGAGCCTACGACTGAGCCGACAACCGAGCCCACGACCGAGCCCACGACCGAGCCCACGGCCGAGCCGACAGCGGCGCCCACGGCGGAGCCTCTCGAAGATCAGAAGTATGACGCGGCTGATCCCAAGGATGTTACCGTCAAACTGCCCGATACGGCGGCGAGCGTAAAGCAGGTAACCGTTAACGGTGTTGTTGCTGTCAACGGAGTCGACTACAAGGTTGAGGACGGAGTGATCAAATTCACGCCCGAGTTCCTCGCCAAGCTGGGCAACGGCGCAAATACCGTTGTTATCGAGGACGAAAACGGAAACTCGTACACATTTGATATCAACGTGACGGGCGTGCCCGAGGCATCGAGCGAGCCCGACACAACGCCCAAGCCTACGCCCACGCGCAGACCGTCATACGGAGGAGGCGGCGGCATCGGAGGCGGATCGTTCGGAACGGGCAACGCCACACCCAAGCCCACGGCCACGGCCGCGCCGGGATCGACAAGCGCGCCGAGCGCGACAAATGCGCCCGACACAACTGTGACCTCGAATCCCGTAACGACGACAGTATTCGAGGATGTACCCGTAAGCCACTGGGCATACAGCTACATCATGGACCTCTACAACATGGGTATAATCAACGGCGAGACGCCCACGATGTTCGTTCCCGACGACAACGTGACCAGAGCGGAATTCGCCAAGATGGCGGCCATGCTGTTCGGCCTGACGGCGCAGAGCACGGATTCGAAATTCGCGGACGTAACTGCCGGCGACTGGTACGCGCCCTACGTAATAGCGGCGACCGAAGCCGGAATCGTTCTGGGAACAAGCGAGACCACGTTCAGCCCGAACGACAACATCACCCGCGAGCAGATCGCGGCGATAATCGGCAGACAGATGAACTGGACATCCGAGAACGCGGCGGAATACAGCGACGCGGCCTTGATCGAGGCGTACGCGCTGCCGTACGTGAACGGACTCACCGAGCAGGGAATCCTGACCGGAGACAACGGAATGTTCAGACCGAAGGATAATTCCACCAGAGCCGAAGCCGCGGCGATAATCGACAGAGTGAAGAATCACTGAGATAAAAAATCTCCCCCACCCGGGGAGATTTTTTTGCGTTAAATAAAGCTTGACAAAAACAAAATAATAATATATAATAAAAATGCGAAAAGGAATCGCCAAAAGACGATTCCCAAACGCACAAAAGGGAACCGTTAAACGGTTAGCCAAAGTTAATAGTCATAGAATATGACCGCTGCTTTAGCCGAGGGCGGTCATATTGCTTTTGTGCTCACTGCGGCACAATACGCGCCGCTTATCAAAAAAATCGCAGGCGATTTTTTCTCATCGCTCCGCGATTGTTCCTTTTCCCGCAAAATGCACTTCGTTGGCGTTTTGCGGGAGACATATTCGCTATTTACTAATCACTAGTCTCTACGTTGGCTAACTGCTCAAAATACCCTTTTATGTAAACGCAAAGCGCCTATATATATCTTATCATCAAATGGCAAAATATTCAAGTTAAGAATGTGTTACAATCCATATGTCTCATTATTCGTACCTAATGTAACAATATTTTTAAACAAAATCGCTTGACATGGTTTTGTATGTTAATTATAATTATATACAGGAAAATTATATTCAAATGAAAATAACCAATATATTTCATGAAACGGAGAAAATATAATGAACGAGGAAAAAAGAAAAGCACTTGACCTGGCTATGGGCCAGATCGAAAAACAATTCGGAAGCGGCGCCGTTATGCGGCTGGGCGAAAAGCCCGACGCCAACGTCGAGGCAATACCCACAGGCGCCCTGTCGCTCGATATCGCGCTGGGTATCGGCGGCCTGCCCCGCGGCAGAATTATAGAAATATACGGCCCCGAGTCATCGGGTAAGACCACGGTCGCGCTCCATGTTGTGGCGCAGGTCCAGCAGATGGGTGGCGAGGCTGCGTTCATCGACGCGGAGCACGCTCTTGACCCCGTGTACGCCGAGGCGCTCGGCGTGCATACCGACGATCTGATCGTCTCCCAGCCCGACACCGGCGAGCAGGCTCTCGAGATCACCGAGCAGCTTGTGCGCAGCGGCGCGGTTGACGTTATCGTTATCGACTCGGTCGCGGCTCTGGTGCCCAAGGCCGAGATCGAGGGCCTGATGGGCGACGCGCACGTAGGCCTTCAGGCGAGGCTGATGTCCCAGGCGCTCAGAAAGCTGGCGGGCATAATCTCAAAATCAAACACCACCGCCATATTCATAAACCAGCTGCGCGAGAAGGTGGGCGTTATGTTCGGCAATCCCGAGACGACCACGGGCGGACGCGCGCTGAAGTTCTACGCCTCGGTGCGCCTTGACGTGCGCAGGATCGACACCCTAAAGGGCGACGACGGCGTTATGGGCAACCGCACGAGGGTCAAGGTGGTCAAAAACAAAGTCGCGCCGCCGTTCAAAGAGGCGGAGTTCGACATCATATACGGCGAGGGCATTTCCCGCATGGGAAACGTGATCGACGCCGCCACCGATATGGACATCATACACAAGAGCGGCTCATGGTTCAGCTACGAGGGCGAGCGCCTCGGCCAGGGCCGCGAAAAGGTGAAGAAGATACTCGAGGAAAACCCCGAGCTCGCGGTCGAGATCGAGAACAAGGTCCGCGAACAGGCGGGGCTGCCGCTGCTGGGCGGCGAGGGCCCGTCGATGTTCGACGACGCCCCCGTTGAGGGACTGGAAAAGCCCAAAAAGAAGAAGTAGGGCCACCCCCACCGCCCGCAAAGCGGGCACCTCCCCCTCCTGAAGGAAGGGGAGGCAGATATTATTTTGTGAATGGAGATAAATAATGGATAATTTTACTAAAGGGCTGCATTTGGCGGCGCGGTACCTGGCATCGCGGATGTACACGTCGCGCGAAATATATGACCGCCTGCGCCGAAAGGGTTACGACGAGGAAACGTCGGAGCAGATAGTGGGCAGGCTGATCGAGGAAAAGCTGCTCGACGACGCGCGGTACGCCGAGTTCTATGTGGCCGACGGCGTGAACCTCGGCCAAAAGGGCGAGTACCGCATTCGTCAGGAGCTTTTGCGCAAGGGCGTGGCGCCCGTTCTGATCGACCGGGCCTTCGAAAACGCCGATGTGGACTTTGACGCGGCTTTGCGCGATTACGTGGAGCAGAGGCTGAGGGTCACCGAGATTACGGATTATAAAGACCTTATGCGCTTTAAGGCGGCGCTGGCGAGGCGGGGCTATTCGCCCTCGGAGATACGGCGTGTCCTTGACGAGTATGACTTCGACTTTGCCGATAAACAATAAATTAGGAGAAAGAATTTGAAAAAGGTATCTATCGCATCATTGGGATGCTCAAAAAATCTGATCGACAGCGAGCAGATGACGGCGCTGCTCAGATCGGGCGGCTTTGAGATATGGGAGAACGAGGCCGACGCGGACATTATGATAGTCAACACCTGCACGTTTGTGGAGGACGCTCAGACCGAGTCGATAAACTGTATTTTAGAGCTGGCGCAATACAAAAAAGCCGACAAAAACAAGAAAAAGCTGCTGATCGTCACAGGCTGCCTCGCGCAGCGCTACAAGGAGCAGATACTCCGCGAGATCCCCGAGGTCGACGCGGTCATCGGCGTAAATGAGTACGACAGGATCGTGGACATAATAAACGCGCGCATCGGCGGCGGACCGGCGAGCGTCAGCTGCTCCGAAAAGCCGCTGCTGTTTGAGGGAGAGCGGGAGCGCTCGACCCCGGGCTACACCGCGTTTTTAAAGATCGCGGAGGGCTGCGACAACCGCTGCACATACTGCGTTATCCCGTCGATACGCGGCGCGTACCGCAGCCGAAAGATCGAGGACATAGTCGCCGAGGCCGAAAAGCTTGCGGCGGACGGCGTCAAAGAGCTTATCGTGATAGCGCAGGACACCACGCGCTACGGCATCGACATCTACGGCGGGTACCGCCTGGCGGAGCTTCTCAAAAAGCTGTGCGCCGTTTCGGGCATCGAGTGGGTGAGGGTGCACTATTGCTACCCCGAGCTGGTGACCGACGAGCTTATAGAGACATTCGCGAGCGAGCCGAAGCTCTGCAATTATTTTGATATACCGATACAGCACTCCAGCGACCGCGTACTGAAAAGGATGGGCAGGCGCACGAACCGAGCGCAGATAACCGAAATGATAAAAAAGATCAGGGCGGCTATCCCCGACGCGGTGATGAGGACCACGCTGATCGTGGGCTTCCCCGGCGAGACCGAGGAGGATATGGACGATCTGCTCCGCTTTATCGACGAGGCGAGATTCGACCGCTTGGGCGTGTTTGCGTACTCCCGCGAGGAGGACACTCCGGCGTATGATATGCCCAATCAGATAGACGAGGAGGAAAAGCGGCGGCGCCTTGAAAACGTCATGGTGGCGCAGGCCGATATCGACGACGAGAACAATGCGGCGAAGGTCGGAACGGTGCAGACTGTTCTGGTCGAGGGCCGCGACGAGATAATAAAAAATTACTTCGGAAGGACTTACGCCGACTCGGTGGATATCGACGGCATGGTGTTCTTTAAATCCAAGGAAAAGCTCAAGCCCGGCGATTTTGCGCGGGTCAGGATAGATAACGCGGAGGACATGAATCTGTTCGGAAGAGCTGTCAAATAACGGAGGAGATATTATGAGTTTGCCGAATAAACTGACGATTATCAGGGTAATTCTGATACCGGTATTCATGGTGCTTTACCTGTGCTGCGGTACGGTCGGACTGTATCTGTCGCTGGTCGTGTTTCTGCTGGCGGCGGCGACCGATTATTTTGACGGGCAGATCGCCCGCAGGACCCGATGCGTCACAAACTTCGGCAAGCTGATGGACCCGATGGCCGACAAATTGCTGACCATAGGCGCGCTTGTATGCTTCCTGGCGTCGGATCAGCCGTACATAAACGCGGGAGTCGTGATAATCATAATCGCCCGCGAGCTGATCGTCACCGGTATGCGCATGCTGGCCCTTGAGGAAAACCGCGTTATAGCGGCGGGCTTTTTGGGAAAGCTCAAAACTGTGTCGCAGTTTTTTATGATAATCGCGGTCATTATAACACAGATCATAAACGTATACAGCGATCCCCTGTCGGGCGGCGTCCGAAACCTGATCGTGCTCGTTCTGGTCGTGATCTCAACGGCGCTCACTGTGCTTTCGGGCCTTGACTATCTTTTCAAAAATCGGAATTTGTTAACGTTTAAGTAACGATCGTGTTACATAAATGTTACACGTATTGAAATTATTTCGGTTTTATATTATGGTTTAATCGACAGATAGGATTGATTGTATGAATATAATTATAGACGCTATGGGCGGCGATAACGCTCCCGCGGAGACAGTCAAGGGCTGCGTTATGGCGGCGGAGGAGTTCGGCGAGAACATAACGCTGGTCGGACGGCAGAGCGAGATAGAAAAAGAGCTCAAGGCGAG
The DNA here is from genome assembly GCA_947625905.1 of uncultured Clostridia bacterium. GTDB lineage: Bacteria > Bacillota > Clostridia > Monoglobales > Monoglobaceae > Monoglobus. The sequence goes on along the minus strand of CANQQJ010000004.1, from coordinate 81,258 downwards.
CGGCTACGGCGGCGATAAGATCAAAATCAAAAACGCCGCCGAGATAATCAGCGGAGACGACGAGCCCACCTCTGCCATCAGGCAGAAAAAAGACTCGTCGCTGCGAGTCGGGCTCGAGATGCTGCGCCACGACGAGGGCGATGTGCTGGTCAGCGCGGGGAACACGGGCGCTTTGATAACCGGCGCGACGCTTATCGTGAAGCGGCTCAAGGGCGTGCGCCGCGTGGCGCTGGCGCCTATGATGCCCTGCGAGACAGGCTGCTTTTTGTTGGTGGACGGCGGTGCCAACTCCGAGTGCGGAGCGGCGTTTTTAAAGCAGTTCGCGATCATGGGCTCGATATATATGGAAAAGATAATGAAGGTCAAAAGCCCGCGCGTCGCGCTCGTGAATATCGGCGCCGAGGAGGAAAAAGGCACCGACGCGGTGATCGAGGCGGGACGTATGCTCAAGGATATCCCGATAAACTATATCGGATATATCGAGGGCCGCGACATTCCGCTCGGCGGCGCCGACGTGGTGGTGTGCGACGGGTTCACGGGAAACGTGGTGCTCAAGTTCATGGAGGGCATGGGCATATTTGTGAAAAACGTGCTCAAGAACCTGCTGCTGGACGGCGCGCGCTCAAAGATGGCGGCGCTTCTGATAAAAGGCAAGGTCAAGGACTTCGCCAAACAGATGGATTATACCGAGTACGGCGGCGCGCCAATATTGGGCTGCGCGAAGCCGGTCGTCAAGGCTCACGGCAGCTCGAACGCCAAAGCGTTTTATCACGCGGTGAGACAGGCGATAGATATGGTAAACAACAATCTGACCGCCGCGATAGCGGAGAACATAACGAGATATTAACTTAAATTCAGCATATAAAGAAAGGCATAAAAAAATGAGTGAGATTTACGCAAAAATCGCCGGTGTCGGAAAATATCTGCCCGAAAAGGTGCTCGACAACGCCTATTTTGAGACTATTGTCGATACCAGCGACGAGTGGATAACCAAGCGCGTCGGCGTCAAGGAGCGCCGCATGAGCGCGTCCGACGAGTATACTTCGGATCTTGGGGCCAAAGCGGCCGAGGCGGCTCTCAAAGACGCGGGACTTGCGGCGGAGGATGTGGAGCTTATCGTGCTGGCGTCGGTCTCGCCCGAGATGTACACCCCGTCATGCTCCTGCATGGTGCAGGCGAAGATCGGAGCCAAAAACGCCGCTGCTTTTGACATAAACGCGGCCTGCTCCGGATTCATATTCGCGCTGGCGACGGCGAGCCTCTACATAAAAAGCGGGATTTATAAAAATGCGCTGGTCATAGGCTCGGACACGCTGACAAAAATAACCGAGTACAAAGACAGGTCCACCTGCGTGCTTTTCGGAGACGGCGCGGGAGCGGCGGTGCTCACCGCGACGGACAAAAAAACCGGAGTATTGGGCACGGTGCTGGGCTCGGACGGAACGCAGGGCAACCTGCTTACCTGCTGCGGCCTTAAGGCGAGCGATGAGGACATAGAGCGCAGACCCTTTTCGGACAACAAGCGAACGATCTGGATGGACGGCCAGGCGGTGTTCAAGTTCGCCGTCAAAACAATGGAGAGCGCCACGATCGAGGTCGCTCAAAAATGCGGCGTCGATATATCGGAACTTGATCTGGTTATACCCCATCAGGCCAACAAGCGCATAATCGAGGGCGCCAGAAAGAGGCTCAAGCTGGATCATGACAAGGTTTTCTGCAACGTTGAAAAATACGGGAATATGTCGGCCGCCTGCGTGCCGATCGCACTTTGCGAGGCGGTGGAGCAGGGCAGGATAAAGCCCGGCGAAAAGCTGGTGCTGGTTGGTTTCGGCGGCGGCCTCACATGGGGCAGCGCGCTGATAGAACTGTAAAGGAGGAGTTACACTTGAACAGAATTTGCGAATTGCTCGGCATAGAGTATCCGATAATACAAGGCGGCATGGCATGGGTCGCCACCGCCGAACTGGCGGCGGCCGTTTCAAACGGCGGCGGCTTAGGCCTCATCGCGGCGGGCGGCGCTCCCGCGGAAGTAGTGCGGGAGCAGATCAAAAAGGCGCGCACGCTGACCGACAAGCCGTTCGGCGTTAACGTCATGCTGATGAACCCCAACGCCGACGAGATAATGCAGGTAATAATCGAGGAAAAACCGGCGGTGGTCGCAACCGGAGCCGGAAACCCGGGAAAATATATAGCCCCTCTCAAAGAGGCTGGCATCAAGATCATGCCGGTCATCGCCAGCGTTGCGATGGCAAAGCGCATGGAAAAAGCGGGAGCCGACGCGGTGATAGCCGAGGGCACCGAGGCGGGCGGCCACATAGGCGAGCTTACCACGATGGTGCTGACGCCTCAGGTAGTCGACGCGGTCTCTATCCCGGTAGTATCGGCGGGAGGCTACGCAGACAGCAGAGGCACAAGAGCCGCCTTCGCGCTGGGCGCGGACGGCATACAGGTGGGCACAAGGTTCATCTGCTCTACCGAGTGTCTGGCTCACGAGAACTACAAAAACGCGGTGCTCAAGGCCAAGGACAGAGACGCGGTTGTAACGGGACGCTCGACCGGCGCGCCCGTGAGAGCTCTCAAAAACAAGCTCACCCGCGAGTACGACAGACTTGAGAAGGCCGGTGCGTCTTTCGAGGAGATCGAGGCGCTGGGCGTCGGCGGGCTGCGGCGCGCCTTCGAGGAGGGCGATGTGCAGACAGGCTCGCTGATGGCGGGTCAGAGCGCGGCTATGGTTAAAAAAATCGAGCCCTGCGCGGACATTATAAAAGATTATTTCAAAGGAGTAGAATTTTAAGACATGAAAACAGCGTTTTTATTTTCGGGCCAGGGCGCCCAAGCGATCGGCATGGGCAAGGAGCTGTGCGGGAATTTTCCCGCCGCCGACAAGGTTTTTGACGAGGCGAGTGAGGCTCTGGGCTTTGACATAAAAGACATGATATGGAACGGCGACAGTGACATGCTGATGATAACCGAGAACACTCAGCCGGCGATACTCACGATGTCCGCCGCGGCGCTTAAAGTCGCCGAGGAGATCGGGCTCAAGCCCGACGTGGTCGCGGGCCTGAGTCTGGGCGAGTACACCGCCCATGTCTGCTCGGGCAGCATGAAATTTTCAGACGCGGTCCGCTTGGTCAAAAAGCGCGGCAAGTATATGCAGGAGGAAGTTCCGCTCGGAGTCGGCGCAATGGCTGTTATCCTGGCGCTCACCCCCGAGGACGTGCGCGGGATATGCGCCAAAGCCTCCGAAAAAGGCATCTGCGAGCCCGCCAACTTCAATTGCCCCGGCCAGATAACCGTTGCGGGAGAGAAAGCCGCGGTCGAGTACGCCTGCGAGCTTGCCAAGGAAAAGGGGGCGAAACGCGCCATGCTTATGCCCGTGTCGGCGCCTTTCCACTGCAGTATGCTCAAGGGCGCGGGCGAGAAGCTCAAGGCGGAACTTGAAAAAGTTGAGATCGGCGAGATGAAAATTCCGCTGATAACCAACGTGACCGCCGACTACGTCAAGAGCAGCGGCGATATCCGCGATATCCTTGTGCGCCAGGTGTCGAGCTCGGTGCTTTTTGAGGAAAGCCTCAGGCGCATGATGGCGGACGGAGTGGACACGTTTATCGAGATCGGTCCCGGCAAGGCGCTCAGCGGCTTTGTAAAGAGGATCGACAAGACAAAGACCATACTCAACATCGAGGATATGGCGTCGCTTAACAAGACAAAGGCGGCGCTCGGGATCGACTAAGGGAGGTAATAATTATGGAATATGAGAATAAAACCGTAATAGTAACGGGCTCGGCCCGCGGCATAGGCAGAGAGATAGCGATAAAATTCGGCTCTTTGGGCGCAAACGTTGTGGTTTTCGATATTGACATCGAGGGTCAGGCGGAGGCCGCGCAGGCTGTGTGCTATGAGATCAAGGCCGCCGGAGGCGGCGCGAAATACTATCTCGGCGACGTGTCAAAGCCGGGCGACACCGACGGACTGATCAAGTTTGCCAAGGACGAGTTCGGCAGCGTTGACGTTATAGTGAACAACGCGGGCATCACGCGCGACAATCTTATCATGCGCATGAGTGAGGCGGATTGGGACGCGGTGCTGACCGTTAACTTAAAGGGCGCGTTCAACGTGATAAAATCGGCCGCGCGCACTTTGATGAAGCAGCGCGCGGGCATTATCATCAACATGGCGTCGGTATCGGGCGTTATGGGCAACGCGGGTCAGGCGAACTACGCCGCGTCAAAGGCGGGCCTTATCGGCCTGACAAAATCGGTGGCGAAGGAACTGGCGCCGCGCAATATCCGCTGCAATGCCATAGCTCCGGGATTTATTCAAACTCCGATGACCGACAAGCTGCCCGAGAACATACAGCAGGCTTATAAGGACGCGATCCCGCTCAAGCGGTTCGGCCAAGTCGAGGATATCGCCAACTTAGCGGTGTTCCTGGCGGGCGACGGCGCAAAATATATAACTGGACAGGTAATAAATGTTGACGGCGGCCTTGTTATGTGATATAGTATTGAAAAATAAATTAAATTAAAGCAAATAAAGCAAAATAAAACAAATTAAAACAATGTAAATGGAGGAAACAAAATGGATATTTTTGAAAAAGTTAAGGAAATCACGGTCGACCAGCTGGGCGCCGACGAGGACGCGGTAACAATGGATGCTTCGTTCATTGACGACCTCGAGGCTGATTCACTGGATATCGTTGAGCTTATGATGGCTCTTGAGGAAGAGTTCGACATCGAGATCCCCGATGAGGACGCAGAGAAGATCTCAACAGTCAGCGACGCCGTTGACTATATCAATGAGCATCAGGACTAATTTGATTATTTCGGGCACGGCGCGGAAGTTTTCGGTTATTGAAAATTGAGACATAGAGAACTTTCGGTACCCAAAGGCGGCATGTCCGCATGCCGCCTTGTGTGTCCGTGTGCCAAAAGCGGCAGATTATACAGAAGCTTGTTTTTTGTCAAAGCAAGCCTCTGTATAATTTATCGAAATCTACAAAAGCGAAAGGCTTAGGAGGAAACAGCAAAATGAACAGAGTAGTTATAACGGGCGTCGGAGCGATAACGCCGGTCGGCATAGGAACCGACAATGTTTGGGAGAACATAAAAAACGGCGTTTCGGGAATCGGCAGGATAACAAAGTTCAACCCGACAGACTTCGCGTGCCAAGTGGGCGCCGAGGTCAAGGACTTCGACGCGTCCGAGTATATAGACAAGAGAGAGGCAAAGCGCATGGACCTTTTCGTGCAGTACGCGGTCGCGGCGGCGAAGATAGCCGTTGACGACGCGAAGCTTGACATGAAACAGGAGGACCCGACCCGCGTCGGCGTTATGGTCGGCTCGGGCATCGGCGGCATCAACACGCTGTGCGAGCAGCACAAAAGACTGCTCGACAAGGGCCCCGGCAGAGTCTCGCCTTTTATGATACCGATGATGATATCAAACATGGCCGTGGGCCAGATAGGAATAGCGTTCGGATGTAAGGGCGTTAATCTTACGACGGTTTCGGCCTGCGCGTCGGGAACCGACGCCATAGGCCAGGCTATGCTGGCGGTACGCAGAGGCGACGCCGACGTTATGCTGACGGGCGGAGCCGAGGCGACCATCAATCAGCTGGCTCTGGCGGGATTCTCGTCCATGAAGGCGCTGACGACCAGAAACGACGAGCCCGAAAAAGCGTGCTCGCCCTTTGACAAAAAGCGCGACGGCTTTATCATGGGCGAGGGCAGCGGCATTATGGTAATCGAGTCGCTTGAGCACGCTAAGGCGCGCGGCGCGAATATAATCGCCGAGCTTGTCGGTTACGGCTCGACTAACGACGCTTATCATATCACGGCCCCCGCTCCCGACGGAGAGGGCGGCGCCAGATGTATGGCGGCGGCCGTTAAGGACGCGGGTATCAGCCCCGACCAAGTCGATTACATAAATGCCCACGGCACATCGACGCCCTATAACGACAAGTTCGAGACCGCGGCCATCAAGACGGTGTTCGGCGATCACGCGTACAAGCTGGCGGTCAGCTCAACCAAGTCGATGACCGGCCATATGCTGGGCGCCGCCGGAGGCATCGAGGGCATTATTTCCGCGTGGGCTGTCCGCGACGGATTCCTGCCGCCCACCATCAATCTGGACGACCCGGACCCCGAATGCGACCTTGACTATGTCGCCAACAAGGGCAGGGCGGCGGATATTGAGTACGCCGTTTCAAACTCGCTCGGATTCGGCGGCCACAACGCCTCGATCGTGATCAAAAAATACGCCGAGTAGCACAACAGGGACGACACAGGCTTCCCCCGCGCGGGGGAGCCTTTATTTTCAAATTTAAAGGAGTATATTATGAAGTACAATTATAAATTCAATAACAGAGATCTGTACCGGCTGGCGACCACGCATATTTCATTCGCCAACGACAAGCATATCGAGAGCAATCAGAGACTGGAGTTTCTGGGCGACAGCGTGCTGTCGTTTGTGGTCGCCGATCATATATACAAAAAATACCGCGGTGTCGCGGAGGGCGAGCTGACCGAGATCAGAGCCAACGCTGTATGCGAGAAAACGCTGGCTATCGCGGCGGGCAAACTGGAGCTTGGCGAGGACCTGCGTTTCGGGCGCTCGGAGCAGATGTCGGGCGGCAAGCGCAAGGACTCGGTGCTGGCCGATACATACGAGGCCGTGCTCGCGGCGATATACTTAGACGGCGGCATAGAACCCGCCCGCGAATTTGTGATGAACACGATCGGCGATATGATAGGCGACACCTCGTATGTGGAACTAGAGAACTATAAGTCCGAGATACAGAGCTACTATCAAAAACGCGACAGGAACCGCGAGGTGGTGACATACCGCCTGATCAGCAAGTCGGGCCCCGACCACAATCCGTATTTCGAGGTCGAGGCGGTCTACCGCGGAAAGGTCATCGGCAAAGGCGGCGGCAAGACACGCAAGAGCGCGGAACAGGAGGCGGCGAAATATGCCCTCGAGCAGACCCGTGAGAAAAAAGTTTAATATCCCGCTGTTTATTCCCCACGAGGGCTGCGGCCACGACTGCGTTTTCTGCAATCAGCGCAAGATAACGGGCTTTCAGACCTCGGTGACGCCCGAGCGGGCGGGAACAGAGATATCCAAGATACTCGCGACTATCAAAAATCCCGACTGCGATATCGAGATCGCGTTCTTCGGCGGCAGCTTCACGGGGCTCAGCCTTGAGCTCCAGCGCCGCTTTTTCGAGACCGCCGTCTCATTCCGAGACAATAGAATACGCGGGATCAGACTGTCCACCAGACCCGACTACATAAACAAAAACGTGCTCGATCAATGTGAGGAGTTCGGTGTCAGGACAATAGAGCTGGGCGTGCAGTCAGCGAGCGATCGGGTGCTTGAACTCAACCGCCGCGGCCACACCTTTGAGCGGGTGAAAGAGGCGTCCGCGCTGATAAAGGAGCGCGGGATTGACCTGGGGCTGCAGATGATGGTCGGAATGTACGGCTCTGACAAAGAGACCGATATTTATACCTGCGAAAAAATAATTGAGCTGAATCCCTCATGCTCAAGGATATACCCCACGCTGGTGCTGAGCGGAACGCGGCTTGAAAATCTTTACAAAAGCGGAGAATACTCGCCTCTGACTCTTGAGGAGGCGGTCGAGACCTCGGCCGAGATCCTGAGCCGTTTCAGAGAAAACGGCATAAGCGTTATCCGCGTTGGGCTGTACCCCGGCGAGGACCTGCGCTCGGACGGGAATATAGTCGCGGGGCCGTTTCACTCGGCTTTCGGCGAGCTGGTCGAAAACAGGATATACAGAAATAAGATCGAAGCGGAGATAATAAAAAACGGAATACGGGATCGGGAGTACGAGATTTTCGCGCCACCCTCCGAGACCTCTAAGATCATAGGCCAGAGGGGCTGCAACCGTGAGTACTTTAAAGAAAAATACGGAGTGAGATTATGCTTGAAACCGATATGAAAGAGGATTTTTTCTGGTACCTCGACTCAAAATTTGAGAAGATCCGAGTGATGGAAGAGGTGGTTATCGGCAAGACCCGCGCCGATGTTATGGCGGTGCTGCCCGACGAGCTGCTGGGATTTGAGCTCAAAAGCAACGGCGACACCTACGCGCGCCTTCCGTCTCAGACCAAGTATTACGACAAATACTTTGACAAAAACTACCTCGTTGTGGGCGAGACCCACAGAAAAAACGCCCACAAGCACGTGCCGCCCCATTGGGGGATAATCATGATCCCCGATGTGGGAAACGACATCCGCGTGCTGCGCGAGGCCGAAAAAAATCCGAAAGCCAAAATGCGGTGGCAGCTGTCGCTGCTCTGGCGCAGCGAGCTTATGAATATAAGGCTCGAAAACGGGCTTTACAAATACGCTGACAAGAGCAAGCTGTTCGTGATAAAATACATGATCGAAAAGCTCGGCGAGCAAACCCTGAAGCGTGCCCTGTGCCAAGAACTGTTCGAGCGTGAATATAACGTAGTGATTAGCGATTAGCGAATAGGTCGGGCGGCCGAGGTCGTCCGCCCCTACGGCGTTTTGCGTACTTTGGTTGTAGGGGACGACGACCCCGGCGTCCCGGCTCGCCCCTTGGGGAGAGCTGTCACCGAAGGTGACTGAGAGGGGTCAACGTAGAGACTAGGAAATAGGTACTAGAGACTAGGCCGGGCGGATAATATCCGCCCCTACGGTGTAATGAAACCTGTAGGGGCGGCAATCTGCCGCCCGTTAGGCGCCCCCTCGGGGGAGCTGTCGGGCAAAGCCCGACTGAGGGGGGGAGTCTAATAACTATTCGCTAATTACTAATCACTACGTTCGTAGGGGACGGCGCCCTCGACGTCCCGGCTCGCCCCTTGGGGAGAGCTGTCAGCGCAGCTGACTGAGAGGGGTTAACGTAGAGACTAGGAAAAATTTAACATGTTCCATAAAAATAAAGTTTTGTTTTTTTGCGGCGGCATGGTTTTGACTGTGCCGTTGTTTATTTATATTTTTAATTTTTTATTGACCTTTTGGAAATAATATGATAGAATGTAATCACCACATAATTCCTAAAATTTAATAAATATAATTATGCCTATAAATGGGTACATTTTTGTGTTCGGCAAAAATGTACACTCTATCCTATGTACTCGTATTTATAGGTGTATAACGATTTAGGAATTGTGTGGTAACAATCGGAGCTGTGCATTTTTCGTGTGTGGTTCCGTTTGTGACCACACACTTTTTATTTTCAGGAGGTACATTTTTATGAAAAGAGTTTTATGTTTAAGTTTGGTATTAACAATGATTTGCGCGCTGCTGACGTTTATGCCCGTAAATGCGGCAACAATAGTAGACAGCGGCAACTGCGGAGCGCAGGGTGACAATGTGAAATGGACACTTGACAGCGAAGGCACCCTGACGATCAGCGGCACGGGAGAGATGGCGGATTATTTTGGAGCATATAGCAGGCCGTGGGGTTTAGGCCTTACTACTGTAAAAAATCTTATAATTAAACCGGGCATTACGTATATTGGGAGTTATACATTTTCGGGATTAAAAATACAAAGCACAAAAATTGAAAACGGTGTTTTAAAAATCGGCCAAGGTGCATTCTGGGACAGCAGTTTAAAAAGTATCACAATTGCAGACAGTGTCACAGAAATAGAAGATAGTGCTTTTGCACGGTGCGAGGATTTGAGTGAAATTCATCTTCCAAAGAATATTGTAATTATTGGATCGGAGGCCTTTTCGGGAACCGGTATAAAAACTGTAGATATCCCTAAAAGTGTCATTACGATCGGTGCAGGTGCATTTGATATTAATAACTTAACAGATATTAACGTTGAAACCGATAATCAAAACTATTCGTCGGAAAATGGTGTGTTATTTAATAAATCAAAAACAAATCTAATTCAATGTCCGAGAGCAAAAACAGGCAGTTATAAGACTCCAAGCACTCTTGTCGAAATTGAATCAGGAGCTTTTCGTGGGTGCGATATAAACAAGGTTATCATTACGGAAAACACAAAAACAATCGGTTCATCTTCATTTATGTTATGTTATAACTTGACCGATATAAATATTCCGTCGGGAGTGGAAACTATTGGAAAATATGCTTTTTGGGGATCCGGCATCAGAACAATTGAAATTCCTGACAGCGTAAATGAATTAGGGGAAAATGTGTTTTATCTTTGTGAAAATTTGGAGAATGCCGTTTTGGGCAAAGGAATCCAAATTATTCCACAGGGTACTTTTGCCGAATGCCCTCAGCTGAAGAGTGTAATCATACCAAATGGTATAACAGAAATAGGACCGCATGTATTTTCGGAATGCGAAAGTTTAAAAACTGTAACAATGGCGAAAAGTGTAAATAAAATATCATTCGCTGCGTTCAATGACTGCAAAGCATTAAAAGACGTATATTATGCAGGCAGTGAGCAAGAATGGGAAAAAATTAATATAGATACAGAATCAATGCAAGGACCAAACGGCGAAGTTTCAAACGACGCGTTACTAAACGCCACTATTCACTACAACTCACCCATGCCGGGTGAGCCGGGCATCCTGATAACAAGCTGCACGGTCAATGGAGCAAATGTCGATATTATAAATCTTGACGGCATAAGCGGAACTGTTGTTCTGGCGGTATATAACAAAAACGGAGCGCTGCGATTTATGACTGCAAAGTCCGCGGCGGATACGGTCGCGTTTGACAATGTTGACCTTGCGGATTCAAACATAAAAGTAATGCTGTGGAGCGATACGGACAGCATAAAGCCGCTGACCGAAACCGCGGAAATGAGTTTGTAAAAAATAATTAATTCTTCCCAATTAAATTCAAGGGGACGGGACGTCGAGGGCGCCGTCCCCTACGGCGTTTTGCGTACTATTATTCTAATCACTATTCGCTAATCACTAATCACTACGTTCCCACCTCCGTCTGCGGCAAGCCGCAGCCACCTCCTCCCAGGAGGAGGCTTTAAATGGGCGCCCCCTTGGGGGAGCTGTCGGGCAAAGCCCGACTGAGGGGGGATTCTAATTACTATTCGCTAATCACTAATCACTACGTTCCCACCTCCGTCTTTTCGCCTTTGGCGAAAATCCACCTCCTCCCGGGAGGAGGCAGACGGGCGTATAATATCCGCCCCTACAGGTTTCATCACACCGTAGGGGCGGCAATCTGCCGCCCGCTTGCCTCCCCTGCGATAGTGGGGGAGGGGGACCGCTTGCGGTGGTAGGGGTATCATAGCAGCTATCCACCCCCTCAGCCTGCGGACAAGCCGCAGCCAGCTCCCCCTCCTAAAGGAAGGGGAGCCTATTTAATGCCAATCGTTTTGTCGGGGATTATGTGTTGTCCCGGTTGAATTTCATTTCGTTCAGTTCCTGGCGGGTTATCAGGACCTGGCGGGGTTTGGTGCCCTCGTAAGGGCCTATTATTTTTCGCTCTTCCATCTGGTCGATCAGTTTGGCGGCGCGCTGGTAGCCCATTTTGAATTTGCGCTGCAGCATTGCGACCGACGCCTGACCGTTCTCGAGTACAAGCTCGACGGCCTCAAGAAACATGTCGTCGGTTTTGGAGAGCGGGCCGCTGTCCGAGCCCGAGGTCTCGCGGGGTGCGGCGTTTTCAAGGTCCGCCGCGACTTTTTCGTGCTCTTTTTCGATCTCCTCGATCAGCTCCTCGTCATACTCGGCCTCGTACTGGTCCTTGATGTAGTTGACAAGGGCCTCGATCTCGTTGTCGGACACATAGTTGCCCTGCACGCGTATGGGTTTAAGCTCGCCTCTGGGATAATACAGCATGTCGCCCATTCCCAAAAGCTTTTCGGCGCCCGCCGAGTCGATTATCGTGCGGCTGTCCACCTGCTGCGACACCGCGAACGCGATGCGCGAGGGTATGTTGGCCTTGATAACGCCGGTTATAACGTTGACCGACGGTCTCTGGGTCGCGATGACCAGATACATTCCGGCGGCTCTCGCCAGCGCCGCAAGGCGGTTTATCGCTTCCTCGACCTCACTTTTCGCAACGCTCATAAGGTCGGCCAGCTCGTCGATGATTATCACGATCTCGGGCAGCTTGGCGTCGGGCTCCCCGTTTTCTTCCATCAGCTTGTTGTAGCCGTCAAGGTTGCGAACCTTGTTGTCTTTGAGCAGCGCGTAGCGGTTCTGCATCTCGATAACCGCCCAGTTTAGGGCGCCCGCCGCGTGCTTCGGGTCGGTCACGACAGGGATCAGAAGATGCGGGATCCCGTTGTAAACGCCCAGCTCGACCATTTTGGGGTCGACCATTATCATTTTTATCTCGTTGGGCTTCGCCTTGTACAAAATGCTTGTGATAAGCGAGTTTATGCAGACCGATTTTCCTGAGCCCGTGGCTCCGGCGATGAGTATGTGCGGAAAGTCCGCTATGTCCGCCACGACGCAGCTGCCGCTGATGTCCTTGCCAAGCGCCACCGCGGTCTTTGACTTTTTGTTTTTAAATTCGGGCGTGTCGATGACCTCGCGTATCGGCACCGACTGGCGCTCGGTGTTGGGTATCTCGATGCCTATCGCCGATTTCCCGGGGATCGGCGCCTCGATCCTGACTCCCGACGCCGCCAGGCTCAGCGCGATATCGTCGGCGAGGCCCGTGATCTTCGAGACCTTGACGCCCTTTCCGGGCTGCAGCTCAAAGCGTGTGACCGACGGCCCCTGCGTTATGTTTATTATCTGCGCCTCGACCTTAAAGCTGTTTAAGGTGTCGAGCAGGCGGTTGGCTTTTTCCTCAAGCTCGCGCTTGATCTCGTCCTTGGTTTTGCGCCTGTGGCGCGGCTCGGTCAAAAGGTCGATGGGAGGCAGGCTGTAGTGATAGTAAACGGGGGTGCTCATCGCCTGCGTTTTGTCTATCTCGTCGGCGATCTTGTCCGCCTCGGAGGCCTCCTTTTGGGGTCCGCCGCCGTCAAGCGCCATTTTTCTGCCTCGGGTCACAGCCTCGTCAAGGGGCGCGCCGCTGTCCAGGGCAGCTTTTGTCAGCGGGTCGAGCTTGTCCTCCATGGCCGCGTCGCTCGGCGGCTCAAAGCCGCCGCCGTCCGGTTCGGGTTTAGGCCCGGAGCCGTCCTTCGGCGGTATATCGGTCAGAGCGCCTGTTTCGGATTTATCCAGAAATGCGGGCGCGTCGATATCGTCAAACGGATCGTTATCGTCCGTTTCGAGCTCTATGGTGCCGCTCTTTATTCCGTCAATGTCAAAGGGCAGATCCTCAAGTCTGAATTTGGGACGCTCCGGATCGGCGAACTCGGCGTTTTGCTCCTCGTCCTCGCGGATAACGAACCGCTGCGGCTTGGTTGGCGTCTCGGGAATATTCGGCTTTTCGGGGCGCGGCTTGGCTCTTCGAATCTTTTGGCCGTCTTTGTTTCGAGCTTCGCGTCTGAGGCGCTTCGCCTCTTTTTTCGCCGCGCGGCGCTCCCTCATGAGCCTGAGCGTTGACGGCCGCTTGTCGGCTTTTTCGGTGGTGTGGGGCGGGTCTTCGGGATCAAGCTCGATCTCGCGCTCCATGCGGCTGCGGAAGCTCTCGCGTATTCTCGCGAAAAATCCTCCGATGCCCCTGAATATTTTCTCAACCGAGATTCCGGTCAGTATTATAAACAGAACCAGCGTCAGGGCACAGGCGCAGACCCACGCGCCCATGTATCCGATGAGCAGCGTCAGGACCTTGCATAAAAAGCCGCTGATTATTCCGCCGCCGATGCCGTCCACTCCGTTTTCATAAAGCGCTCGCAGATTTGACATAAAGCCGCCGCTTGTGAACGATGTGTCGTGCTTCACAAGGGCGAAGATCACGCCCGAGCAGATCATCAGTCCGAGCAGGACCACCCACTTATAGGCCGCGCTCTCGTTTTCCTTGAGGCGGAACGAGTTTATGCCCGCCAAGATAAAATACGCGAAAAACACCGACGACGCGGCGCCGAACAGACCGTAGCACACGTTTTTGATAAACTCGCCCACGATCCCCGCGGCAGGCACAAAAAACGCGCACACAAGCAGCAGCGCGGCCGTGATCAGCAGGATTCCCTGCACCTCGCCCGACATGCGCTTTACGGGTTTTTTGACCGCGACGGGCTTCTCTGTCCTCGCCGCCGCTCTCGCCGCGCCGCGTGAAGCGCCGCTTTGCCGATTTTTCGCCGTCGTTTTTTTCGGTTTTGGTTTTTTGGTTGATTTTGTTTTTGCCGCCATTACGATTACTCCTTTAAAGGCGTTATTATTCAGAATAAATTATATCATAAAACAGGTTACATTTGTATTACGGGAGTTTTTCATTTTGTGTAATATCTATCAAAAGAACCGTAAAATATCACAAAATTTGCATATTTATCCAAACTTTAAAAAACTTAGATATTAGAATAAAATCGTCTTGCAAAAAATTTTTTAATATGCTATAATTAAATTCTATCGGGTAACAGCGATAGGTTAGAGTTTTCATTATTACATAATTTGTTTAAAAATCTTTGAAAGGAGGAGGTTTGACATGAAAAACTTTAATAAGTACAAAAAGGGCTACTTTATGCCGCCCGTGAAATCAATGAAGTGGGTCGAGAAAGACGCTATCGAAAAAGCGCCCATCTGGTGCAGCGTAGACCTAAGAGACGGAAACCAGGCTTTGGTGGTGCCGATGAGCCTTGAAGAGAAGCTGGAGTTTTTCATTTATCTATGCAAGATAGGCTTTAAGGAAATCGAAGTCGGATTTCCCGCCGCGTCCGAGACGGAGTACCTCTTTCTTCGCAGGCTGATCGAGGATAATCTGATCCCCGACGATGTTACCATTCAGGTTCTGACTCAGGCGAGAGAGCATATAATAAAAAAGACTTTCGAGGCGCTCAGAGGCGCCAAAAACGCTATCGTTCACGTGTATAACTCGACCTCTCTGGCGCAGCGCAAGCAGGTGTTCAGAATGTCCAGAGACGAGATAAAGCAGATCGCGGTCGACGGAGCCAAGCTGCTCAAAAAGCTGACCGAGGAGGAGGGCGCAGATTACCGCTTTGAGTACAGCCCCGAGAGCTTCACGGGCACCGAGCCCGAGTACGCCCTTGAGGTATGCAACGCGGTGCTTGACGTGTGGAAGCCCACCCCCGACCGCAAGGTAATCATCAATCTCCCCGTGACGGTGCAGATGTCGCTGCCCCATGTTTACGCCTCTCAGATCGAGTATATGAGCGAGAACATGAGGTACCGCGAGAACGTGGTGCTGTCGCTCCATCCGCATAACGACAGAGGCACGGGAGTGGCCGACACCGAGCTGGGCCTCTTGGCCGGAGCCGACCGCGTTGAGGGAACCTTGTTCGGAAACGGCGAGAGGACCGGAAACGTGGATATAGTAACACTGGCGCTCAATATGTACACTCACGGCGTTGACCCCGGGCTTGACTTCTCGAATATACAGGACGTTGTCGAGCATTACGAGCGGCTCACCGGAATGAGAGTGGACCCCAGACAGCCATACGGAGGCAAGCTGGTGTTCGCGGCGTTCTCGGGCTCGCATCAGGACGCGATCGCCAAGGGTATGAAGTACAGAGACGAGAAACACGAGAGCTACTGGACGGTGCCCTACCTTCCCATTGACCCCAAGGATCTGGGCAGAGAATACGAGGGCGACGTTATAAGGATAAACAGCCAGTCCGGAAAGGGCGGCATAGGATATCTGATGGAACAGAGGTTCGGATTCAATATCCCCAAAAAGATGCGCGAGGACTTCGGATATATGGTCAAGGACGTGTCCGACCATCTGCACAAGGAGCTGCAGCCCGATGAGATCGTGAATATCTTCAGGGATAACTACATAAACATCGAGTCCAAGATCAAGATGATAGAGGCGCACTTCGAGCAGAAGGACGGAATTATCGCCCATATCACTCTTGAGGAGAACGGAAAGACCGAAACTCTCACCGGCCAGGGCAACGGCCGTCTGGACGCTGTGACAAACGCGTTCGGCGATGTGCTTCACGGAAAGTACACCATCGAGACCTACGAGGAGCATGCCATAAGCACGGGCTCAAACTCGCAGGCGTGCGCCTATATCGGACTTTCGGACCCCTACGGAAACGTGACCTGGGGCGTCGGCATCCACAACGATATTATAAACGCGTCGATCATAGCCCTTATCAGCGCGATCAACAGAATTTATCAGCAAAAGGGCGATCTGGATTAAAATTTATGAAAAACGCATAAATTGAATATAGAAAGTGTTTTAGGAGTTGAGAAGCATGAAAAAGTTGTCGTCGCTGCTTATGGCAATTATACTTTTTGTATGTTTCTCGGCTCCTTTTTCCGTTTGGGCGGATGACGGCATAATAACCGTTATTCTGCCCGGGCAGGCGCCCGATCCGGTGGAGCCCGCAGCGGAGGAGCCGGCGGAAGTTCCCAAGCCGAAGCCCGAACCCTATGATTATGTGACGCGCGCCCGGGCGGTGGATATTTTGATCGAGGGTTTGGGCGACGAGCTCAAGGCGGTCATGCCCGCCGACCTCACGGTGTTCTCGGATTACGAGGCGCTTGACGCGGAAAGCCGCCGCTCGATGGGGCTGGCCGTGGCTTTGGGGGCTGTGAACGGCTCGGACGACGGCATGCTGCATCCGAACGATTACGTGACGCGCGTCGAAAGCTTCGCGATAGTCAGCCGTATTCTGGCGCGCAACGACCTGCCCACAGACTTAGGCGACGGCTCGGACTTTTTCACCGATGTCCCCGAGTGGGCCGTGCAGGACATTGAGCGTCTCAAAAACGCGGGGCTTGTCTACGGCTACGGCGACGGAACTCTGGGCTCGTATGATTACATGCTCTACGAGCAGATAACTCTGGTCTACGACCGTCTGCTGGCGTTCCGCTCGGCGCTGCCGGGAGGCGAGCTTTATAAAAACGATTACTATCAGTATGTCAACGAGCAGTGGCTGGACGAGACGACCTTGCCCGAGGGTTACGCCAAATGGTCCAATGTGGAGCAGCTTTCCCAGAACAACGCCTATCGTATCCAAAGCATTATAGGCGAGATCATAACCGATTATTACGTTGGAAAAGTGCCCGCCAAGGGGACGAACGAGCAGAAGATCCTCGATATATATCTGGCTGCCGCCAATGAAAAATACCGCGAGAGCGTGGGTATCGAGCCGATCAGACCGTATCTTGAATTGATAGACGATATCGAGAATATAAGCGAACTGCCGCGCGCGCTCGCGGAGCTTGAAAGGGCGGGGTTCCATTCGCTTATTCCGATCAGGATCAATTCCGACTTTTCGGATTCCACGCAGAACCGCGTCAGCTTTGAGGCGTGCTACACGGGAATAGAACCCGGAGTGATAAAAAGCGGCGACTATGAGAATGTGAAGTCGGCTTACAGGCTTTATATACAAAATCTGTTTATGGCCTCGGGTCAATCCGCTCACGAGGCGGCGGAGAACGCCGACGCGGCCACCGAAATATGCGTTTATCTGGGCGAGGCCACAATGGACGATTCTCTCTGGGACAAACCCGAGATAATATACAACGTTTGTTCCGAAAAAGAGCTTGAAGAGCTTTTTTCAAGCATAAATATAAAGAGTTATATAAAAAACTTAGGTTATAACTCGGCCGACAACGTGATCGTCTTTGACAAGGATCTGGCGAAGGCGATCAATTCCGAGCTTAAATCCCGCAATCTGAACGCGCTGAAGCAGTATCTGAAGGCGGCGCTTCTGGATTGCTCGGCTCTGTATCTCAACTCGCAGATGTTCGAGGCGTACCGAAATTATATAAACGCGATCAGCGGAACAAATTCCGCGGTTTCGCCGTCCGCCTACGCCGTGACGATAACTCAGTCGCTTATGGGTTTGGAGCTGGGTGAAAAATATATCGAAAGATATTTTTCCGCCGATTCCAAAAAGGAGATCGAGGATCTGGCGAATCTTATTATCAAGACTTTCGAGAAACGGATCGACGGGCTCGAGTGGATGAACGCCGCCACCAAAGAGGTAGCCAAGGATAAGCTGGAGTCGATCTCGGTCCATATAGGGTATCCGGACTATTTACGCGGCTATGTGAACAATGATTTCAACGTCCGAGGCATTGACGACGGCGGGAACCTGATGGAATACGTGATCAACTACAACAAAATGCAGAGCGATAAAAATAACGAGCTGATAAACGCCGGTGTTTCGGCGGACAAAGCCGCCTGGAGCCTTGCGCCCCAGTCGGTCAACGCCTACTACGACCGCGCGGGAAACTGCATAGTGATCCCCGCGGGCATGCTTCAGGCGCCGTATTACAGTCCAAACGCGTCGTTTGAGACCAACCTGGGCGGCATAGGCAGCGTTATCGCCCATGAAATCACCCACGCCTTTGACAACGTGGGCTCTCAATTCGATAAAAACGGAAATTACCGCGACTGGTGGCTTACGGAGGACTATACGGCGTTTAATGAAATATGCAGAAAATTTGTCATCGAATACGGAAAAATTGAGGCCATGCCGGGAAGCTTTGTTGACGGCAGTCTGACGCTCAGCGAAAACATAGCGGATATAGGCGCCATGGCGTGCATACTCGATATCGCGGGGGCGGACAATCCGAACCTTGACGAATTGTTTAAGACCTACGCCAGAACGTACCGCGTGGTCTGCACCGACGAATATGCGAAAATGCTGATGTCGACCGACGTCCATTCGCCGAATCGGGTCAGGGTGAACATGGTGCTTTCGAATTTTGAGGAGTTTTTAAATCTTTACCATATGCAGCCCGGCTGCGCCATGTACCGCGCCGAAAAAGACAGATTGAAGATATGGTAACGTCGTCGGGAATCCCTGCGCTTGCTCGCTTTTCCGCGGAGCGGAAAAGTTCGCCTGCTTCGGGTTCCCTCCTCTTTCCCAAAAACGCGAGCGTTTTTGGGAGAAATAAGCGCCGTAGGGCGCTTATTTAATGCCTCCTCCCGGGAGGAGGTGGATTTTCGCCGCAGGCGAAAAGACGGAGGTGGCAAGCGCTGCGTGGCGCTTATTTTATTTCTTTTATCACAAAATCGACCAGGTCGCGGGCGGCGTTGGGCTTGGCCAGCAGCCGCATGTTTTCCTGCATCAGGCGGCGGTGCTCGTCATTTATGAACATCTGATAGACCGCCTCGTCGAGCGGGTTGGTGCGGCTGATCTTCATGGCCGCGCCCGCGTTCAGCAGAAACTCCACGTTTCGGTCCTCCTGTCCGGGGATCGGGTTGTTCATCAGCATCGGTATTTCCTTCGCCAGAGCCTCGCTTGTTGTCAGACCGCCGGGTTTTGTGATTATGCAGTCGCAGGCGTCCATAAACAGATCGACCTTGTCGGTAAAGCCGTGGTTGTATATTTTCTTTTTGGTTTTTAGTCCGTCGATGCGCGCCTTGAGTTTTTTGTTCCTGCCGCAGATCGTCACGATACCGAAGTTGATATTCAGCTTGTCAAGCTGGATGATCTCGCTTATTATGTCGCCGAAGCCCATGCTGCCGCTCATGACCAGCACGTTGCGCTCGGGTTTTATCCCAAGCTCGCGCCTGGCCTCGTCTTTGCCGCGCTTTACCGCGAATTTCGGGTTTATCGGTATGCCCAGCGGAAGGAGCCGATTTTCGGGAAAGCCTTTTTTCATTCCCTGGATCGTCAGCCGTTTGTCGGGCAGGATATAGTAGTCAAGATAAGAGTCCTCCCAATATGGGTGCACGGTAAAGTCGGTCACAATACCGATGGTTTTCGCTTTGAGCAGCTCGATAGACGAGATATACGTCACAAGCAAAGCGGCGAATATATGGGTGCAGATTATAAAGTCGGGCTTTTTTTCGGATATCAGTTTTATCAGGCTGCGCGACAGCACCGAGTTTGTCAGCTTTGTCATGCCGCGCACGCCCACTTTCGGCTGAATATTTCTTTTTTCCGCCAGACGGTACATGCCGCCGTAGACCTTCGGTATATTTTTCGTGGACATCAGATATATTCGGTTTATGGAATCCGAAAGCAGCGGGTTGATATATTTGTAAACATCAAGATATTCGGTGTCGATCCCGCGTTTTTTAAATTCCTCGTTGATGACCTTGGCGGTCTGGTTATGACCCTGTCCGGCGGTTATTGATAAGATCAGTCCTCTCATGTCGATCCGTTCCTCCTTATATGCTGACCGCCGCGCCCGGGGTCAGGAAATAAACGATCCGTTTTTTCACCTTAACGCCCAGGATCTCCTCGATACCTCTTGTGTAGCAGTCGATCTGAATTCTGTAGCTCTCCGCTTTTTCCGCGGCCCCGTCCGCGGTGCAGCGGTCGGTCTTGTAGTCGATCAGAACCGCTCCGCCGTCATTTACGCATACGCAGTCCGCCACTCCCTGTATGATTATTTCCGCTTCGCCGCCGGGAGTGTTCTCAAGCTCTTTGTATATTTCGGCCGCTTTGACCGGAAACAGCATTTTAAATTCGCGCATCAGCCCGCCGCTTTTTGCCGCGTCTCGTATCAGCGCGCCCGTTTCGGATTCAAACAGAGCCGATATCCGATCCGCGCGAACGCTTTTGAGCTGATCTTCCGTAATGACGCCCCTATCCGCCAGCTCTTTGAGCTGCGCCTCGGTTTCCTCGGGCGTGTTTGTCCTTTTAGGGTCGATGTGCTGAAGCGCGAAATGGGTTATGGTGCCGATTTCGGCCGCGCTGTCTTCGCCCGCCGAGTGGAACGTTCTGTCCGCCGCGCTCATCAGCCGCGGCGTGTATTCCCATTCCTCCTCAACGGCGCTCTCGCGCAATCTGTTTTTAAGCTCGCTCACGGTCAGTTTGAGCGGGATGTTTGTAAGCTCTTCGCGCGGGTATTTATAGTCGAGTATTTGCCGAAGCTTTTCGGGGTCTATAACGGGCGCCGCCTCGGGCCGCGCCAGCTCTTTGATTTCGGCCTTTTCGCTTTTGGTCTTCTTCACTCTGTCTACGGGTATATATGTCATTTTGATAAGCGCGTTCCCGCTCAGGCGGGCGTCCGAGACATCCGAGGACATAAGGCTGCGCATGTTTTCAAGATTTATGTTGTTCATAAATCCGAAAACTATCCAGTCGCGGAACACGGTCGTTGCTTCGATCTGCTGCCGCATGACGCGTCCGCCGTCGATTATGGGCTTCATCCAGTTCTTGGATTTGCCGCCGTTGGTGCAGGAGATTATCAGCTTTTCCTTGGCCCTCGTCAACGCCACGTAGAGCAGACGCATCTCCTCGGCGTTTTCCTCCTTGGCGTTATAATGCTTGATCAGGCTGTTGGGAAACGAAGCGTATCTCAGTCTTCGCTCAACGTCCACGAACGGCAGCCCGATGCCCAGCGTTTCATTAATGGAGAGCTGGTTTTTGTCTTTTGATTTGTGCGCCGTGTCCGACAAAATTACCACCGGATACTCAAGACCCTTTGATTTGTGTATAGTGGTGATCAGCACCGCGGAGCCGTTTTCGCCGACGGTGAGCGCCTGCCGAAGCTCGCCGCTTTCGGCGGTTTTGTCCAGATATTTCATAAACTCAAACAGGCCGCTGAGACCCTTGCTCTCAAAGTCGGCAGCCGTTTTGAGCAACAGTTCCAGATTGGCGCGTCTGACCGCGCCGCCCTTCATGCCGCCCGCGATCGTGATATAGTCAAGCTCGAAGCATATTTTATATATCAGCTCGTTTATGCTCATGTATGACGAGCAGTCCCTGAGCTCATCGAGGGTTTTCAAAAACTCGGCGGTTTTGGGATCATCCTTTGCCTTGCGCGCCGCGTCGTAAAAGCTGCCGCCCTTGCTGTTTGAGCGTATTTCCGCGAGCTCGTCGGCGGTGAAGCCGAATATCGGACTGCGCATAACGGTCAGCAGCGGTATATCCTGTATCGGGTTGTCGATTATGTTTAAAAAAGCCAGCACGGTACCGATCTCGATCGACGCCAAAAATCCGCCCGATTCGGAAACGGTCGGAATACCGTACTCGCGGAACACTTTTTCGTAGACGGGCGCCGTGTTTTTTGTGCTTCTCATCAGCACGGCGATATCCCCGAACTCAACGGGACGCGTTATTCCGAGGGAGCGGTCGTATATCGGCAGCTTTTCGTCATAAACCAGACGGACTATGCGGGCGGCTATAGTTTCCGCCTCGAGCTCGGTCTTTGCGGGGGAGGTCACGAGCCGATCGTTTTCGGCGCTTCTGACCAAAACGTCGGTCATGATGATCTCCGCGGCGTAGGCGTCTTCGTCGTCGGGCTCGGGATATTCCGCGCCCGCCTTCAGCTTTTCGCTCTCGGTGTAGTCTATGCCCGCGGTTTTTTTGTACATTATATTTTCAAAAAGCTCGTTTACCGGTCTTATCACCGACTCGCGGCTTCGGAAATTGTCGGACAGCACCCGCAGCTCTCCGTCTCCGCCGTTTAGGTAGCTTTCGTATTTTTCGATAAACAGCGCGGGCGAGGCGGCGCGGAAGCGATAAATGCTCTGCTTGATGTCGCCCACCATAAATATGTTTCCCCTGCCGCCCGACAGCAGACGGAAAAGAGTGTCCTGGATATTGTTGGTATCCTGGTACTCGTCAACGTATATTTCTCTATATCTGCCGCCGAGCACGGCGCACAGTTCTTTTGGCGTTCCGTCGCGGTTCATGATCAGCTCGATCAGATAATGCTCAAGATCGCCGAAGTCCAGAAGCCCGCTCTTTAATTTAAGGCGGCGGTACCTGCGCATCAGCATCAGCGTGATGTTTTTAAGCGTCCTTACGCGCGGCCAAAGCCCGGATATCGTTTTTACGATCGCTTCCTCGCCGCCGTATTGAAGCAGCGCGTGCTCTTTGTGCAGCTTTTTGATCATGCCGCGTATCTCTGAGGCGGTTTTGTTGGCGGAAACGATGTACGGGTCGGCTTTATCGGCATGCGTGAGTGTCAGCGCCTTTTTAAATTCCATGCGGCTTTTTTTGCCGAGGAACTCGTCGATCGTGTCAAAGTCTTTAAGCTCCGCGAATCTCGCCGCCTCGTCGGTGTAAAACGCGATAATTCTGTGTCCCTCGGGGAAGGCGTTGTCAATTATTTTGAGCAACACACGATACATTTCGATGCCGTCGTCGATTATCTCGCGTATTGCGTTCATGTAAGCGTCCTCCCAGGGAGTGCCGCTTATCGAGCCGGTCTTATACACGCGCTTATACATGTCCGCCGAGCGGTTCAGCCACTTTTCGGGGCTTGCCAGCGTGCGCGCGAACTTGCGCAGGTTGGTGATGATCTTGCGCAGATTGTCGTCGTTTTTTATGCCGCCGTGTCCGAGCGTGAGGTCCGAAAAGGATGTCAGCTTGTCGATGCGGGAATAGTAGCGCTCGAGACAGTCGTCAAGAGCCTCGCCGAGCAGGATCGAGCCTTCGCTGTCGTCCATGACCGAAAAGCCCGCCGGAAGGT
The DNA here is from genome assembly GCA_947625905.1 of uncultured Clostridia bacterium. GTDB lineage: Bacteria > Bacillota > Clostridia > Monoglobales > Monoglobaceae > Monoglobus. The sequence goes on along the minus strand of CANQQJ010000004.1, from coordinate 57,904 downwards.
TTGTCTTATGTATGTTGTTGGTCAGAATTTTTTTCGCGAAGGCGTGTATCGTTGAAATGTCGGCCGCGCCCAGCTTCATGGTCTGCGCCGCCAGATGCTTGTTGGCGGGATCTTCGCGGAGCCGTTCCTCTATGGCGGCGGATATTTTGCTTTTCATTTCCGCGGCGGCCGCGTTGGTGAAAGTGAGCACGAGCAGCTCGTCCACCGAAAGGGGATCTTTTTCGTCGAGTATCCTTCGTATGACCCGTTCCACGAGCACGGCTGTCTTTCCGCTGCCCGCCGCCGCGGACACCAGGATATTCTTTTTGCCGTCGTATTCGATAACGTCCGTCTGCGCTTTTGTCCAGTCCATATTTTCCTCCGTTTTTTATTGATTCGGATATTAATATCCCAAAACTCCGTCTAAGGTCTCGTCGTCCTCTATCCAGCTTTTGACCGGTATGACCTCGTATTCCTCCGGGGTGCGCCGCACGACCACTTTTTCGATGCCCGAGTTGATTACCAGCCGTTTGCACATGGCGCAGCAGTTGGCGTTTTCGACCAGCTCGCCCGTTTTGGCGTCCTTGCCCACGAGATACAGGGTACCGCCGATGGTGTCGCGGCGGGCGGCGCTTATCACGCAGTTAGCCTCGGCGTGCACGCTGCGGCACAGCTCATATCTCTCGCCGCGGGGGATCCCCAGTTTTTCTCTCATGCAGTAGCCCAGGTCTGAGCAGTTTTCCCGTCCTCTCGGCGCTCCTGTGTAGCCGGTGGATATGATCTCGTCGTTCCTGACAACTATCGCGCCGAAGTTGCGGCGCAGGCAGGTTCCGCGTTCCGTTACTGTCTCGGCGATATCGAGATAATAGTTTTCCTTATCTACCCTTTTCATGATCTAACCTCCTCGGCCGCCGCGGCCTTCGCGGCGGATCTTGAATTTTGTCAACAGCAATATTATAATTCATTTTTTTAAAATATTCAATAGTTTCTTATTGACTTTATGGCGTATTGCAAATATAATATATAAAAACGGTAAATTTTTGTACAGAGGTAAATTATTATATGGAAATATTCAGATCCGCCTCTCCCGAGGAGACCGAAAGCATCGCTCTGCGGTTCGCCGAGCGGCTCGGTCCCGGCTCGGTCGTGGCGCTCATCGGCCCTTTGGGCGCCGGGAAGACGGCTTTTGTAAAGGGCATAGCGGCGCGCTTCGGCGCGGCGGCAGTCACAAGCCCCACCTACACTCTTGTGAATCATTACGACGGGAGCGTTCCCGTCTATCATTTCGATGTTTACAGAATTGAAGACCCCGACGACGAGACCCGTCTGTGGCTCGACGAGTATTTGTTCGGAGACGGAGTGTGCGTTATCGAGTGGGCGGACAACATAGCGGACATGCTTCCCGCGGAAGCGCTGCGCGTGGAGATTTCCAAAGATCCCGCTATGGGAGAAAATTTCAGGGAGATAAAATTATGCTGACACTCGGAATAGACACCTGTTGTATGCCCGCCACTGCGGCTGTGTACGACGGTGAGAAAATAATCGGTGAGTTTACGATAAACAGCGGAAAGACTCACTCTCAGAAGATAATGCCGCTGATCGAGCAGATGCTTGGGCATCTGGACATCGCGCCCTCGGATATCGACTGCTACGCGGCGGCAGCGGGACCGGGCTCCTTTACCGGCGTCAGGATAGGAACGGCCGCGGTTAAAGCCATGGCGCGCGCCTCGGGCGCGGTCTGCGCGGCGGTTTCGACACTTGAGGCGCTGGCGAACAACGTCCGCTTTTTTGACGGCGTGATCTGTCCTATCTTGGACGCGCGCCGAAACCAGGTGTACAACGCGGTGTTTTCGGGGGACGGAAGTCTGAGGCGCCTTACGGACGACAGAGCGCTGGCTCTCAAAGAGCTTCTGAACGAGCTTGAGGGAAAAAAAGCGCTGTTTCTCGGCGACGGAGTTTTCCCCTGCCGCGCGGAGATCGAGTCGCGGATGGGAGAGCGGGCGAGCTTCGCTCCGCCCAATGCGCTGCTTAACTCGGCGGCGTCCGTCGCTTTTCTCGCGGGCGAAATGTTAAAGCGCGGGGAGACGATAAGCTGCGGCGAGCTCGTTCCCAACTACATAAGGCTTTCCCAGGCCGAGAGGGAGAGAAAGGAGAGGCTTTCGAAGTGAGAAATATTTTTTCCGATAATATTATAAAAAGATTTTTGGCGGCTCTGACCGTGTTTTTGATGTGCGCGTCGCTTTTGGCGGCGCCGATAAGCGTTTTGTCCGCGCCCGACGACGAGACTTCGCGGTCGGAAACCGGGAGCGCGTCGGATGACAGCGACGATAATGACGGCGTGACCGACGCCGATGACGGTTCGGCAAGAGACGACGAGCGAGGCACGATCCGCGGCAAAAACTCGTCGGACGATTCCGATACCGAGGACAAGACCTCGTCGGAAAGAACATCAAAAAAGAGCACCGACGAGGACGGCGAGGACGAGAATGAGCCCGAGCCTACTCCCACCCGCGACCCGAGAGTTGACGAAAACGGCCGCCCCGTGATGGACGCGAACCAGACTGCCGTGCTTATAAACGCGACAAACGGCGAGGTCATGTTTGAGAAGGAAAAGGACAAGCGGGTATATCCCGCCAGCACGACAAAAATTATGACGGCGCTGCTGACTCTTGAGGCGATCGACAGAGGCGAGCTGAATCTTCACGCCGCTTTTCTGGTCATGCCCGAAATGCTTGTTGATCTTCCGCCCGACGGTTCCAGCATGCTGCTCAAGGAGGGCGAGACGATCACGGTGGAGCAGCTGCTTCAGGGTCTTATGGTCGAGTCGGGAAACGACGCGGCTCAGGCGCTTGCCATAATTGTGTGCGGCGATATTCCGACGTTTGTGCAGCGCATGAACGACCGTGCCGCCGAGCTGGGCATGAGCGGCACTCATTTCGTCAACGTCCACGGTCTGCACGATCCCGAGCATTACACCACCGCCGCGGACCTTGCGGCGCTTACACTTGAGGCCATGAAGAACAATATGTTCCGCGAGCTCGCTGCGACGCCGAGAGTTGTCATACCCGCCACCGACAAAACGACCCAGAGAACATTTATCAGCACAAACGGACTTTTGTCCACTCTTAGATATCCGAATTATTATTACGAAAACGCAATAGGCGTAAAAACCGGCCACACCTCGGAGGCGGGCTACTGCCTTGTGTCCGCCGGACGAAAGGGCGCGCTTGAGGTCATAGGCGTGGTCATGAACGGCGCCGACGAGGACGATCGGCATTATGATTCCAGGAACCTGCTGAAATATGCGCTTGACAACTATAAAACCGTGACAGCCGTCACAAGGGGCGACATGGTCAGCGAGATAAGGGTCCGTTTCGGCTCGGGCACCGATCACACGACGCTTTCGACCGACAGCGATATTCTCGTCACGATACCCGAGGACGCCGACGAGAACGAGCTGAGCGTTGAGGCGAGGATCCCCGAATATCTGGCGGCTCCGGTAAATCAAGGCGACGAGATAGGCACGGCCGAGGTCATGTACCAAGGCAAGGTCGTGGGCAGCGGACGGCTTATCGCGGACGCGGGTGTAAAGCGCCATCCGCTGGGATTTTTGATGCAGTTCTTCAGCTTTTTGTGGAGCATTTTGTTTATCAGGATACTGATAATCGTGCTGCTTATCGCCCTGGTTCTGTTTATCGTGTACATGATAGTGAACATCAGAAAGAATATCAAGATAGCCGAAAGACGCCGCCGCAATTCGCCTTCAAGACGGCCTCCGCGGGCCCCCCGCAGATAAAATGACGCGATTTTTAAAAATTCAATAATTGTTTACATAAAATATCTTGCTATGGAGCGTTTTTCATGGTATAATATTTTTTAATGTAACGAATCAATGTAACGAATCGGACAAACGCGGTTTGTTTGATAAAACCACGGAGGAACAGAATGACAGAAACATTGACAACATACCTAACAACGTTTTTGCTGTCTGTCATGCCTGTGTCGGAGATCAGGGGCTCAATGATATACGGCCTGTCGCAGGTGGACCAGACATTGTTGAATATTTTAAAAATCTACGGCATTTCAATTATAGGCAATTTTCTGCCTGTGCCGTTTATACTTATAGCGTTCAGGCCGCTGATCAAATGGCTCAAGCGCACCAAGCTTCTGGGCAGGTTCGCGCGGTGGCTTGAAAACAGGACGCACCGCAAGGCGGGCGACATATCAAGAAAAAGCGCGGGCGCCGCGGCAGTGGCGATATATGTGTTTGTGTCGATCCCGTTCCCGACAACGGGCGCGTGGACGGGGTCGATGATAGCGGGGCTTTTGGATATGCGGGCAAAATACGCGCTGCCCGCGGTGCTGCTCGGGATCATGACGAGCGGCGCGATCATGACGCTGCTTGTCACAGGGGTGCTGAACCTGGGCGCTTTCGGTCAGTGGCTGATGAAATAGCCGTATTCGCGGTCGGTGTTGATAAAAAGCTGAAATATAAACGAAAAATGAAAAAATGATTGTGAAAGGAAAGACAGATGAGCAATAATTATTCCGATAATCAGAATTACGGGTACAAAAGGAGACCCGAGCGAGGCAGCAGACCTATGCTTGTTATTGGCATTATTCTGCTTAATATCTCACTGTTTCTGGCGGCCTTTGTGCTGTCGTTCAATATGATAGTGAATCCGATCGAGCAGAGAGACGAGCAGGTGCGCGCCTTGACGGAAGAAAATGTCAAGCTCAAGAGCGACACCAAGCTGCTCCAAGATCAGCTGGACGTTGTGGAGTCGGAGCTTGAAAGCTATAAAAAGCGGAGCGGCTCTTTGTCGGGCGGCTCGTCGAGCAGCTACAGGTACGACAACTATCTCAATGACGAGGACAGCTTTATAAGAGACGCCGATGACGACGATGCCGAGACTTCAAGCGCCTCAAACACTTCAAGAAGCAGAAATGACGATGAAATGAATATGGACGACAATTAATTATTGGCGTCCGATTTAATATATCCCGAAAGGAGAACGGATATGACACCTAAGTATAAGAGAATAATGATCAAGATCAGCGGCGAGGCCATGTCGGGACACAACGGATTCGGGCTTGACCACGAGACGATCGAGGCCATAGCGAAGCAGATAAAGCGCTGTCACGATCTGGGCTGCGAGATCGGCATCGTGATAGGCGGCGGCAACTTCTGGAGGGGCCGCGACGGCGAGGGAATGGACCGCTCAAGAGCCGACCACATGGGAATGCTGGCGACGGTGATAAACTGCTTGGCGATGCTCGACGCGCTTGAGCGTCTCGGAGTCGAGGCGAGAGTTCAGACGGCGATCGAGATGCGTCAGATAGCCGAGCCGTACATAAGGCTTCGCGCGGGCGCTCATCTGACCCGCGGCAGAGTTGTGATCTTCGGCTGCGGAACCGGAAATCCGTTCTTCTCAACAGACACGGCGGCCGCCCTCAGAGCCGCCGAGATCGGAGCCGAGGTCATACTTCTCGCCAAAAAGATCGACGGAGTGTACGACAGCGACCCGAATATCAACCCAAGCGCCAAGAAGTTTGACAAACTGACGTTTATGGATGTGCTCAACAAGGGGCTGGGCGTTATGGACACCACCGCGGCGACGCTTTGTATGGACAACAACATCCCGCTGCTTGTGTTCGGCCTTGACAACCCCGAGAATATAGTAAACGTTCTGTGCGGAGACAATATCGGCACGATCGTATCATAAATATAACAAAACGCCGCAAAAATATATCATAAGAATATAAAAATCAGGAAATAAAAAAGAAAGGAAGATTGTTATGCAGGAATCCGAAAGAAGAATGGGAAAAGCCGTCGAGGCTTTGGAGAGAGATCTGTCGCGTATTCGCGCCGGAAGAGCGAACCCCGCGATACTGGACAAGGTGACCGTTGAGTATTACGGAGCTCCCACGCCGCTGGCGCAGGTGGGCACCATATCTGTTCCCGAGGCGAGAATGATAATAATCCAGCCCTGGGACGCCACGCTGCTCAAGGCTATCGAGCGCGCTATCAACGCGTCCGATATCGGTATTCATCCCAACAATGACGGCAAGGTCATCCGACTTGTGTTCCCGCCTCTTGACGGCGAGAGAAGAAAAGAGCTGGTAAAGCAGGTATCAAAGCGCGGCGAGGAAGCCAAAGTGGCTGTCCGCGGTGTGAGACGCGACGCCATAGAGCGCTTTAAAAAGCAGAAAAAGGCCGGCGAGGTAACCGAGGACGGCCTGGCGGATCTCGAGGACGATATCCAGAAGCTTACCGACAAGTTTATCAAAAAGATCGGTGAGATCGTAAAAGAAAAAGAGACCGAGATCGCCGAGGTATAACGGGGATTTATGAAATTATTTCAAAAAAGGGCCAAAGAGCCGGAGCGGACCGGGCTTGATCTCAGCCGCGTTCCGGCGCACATAGGCGTGATCATGGACGGCAACGGACGCTGGGCGAGACGCAGGGGCCTGCCGCGCAGCGCGGGCCACAAGGCCGGAGCCGATAACTTAGAGGCGATATGCGACTACTGCGGCTCAATTGGCGTCAAGGCGCTGACGGTGTACGCTTTTTCCACCGAAAACTGGAGCAGGCCCCAAAGCGAGATCGACGCGCTGATGGATCTGCTTTACGGCTATTTGCTGACCGTTGAGGAAAAGTTCAAAAACCGCAATATGAAGCTGAAGATAAGCGGCGACACGGCTCCGCTGTCCGATAAGATCAAAAAGGCGATCGTCCATGCCGAGGAAGTCACCGCGAGCGGCAGCGGCATGGTGCTTAACATCGCCCTGAATTACGGCGGCAGAAGCGAGATCGCGCATGCCGCGCGGCTGGCGGCGGAGGCGGTGAAAAGCGGGGAAATAACCCCCGAGGACATTGACGAGAATTATCTCGGCGGGCTTATGTACACCGCGGATCTGCCCGAGGTGGACCTGATCATCCGTCCCAGCGGCGAGAAGAGGCTCTCGAATTTCCTCCTGTGGCAGGCGGCATACGCCGAGTTCTGGTACAGCGACATATGCTGGCCCGATTTTAAGGAAAAAGACATGGAGCGGGCGATCATTGATTTTCAAAGCCGCGACAGGCGTTTCGGAAACGTGTAAGAGCCGCGAAAAATGAAAGCATTGGGGGAGCTCTCGGATGGGATCCGAATCAAAATCTAAATCAAAACCGAGCCTTAAACTCAGGGTCTTGACAGCGGCTGTCGGGATTCCGGTCATAATCATAATTTTGCTGTCGCCGGTATGGGTAATGCTGGCGGCGGCGATCTTGTGTTCTTTGATAGGCACCTTTGAGTATTACGGAGCCGTGGGGCTTCTCAGGCGTCAAACGCCGCTGTGCATAGTCGGATTTATCGGAACGGCCGCTTTGCCTTTTTGCGCGTTTCTGGAGCCGATAATGATCATGACGTGCGCGTTTTTGTATTTGCTTATTCTGTTCCTGATGATGCTTTTCAGCCGCAAAAGGATAAGGATAACGGATATAGCGATGCTGATCATGGGGCTCATATATATCCCGTTCTTACTTTCGAACGTGCTGTTCATAAGGCAGCTCGAATTCGGAAAAGTGCTGGCATGGCTGGTGTTTGTGGGCTCTTTCATGACCGACAGCGGAGCGTTTTTCTCGGGCAAATTGTTCGGGCGGCACAAGCTGTGTCCGGAGATCAGCCCCAAAAAGACCGTTGAGGGAGCGGTCGGAGGCACGCTGGTCTGCGGCTTGGGATTTTTGATTTTCGCGCTGATAATAAATCTGTTTTTCGCGGATATCATCAATGCCGAAATGAGCTGCGCCTTAACGTTCGCGCTGGGTCTTATCTCGGCGCTGGCGGCCCAGGTGGGCGATCTGACGGCGTCGCTGATAAAGAGGCAGTTCGGGATCAAGGATTTCGGAAATCTTTTCCCGGGCCACGGCGGAATGCTCGACAGATGCGACAGTATTGTGCTGGTGGCGCCGGTGATATATCTGTTCGCCTCGCAGATAAACATGTTTTTTTAAGACTTATGCTGCGGCAAAGCGGGGGATTTGTCCGAACCGTTTTGCCGTTTAATTTTTTGGAATTAATTTTTGGAGTGTATATATAATGAGTATGAAAAACAAAAACGGCGCGCCGCTCAAGGTCGCGGTCCTGGGCTCGACCGGCTCGATCGGCACTCAGGCGCTTGAGGTGGCTGACGATCTTCGAGGAATTAAGGACATCGAGATAACCGCAGTCGCCGCGGGGCGCAACGCCAAACTGATCGAAAAGCAGGCGCGGAGGTACAAGCCGAAAACGGCGGCGCTGCACGATGAGAAGGCGGCCGCCGAGCTCAAGCTCAGGCTGGCCGACACCGACGTCAGGGTCCTGGCGGGAGATGAGGGTCTGATCGAGGCCGCCGCCGAGAGCGGAGCCGATATGGTGCTTTCCGCGATCGTCGGTTTCGCGGGGCTGGTCCCCACGATAGAGGCGATAAGGCGCGGCAAGGATATAGCTCTCGCCAACAAGGAGACGCTGGTCACCGCGGGCGGCTTGTTTATGGACGAGGTAAGGGAACACGGAGTGCGCCTGCTGCCGGTGGACAGCGAGCATTCCGCCATTTTCCAGAGCCTTCGGGGCGGCGCCCGATCGGAGATAAAAAAAATCCTGCTCACCGCCAGCGGCGGCCCGTTTTTCGGCATGACGGCCGATGAGCTCAAAAGCGTCAAAAAAGCCGACGCGCTCAAGCATCCCAATTGGAGCATGGGCGCCAAAATAACGATAGACAGCGCCACCATGATGAACAAGGGCCTTGAGGTGCTCGAAGCAAATTGGCTGTTCGGCGTGGGACTTGATGATATAGAGGTGGTTATCCACCGCGAGAGCATAATCCACTCGATGGTCGAGTTTGTGGACAAGAGCATAATCGCGCAGCTTTCGCTGCCCTCGATGAAGCATCCGATACAGTACGCGTTCACTTATCCCGAGCGGCTGCCGTCGCCCGACCGCGAGGTCTCGTTCAGGGAACTCGGCAAAATGACATTTTTTGAGCCCGACAGAAAGACGTTCAGGTGCCTTGATCTGGCGATCCGCGCGGGCGCGGAGGGCGGCACGATGCCGACGGTCATGAACGCCGCCAACGAGGCGGCCGTGGCGAAATTTTTAAGCGGAGATATCGGATTTACGGAGATAGCCGATTTTGTGGAAAAGGCCATGGATTTGATCGGATCAAAAGACGACCCGAGCATCGAGGATATAATAGAGACTGACAGAGAGGTGCGAAAAATATGTCAACGGTTTTAACCATACTGGCGGCGGTCGTGGTTTTCGGCGTGATAATTTTTGTCCACGAGTTCGGGCATTTTATCGCGGCGAGGATATTCGGCGTGAAGGTCAACGAGTTCGCCATAGGCATGGGCCCCGCCATATATAAAAAGCAGGGGAAAGAGACGCTTTATTCGATCAGAGCGGTCCCGATGGGCGGATTCTGCGCCATGGAGGGCGAGGACGAGGAAAACGATGATCCGCGCGCTTTTAACAACAAAAAGCCGTGGCAGAGGATCATAGTCCTGGCGGCCGGCGCGGGAATGAATCTGCTGCTCGGGTTTGTGATAGTCACGATAATCGTTACGAGCTCGTCGTTTCAAAACGGATTTGTGCCGTCGACCGCGATCGAGAGCGTGGAGCCCGAGAGCGACGCGGCGCGGTTCCTGCAGCCCGGCGACAGAGTTGTCGGAATAAACGGCACGCGCGTCAACATCAGACGCGACCTCTCGTTTGAGCTGGGAATGTACAGCGGCAGCGGAGAGTGCGAGCTTGAATTTAAGCGTGACGGAAAAAAATATACCGAAAAATTCACACCGATGAAAACGACTCTCGAGGACGGCAGCCCCTATTATTTGGTGGGATTCACGATAAAGCAGGATCCGGTCAATATTTTGACCGTGCTGCACGAGAGTTTTTTCCAGACGCTGTGGATGGTCAAGCTGGTGTTTGTGTCGCTCGGCATGCTGTTTAAGGGCGAGGCCGGAGTTTCGGATCTGTCGGGCCCGGTGGGCGTGGTATCCGCCATGAGCACGGTGGCTCGTTCGGGATTTATGGACTTTATATTCTTCGCCGGATTTTTGGCGGTCAATATCGGCGTTATGAACCTGCTGCCGCTGCCCGCTCTGGACGGAGGCAGGATATTGTTTGTGCTTATCGAGATGATATTCAGAAAGCCCGTGCCGAGAGACAAAGAGGGTTATGTCCACTTCGCCGGATTTGTGCTTCTGATGGGTTTGATGTTATACGCCACATGGAACGATATAATACGTATTATCACCGGAGCGTTCGGGTAAAAATGACAAATGTTTCTTTTAGGTAACAAATTTTAACAATTTCTAAAATCGCTTGACTTATTAAAAAAAGTATGGTAAAACATTAGAGTGTGACAAAACAAAACATACGATAATTTTTTATATTTTATGGAGGAATGAATTATGAAGTGTTTGAAAAACTTGGCACTGTTTGTAGCGATTTGCATGGTGCTTTCTATGGTTCCGGTTATGGCAAACGCCGCGGGCGCGCCTGCCGCTGCCGCGGATAACGCGGGCACCGAAGCGGCTCCCGCCCCGAACGATACGCCCGATTCGGAAGCGACATCGGAGCCTGAGGCAACCGAGGAGCCGGAAGCATCCACGGAGCCCGAAATGAGTCCGGAGCCGGATAACACGCCGAAGCCCGATGCCACGGCAACGCCCGTGCCCACAGCGACGGCAAATGCCAGATACAACATCACGATCGAGACCAACAGTCTTTCGACGATCAAGGCTTACGTGAATTCAACTACCGCCACATCGGCGTTAAAGGGAGCGCGCGTGAGAGTCAAAGGCCGCGCCGCGAGAGGTTATAATTACACGAGGGTATATTATAAGTACAATACCGACTCTGTGTATGAAATTATGACAACAGCGGCAAGCAGCGTTGATAATTATATTGAAATGCCCGCGTCGGACATAGTTATCTGCGCCGAGGTCGAAAAGATGACCGACCAGCAGCTTTATAAGAGCGCACAGCAGCAGTATAACGACGTTTCGGCTGATCTCAATACATACACGACGAGATATGTTAACAACGCGTCCTCGTATGACGCCGCGGATATCAGAGAGATGAGGACCCTGATCAACGAAGCGAAGAACCTGCTTCCCGATCTTAAGGATGAGTATATACTTTTCAACGACCTCATCAGAGACGATGCCGTGACCGATTATGACAGGAATGACATCACCTCTATCCAGAGCGAGATAGATGAGATCACCGATCAGATCGACGATCTGATCGAGCGCATGGGCGGAAACAATCAGGACGGCACATATGAGATCCAGGTTAACGTAAGCCGCGGCGGAAGAGTTGTGCTTCAGGGCGCAGTGGAAGCCACGGTCAACGGCGCGACATCCAACGCGAGTGACTATTTCACGAATATCGGCTACGAATATCCGCTGACGCTCAAATTCAGCTCGGTAACAGGCTACACTTTGAGCAATGTCAGGATCAATAACCAAAACGTAAGCCTGAGCGGCAGCACGCTGTCGATTAGCGCGGCGAATATCCCGAACTACGTTGTAAACGGCGTTATGCTGATCTCCGCGAACTTTGTATACGGAACCGGCGGCTATACGGGCACCACCTATGGCGGCTCAGGCAGCGGCACAAATTACAACAATCCGTATTACGGCAATGTTTACGGCAACAACACCGCCACGGCCGCTCCCACACAGGCTCCGATCAGCGGTTCGTCGTCGGCATTCAGCGATCTGGCGGATGTTGAGTGGGCTGTTCCCTCGATCAACGCTCTCAGTAGCCTGGGCATCATAAACGGTATGGGCGACGGCAGATTCGAGCCTCAGAACCACGTAACGCGCGAGCAGTTCGCAAAGATGATCGTGGGCGTTATGGGCTACGCGGTAGATCAGAGCGCGTCCACCGAGTTCAATGATGATATGGGAGATTGGTACACCCCGTATATCGCGGCGGCAGTTCAAAACGGCATTATCACCGGCCGTCCGGACGGAACGTTTGGCATTGGCGACGATATAACCCGCCAGGATATAGCCGTTATAATCTACAGAAGTCAGAACTCACCCGCGACCGAGGCGCATCAGTTCCCCGATTCGGGCAGCATAGCCGACTACGCGGCAGACGCGGTTTCGTATCTGTTTAACAGCGGAATAGCAAGCGGCGACGATAAGGGCAACTTCAATCCCGGAAATCCCGCCACAAGAGCCGAGGCGGCAAAAATGCTCTACGGTCTTTACATCAGCCTCGGAAAGTAATAAGTTCAAATGTTTAAGGCTCCCCGAAAGGGGAGCCTTTTGAGAATAGAGGTAATATTATGAGAATCAAAATAACCGCTGAAAAAACCGCGAAAATCTCTCCAAACATGATAGGCCTGTTTTTTGAGGACATAAGCAGCGCAGCCGACGGCGGCCTTTCGGCGGAGCTGGTCGAGAACCGCTCATTCGGGCATATCACGCCCGATTTTGTGTTTTATGCCGACGAAAGCGGAAGAACGCGCGATCGTTTGAATGGCTCCGCGCCCGAACCGGGGTACGCCTGGGAGATCACGCGCGGCTCGGCGGAATATCTCAAAGACGAGGACGGTTTTTATTTTATGCGGCTGCGCGGCGGAGAGGACGGCGCGGAGGCGCTCAACTCGGCGTTTGGAGGCTTTTCGCTGAGGCGCGGCACAGAGTATATTGCCGCGCTGACGGCGGATATGCGCGGATATGCGGGCGGGATAATACTCGAGGCGGTCTCGGACGGCAAGGCATCGGTGAGCTGCCGTATCGACGAAAACGGTTCGGGAACGCTCGAGCCTGAGAGCGAGGCGCGCGGCTGCCGTCTCAGGCTCTCGTTTCCCGAACTCTCAAAAAACGAGAGCGTTGATATAAAAACGCTGTCGCTGATCCCGTCCGACGCGGTTCTCGGGCTTTTCAGACGCGATATGGCCGAGGCGATGAAGGAGCTGCGCCCCGGATTTCTGAGGTTCCCGGGCGGCTGCGCGGTCGAGGGCTATGATCTCAAAAACGCGTACCGCTGGAAACATACGGTAGGTCCGGCGTGCGGGAGAAAACAGGATTTCAGCCGCTGGTCTTTTAAGGACGCGGGATATAACCAGAGCTTCGCCATAGGATTTTACGAGTATTTTTTGCTGTGCGAATACCTGGGCTGCGAGCCGCTGCCGGTCATCAACGCGGGCATGGCGTGTCAATTCAACACCTCCGAGACCGTGCCGCTTTATGACAAAAACGGGAATTACACAACCGAATTTGCGGAGTATTTAAACGACGCTCTCGATTTGATTGAGTTCGCAAACGGCGCGTCCGACACAAAATGGGGAGGGCTGCGGAGCGATATGGGGCATCCCGAGCCGTTTAATCTGCGCATGCTCGCGATAGGCAACGAGCAGTGGCAGACGGAAACAAACCAATGGTTTGAGCGCTACGAGGCGTTTGAAAAAGCTGTACATGAAAAATATCCTAAGATCGACCTGATATTTTCCGCGGGACCGCGCGTCGGAGACGAGCGCTATAATGCGGCGCATAAGCGTCTCGAGGAAAAATCGGCGAATGATCCCGCGTATGCCTTCGCGGTGGACGAGCATAACTACAACACAAAGGAATGGTTTTTCGAAAACGCGGACTTTTACGAGGGCCGCGGCGGAACTCCGGTGTATCTGGGCGAGTACGCGGCAAAGACCTATGAGGCGGGCGGAGAAACGCGGTTTAACGATATGATCTCGGCGCTTTCCGAGGCGGCGTTCCTGTGCGGACTGGAGCGGGCGGAAAACGTGATCATGGCGTCTTATGCGCCGCTTTTTTCCAAAGTGCCGCCGCACAGCTGTTGGACTCCCGATATGATCTGGTTCGACGAGGCCGGTATCGTCAAAACTCCCAATTATTACGTGCAAAAACTGTTCGCCGAAAACATGGGTGCTTTCGCGCTCAAGTGCGAGACAGACCCGGGAATTTACGCCTCGGCTTCTTTGACCGAAAACGGAGACTTGATAATAAAGCTTATCAATCCGACCGAAAACGAGATCAAAGCCGATTTGAATATATCGGCGGAGCTCAATGCGGCCGGGGGCAGCGTAACGATACTTTGCGCCGACAGCCCGGCCGCGAAAAACACATTTAAAGATCCCGATAACGTAACGCCTAAAACCGAAATATTCGATCCGCGCGTTCCGCTTGTCTTAAAACCGTATTCGCTGACCGTGATAAGATTTTCCTGATCTATGCATTCGAGGCTTGCGTCGGGAATTGTAAAAATTTTTATTTTTTATAAAAATTTTTCTTGCATTAATCAAAGATTTATGTTAATATAATTATACTATATATAAATGCGTTTGAGCGGAAACAAGTAGATGCGTGAAAGTCTCAAGAGAGTTGCCGGGAGCTGCGAGGCAATGGCGGAAGCGTTTTCGAATACATTTCGCGAGCAGTGCACCGAAAGGGTTTGAGCCGCCCGAGTAGGCTGCAACGGGAGTTCCCGTCACAGAACATGGGTATTGATGATACCTTCTGAGGCCGCGGCCGTGAGGCAGCGGTGAATTGAGGTGGTACCACGGGTGAAACTCGTCCTCTGTTTAAAAATAGAGAGCGGGTTTTTTGTTTTGCCCGCAAAAAGAAAGGATGATTCAAAAAATGATTTTGAAAATCGGATTGTTGATCGTTTTCTTCGCGGTTATGGTCACTGTTGGACTGTACTGCAGAAAGCACTCGACCGACGTAAGCGGATTTGTTCTCGGCGGACGTTCTGTCGGCCCGTGGCTCACCGCTTTCGCGTACGGCACATCGTATTTCTCGGCGGTTATTTTCGTCGGATACGCGGGCCAGTTCGGCTGGAAATACGGTATCGCCTCGTCTTGGATAGGTATAGGAAACGCGGTCATCGGCTCACTGCTCGCGTGGATAATCCTCGGACGGCGCACCAGACTTATGACCCAGCACCTGCACAGCGCCACGATGCCCGAGTATTTCGGAAAAAGGTATCAGAGCACGGCTCTCAAGATAGCGGCCTCCGTTATCGTGTTCATATTCCTGATACCTTATACCGCGTCGCTCTATAACGGCCTTTCGAGACTTTTCTCGATGGCGTTCCCCAAGATCGACTACTCGGTATGCGTTATCGTAATGGCGGTGCTGACCGGCGTTTACGTAATCGCGGGCGGATATATGGCGACCGCTGTAAACGACTTTATCCAGGGTGTAATCATGCTGTTCGGCATAGTGGCGGTAATCGCCGCGGTGCTGGTCCAGAACGGCGGCTTTGTCGAGGCTCTTAACGGCCTTGCGGCCATCGAGGCGCCCACAGGGGTTCCCGGAGCGTTCAACTCGTTCTTCGGCCCCGACCCGCTGGGACTGCTGTTCGTTGTGCTGCTCACCTCTCTGGGCACATGGGGACTGCCCCAGATGGTCCAGAAGTTCTACGCCATCAAGAGCGAGAACGACATTCAAAAGGGAACTATTATTTCCACATTCTTCGCGCTGGTTGTCGCGGGCGGCTGCTACTTCCTCGGCGGATTCGGCAGACTCTTCACCGACAAGCTCACGTTCCTGCCCGGCGGCGCCATCGAGGGCGGATTTGACGCGATCATTCCCACAATGCTTTCGGGTCTTCCGGATATCCTGATTGCTGTCGTTATCGTGCTGGTGCTTTCGGCTTCCATGTCAACGCTTTCGTCTCTGGTTCTGGCTTCCAGCTCGACCATGACGCTCGATCTTCTCAAAGGCCACGTTATCAAGAACATGGACGAGAAGAAGCAGGTTCTTATCATGAGAATACTTATCGTTATGTTTATCGCCATATCCGCGATAATCGCGCTCAACAAGGATAAGCTCAGCGCTATAGCCCAGATGATGGGTATTTCCTGGGGCGCTCTGGCGGGCGCGTTCCTCGCTCCGTTCATGTACGGCCTCTACTGGAAGAGAACCAACAAGATCTCGGTTTGGGCAAGCTTTATCTTCGGCGCGGGCATTATGATACTCAATATCCTGACGCCCGGCATCTTCCCCGAGATCCTGAAATCGCCCATTAACTGCGGTGTTATAGCTATGCTGGCGGGACTGGTTATCGTTCCGGTAGTAAGCCTGCTCACGGGCAAGCCCAAGGACCTCAAGGCGGTTGACAATATGTTCGACTGCTACAACAAAGAGGTTGTGGTTTCCGCGAAGGAATCGCTGGGAAAATAAACATAAAAAATCTATAATTAAATCGGACCCCGCTTTTTATAAAGGCGGGGTCTCGGCTCCGGAAAGGTGATAAAAATGGGTTTTTTGGATGATTTGTTTGATTTTAACCATGACGGCAAGACGGACGGCTTTGAGTGGTGGCTTGCGCACAAATTGTATCTCGATGTCACAAAGGACGAGAAAGAATCCGACGAGGATGATTGGAGGACTTATGCTTATGACGGCTCAGAGTTCGATCTTGACCCCGAGGATTTTGAGAATGAATATGAGTATTATGATGCTTTAAATGACGCGGCTGAGGAGGCTCGGTACAAATGGCGCGAAAACTGCAAAGACGGGTCGGAATTCGGCGTTGACCCGAAGAATTATGAGACCGAGGAAGATTATGAGGAAGCCCTCGGTGACGCTCGCGAAGAGTGGATAAAAAGCGTCAGCGACGATATCTACGACTACGATGTTTATCCGGAGGACTATGACACCAAGGCGGAATTTGAGAGCGCGCTTAAAGAAGCTAAGTACGAGTGGAGAGACTATTGCGAGGACGGCGAGGACTACGATGTATATCCCGAGGACTACGAGACCGAGGAAGAATACGAAAACGCCCTTGAGGAAGCCGAAAAGGTTTGGCACGAAAAATATTGGTGGAGAGACTATTGCGAGGACGGCTGGGATTACGATGTATATCCCGAGGACTATGAGACCGAAAAGGAATACATGGAGGCCCTCGAAAAGGCTAAACGCGACGCCCAATAGCTGCGCTATAATAATAAAACGGCATTTTGAAGCGGAGAATGTGCGGCTGCCGCCCTTTGGTCAAAAGAAATGCGGGATGGGGCACACCCGCCAAAATGTGGATTTTATACAGCCTTGAGAGATCAAGAAGGTTCTTAATGGCAAACAGCAAAACCCGCGCATCTGCGCGGGTTTTGCTGTTTGGCGGAGTTGGTGGGAATTAATTTTAGCGTAGTAGAATATTTTTATGATTTTATAGTAATGTTATAAATGCCGTAAAAACGCTGATTTGCGGATAATACTGTTTGAATATATTTATTAGTATTTTTAAAGAATTTAAAAAATTCGTGTAAAATTCGTGTATATTTTATCTTGATTTTTTAAATTCTTTATGCTATAATAAAAATCAAGAACGGCGGTGACAAGCCCGCCTTTCTTGATTTGATGTGGACCCCGCTTTAGGTGGGGTTCTTTTTTATCTTCTTAATCTTCGATGTTATTTTGTGTATCTTCAATCAGTTCATCTATTAATTGAGCTGCTTGAATTAAATCTTTGTTGTCAATCGCTTTTTTTAATAATTTGAGTTGCCTCATTAGACTTCTTAAATAACCTTTAAATACTGCCATATCGTCCATTATTTGCTCCTTTCCCCGACTTGCCTCGGAAATTAAGTTAAGCCTTACCCTTAACTTAATTATATTATACCACTGATTACAGTGTCTGTCAATATGTAAAATTGCACAAATTCCACTGATAACAGTTGTTAATTATTTATACTTTTATTCATAGCATTTTTTATCAATTCAACAACAAATCCATTAACGCTTTTACCTTGTTTTTTAGCAAAGGATTTAACTTCTTCTTTCATTCCTTTTGGCAAACGGATTATTGTTGAATCATATTTTTCAACAAGATATTTATTCGTATAAGCGCGGTGTTTATCGTTATATACACTCATTTTAGGATACACCCCCTTTTAAATAAGTATATCACAAAATTTTATATGATAACAGTGGCAAAATATACAAATTCCACTGATAACATTTGTGTATTTTGTATATTGATTTCCACTGATAACAGTGGTATAATATTAATATCAAATCATGAAAGGCGGTTATAATATGACCATTAAATTTTTTACAGGTGTAAAAACCTATGATGAATTGCGCAAACGTTATAAAAAATTAGCGTTTGAAAATCACCCCGACAGAGGTGGCAACACCGAGACGATGAAAGCGATTAACAATGAATATGATTTTTTAAAAGAGCATTTAGAGGGTTTTAACGCGGAAAGCAAAGAACACATAAATGATATTGAATATCGCGAAATCATTGATAAAATAATTAATTTCAACTGCGATATTGAAATAATCGGCACATGGGTTTGGTGTTTCAGAGCTTTTGAGGTTAAAGACCAACTTAAAGAATTAGGCTTTAAATGGGCAAGTAAGAAAAAGGCTTGGGTTTGGCACTCTCCAGATGATACCGCGAAACACTCAAATTTAACACTTGATGAAATTCGTGATTTACATGGTTCGGAACGTATTAAGAGCTACAAAAAATTATACATAACAGCTTAAATAATAAATGCTGCGCTATCGGCATGACGGGCGGAAAGGAAAGAAATATTATGAAATACTACAATACACAAAGACCAATTACGCCGGGAACATATCCGAGCGATTATGAATTTGAAAAAATCGTTAATTTTGATGAAAAAATTTATATTAAAGAAATTGACCGTGAAGCATGGGGTTATCTTGAAATTGGTTGCCTTCTACCTGATGATGTAATCAAAGAATGGGAACTTACGCCCGAAAACTTAAAAACATTTTATTGTGTTACAATAGCAATATATGATGACGGTAGGGTTACAGCGGGTATTACATCAACGGTTCAATCAATAAAAAAACCATTAAGTAAATATAAAAATCTTCGCAGAAAAGATATTTATAATGATTGGTTCGCTACTCTTGAAGAAGCGCAAGCGTTTATAAAAGAAGCAAAACAAGCATAACACAAAAAGCCCGTAAGGGCTTTTTGTATACATTAATTTATGTATAAGCGTATATTATAAAAGTGCGATAAATAGCAAAAAATAACTTGCATTTATACCTCTTTTGATGTATAATATATATGCTATGATTGTATAAAGTATAGGCATAACATCAGTAACAGATGTTATATATCTATTACCGATGTATTTGATACATTTATAACACAAAAAAACGCCGTAAAAACGTTAGTTTTAACATGGTTGTTATAGATGTTACAGATATTTATCTTTTAATTAATTATTTTATAAAAAAATATTTTTTTATTTTTTTATTATATATAAAAGATAGAAAATATATAAAGAGATATACAACTCTTACAAGCGTAAGAACTATATAAGCGCCGAAAATACGTTGATTTTAAATGCTAAAAAGTGTTACGAGTAGGTGTTATAAATATATACGGATTGTATACGGATACCAAATATTTTTACGAGGTGAGGATATGACAAAGAAAGAATTACAGGAAATACGAGATATTTCTATCGAAATTCAGACTTTAGAAGATGAAATCCGCGATTTAAAAACTTCACTCATGTATACAAAAGCGCAAACATATAACGATATGCCGAAAAGTAAATATATACATACTGATAAAATGTCAGAATTAATATGTCGATTAATAGATACAGAAAGAAAATTATCCGAAAAAAAGAATATTCTACTCAAAAAACGTATTGAGATTGAAACAATTATTGATACACTTCCGCCGATTGAACGAACTGTAATAAGACTAAAATATTTTCAAGGTAAAAAATGGTTTGAAATAGCAAACATAACAAATTACTCTGAAAGAAGTGTACAACGTTTTCATGGATACGCATTACAAAAATTGCAAAATTTATAACTTGGCGCACTGTGGCGCACTATTATGTGTTAATATGTCATTGTTGAAAGAGTTCATTTCATGTTCTCCTTTAAAATTAATTAATTTGGTTTAGGCTCTCGTCAATACGCTGTCGGGAGCCTTTTAATATTAAAATTTTAACATTCTAAACGCTATAAAAAGAGGTGAAGTGTGTGGCAAAAAGAATAAAATATGATGTTTGGGCGACAAATGATAATCTGTTAAGAGTTGAAGCGTGGGCAAGAGACGGTTTAACGGATACGGACATCGCTAATAACATTGGTATTAGCCGCACAACCTTGTGGAAATGGAAAAAACAATATCCGGAGTTTGAAAAAGCTCTTGCACATGGTAAAGATGTTGCTGATATAAAAGTTGAAAATTCGTTATATCATCTTGCAACCGGATATACTGTTACAGATGTTAAAATTGACAAAGAAGGCAATCAAGTTAAGGTTAAGAAACATATTCCACCGAACTTGGGAGCAGCTATTTTTTGGCTTAAAAACCGTAAGCCGGATAAATGGCAAGATAAACAAGAAATAAAAAATGCCGGAACAGGCGAAATTAATATCAATATTACACCGGTATCGGCGGATTCAGAAAATACAACAGAAAGCGAGGTGTAATATATGCCAACTACAAGAGGTAATATAGCAAGAAGTACTGGACTGGTTCGCCGCACTCAGATTAAGAAATCTGCTGCTGTGTCCGCTCGTGTTTTTGCTCAAAGTGGTATGCTTGGTGCTGCTGCAAAAAGACGCCGTTCTTTAGGCGGTAAAGGTGGTTAATGTGAGTAATAATCTTTTATTTGACCCAATAAAGAAACATTCAACTATTACAGATAGTGTAATTGTTGCTTTTAGTGGCGGTAAAGACAGTATAGTTTGCTTGGATTTGTGTTATAGGTACTTCAAAACGGTTAAGGCATTTTTCATGTATTTAGTACCCGGTTTAGAATTTCAAGAAAGAATGTTGCGGTGGTATGAAAATAAGTATAATTCGGAAATTATACGTTTACCACATTTTGAAGTCTCGGAATTTATGAAGTATGGTACCTTTCGGAACTTTGATTTTGAAGTGCCTATAATCACAATTAATGATGTATATGATTATTTGCGAAATGAAACACAAATTCATTGGATAGCTGCCGGTGAACGTTGTGCAGACAGCATTGTTAGAAATGCTATGATAAAGAAAAGCGGGAGTGTGGATTATAAACGCGGTAGATTTTTCCCGTTGGCATTTTGGAAAAAGAAAGATGTTATGAAATATATAACTTTACACAAGTTATATTTAAGTCGGGAACAACGTGAATTAGGTTTTTCTTTCCGTTCCCTTGCAGGGCGGGAATTGAAAATAATAAAAGATATGTACCCTGATGATTATAAGAAAATCTTAGAATTATACCCACACGCCGGAGCGGGTGTTAAGAGGTTTGAAGTGTATGGAAAATAAATCGAAATATCAAAACTTTACTTTTGAAAGAATTAATCGCTCTGACATTAAGAACGCGAAATATAATCCGCGCATTATTGATGATGAAGCCCGGAAACGTTTAAAGAACGGTCTTAAAGAACATGGCTTAGTATCTGCTATTACTTGGAATAAAAGAACCGGTAATTTGGTGGGTGGACATCAACGTCTATCACAGCTTGATAGTTTAGAGCGGTCGCAAAATTATTCTCTTGATGTTTGTGTCATTGATGTTGACGAGCGCAAAGAAAAGATATTAAATGTGCAGCTTAACAATCCTTCAATGCAAGGCGTTTGGGATTTGGATATGTTGAGCGAATTAATTCTTGACAATGATATTGAATTTGACGAATTGGGCTTTGATGATACCGATGTAGCTTTGATGTTTGACGGCGATGAACGTTTTACCGAGTTATACGAGGGCGACAAAGTTCTTGAAACAAAAGACAAGCTGAATGATGTTAAGAACGCACGAAGCGCAAGTGTTGATGATATGAATAATAAAAATAGCCTTGATTGGTATTCGGTTTTGGTATTTCCCGATGAAAAGGCACGTCGAGAGTTCTATAAGAAAATCAATGTGCCTTTTTCCGAGGAATATTTGACGATAGATGAATTAAACAGATATTTTAATTCATCAACGGAATAAAATAATGGTTGACAATATCGTCAACTGATTCTTCCATATCGTCAACATATATTATTAAATCGTCACTTATATCATAGAGGTGCAGTTTACCTTTGACCGGAAAAGGCTTTACCAATCGTGGATTAGATATGTGCCATTCATACAGCTTTTCCTTGGCATTATAAGTTATGTTGTCCAAAGATATTACGCCGAGTGCATGACCTGATATACAACCTTTTGTTTTAGGGTTTTGACTGGAGCAGATGAGCAAATCACCGCGATAAGGCGTTTGCCATGTGCGATATTCTATTGGTTTTTCGCCACTGACAATTTGGGCTGCATATATTGGTTTCACGGATAGGGATTTCATTACATTCACTCCTTGTATAATATATTTAATATATTATACATTAAAAGATGTATGATGTCAAGACAAAATATAAATAAACACAATGAATTTTCCGTGAAGTGAATTTATTGTGTTTATTTATGGTGAGTTATTATGAATATAGATATGAAAATAAACGCGGTTTATATGCCGTATTTGAATAGAACAGAACCTACGCAAATATTTTATGGGGGCGCGTCAAGTGGTAAATCTTATTTTCTTGGACAGAAAATAGTGATTGACAATATGAATGGTGTCAACTGGCTATGTTGTAGAAATGTAGCACAAACGATGAGGAACAGCATTTTTAATGAAGTTCTCAAATGTATTATTAATGCGGGGTTAGGCTCAATATATGCGATTAACCGTACCAATATGGTTATTACAAACAAAATGAATAATAAACAAATTTTGTTTGTCGGACTTGATGACCCGGAAAAAGTTAAATCTATTACGCCGATTGACGGTGTATTAGAAAGAATATTTATTGAAGAAGCTACCGAAATAAAACGAGACGCGTATTTACAGCTTAAACGCCGCTTGCGTGGTCTTTCCGAGCATACAAAGTATATTATTATGGCGTTTAATCCTATTTTAAAATCTCATTGGATTTACAGAGATTTTTTCGGCGGTTGGAGTGATGATAAAAACTTTTATAGCGATGATAAAGTATCAATTTTAAAAACTACATATAAAGACAACGCTTTTCTTACTGAAGAAGATAAAAAGTTGCTTGAAGATGAAAGCGATTCATATTTCTATAATGTGTATACGCTTGGTAATTGGGGTGTGCTTGGGCACGTTGTATTTAATAATTGGCGTGTTGCTGATTTATCAGATAAAATTGATACATTTGATAACTTGAAGTTTGGTATGGACTTTGGTTATGCCAATGACCCAAATGCTATTATAAAATTACATTTGGATAAAAAACATAAGGTTATTTATATTTGTGATGAATGGTATCAAGCCGGAATGAGTGATGACGAACTTCTATACGTATCTAAAGATTTTATCGGAAAAGATATAGTAACCTGTGATTATTCCGAGGAAAAAACGATTGATTATTTGTCTGATAACGGTATAAACGCTTATGCGGCTGTGAAAGGTCCTGATAGTATTAATCGCGGAATAAGGTTTTTACAAGGTTATGAAATTGTTATTGACGTGCGTTGTCAAAATTTTAAGAATGAAATTGAACAATATCACTGGCGCGAAGATAAATACGGTAATCCAATGGCGAAAGCTGTTGATAAAGATAATCATTTGTTGGACGCTTTAAGATACGCTGTTGAAGATGAAATGTTTGAAGCCTATGCTATGGCAGGAAAGAGGGTATAAATATGCCGTGTAAACATAAGTTCGTAAAAATCAATGATGTTAGTATATGCGTAAAATGCGGTCTTTCCATTTGTGACGGAAAGGCTGTTGTTTTTGACAGAAAAATTGTTAATAAAATCGGTAAGAGGGTTAAAGGTTAAATATGGAGAATATGAGAAATTTATTAAATGTTCGTAGTGAAAGGGAGTTATACCCCGATTACACAGCGGAGCTTGAAGAATTGAATAATCATGGATTAACGGTTGATTTGCTTCACAAAATCATACATAAACACCGTGAAAATTCTCTGTATAACAAGAAATTATATAAAAGATATGAAGCTGTAAAGGAAGGTGTAGCTATTTTTAAGCGTAAGCCTCGCTACTCGGACGAGCCGGACGCAATTAATAACCATATAGCAAATGATTTCTTTTCCGAAATTGTTGACTTCAAGACGGGTTATTTTGCCGGAACCCCGGTAAAATATGGATATTCACAAACCGAAGAAGCCAAAAAAGTGACTGGTGGCAAAGAAGCTGTTAAAAGAGCGTCTAAGATGATTTCAGATTTTATGGTTCGGTCAAATATGTTTGATGTGGATATGGAGACAACTAAATTCGCAAGCATATATGGTTATTCTGGCAGATTGATGTATATTGACCTTGAGGGCAATGAACGTATTATGCCGGTACATGGGTATGAAACTATTATTTTAAGCAGCACAAACATCAGTGAACCCGAATACGCCGTTAGATACTATCAGACTAAGACACTTGCCGGTACAAAAATTTGGAATGTGGAATTTTATGATGATACATATATTCATTATTATCGTGGCAGCTTATCAAATTTATCAACAGCCGGCATAGCTAATCCGGTAAAAGAGCATATGTTTGATTATTGTCCGTTGCAAGGGGTGGCGAATAATAAAGAACTTATCGGTGACGCTGAAAAAGTTATTACGCTTATTGATGATTACGATAAAAATATGTCGGATAATTCAAATGAAGTTGAGGGCTTTGTTCACGCTATGCTGATGTTTGAAAATATTCAAATTGATGATAAAGAATTAGCCAAAGCGCAGCATACGGGAGCTATAAGATATAAAAGTCGCAGTACTATACCGGGAAAAGCGTATTATTTGACAAAAAATATTAATGATTCTTTTACCGAACATCATTTAGAGCGAACAAAGAATAATATATATCGGTTCAGTAAGACGCCTAATTTAAGTGATGAGACTTTTGGGGCAGCGTCCGGTGTCAGCTTGAAGTTCAAACTGCACGGTCTTGAAACTAAATGCGGTATGTTTGAAGCAAAAATGATAAGTGCGGATACGTATATGTTCAAATGTTTAGCGTCAAGTTGGCGTAAACACGGTGAAAAGATTGATTATCTGCAATGTACTATGGAATTTACAAGGAATTTCCCGCTTGACGAGTTACAAGAGGCTCAAACAGCACAAGCGCGGCTTAACGCAAAACTACCGCAGCGTTGGGTATATGATAAAATGCCGAGTGTTGATGACGCAAACTATATTATGGATTTGATTGAAGCGGAAAAAGACGATATACCGCCTTTTGATGAAGAAGATACAGATGAAAAAATAAGCAATGAAACTGATGATGAGCAAAACAAGCAAAATAGCCCGCCTCAATCGGCGGACAAGCCCGGTGAGGTGTAATTATAAATGCCTATTTCCGAAAAAACATTACGAGCATATGAGGTTCAATTAAGGCGAATTGAAGAACACCGCTTGAAAAACGCAGAAAAAAATATAAGACGTATTTATCAAGCATTGCGAAAAGACCTAATTGCTTTTTTGGCTATGGAATACGCAAATAACGCCGAAGATGATGTTTTGACTTTTGATGTTTTATACGGTAAAGGCAGATACGCGCGTTTCCTTGAAGAAACAGAAAAACATATAGATTCTTTTACACCGGAAACACGAGCCGAAATAACATCACTTGTAAATAATACATACAAAGCTGTTTATGCCGGACTGGTTGACGCCGTTATAAAAACAAAAAAGGTTTCCGATGTTCAAAAAGAGCTTGAAACTGTAAAAGCGGTTCGCCCGGAAGTGTTGCGCCGCGCGGTGTTAAACCCGGTAAGCGGATTAACACTTCCGGATAGGCTTGAAAAAAGACGGCGTGAAATAATCTATGACATAAAACAGCAAGTCGGAATCGGGTTATCATACGGTGACAGATATTCCACAATTGCAAAACGTATTTCCGATAGCTGTGAGTTTAATTATACTAAGGCTATTCGCGTTGCGAGAACCGAAAGCCGCAGAGTTCTTGAAATGGGTCTTGATGACAGTGCAAATGAGATTGACACGGTTATTAAAAACGGTTCAAGCGGTTTGATTGGCGTTAAAACGTGGCGTACAATGAAAGATGAGAGAGTGCGTCCACAAAGACGCGTCAAAACAAAATCAGGTTGGAAAACATATAAATCTAAGCCGAACGCTCCAAATCATGTAAAAATGGAAGGTCAAACCGTACTTACAAACGAATTGTTTGATTTGGGTAGTGGTGTTAAATCAAAGGCTCCATTGCAAAGCGGTGTTGCGGGGCATGACATTAATTGTCGTTGCTTTATAGAACATGACTGGTTGACGCCCGAAGAATATGCAGAGGTTACGAAAAAAGAACCGTCAAAAACAGTTGACAAATCGGGAGATAGTAGTATAATAAAGAAAAAGGTTGAAACGGCGGGAAATGATGTGAATTATGTCGGGAAAATAGACAGGGAAATATATAAATGTGTAACTAAGGATATAGTTACTGAGGATGTTATTATTACAGATAACCAAATAACACATATAAAAGAACGACATCCGAATGATTACGAAAGATATGGTGAATATATTCCTAAAATCTTAAACGACCCTGATTATATTCTCGAAGCAAATAAACCTGATACCGCATTTGTCCTTAAAAGTATAAGTGAAAACAATAAAAAATTCCAACTGATATTACGTTTAAAGACAAAAAATGACCCGGAACATTATAAAAACTCAATCATTACTTTTTTAAAAATAAAAGATAAAGAGTGGAAAAGATGTATAAAAAACAAAAAAATACTTTACAAAAAAGAATAAATATGATACAATAAACATATGTTAATAGAGCTGTTTGAGGTGGTAGATTTCGTACCGACCACACGCTGATGGTACTGACAAGGGTTTTCCCCTGAGAGACGCAGGAGATGGGTACGCCTGCCAAACAGCAATATTATACCGCTTTGAGAAATCAAGGCGGTTTTTCAATGGAACTGATAGAATAAGCACCTATGAAATATTAGGTGCTTTTATTATGCGCGGAGGTGAAATATATGACCGAGGATTTGAAAGCTATATATAAAATATTAAAGTATCTTAGAGAGGCTATGAATTACGAAGAAGCAGATATTGATTTCATATCGGACAAGGCTCTGGGAATAAGCGAGAACCTATGGGTAAGCATATTGGAAATGCTTGTAAGCAACGGATATATTACGGGCGTTGAGGTGAAATACGGCGCTCAGGGCGATAGAGTTTTATCTATCAGCAATTTGCGAATAACCCTCAAAGGCATTGAATATTTAGAGGAAAACTCGCTGATGAAACGCGCGGCAAACATAGCAAAAGGTATTAAAGACATAATACCCGGAATGTAATTACAACTGAATACAAGCTCCGAAAATCGGGGCTTTTTTCATACCTAAAATCGGGGGTGCTATTATGAGAAAATTTTAGAAGAATTTTAGAAGAATTTTATGTGAAAAATTTCTTATAAAATTCATCAAAACTAAATATTGACCCGAACACGTCATTAAACTGTTCTTTTTTATGTATTTTTTTAGAAAGAGGTGTTTTAAATTGGAAGGAACAACAGAAAACGGAGCCGGAGCGGGAACAAATAACAGTAATCAAAATAACGTACAGGACAATCCCAATCTCGCAGGTCAGCCAGACGGTTCGGGCGCGGCTCCCAATAGCGAAAAGGGAACCGAAAAACCAAATCAGCCCGAAAAACCTACAACAGCAGACGCTATAGAAAAATATGCTCAATCTCAGGTTGACAAAGCGATTGCACAGTACAAAAAGGATAACGCCGCACTTCAAGCGACTATTGACAAGCTCAACAAGGACAAGATGACCGATGACGAGGTTAAGCAACTTGAACTTGACAAAAAGGAAAAAGAACTGCGCGAGCGCGAAAAGACTATAAAAGACGGCGAAAACCGCAACTATGCTCTTGAGGCAATAAAAAAAGCCGGTCTTGACAAGGGCGGTCTGAACGCCTTGAAACTGGTGGATTTCGTTGTAGCCGATGAGCAGAAAGATATTGATGAACGCGTAAAGGCTTTTGATGAACTGCTAAAGGCTTTTGTTAAAGAAGAAGTTGACGGTGTTTTCAAGAAAAACGGTCGAAACCCGAACGCCGGGGCAGGCAGCGGAGCAAACAGTGAAAATTCCATTGCTCAAAAACTCGGCGAACGCGCAGCGGCACGAAACAAACAGACAAATGATGTTTTGAGCCACTATCTTGGAAGAAAAAATTAAAAATATAAAATAAACAAGGGGGTTAAAAACCAATGAAGTTTAAAGAAACACAAGCGTTAAGCGGTGTAAACATTTTGGCAAATGACCATTATGTGTCTATTCCGTATGATTGTTCGGACGTAGCGGACGAAAGCGGAGTTATTAAAGCCGGTACAATTATTCCGACAAATGATGAAAATGCTATTGGCGTACTGCTTTATGACGTTGTTAAGGACGATAATCCAAACGGTGCGGTTGTTATTCATGGCTTTATAGACAAGAATAAGCTACCCACCAAGCCCGAAGCGACAGCTATTACAGCGCTTAAAGGTATTATGTTCTTGCCGTTTGGTGGCGATGATTGAAAAGAAAGTGAAAGAGAGAGCGAAGCGGCAGCCGTACCGGAGCAGACCGTTTCATTTTTAGGCGGCGGTTCGGATGATAAAAAAGTCAGCGATATGATAAGTCCCGACACCAAAATTTTAAATGACGGCAGCGTAGTTGGAACGCTTTATAATATCGAAGGCTTTAAAGCGTTTAATACAGCTAATACAACAGAACAGAGCGGACATTTTTTCCCATTTACGCTTAAAAACATGACAGGCGATAAAATGACAATCAAAAAGAACGGCGTCGATACAAAAAAGGATATTTCGTTTGATAAAGATTTTATTTTCAGAGTTGAAAACAATAAAACGACCTTTGAAGTTATCGTTGATGAAAAGCCGGCAATCGCGCTCAATTTCACAAAAGCAACATTATCTGATTAGGAGGTATTTATATGAAATTAAGTGATATTTTCACTTCACAAGCAATCGCAGCGAATTATACAACCGCTGCAAGTAACAACATTCCCTATGTGGGAACAGGATTTTTCCCGGCAAATAAAAAAGCGGGACTTGATTTAAAGTGGATTAAAGGACATCGCGGCTTGCCGGTTACGCTCGCGCCGTCAGCTTTTGACGCAAAATCGACAATTCGCGATAGAGTAGGCGTTACTATTTCGGAAACCAAAATGCCGTTTTTCCGTGAAAGTATGCTTGTAAAAGAAGAAGATGAACAGGAAATTTTAAGAGTTCAGGACAGCAACGACCCTTACGCCACACAAGTTCTTGAAAACATCTTTAACGATACTCAAACACTTGTTGACGGAGCTAACGTTGTTCCCGAAAGAATGATAATGCAGCTTCTTTGTCCTCTTGGGGGAACAATGGGTATTGAAATTAAGGCGAACGGCGTTAATTATACCTATAATTACGACCCAAAGGAAGAATGGAAGAAAAAGCACTATCTTAAAATCAGTGGAGAATCGGATAAATGGACTGCTTCGGAGACGTGCGACCCGATTGATAATCTTGAAGCGGCTCTTGACGCGCAAGAAGCGGAATCGGGCAACCGTCCGACTATCGCGCTGATGTCAAATGCTACTTTTAAGCTGCTCCGTAAGTCTGAAAAAGTAAGAAAAGGTATTTTGGCACAGGTAGCTACAGCTACGGTTAATATGACTTCTGCGCGTGTGAGGGATTTTATCCGCGAGGAACTCAACCTTGAAATTCTTACATATAACAAAAAATTTAAAGACGAAAACGGCAAAGAGCAGAATTTTTACAAGGATAACGGCGTTATGCTGCTGCCCGAAGGGGCGATTGGTACAACTTGGTACGGCACAACACCGGAAGAAAGGACGCTTTCAACCAGACCAGACGCTGATGTTTCAATTGTTAATACGGGCGTAGCTGTTGCTGTTACAATCACGGCTGACCCGGTAAATACCAAAACAACCGCGTCCGAAATAGTTCTGCCCTCGTTTGAACGTATGGATGAATGTTACTTTATGGAGGTAGCTTAATATGAAATATGACTACGCTGTAATATTTAAAGGCAAGTTTTACAAAGCGGGTGAAGAAATTCCTACAAAGGAAGTTGTAGCTGCGCGTAAATCCGAGACGGAAATTAACACGGCGCCAATTCCGAACGACGCGGAGATAACCGACCCGGCACAAAAGCCGACAGAAACAGCGGTTGAAGTAAACAAGCCTGCAAATTCAACAGATAAGAAAAGTAATCGCCGAAAAAAGGCGGTGACAGATAATGACAATAAGTGACGTTGAAAACTTAAACCTTGGTATATCACCGCTTGATGAAAAAAATTGCATTATAGTTGAAAGTGCGTTTTCTTGGATAAACCAAAATACCACATTAAATTATGATGTAAATAATTTGCCGGAAAACATTCCGGCAAATGTCAAGCTCTTTATCATTAAGTATGCCGAAATTATGAATATGAGCGGTGGAGTATCAAGTGAAAGTATAGACGGTTTATCACAATCGTTTGACACAACAGATAAAAGTGTATTGCTATGGCAATTTGCAGATGAATTGCTTGGCAATGATTTAAAATCTGATGTTCAAGTAATGCAAGCTAAAAATCGGTGGTGTTAATATTGGGCGTAAGAATAAAAACTAAATTTAATAGGCTGCCGGAAATTCGGCATAACGCAGAGGCTTTAAATGGTACATCTGTTCAAGTCGGTGTATTGGAAGGTGAAAACGCGTGGCTTGCCGGAATCCATGAGTATGGTTGCAACATAGAAATTACGCCTAAAATGCGGGCATGGCTACA
Organism: uncultured Clostridia bacterium; assembly: GCA_947625905.1. Lineage (GTDB taxonomy): Bacteria > Bacillota > Clostridia > Monoglobales > Monoglobaceae > Monoglobus. The sequence goes on along the minus strand of CANQQJ010000004.1, from coordinate 27,130 downwards.
TTATAACGGATTGCACGTCAAAGACAGTACAAAGTACATAAAAATTCCCGAACGCGCTTTTTTACGTAACGGATACGACGAAAACCGCGATACTGTTGTAAAAAAATCTTCAACACTTTTGCCTGACGTTTTGGAAGGTAAAATATCCATTGAAGCGTTTTTAGATTTTGTTGGCACTATACTTAGCAGCAAAATAAGAGTGTATGTGCGTAATTTGTCATCACCACCAAATCACCCGTTTACAACTGAACGCAAAGGAAGCAGTAATCCGCTTGTTGACACCGGCAACATGATTGACGGTATCAATTGGCAACGAGGTAGTTAATATGGCATATTTTAATTTTTCTCGTTTAATAAAAAAGTACAGTCGTGAATTTACGTTGGTTACAGTTGATGACGGCTATTATGATGATAAAGGTGATTTTGTAAAAGGTGAGGCAACAGAAGTCAAACTGACTGGAGCAATTATCGGATTTAAAGAAAGTAAGATTTATCGCGAAAACAGCACGCTTACCGCGAGAGATAAACACTTACATATGTTGTCGGAAATACCAAAGCCGTTAATGAACGCTTATGTTATTTTTGATAGTAATAAATACAAAATCGAGGAAGAAGAAGGAAAAGATAACGCCGAATTTACCGGCGTTTTTAATTATGTTTTAAAGTGGGTGAGTGCATTTGATTGATTTAAGCGAGTTCAGAAAAAATATCGTTTTCGGCTTGCGCAATCATTTAATGATTCCGGTTGTGCGAAGCAACCAAACGAGTACACCACCTAAATATCCTTATTGTTCGTATACGATTACAAGTATTTCAAATGAAAACAAAGGAACATGGGGCGAATATGAGGACGGCATACAAAGGCAACCTTTAATTCAGAAATGGAGTTTTACAATACAGTCAGACGATGTGGACGAGGCTTTAAGCTATGCGCTTAGAGCGCGGGAATATTTTGACAATATCGGACGCAGATATTTGCGAACCAAGAAAATTGTTGTTTATTCTGTCGGAAACATAAACAATCGTGACAACTTAATTACGATTGAGTACGAATATCGACACGGATTTGATGTCGAGTTCTACACAATGAGCGAACTGCCAATTAACAATGAATATACAGACGATGTTGTTCTTAAATTGGTCGATAAAAATGAAATTAATGGAGGTTAAAAAATGGCAAGTGATGTAACAGTTAAATTAACTTTATCTAAGCCGGTCGGACGCTTGGGCTTTGGGCTACCGCTTTTGCTTGATTATGGGGCTGAAGCAGATATTTCTTATACTCTTTGCTCGGAGCTTGAAGATGTCACAAAAGCCGGGTTTGATAAGGAAAGCTGCACGTATAAAACCGCGCAGCTTATTTTTATGCAAGAGGACCCGCCGACAATCGCGGTCGAGGCAACAACACTTGACGCTTCGGATTGGCTTGGATTTAACAAAAATACATATCGCCCGTGGCGTCAAATTCTCTTTACCAAAAATAACATGAATACGACCGAGGAACTTAAAGAGCTTATACCGATTGTTGAGGCTCTTGACGGTAAAATCGGATTTTTCAGCGTTGAACCCGAAACGGAACTGACCGAAGTAACAACCGAGGGTATTGAACGGAGCTTTGTATTCTTTAATAGCGCACCAAAAAGCGGCGGTTTGCCCGTTGCGGCTCTTGTCGGAGCGACGGCAACTTATGACCCCGGTTCATTCACTTACAAAAATATTATCGTTAAAGGTCTTACGCCAGAAAGTGATGATATTATTCAAGATGTTCATGAAAAAGGCGGCGTTACTTTTGTTACAAAAGCGGGCGATAACGTTACAAGCGAGGGTAAAGTGCTTGGTGGTGAATATCTGGATATTATTGACAGCAAAGACTATATTCTTCAACAGATAGAATACCGCACTCAAAAGCTGTTAAACAGATTGAAAAAGGTTGCGTATACGGACGGCGGAATAGTTCAGCTTGAAAATGTGTGCGAAACTGTTTTGCGTGAAGTATGGCGCGACGGAAAAGATGACGCGATGATTTCAACCAAAACAGACGGTTCACCGGATTACTCGGTAAATTATGCGCTTCGCGAAGAAACCGATGAAAATGACCGCGTTGTGCGAAAGTACATACTTGGACGCTTTAGCTTTGCTCTTGCGGGAGCAATTCATGAAGTGGTAACCAAAGGCGAAATAACATTTTAAGATAGGGGGATAGTTAAATTATGGCAGTTACAAATTATGACGCTAAAGACTGTATTATAACAGTTGACAATACCAATATTACCGGTCTTGGTGAAGATATGGTATCGGGCGAAAAAGAAGAGGATATAACCGAACCTTCGGTTGGTGCGCAGGGCGATGTTGTTGTAAATAAAATTAATAATGACATTGGTGTTGTAACAATCGTTGTTCAGCCTACTTGCCCACAAAAGGCATTTTTGCTTGGGCTTAAAAACAGAAAGGAGCCTTTCCCACTTTGGGTAACAAATACAGCACTCGCCGAAAAGTTCGGTGGTACAAAGGCAATGCTTAAATCCTATCCCGAAATGTCACGCGGCGCTTCGGCAGAAGATATGGAATTTGAGTTTTATGTGCTTGACTATGATGTTAAGGCAACGGCGTAAAATGCAATCAGTTAAAAAGAGCGCTTTAACGGCGCTCTTTAAAATTTTTATATTTCAGGAGGATAAATATGGCTGCAAAAACTTATACAGTAACTAAAAAAATTAACGGAAAGGAATATGTGGCTCAGTTTAATGGTATGTCTGCCGCGCTTGAAGCACAGGACAATACATATATTGACGGCACTTCAACACCTTCGGCAATGAAGTACAACAAGTATGTGCTGGATAATGTTATTGTTTCACCGCCCGGACTTACTGTTGATGACTTTGAAACGATTGATGAGTTAAACGAGGTTATTGCGTTTGGTCGTGACGTCATGGGCGGCAAGTTTCGAGACAAGAAAGACAAAACAACAGCTTAAACGAGATGTTTTAAACAACTGGGGGTTGTGGGGATTATGCGTAAGTGCTGACGGTGATTTTATCGGTGAAAATTACGATATTGTTTTTAACCGTATGACGCCACAACAAATTTCCAAAGCAAATATCGCTGTGGATATTGTCAGAGCAAAGATAAAAAAAGAAATAAACAAAGGTGGCAAAAGAAGAAAGAGGTGATTGCACATGGCTGTTATTCGTAAAGATGTTGTTGAAGTTAGTTATGAAGTTAATACCGGCGGATTAAGCAAGGTGGATTCTCAACTATCAAACATTAATCAAAAATCAGCGGCGTGTGCAACCACCGCCGCCAATGTTGCAAAACCGTTTTCGACCGTAGCAACACAAGCCCAAACAGCGGCTACGAGTGTAAGCGGTGTTCAAAATTCTATTACAAGTGCAAGCCAAAACACACAGGTATGGGCAAATAACTTACAAAACGCATATAATCAGTCGGCAAAAATACCTAAAGCAGTCACAAGTATTAATTCTGCAATATCGCAGTTTAATAATTTTAAGCCGTCAAGTGCGTTTAGCGCAATAAATGATAAGCTGCTCAGTATAAGAATGACAGCCGTAGCTACGGGTGCGGCTCTTAAACAAGTGGCAGCAACAAAATTAACAACATTAAAATCGAATATAACAGGCATTAAAAATGTTTTGACCCAAGGACAGACCGGGGCTAAAGGATTTTTAACAGCCTTTAAAAATATAGGTAAAGTGTCGGTTGTGAAATTAACAAATGGTATTAAATCTTTACCGTCATTGTTAAAAAGCGGAGCAACCGCAGCAGCTAATTTTGCTAAAAATCTTAAAAATGCAGCAGATACGGATTTTTCAAAAGTATCAGACGGAGTGGGTTCAGTAGGAAGTAAGCTAAAATCGGTAGCTTCAAAAGGCGCAGTTGCCGCAGGAGCGGGAATAACCGCGCTAACAACCGGTGCAGTAAAGGCTTATGCGGATTATGAACAATTTGTAGGTGGTGTTGAAACGCTGTTCGGAGCGGGCGGACAGTCAATTGAAGAATATGCGAAAACAAATAATAAGTCCGTTAATGAAATAACATCAAAATATGACAGCCTAATGACGGCTCAAAATACAGTTTTCAAAAATGCAAATGACGCCTATAAAACAAGCGGTTTATCGGCAAATGAATATATGGACACAGTTACAAGTTTTTCTGCGTCACTTATTTCAAGTTTAGGCGGCGATACAGAAAAGGCGGCAGCCGTAGCGGATAAAGCAATTATTGATATGTCCGATAATGCCAATAAAATGGGTACGGATATGGCGTCTATTCAATATGCTTATCAAGGGTTTGCAAAACAAAATTATACCATGCTCGACAACCTTAAACTCGGTTATGGCGGTACAAAATCAGAAATGGAAAGGTTGCTTGCAGACGCAAACAAAATAAAAGCCGCTCACGGTGAAGTTGCAAATTACAGTATAAATTCATACGCCGATGTTGTAGAGGCTATACATACAGTTCAAAATGAAATGGGTATAACCGGAACAACTCAAGATGAGGCTGAAAAAACTATTACCGGTTCTCTTAACGCAATGAAAGCCTCGTGGGGTAATTTCCTTGCAGCACTTACAAGCGGTGGCGACAATTTAGACCAATGCGTAAATAATCTTGTGTCATCAGTTAAAACCTTTGCGGGTAATCTTTTGCCTAAAATTCAATCAACATTATTAAATGTTGGTAATTTACTTGTAAGCGGTGGACTTGGATTAGTCAATGGTATTAAAAACGCTATTATATCAAACAAAGATGTAATAATACAAACATTAAAAGATGTCGGAATGAGTGCAATTAGCGGACTATATGAAGTTATTACCGGTCAGCCAATGCCGACGGAAACATTTGATAGTTTGATGACATCTTTTAGCGGTATCGTTGATAGCGTTACATCTATTGTTTCAAGTGTTGCCGGAGCGGTATCAACTGTTGTAGGTGCAATAATGCCTGTTATCGCCGTTGTTGCCTCGGTTGCTAACAGTGTTTTTGGTGTTATGGCAAATAATATGGACGTATTACTACCTATTTTGGGTGCTGTAGTTGCGGGTATTATTTTATATAAAACTGCTACAACTGCAATGGCAATAGCACAAGGGGTAATGAACGCGGTAGAGCTTGTATCGGCGTCGATAAAGGCAGCAACAACCGGAGCAACTTTAGCTACGACAAGCGCGACAGCGGCAGAAACAGCGGCTCAATGGGGGTTAAACGCCGCATTTTTAGCGTGTCCTTTAACTTGGATAGTTATTGCAATATTGGCGGTCGTTGCTGTTTTTGTTATACTTTATAACAAATGTGAAACTGTACGAAACGCTATTAACGCTATAGGCAATGCTATAAAATTTGTTTGGGAAAAAATATCGGGATTTTTCGGTAAGATAGGAGACTTTTTAGGAATAAAAAGCGAAGAAGCAGGAAAAACCAGCGGTGAAAAACTTGTTGACGGCTTTGAAGAAGGTAGCAGCGGATTACCCGACCTTGCTGAAACAGCGGGAACAAAAGCTACAGATAGTTACGCTGCCGGAATAACGGCGGGGGAACCTACAGTAACAGCTGCGGCGTCAGATACTTCAAATCAAGCGGCGGACGCTCTTTCAAATGGCGATTTAACAGCAATGTTTAACGGCGGTAATTTAGATGACGCTTTTGCTTCCGGTATTACAAGCAATTCCGGAGCCTCGAATAACGCAGCTTCCGGTGTATCCTTTGACGCTGCAAATGCGTTTGGAAAAAACACAGATATTACATCGGTAATGGGAGCGGATTTAACCACAAGTTACGCAAACGGAATAGGTTCTGCCGGTCAAAATCCTGTTCAAGAAGCACAATCAATATCTACAGAAGTTCAAAATGCTTTGACAAAAGCAAAGGAAAGCATTGTGAGTGTTTCAGCAGAAATATCAACAGCTTTAAATGATTTGAAAGTAAAAATAACCGAAGCTATGGCTGCTTGTCAAACCTCAATCGGCGAAAACATGAATGAGTGCTTTACCGGATTGCAAACCGCAATAAATCAGGTATCGCAGGACTTTACAACGTTTTTATCAACTACCGAAACAGCTATAATTGCTTTGATGACAGTTACAACAAGCGGTATGTCTGCAAGTGTGACAGCGGTAACAACCGGATTTTCTAATATGTTTATCGGTGCTTCATTATATATGACAATGATAGTAATGATTGTTACAACATCAATGATGTCGATACCGATGATTGTTAGTGTAGCTTTATTCGGATTAACAACGATTGCGAATATAGCAATGATGACGTTTATAACGATTATATCAACCGGTATGCAAATGGCAAATGCAGTTTTTGTTGCCGGATTAGCTCAAATCGCAATAACCGCAAGTACGGCAATGCTTACGGTAGCCGCAGGAGCAAGCGCAGGCTTTGTAGTTCTTATTGCAGTTACTACCGCTACAATGACAAGTTTTGTGCTTATTATTCAAACATCAGTTAATAGCGGAAAAAGTGTTATTACTACAGGATTTACCGCAATTGTTACAACTGTCACAACGAAAATGTCCGAATTTAACAATGTTATAAGCCGTCAATGCAAAACGGCATTAACAACCATGAAATCTTGTGCAAACAGCATGAAAACAGTTTTTTCAACTGTTAATTTGACAAGTTCGGGCGAATATATAATGGACGGATTAATTCGCGGAATAAACAACAAAAAAGCGGCTGTTATTTCAACGGCACAAGCTATAGCTAAATCTGTTTCTGATACAATAAATAATTCACTAAAAATAGCGTCACCGTCAAAGGTGACTACATTAAGCGGCGAATATGCGGGTGAAGGTGTTGTAGTCGGAATGACAAATGTTTTGCCTAAAATCAAAGGTACTGCGGAAATGCTGTCTACCGCTCTTGGCGATTCGCTAAATTATGGCACAGAACACATTGTACCGGCAAGCGAAACGTATTATCATACAACCTCATCAGTCGAGGAAACAACGATAAATCCGATTCTTAACTTAACTATAAACGGCGGTATCGGCAATGATGAACGCGCTGTTAAAAGAAAAGTTATGCAATGGGTTATAGAAGCACTTGAAGAAGTTGAAGCGAACGCGGAAAGGAAAGCGCGGCGTTATCAAGTTGTATAAGAGAGGTGATTTCAATGGCGTACATAAATGATATGTATATTCATGTTGTAGACGAAGATTTATCCGATGAGGTTGAATTAAGCTCACATTCTGTAGAAAATGGAATTGATGTTACGGACACGATTCAAAATAAGCCTTATAAACTCTCTTTATCCGGTGAAGTGGTTGATTACGATATTGGCGAAGGTGATAATCTTACAACCGTCAAAGCAAATGATGTTTTGACAAAATTAAAAGAAATAAAGCGAAAAGGCGCTTTAGTACATTATCTTGGTCGAAACGATGTTGATAATCTTCAAATAGCTTCGATTCATACATCACACCCGAATACTATTGTAGGCGGCGCAAAGATAGAGTTGGAGTTACAGCAATTTCGCATTGCAAATAATTCATATCCGGACCCGGTTGCAAATATACGGCGCACCTTTGTTACGGGTGCGCCAACCGAAGAACAAAAAGCAGCGTATGAAGCGGGTACATCATTGGTTGAAGAATGGTGGGGATTAGTTGACAGTCAAGCTGTCGCGTTTGACGGTGCAGAAAATTTATATGCTATTCGGTACAAAGTTCAGACCGGCGATAACTTGTGGAATTTACTTTGTGCCGACAACGCACCTTTTAAAAATCTTCTGCGACCTACTATATATCAAGTGCAAGAAACCGTAAACGAAGAAACAAAAATAACATACACTTTGACACCCAACAACCGCGAAGTCATTAATTATTGGACAAATGAAAACCCGCTCGCTTATGTTGCGTCATATCCGCCGAATGAAGCTTGTTTTGACACGTTGGGCGATGGTGCAACGTTAAGAGGTTATGAGTGGCTTTTTGTTGGATTTATGGAGAAAGCGTGGCTATAAAATGTATTTAGGTGTAATACCGATTGATAAAAAAAGTATTCCGTACAGATTTACAATAAAAATATATAATAATGAATATATGTTTGAAATACGGTATAACGAAACAGCGGATTTGTTTACATTAACATTATTAAATTCAGACGGCAACATTATTTGCATAGAGCCGATGGTATACGGAGTACCACTATTTGAACAGCAATATCAACCTAATAAATACCCCGCCGCTCAAATTATACCAAAGGATTTAAGCGGCAATGAAAATACTGTGACTTGGGATAATTTCTCAAAAACAGTATTTTTATATTTAGATATAGGTGGTGCAAATGACAAGTAAACGTGTTTCTGACGCAAAGCAAACAAGCGTTTCGTCTCGGCTCGCAGCGGCTTTAAAAAGCGCGATAGAAGCAGAACAAGAAATAAGACCGCCTGACGGTCAATTCGGATTTAAATGTACTATTCAAACTCCTTACGCGATATTAAATAATTTTGCGTCCGAAAGCGGCGAAGGTTTTGACATGGAATTTGAAATACCGTTTGATGATGATTTAATCGCAAACGAAGCAAAATTTATAGTATATAATCTATCGCAGGATACAATACGTAAATTTGAAAAAGGTAAAACCTTTCGGTGTATTGCGGGTTACAGCGATGATACCGGAATTATTTTTGAAGGGTACATTGACCGAACTTCCACTAAATATGACGGAATAGAGAAAATAACAACAATATATGCGGTTGATGATGTGGATTATTCCCCCGAAATGATGAACGAAGTAACTTATGCAGAGGGAACAAGCGCACAGTATATTCTTAAAGAACTATTAAGCCGTCTCGGATTGCCTATAGCAGTATTCAAGCCTCAGCGCGACCATATTTATGACAGCGAGACTAAAATAAGCGGAAATATTGTAGAAAACATTAAAACTTATGCCGATGTATGCGGCTGTTCCGTATATGTAAATTTTCAACAAGTGTATTGCCGCCCGATTTGGGACGGTGATAATTTGCATTTTAATGTAAATGCCGACAGCGGTATGATAGGCAGCCCGGAATTATTCATTGAAGAAAATCAGAACGAAGAATATATAGATACAGTTCACGGATATAACGTTGAGATGATATTTCAAAAACGTTTAAATACAGCGGGTATTGTTAATTTAAACAGTAAAAATTATGCCGGACAATATAGAGTTGTAAGCGGCTCGCACAATTATGACGGAACTTCGGCTACAACAAAATTTAAATGTATCGAAGCAATTTTTACAGAAGTTGATACAACAAAAATTAGTGGTAAAAAAAGCTCAGGCTCTGCGGTTGGAGTAATAAATTCCGCTGTGGAATGGGCGGTGGATATAGCGAACGATGACAGCCACGGCTACAGTAATGATGTTCGATGGGGTCCGCATTATGATTGTTCATCATTTGTAATTTCAGCCTACGACCAAGCCGGTGTACCGGTAAAATCCGGCGGTGCAACATACACGGGCAATATGAAACGAGTTTTTCTTGATAACGGATTTGAAGATGTTACAAGTTCTGTTAATTTGTCAAATGGTTCAGGGCTTAAAAAGGGTGATGTTTTATTAAATGAAACTCATCACGCCGCATTAGTTCAAGAGGACGGCGGTAAAATCGTTCATTCAAGCAGCCCGTCAAACGGAATTGTCGCTAACCGAAGTTATTACAATTATCCGTGGGATTGTGTGCTTAGATATGCGAGAGCAGATGTAGAAGTTTCCGATGACGGCACTTGCTCGGATTGGATAACGAAATGGCGAGCGACTACATACGGTTATAGCGGTGATGATAACGGCATTTGCGGTTGGGGGAGTATAAATTATCGCAATATTGACGGTTGCCATGTGGCAGTACCGCAATTTTGTATAAAACAAAGTTCATATTACGATACAAACAAAATACAGAAATACTGCCCGGAGCTATCGGGCGGTTACGGCACGGTTCTTGAAGTTAGAAGCCCGGATACAGGAAAAAGCTGTAAAGCAGTTGTTGCAGATTGTGGCGGTATGGGTCCTGAAGGTTCATTTGCCGGAGCAGACAAACAAGCAATGTTGGATTTACCACCGAATACACAAAAAGCATTAGGACTTGGACACAGCACATACCCTATAGAATATCGTGTTGTGGGTCATATTGACAGTTGGCACGGCGAACGCTTATAGAGAGGTGTAAAAATGTTATCTTTAAGCTATATAGAAAACATTATTAACGATAAAATATTAAATATTCATACGGCGTTTTTAGGAAAAGTAAAAACTGTTGACGGTAGCACCGCCAAAATTCAACCGTTACAAAATTATAAAATGACGGCAGGAACACCAACAGCAGCAAAAATTGTTACAGCTCATGTACCTAAAGATATTAAATATCGAGTTGAAAAAATAAAATATATGACAGGCGCGACAGCTACAACAACGGTTACAGAATCACATTCGGCGACGACAACCATTGAGCCTATTTTTACAGAAAGTAACGTTTTTATTCCCGAAGAATTATCCGTTGATGACTTGGTAATTTGTCTTGTTTGCGAGAGGGATATATCTAACGCTAAAAAAGGCTTGACCGAGCAGCCGACAAACAGACATCATGATGTGAACGACAGTATTATCATTCGGGTTTTGTGAGGTGATATTAATGAAAGGCTTTAAAATTGATGAAATGGGCGATGTTGTTATTGAAAATGGCGTTGTTCAAATAGTCGAAGATGATGAATTGACATTACAAAAAGTGCAGACAGTGACCGGCACGAAGCGAGGAGAGTGGTTCAATAATCCCGATGAAGGGATAGATTTTCGCTATTTGTTGGGAAAAAACGTTACTGATGAAATGGCATACGGTCAAATATTATCAGGGCTTAAACAAGTGGATTCAGATTTTTATATCAATGAATTTTCAAGGACTGTAGACCCGAAAACACGAAAAGCAGAAATAAAATACACGGCAAAAAACGGTTCGGTAGGAACAACTATTACTACAAGCACAGCGGGGTGAAAATAAATGGTAGATACATCAAAATGGGGGTTGACTGATACAGGGTTTTACGTTCCGACCCTTTATGAAATTATATCGGAAAAAGAAAAACAGGCTAAAGCGTTATTCGGCGAAGATTTTGACACCGGCGAGCAAACACCGCAGGGAAAATATATTCGTATTAATGCTAAAGACGAGCTACGGTTATACGAGCAAGCCGCGAATGTTTATTACAGCATAAACCCTTTGACCGCGCGCGGTATCAGTCTTGACAGATTGGTTAAATTTGTCGCGGCAAACAGAAATGGCGGAACATACGCAAAGCATATTGTTAGGATTTACGGAACTAAAAATTATGAAATACCTATGGGGTATCTTGTGAAAAATGATGACGATATAACTTTTTGGGTAACACAAAACGCTGTAATTAATAATGAAGAACAAACAAATGCCGATGACTTGAACGAAAACAAGATTTTGTATTATGCCGAGGCTTATGTTCAATGTGTTACCGCCGGTTCGATTGGCAATGTACGCACAATTAACAAGACGGTCAATGCTGATACAAATATCACAGGCGTATCTTATATTCAAACAATCGCATTTGGCGAGGCAGCCGAATCCGACACGAATTTAAGAAGTCGGTTTAATCAAATCATTCAAGGATTGGGAACCAACACCGCAGCGGCAATAAAAGCCAATGTTTTGCGCGTTGAAAATGTCACAAACGCTGATATTATTGATAACAATACTACAAGCGAATATATTATTGGCAATAACGATTTAATAATTGCCCCTAAAACATACGCCGTTATAGTCATGTGCGAGGATAGAACTACCGAAAAGAAAAACGAAATCGCGCAAGCGATAAGTGAAAAACAGCCGCTTGGAATTATTCAAAGCGGAACCGAAATTGTTATAACAACAGATTCAAGCGGAACGCAGCATGTAACAGCTTTTACATATGTAAAGGACAACAAAATTAATATTAGCGCAAGCTGCTACGTCACATCGGACTTTCCCGCCAACGGCAAAGAACAGATAGAAAATAACATTATCAAATATATCAGTAGTCTGAAAATCGGCGAACGTGTTGTTTATAGGCGCATATACGATTATATATTTAATGTTGTTGGCGTAGACGATGTACCAAGTTTAAAGGTAAACAGCAGTGAAAAAAATATAGATATATCCAAAATATCTATTGCGCGTGTCGGAACTATAGATATAACGACAACAAAGGTTTGATTTTATGAAAGAATTTAATTATGAAAACTTAGCGTTAAATTTACCGGACGCATACGCAAAAAAAGAGACGAGCAATAATTATAAGTTTTTGAAATCTGATAAACATATCAGCAATCTAATCAAAGACGCACTTGATAAAATTTTTGATATTCTTGATTTTGAAAACGCAACCGGATATACACTTGATATGTACGGCGAACGACTTCAATTGAAGCGCGGCACAATGACGGACGAGCAATACTTAATCATGCTTAAAGCACAAATCGCTAAAAGCATGAGTGACGGCACAAGAAGTTTTATTATCGAAGTGCTTTCTTTTATCTTGAATTGCGATAAATCCGAGATAGACAAAACACTTCAAATAAAATCTGATACAGATACAGGATATGTTATCATTGACCGTCTGCCTTTTGCGTGGCTTATAGATGTTGGATTTTCGCAGGAACAAATGATTGAGTTAATAGAAATTCTTTTGTCTTGCGGAGTGCATGTTAGAAAAGCTATGTTTACGGGAACATTGGAATTTGGCGATGATGAAGATGATTATGACGATTTTAAAGGATTATCGGACGATAAAAGCTCAATCGGCGGTTACTTTGGAATCAGTGATGTATATTACAATATAGGGGGTTAATTATGAATTTTAATAACATCTTTTCGGAATGGAAAAACAAAGGTAATGAACCAAGCAGCGACTTAAAAAATAACGGATTTCAGCCGGGATATAAACCGCCCGCCAATATATTTAATTGGTTTTGGTCTAAAGTTATAGCTGCAATAACCGAATTGCAAAATAAATTATCTCAAACGGATAAGCAATCAAACGGTATATTGACAAATACAATATATGATAATACTTCCTCAAGTGGTTATCAGATTACAATAACTGTACCGAATTTGAGCGATGACCCTTTTGAAAAAGACAATGAAAACAGTCTTGACGGAAAAATTATCGCGGTTTCAATGAAAAATTACACAGCGACATCAGACAACGCTAATATGAAACTAAATGTTAATACCAAGAGTACCGACCTTTGGCATTATCCAAAAGGCAAAAGCGGCGATACCGGCAGAGTCCACAGCTTTAAGGCATATGAAATACGTCCTCAATCTGTACTGCTCATAGCAATAAAAGACCATTATGGATATGTTCTCAATCCACCGTCACCATTAAAACTTGACGGAAAAATAAGCGACAACACTGAAAATGATGTTGATTACATCACAGGAAAATTAGCTGCGGATTATGCGGCTGAATTTAACAGATTTGTCGGTTCAAACGCTTATGCCGTTGACATTTCCAAAGTAAATAAGGTTGGCTACAACCAAGCGCTTTGTATTGAAATACCCGGCATTACTGAATGGTCGGATTTGAACGGAAAGGTTATTGCTGTTACAACCGGTGCGTATTGTTGGACAGGAAAAAACGCCGATAATAAAACACCGGATAAACTTTATCTACGTGTTAATGACAGCACTCTTGACGATAAAATTCAAAACACAATAAAGCGGCAAATTCCGTCATATACGGGTGTGGATTACGATACAGATAATGAGCATATATATTTTACTGATTATTATATGCCCGGAGAAATAGCGCGGTATCAAACATTGTTCATAGGCTTTAGGGATACAGATATAATGCTGCTGAACCCCGCACCCGCGCCGAGGGCGACCAAAGCGATTGAAGCAGACAGCACAGATGACATAAGCTATGTAACACCGAAAATTGTTACACCATTATTAAAAAATATTGAAACAAACACAAAGAATATAAAAGCATTAAATTGTGCTTCAAATGTATATGTAGAATTTACAACAGACGTTCCTGATAAATTTGAAATTTATGGAATTGCTGGAACAATTAAATATAATTTTAATATTGAGATATTTAAAATTACAGGGTGCGATAGCAGAATTGGTAGTAGTAGTATGATAACGAGTAACAATATTATACAGCAAACGCTCTTTTCTCTTGAAACAAGAGGTAGCACATTCTTCTTGGATGTGTCAGAAAAGAAACCTGAAACATGCACTTACGAATTGTGGTGTATTTTTGAAAATAATAAAAATGGTAATATTTACTATTGGGATAAGACGCTTGAAGATGAAAAAAATGCACCTCAAAATTTTATAAATCTTAATGACAATACGGCGTGTATATATTTAGGAACCATTTATTTAAAAAAGGATACCTCTGCCGGTAACAATTACACATACATTGCGGACGCAAGTGAATTGAAATCCTACAAATTACCGTGGGGGGGGGGGTACAATTAATGAAGTTGAACTTACCGATAAAACAAAATACAATTTAGGAATAATATCAAAACTTAAAGCAGCCTACGAAGGTGACACAACATTAAAATTATATTATATGAATGGCAATGATGAATACAATATATCAATTAAGTGTGAAAACAAGTCGTATTTATATATTGGGGGAACATACACAATAGGGTATGGATTTTACGATGTGGACGACCAAAAACAAATTTTTACGGTATGGGATAATATGTATTCAAGTGGCTTTGATGATGTACATGAAATAATTAAATTTTTAGCTGAAAATAATTTAATAAATGAGGAAGGGCAATATATAAATGTGTCCGCAGTACAAATTTTAAAAATATTAGAAAGATTACAAGCGTTGTAAACATATTAAGAGAAAGGGAAATTGCTATGTTGGACGAACAAACAGAGGCTAATTTAATTGCTGATGTGGCAGCGATTAAGCAAGACAACAAAAATATTCATAAACGAATAACCGATATAATGACAATATCGCAGAATGTACAGGAACTTGCATTGTCGGTCAGAGACATTGCCAATGAGACAAAAGAACTCCGCACGGATTACGGAAACATAAATGACCGTTTAGCGGATTTGGAAAACAAACCCACAAAAACATGGGAAACAATTAAATCAACTATTATTACCGCGACCGCTTCCGGCGTTGTCGGTTTTTTAATAGGAATTTTATCACAAATCATTATGAAAGGAAGTGCTTAAATTGAACATTAAGGTAAGGTTTAAGAATCCGGTCTTTTGGGCGTCGGTTATTCTTTCGGTTTTAACGCCAATATTGGCATATATGGGGTTAGAGCTTAAAGATTTAACGACATGGCAAATGCTCGGTGAAATTCTTATGCAGGCTATTTCAAATCCGTATGTGATTATGCTTGTGGTTGTAAATATCTACAATACATTGATTGACCCAACAACGACCGGCATTACGGATAGCTACCGGGCATTAACGTATACTGAACCGAATAAAGTGAAATGAAAGAAAGGGTGACATTATGGATTTTGTAAAAAAGCAAATGGCGTATAACCATAGCACACGACGTGAGGCTGTTAAATACATAGTTATTCACGACACGGGAAATACCGACAAAGGCGCTGACGCTTTACGGAATTTTCAGTACTTTAATACCGGCGACCGTGGCAGTTCGGCAGATTTTTTTGTTGATGACAAACAGTGCGTACAATCGAATGATTACAGCAAATATTATTCGTGGCATTGCGGAGACGGTCACGGCAAATACGGAATTACAAACAGTAATTCCGTTGGGTTGGAAATATGCGTAAATTCGGACGGCGATTATAATACAGCATTTAACAACGCTGTAGAGTTTACAAAACAGCTTATGAAAACGCTGAATATCCCGCTTCATCATGTTGTACGCCACTATGACGCGAGCCGTAAGAATTGCCCGGCGTCTATGAATAAAAACAATTGGGCATTGTGGGAAAAATTTAAAGAAAAATTATCAGAAAGTGGGGATTTATCTATGTCACAATACGAAGAACTTAAAGCGAGAATAGACGAGGTGAACCGCGAAAACACAAGACAAAATGACGTTATTAATGTTGTAGGTCAAGAGATACAGTATTTAATGCAGCAAGACGAAATCGCCAAACGTCGCTATAACAGCGTTGCCGATTGTCCGCCTTGGGCGCAAGAGGCTATCCAATATTTTGTTGACCGTGGTGACATTAACGGCGATGAAAACGGCAATTTGGATTTGACCTATGACCTGATTCGCGAAAAGGTTTTTGACTATCGGAAAATTCGACGCGAAGCAGCAGAAAAAGCAAAGGCTGCAGAAGCGTTATCATAATAAACAACGCTCCTCGGCGAGCATTATATAAGGAAACACCCTCGGAATGTTCTGTATAATTCCGAGGGTGTTTATTTTATTTTATTTTATTTTGGATTTGCGCAACAAATCTTTTAATTCTTCATCATTTAAAATATCAATTAATCTGCAATTAAGAGCATATGCCAAATTAAGCAGCGTTTTTAATTTAGCGCCGTCAATACTCATACGACCTTGTTCATAATTTTGCAGTACACGTTTGGATATACCGGCTTTAATTGCAAGCTGACTTTGTGATAATTCGGCTTTTAAACGCATTTCTTGTAACGACAAAATAATCCCACCTTTTAAATTACGATAAATATATTATACGTTAAAAGCTGTATAATGTCAAGTGTGTTTTTGAAACAAAAATATAAAAATTAATGCGCAGGGATTAAAAAATCAAGCTATATTTCAAAATTAACATACTATGTCGGCTTGTTATCAAAATAGATAATATAGTCTTAAAAACGGTGCTTTTAAGACTGTGAAACCATACAGTAAAAACTGTATAGTTTAAACAAAAATATTCTATTAATTTTGTGCATTTTACCGTTGACGCTATACATTAAAAGATGTATAATATCAGTATCAAATCAATCAAGAAAGGTGGAAATAAACATGATAGCAACAAAAGAACAAGAGCGTAAGGCGTTAGCAAAAATCAAGAAAATAGTTGAGGAACTTGGGGAAAATAGCTACGTTGCCACAGCATTTGAAGGCTGCTTTGAGATAGCCGAACAAAACATTAACAATGATTTTGGTTGCAGTATGAAACAACGAGCTGAGGCGGCAGAAAAAGAGCTTGAAAGTTTTAAGCGTCTTGCAGAAAATGCTACGGCTGCGGTAGATGAAAAACAAGCAATAATAGATGACCTCAAAAAGCATGAAATAAAACCAAACGATTTTATTCGTATAAGCAACCTTATCACTGAAAAACTCAATAGTATAACAGCAAAAATAGATGAGGCTGCGATGAAAATTGTAGACTATGCTGACAATACAGGCAGTGATGAGTTTCGCAAGGCTGTACATAATCATAGGAACGCGCAAGAAGCATACAGAGTTTTAACAAAATTCCAAAGCAGAATAGAAAAAGCAGCATACTAATTAATATTAGAACCGAAACGGGATGTATAATCGCCCGTTTCGGCTGTATACTCGGAAAGGAATTATCATGAACAACATAGATATAAATTCATTACCCAAAACAGAAAATGCCGCAAATAAACAGTTCATAAGAGGCACTATGACTACATATAAACGACCAATTTATATTGATTTAAGCGGACTGAAAACAAAATTATTTGAAACTGTGAAAAAATCTTTTAATGATTTAAGCATATTGGAAAGCATTAAAGATGATGTTTATCCGCGAATAATTGAAACCGCAAAAAACATGGACGCCTTTAACATATATAGTTATAATTTAGGTTTTTGTGATTTAAATAATCAACACTATTCATGGGAAATGACCGGTGAAAATTATGTAATACGTGTAAATGATAAAATAGTGTATTATTTGGTTAAAATCACGTATATCAAATTAAAATTATACTTACCGGAAGAAATAGACCCAATTTTAATATTTGAAGAAGGCAGAAAAAATGACGTGTGTACGCCGTTAATTCATATTGATATATAAAGAAAGGGAAATTGAAAATGATTAATATCGAAACAGCATTAAACAGATTAAATAAGCGAACAAGCAAAACTGAACATAAATTAATTAAATGTAATTTTAATGATATAATATACATAACGGACGGCTATATTGGATTTAAAATTACTACACCGATTAACACGGAAAGTATTGAAATTTCAAGTGCCAACGAATTATTACAAACAATCAGGTTATTTAATGGCGCATATTATATGTATGATATTTCTGTTGAATTGCCCACAGCAAAAGAGATTAAAAGCGTGATTCGCGAATTAAAACAAAACGGAATGAAACGCAATGAGCAAGTATTGTATTCGTTTGGTAAAAATATTTTTCCTATAAATGTAAAAAAATTATTGATGATGTATGAAATACTTGGCGATGTAAATGAAACCCGATTATGTACAAATATATGCACAGGCGGGAATTGGTTAAATTGTGCCGGAATCTGGGCAAAAAATAATGACGGAAATGAATGTGTTGTTTTACCCGTCCGTAAAACCGGGCTGCCGAAAGGTTTTCATAAAATCTAAAGAAATAAGCCGGAAATTCGGCTTATTTCTTTTTATGGTTTGTCATCAGACCTAACGCAATCAAGCCTATAAGCTCAACCAAAATAGTACCGATAACACCAATAAGAATAGGATTTATAAACATATTAACACCCCCTTTCGTTAATGGTAAATTTGACCGGTTTTATTATCTTCAAGCATGATACGATTTATAATTGTATATCCGGATAATCGCGCGACGTGTTTTAAAGTGTTAATTAAGTGCTTTCTATGCCGTTCTTCATAATCAATATGACTTAATGCTTTACCCGCCGTTGTATCTATGTACCCACTTGAATTTTTTATATATTCATTCATTTTGTAGCTCCTTTTTTACAAAAACTCTACATAATTGTCCTTGTACACGTTTTGGCTTTGTGCCATATCCGTAATGTTTTGTTACTTGCCGCGAAAATTCAATATTGCTAATTGGCTTATAACCGTTTGTTATGCAGAACGCATTATATTTTCTGTAAACATCTTTGGTCGGTTCATTCAATATCTCGTTTTCGTCAATCTCGTTGAAAAATTGCAAAATCGGATTATTACTTAGCTCGTATTCTTTTAACTCATTGCTAACCCTTTCGGACACAGTAAAACCGCGATTTTCCAAAACGCGCTTTAGTCCTTCGATACCGAGTTTAATTAAATATTCTGCTGTTTCTTCGGTGTGAAGCTTGTATTTTATATACGGGTCATAATCCGGGTCATCTGCGCTGAATGTGGCATTAAACGGTACTATAATCAGTCGGTCTAATACGGCTCCGGTCTTATCTTTAATTCGCGGTATAGTGTTAGCTGAAAACAGCATTTTGGCATAATTTTTAAACGAAAAAGGTTTTTCGTATATATGCCGGGCTTTTAAGGTATCACCCGATATTACTTTTTTTAATATTGCTGGATTTTTAATAAAATCATCGCATATGTCATCACCGATATTTGCTAATTTTCCATAAAGTTCAGCCGTGTTGTATTCTTTGTCTAATTCAGATATATCAAGTGTTGCAATATTATTTTCACCTAATACAAAGTTAATCATGTCTAAGTATGTAGATTTGCCGTTGGATTTATCGCCAATCAAGATAAATGCCTTTCGGAGTTCATTTCGCCGATAAAAGCAATATCCTATACATTCTTCAAGCAACAGCCGAATTTTATTATCCCCGCAAGCTAACTTGTCAAGAACTTTGTCCGCTGCTTCGGAATATGCAGCAGGGTTATAATTGTGCGGTATCTGATTTGTCAGAATAATATCGGGCGAAAATGCTTGTAATGAATTGTTTGCAACATTGTATATGCCGTTCTTAAATCCGATAAAATTAGCGTCTGAGGGCTTTATATTATCTAAAACTTGTAATTCGACATATTTAATGATTTCTGTGCGCATAGCTGATTTGGTATTTGGTATATACCCAATTATAGCCCGTTCAAGAAATAAAGAACCGTCTTTATATATGCCGTCTTGATATATATGTAATCTATCGTCCATGCGCACAATATGATTGTTATTTACAAGATACTGTGCAAATTTTTCGTGCATGAATTTTTTACCGTCATAAAAAGTTTCTTCCGGGAAAGATTCGTCACGCAAGATTGTATTTAATTCGTCATCGTCAAGCGGTTCCGCAAAAATATATTTATTTATGATTGTTATTGTATTACGCGCCTCATCGTTTGAAAATCCGTTGGATTTCAAGGTCAAAATATAACTGTATAAGGCTGAATTTCTGCCGTCATTATCTGTCATGCCGACAAAATTATATTTAGACCTAACCGGCAATAAATATTTCGGGAGCGGCTTTTCGTAGTCCTCATCATCGTTTATGTCGTATATTACAACCCTTTTCATGCCGTCAATTTTTAAGACCTCATAGGTATTTTTGCCGCCAACTTTAATATCTGCTTTGATACCGCAAGCAAGTTTTACTTTGGTTCCGCATTTCTTAATACCGTCATTCAGAAATACAAAGTGCATACCGCGTTTAGTTTCATATACACGACAATCTAACTGCTCATCTTCAACGATTTTCAAAAGTATTTCTGATTGCTTTAAATCATCAACATCAATCAGAACGACATCATCAGCCAACATTCCGGCGTATTCCGGAGCGGCTTTTACGTCCTCATAAGTTTTAAATTCTGTTCTTCCTTCGATAGCTTCTTTCGGTTTTTTACCGTTTGTTAAAATATATCCTTTGTATAATTCTCTCATTATATAGGCTCCTTAATAGTTTATAAAATACCAAATTGCGCTAAACGTTTTTTTGCCAAATCAATATACCATTGTCGGTCAAGCAATTCGGGAATTGATTTATTATTTACATCACCATTATCAATAAAACAATGCTCAGAGGTATTAGCGTATTTTTCGGGATTTTTACCCTGCTTTTGTTTATATATAGCACCGTCATCAATATCAACGCTCGCAAAAACCCGAAAAGTTTTATCTGATAATTTTTTGCCGTTATGAAGTGAAATACCATATTTATCACTTAAATGCACAATTTTTTGGAACTGTTTTAAATCGTCGCACTTATTTATAGTAACTTCCGGCGGTGTGCCGTGCAGCATTAATTCAATCATTGCTGTATTTATTATGGGTAAATCATTATCAAGTTCAGACAACTTTTTTACATATGCACCTTTGGATTTATAGTGACCATGTTTGTCTACGATAACATAATTATTTACGTCCTTTTGAAACACTTTACGGTATACATCAAACCCAAAAGTCATACCGGTACGCTGCTCGAAGTCATATACAATATCATCTATAATATCAATATTGTTTTGATTATCAATCTTTACAAGAATACCGTCTGTATTGGATTGAACAATATCACAATAAGGCTCTATTTTTTCAATTAAATCAAGCAATAAAAGTTGTCCACCAACACATATATTATTTGCTTGGCGCGGGTCGTACAGTTGGTTAAATTTATCTTTGCTTGCACCAAATGTTGTATTAAGAATCAGCTTCAAAGGTGCTTGGCGCGGGTTCTTGGCTGCCTTATAAGCAATTCGGTTGTCATAAATCTCTTTAAATTTAGTCGGGTCAGATACATTGCGTGATAACCAATTGTAACATATCATTAACGAAGGATAATAAGAATTTACGTCCATGTTTACAAAAAAGCCGGAATCGCTATATTTGAGTTTTGCCCCATGAATCCCACCCCAACCGAAAGTGTGGGGAACTCCGGCTATTGTAGTTTCTAAAGAGCGGTCATAAAAATATTTAGACCACGCTTCTTTATTTGTCCAGTCGTATTTTTCCATTGTGGCACGTAGTTTATGTCTATGGAGCATAGATGTTTCGACATCATATTCCCGTTTGGCAGCCGCATATTTTTCTTTCATTTCTTTGGTGCAATCAGCTTTAGCGGATTTGAACCAATCAACTACGTATTGATATTTTTTGACTTGTAATGTCTCCGGTAATTCAAAATCAAATTCATCATCACGTTCTTGTTTACGTGCGCCAAGAATTATTGCTGTAAGTTGTGCGTCTGTTTTACCTATGTATGATAGCGGTAATTTGAACATTTTAATAAGTTCAAACTTAGCGTCAAATTCACTTTTACGGTGCATAAAAACTTCCATAGTTTGTGATACATCGTGTGTACAATATTTTATTACTTCGTCAAGCTCCGCTTTAGTCAATTTTCTGTCTATATCAAAAGGTACAGAAGTTTCTTTAATATTGTTACCCATAAAACCTTCATGTGTTTTTAATCCGTGGTCCGTTGCATATTTAAAAACGTCATAATTGTTTAAAGGAAATTTATTAAGCAATCGGCTAAAAGTATAGCCACGTTGTTTTTTAACAATTATGTAATCATTCATTTCTTTAGGATTGAATCCGCAAAGTATAGCTTTCATGATGTATTGGTCGTAATTTCGGCTGTTGTAGCCAACGAAAATTTGTGCGCTATGAGCGTTATAATATTCTTCTAACGCTTTTTTGTCATTAACAATTACCTTTTCGGTCTTTTCGATAGGATTAGCTATTACAACCAACCAATCATATTTAAATACCTCAAAATCATAGAAATTTAACATTGTTTATTGCTCCCTTTCATAATTCACACCTAAATCCATTTTCGCGCCACAGTTTGGACAATAATTAGGTGTTTCTCCGTTGGCAATTCGCCTTTTAGTTTCATCTGTTGTCTCGGCATCGCACAACGAGCTATCCATGCCACATTCAGAACACCATACTGCGCCGGGTTCTACAAAAACCCATTTGCCGTACCTCACGGATTCCGCGTCAACAGTCTCTTGCTCGTCAATGGAATTCAAAAAATCATTTGTATCGTAAATTTTTTCATTTCGACCGTTTTCAAGCCAATGTTCTCTTAACTTGTCCGCGTCAATCAATCGCATTTTCGTACTCCTCTCTGTATTTTTTCTTCAACGGTAAGTTCGCAATCTTTCGCGCCAGACGCGCTGCTTTTTTGTAATTTTTGGTATATTTCCATTGCGCCAAAAGCCCCTTGTTATCCAAGTTTGCATTTCTGTTAATGCAAAAATTGAGTTTACCACCCCATTTAACAGGGCAGACATCACACCCCGTACTAAACTCACATAAATAACACTCCATTAATGGAATATTTGAAATACCATGCGCAACAAAATACTCGCTTTTCGCAACTTTCCGTTTCCGCTGTAGTGTTTCATCAGCTATCCAATCCCATTGTTTACGAAAGTTATCTACTGCCGTTTTTAACGTAAAAGTCATTTTTGCACCTCGCTTTCATCGTTTACCCCCTCTATTCGCTCTTTTGCAATATTAAAATAAATCTCGTCAAGCTCCGCACCAATAAAGCGCCTTTTTAAGCGTTTCGCGGCTATACCAGTCGCGCCTATACCCATAAACGGGTCAAACACTATATCGCCGACTTGCGAGGAATTTTCAATAAGTATCTGCATAAGCTCAACGGGTTTTTCCGTGTCATGAAGATTTTTACCGTCCGCACTCTTCATCTTTTTGTTTGGAACTGATAAAATATCGCTTGTACCACAATTGTTAATACGAACTCCTTTACCTTTTCGGAAAAATAAGATATACTCAAATTGCGACATATAAAAACGTCCTACAATCTTATTACCTTTATCCCAAATTAAAGACTTAATAAAGTGAAAACCCGCGTCTGTAAATGTATTCAGCATATTAATCAAATTTATATGGTTAGTCATAATATATAAATGCCCGCCGTCTTTCAGAATTCTGTAAAGCTCTGAGGCGTATTCGGTAACATTAATACAGTTATATTTAAAGGCTTGACCTTTCATACTTATGTTTTTGCGGAGCATACCGCCAGTTGTGCCGGAATTACCTCTACTTGTTATTTTATATGGTGGGTCGGTAACAATCAAATCCACATTACCATTATCTATTGCTTCAAAACACTCTCGGCAATCCTTATTGTATAATTTAACGTTATTTCTCATTCTTATTACCCTTGTCTATAAGAATTAGGGCGGCGGAATAAACGCCGCCCTTTGTATAGATTAGTCATCATAAACTGATTCAATCTCAAAGGTTGAATAGCCCTTGGCATTTTTGCCGTAGCGCAAATCATAACTGAGGTTATCAGAGTCAATTGCTTCGGCAATATCAAGGATAAGCTGATTGTATTGCGAATAATTTACAAATTTGATTTCATCAACACCGCTGTCGAGACTACGCAGAAACTCATTGACGATATGTATTTGAAAATCACGCGTGATAACCTGATTCATAAATATGTACGAACCTTTAAATTTGCCGTCGCGGATTTTAAACCACACGGATAACATCGGGTCGCCCTTTCTGCTTTCGGTAAGTTCCATTTTCTCAATTGCAACTGCGTAAAGTCCTTCCGGTACATCTTCATAAGTGCCTGTACCACCGTTTTTAGCAACTTCTTCAACATCTTTAGCGAGTTGCTCTGAATTGTACATTTTGTCAAATTTTGAAAAATCTATAGCCATAATATTTATCTCCTTATTTAAATTTTATAATATTAATCTTCCTTAATGCGTGAACGTCTGGCGCGTCTTTTCGGTTTAGTATCGTCTGTATTGGTTTCCGGCAAAGATTCTGTGGGCTTGTCCGATTCATCATCAATCACGTCAGAAAGGTCAGCCTGTTTCGCCTCGTTTTTTGTGCTTGTCTCCGAACTTCCAACACTACCGCCCTGTGCGAGTTTAAGCTCTGCCATAAATGCGGATAGTTCAAGCTGACATTTGGGATTTTTGAAGTTAAATCGACCGCCGCCAAAAACACTATCATTTTTTTCGAGGCTTAAAAAATGTCCTTTGTCGTCCATATAGGCGCGCAGCGTTAAATCAACTATACCCGTAAGCACATTTGCGATTTTGGCGTTGATGTTTGGCGCGTATGTGGTAAACTTAACGCCGTTTTTAAGGGTAACTTCTGTTGCGCTTTCTTTGGATATAAATATAATCTGATAACCCAAATTCTTAAAACGTTTCATTGCGCTTAAAAATTCGGTGCGCACCATATCCCAACCTTTGCCGTAGCCTGCGTCTTGCTCGTGTTGTATTTTTAATTTGTCATACATATACAGCCGGCAATGCTCGTACAAATCTTCAACAAGGTCGATTGCGACGCGCTTAAAATCGGAACCCTTTTCAAGCTCGTCCAGAGTGTCAAGAAAATTTTGCCATGCGAAAATTTTATTTCTGCCGTCCACGTCATCTTTAATTGACACTACCGGTGAAGTTGTATTATCGGTGTTTCCGTCTGTGTTAATAAACAATAAATCTTCAAGTCCATCTACAAAAGTAGATTTTCCAACGTATGAATCGCCATAAATCCACATATCGGGATAAAGGTCAATTTTCTTTGTTCTACGTTCATTTTTTGGTAAAATCATAGTTATATCACCTTTCTCGCAATATTTTTGATATTCGCACCAATCACATAGCTTTGAAGGATTTTTTGAATAATTTTTTGCTTCGATACATTGTTTGCTTTCAAGCAGAAAATCAGCTACTTTTTCCGGGTCATAAGTTACTTCTATTATTTGGCTTAATAAACCCTGTTCTGCTTTCTTCTGCAATTCTTCATTAAGCCGTTGCCTAAATTGGTACAAATCTTCTGTTTTCTTTTGTCGTATAGCTGTTTTTGCAATGCCGACATAATACATTTTATTAATACGTTTTGCGGGATTAGCTTTTTCAAAAAAATATTTATATAAATGGAGTTGCGGGCTGTCGCAGTATTTTTCTATTTTGCCTGTATACTTGAAATCATAGATGTTGTATTCATCGTCATTTACACATTCAAGTAAATCTATGAACCCCATAAAATCTTTTGTGAAAATACCCGCTTCATGTTTCCCGCGAAAATTATTAAATAATGACAATTTTCGCAATTCGTTTAGCGCATATTCAAGTTTGATTTCCTCGTTCACTTGTAAATCTGTGATAATAGGATAAGAATTGTAGTATTCGTTCAAAGCCGCGTCTAACCCGTCTTGAATACCGGTATGTATTGCTTTACCTAACACAAGCGGATTTTGCGGGTCACAATCAAAAATTGTATCGTATTTATCAACATACCGAAGTTTATACGCATACGGGCATTGAGTAAACAAGGATATTTTTGAATATGACAACAGCATTATATTACCCCCTTACCAGAATTTATTACAATAGAAATCATCGTCAACCATTATACCGCCTGACATAAGAGTAGTGTCTGTTTCGGCAAAATCGGTCAAGTTTCGCTGAACCTCATCAACTACATAAGGGCGAAGAGTCAAGTCTATAAACTGTTCTAAAACTTCTGCAAATGCACTTTTTATCTTAGATTTATTATTCTGAATAGTGCGGAGTTCGGGAAGTTCACAGTACAGAAGTTCTGTAACCTCGGCTATATCCCGACTGCTCAAATGCTCGCCCAAACCTATATCATGGTTTTCGACCCAGCTTTCGGCATGAACGCGAACGCTTGCGCTGCGGTTAGCGTAAACAAGTTCGCTACAAGTATTATTTTCGCGGTTGAAATTTTTACAGATTCTACAATTATTTTTCACTTCTCGTAGCCTCCGCAACTTCATTAATGTACTTGTGAACCACACCGTAAAAATGAATTTCTATAATCTCTACAAACGCAAGGTATTCTTTAGCGAATTTGCTATCACCGTGAGTTTCTTTTACTTTAGCGATAAATTCAGACAAACTTCCGAAGAAACAGCCGCATTTTACAGCAACCCCGCGTTTTTTGTCACAGAAAGCGGTAGTGACGCGATATTCCGAACCTAAACCTTTAATACAGATATAATCGGATTCTCTTGAAATGTCGGCGTTACCCCAGACCTCGGCGTTACCCCAGACCTTGGCGTCACCGTAGACCTTGGCGTCACCGTAGACCTTGGCGTCACCGTAGACCTTGGCGTCACCCCAGACCTTGGCGTCACCGTAGACCTCGGCGTCACCGTAGACCTCGGCGTTACCGTAGACCTCGGCGTCACCGTAGACCTCGGCGTTACCGAGACCTCGGCGTCACCGTAGACCCACGCTTTTCCTT
>CANQQJ010000003.1 GCA_947625905.1 uncultured Clostridia bacterium | reverse complement strand
ATAAGCGGTTGCCACCGGCAACCATCGCCCCCAAGGGGCGAGCCGGGACGTCGAGGGCGCCGTCCCCTACGGCATGGTGCACAAAATGCCGTAGGGGCGGACGACCTCGGCCGCCCGTCTAATCGCTATTCGCTAATCACTAATTACTATGTTGACTTGACCCGCTTATAATGTTATAATTAACGCATGGATAATTTTGATTTTTTGCCCGTTTCGCGGGAGGATATGAAAGAGCGCGGTATCGAGCGGCTTGACTTTGTATATGTGATCGGCGACGCCTATGTTGACCACTCGGGTTTCGGGCACGCCGTTATTTCGCGTGTGCTCGAAAGCCGCGGCTACACCGTGGGCATTATTTCGCAGCCCGATTGGCACGACTGCGAGGGCTTTAAGCTCCTCGGCAGGCCGAGGCTGGGTTTTTTGGTGACCGCGGGTAATATCGATTCGATGGTCAACCGATACACAGCCGCCAAAAAGGTGCGCAATACCGACTTGTATTCCCCGGGCGGAAAAGCGGGCAGACGCCCCGACCGCGCCACGATCGTTTACTGCAACCGCATACGCGAGGCGTTCGGCGACGTGCCGATCATCATCGGCGGGATAGAGGCGAGCCTGCGGCGTTTCGCCCACTATGACTACCACAGCGGCAAGGTTCGGCGCAGTATATTGATAGACAGCGGCGCCGATCTGCTGTCTTTCGGCATGGGCGAGCGCTCGATCACCGAGATAGCCGAGCTGCTGGACGCCGGCGTGCCGATCTCCGAGATAAAAGGCGTTTTGGGCACGATGTATATCGAAAGCGAGAAAGCCGCTCTGCCCGCGGACGGGATAACGCTCCCGTCGTTCTCGGAGGTCAGAGACGACAAATATAAATACGCCGAGGCCACAAAGCTCGAATACGACGAGCAGGACCACGTCAGAGGCAGACCGCTTATACAGCTTGACAGTGACAGATATACAGTGCAGAACCCGCCCGCCGCGCCGCTTTCGACTCAGGAGCTCGACGACGTGTACGAGCTGCCCTACGCGGGAACCTATCACCCCTCCTACGAGAAGATGGGCGGCGTGCCCGCGATCAAAGAAGTCGAGTTTTCGATAACCTCATGCCGCGGCTGCTTCGGCGGATGCAATTTCTGCGCGCTGACCCTGCACCAGGGGCGCACGGTGACCGCGCGGAGCCGAGAGTCTATCCTCCGCGAGGCCGAAAAACTCACGAAACGCAAAAACTTCAAGGGGTATATACACGATGTGGGCGGGCCCACGGCCAACTTCCGCGCTCCCTCCTGCAAGGAGCAGGAAAAACGGGGCGTGTGCAAAAACAGGCAGTGCCTGTTCCCCGAGCCGTGCTCCAACCTTATCGCTGACCACAGCGATTATATTAGGCTCCTGCGCGAGCTCAGAGAGCTGCCCGGCGTGAAAAAAGTGTTCGTGCGCAGCGGCGTCAGATTCGACTATGTTCTGGCGGACAAGGACCCGACATTTCTCAGGGAACTGTCGGCGCACCATATCAGCGGACAGCTGCGGGTCGCGCCCGAGCATATCTCTGACACCGTTCTTGGATATATGGGAAAACCGAAGCACGCGGTGTATGAAAAATTCCGAAAAAAGTTTAACGCGATAAACGCGGAGCTTGACAAGGAGCAGTACATGGTGCCTTATCTGATGTCGTCGCACCCGGGCTGCGCGCTTAAAGACGCGGTCAGGCTTGCCGAGTATCTGCGAGACAACGGCATAAGCCCCGACCAGGTGCAGGATTTTTATCCCACGCCCGGAAGCATTTCGACCTGCATGTACCACACGGGCATCGACCCAAGGACCATGAAGCCGGTATATGTGCCGAAAACCTACGAGGAAAAACAGATGCAGAGGGCGCTGCTGCAGTACCGCGACCCGAAGAATTATGACCTCGTGAGGCGCGCGCTGATCAAGGCGGGGCGCAGGGATTTGATAGGCTATGACAGGAAATGCCTTATAAAACCGTATAATAATAACAATCAAAATACACACAGGAGGAAAACAAACAATGGCAAAAATTCTCAGCGGAAAAATCGTGTCACAAAGAGTAAAGGACGAGCTCAGGGACGAGGCGGCGGAGCTTAAGGCTCAAGGCAAACAAACCGGCCTCGCGGTGGTCCTGGTCGGCGACGACTCGGCCTCGAAGGTCTATGTGCGCAACAAGGAAAAAGCCTGCGAAGACCTGGGCATTTATTCCGAAATACACAGACTGCCCGCGGAAACCACCGAGCGCGAGCTGCTTGATTTGGTCGAAAAGCTCAATAACGACGACAAGATAGACGGTGTTCTGGTGCAGCTGCCGCTGCCCGAGCACCTTGACGACAGCGTTATCATAAACAATATCAGGCCCGACAAAGACGTTGACGCCTTCCATCCCGTCAACGTGGGCAAGATAATGATAGGCGACTATGACTTTCTGCCCTGCACCCCGGCGGGCATAATGGAGCTGATACACGAGAGCGGCGTCAGCGTTGACGGCAAGAACTGCGTCGTGATCGGCCGCAGCAATATTGTGGGCAAACCGATGTCTATGCTGCTGCTCCACGAAAACGGCACGGTGACGACCTGCCACTCGCACACCCAAAACCTCGCCGAAATTACAAAGCGCGCCGACATTCTGGTCGCGGCGGTGGGCATCACCAAATTTGTCAAAGCAGACATGGTGAAGCCCGGCGCGGTCGTTATCGACGTGGGCATGGACAGAGACGAAAACGGAAAGCTGTGCGGCGATGTGGACTTTGACGAGGTTGAGCCGATCGCGGGAGCGATTACGCCCGTCCCCGGCGGCGTGGGTCCGATGACGGTCGCCATGCTGATGCGCAACACAGTCACGGCCTCGAAAAAACATATGAAGTAAAATTTAAAAAACACAACACAGGCGCGCCGCATTTTTTAGCGGCGCGCCTTGAATTTTTCACCTTTATTTTTTAAACAACATCCTGACGGAATTCAGTATACAGAGCATGGCCACGCCCGTGTCGGCAAATACCGCCAGCCACATGTTTGAGTAGATACCCGTGATGCCCAGTATCATGACCGCTATTTTTATCGCCAGCGCGAACACCACATTCTGTTTGGCGATACGGGCGGTGCTTTTTGATATCGCGATCGACTCGGGTACCGCCTCGGGGTTCGAGCCCATGAACACCACGTCGGCAGCCTCGATGGCCGCGTCGGCTCCGCTGCCCATGGCCGCTCCGACATCCGCGCCCGCCAGGACGGGCGCGTCGTTTATTCCGTCGCCCACGAACATGACGCTGCCGCTCTCGGCGCGTATCTCGCGCAGCTTGTCGAGTTTGTCGGCGGGCAAAAGTTCGGCGTACGCCTTTTCGATGCCCGTCTGCTTCGCGACCGCCTCGGCGGCAGATTCGGCGTCTCCGGTGAGCATGGCTGTTTTTATTCCGCCGCGATTCAGCCCTGCGACCGCCTCGGCCGCTCCCTCTTTCACGGCGTCGGCGACCGTTACGTGTCCGACGTATTTGCCGCCCGAGGCAATATAAACCGTTGTGCCCGGATTAGCGGGGCTTGAGGCGGTCTCGATACCGTTTTCCGAAAGGAGCTTCTCGCTGCCGACAAGGACCTCGTCTCCGCCGATAACCGCCTTTATGCCTTTGCCCGAGATCTCCCGCACAGATTCGGGACGGCTCGGCTCGATCCCGCGCCCGCGCGCCTCGGAAACTATGCTGACTCCGATCGGATGGGTGGAATCAAGCTCTGCCGACGCCGCGAGAGCTAAAATCGTATTTTCGTCTGTCGCTCCGTCTATATCGCGGACAGCGAATCTGCCCTCGGTAACAGTTCCGGTTTTGTCCATGACCACGGCCTTTATGTTCGCAAGCTGCTCCATAACGATGCCGCCCTTAAACAATATGCCTGACTTTGACGCTCTGCCTATGCCGCAGAAAAACGCCAGAGGCACGCTGAGCACCAGCGCGCACGGGCAGCTCATTACCAAAAACGTCAGCGCGGTGTATATCCACGGGTAGAACTCACCGTGCGTCACAAGCGGGATAACAAACGCCGTGATCAGCGCGACCGCCACAACGATAGGCGTGTATATCGCGGCGAATCTCGTGATGAACGCGTCGATCTTCGGCTTGCTCTCGGCCGCGCTCTCGACCGACTCGAGAATGCGAGATACCATCGAATCCCGAAGCTCGCTGTCCACTCGAACCTTTATAGCGCCGCTTGTGTTGACGCAGCCCGAGACGACCTTGTCGCCCGCGGCCGCACGCACGGGCAGCGGCTCTCCGGTCACAGCCGAGGTGTCGATCCCAGTCTCGCCCTCGACTATCGTTCCGTCCAGCGGCACTCTGTCGCCGGGTCGCACAAGAATTATATCGCCGATCGCGGCGTTTTCGGCGGGAATGGTTTTAACATCTTCGCCGCTTATCAGATTCACCGTGTCGGGGCGCATGTCGGCGGCCTCCATTATCTTGCCGCGGCTGCGCTTGACCGCTATATCCTCAAACAGCTCGCCTATTCTGAAAAACAGCATAACGCCGACCGCCTCGGGGTATTCGCGTATCGCGAACGCGCCGAGCGTGGCTATCGCCATCAGAAAGTTCTCGTCAAATACCCTGCCTCTCAGGATATTTTTCCCCGCCGTCAGCAGCACTCCGCCGCCCAGCGTCAGATACGCCGCCGCAAGCAGCGCGATCTTTATCCACTCCGCCGAATCAAATACCCCAAAAGCGCCGAGAACAAGCGCCGCTATATACAGCGCGGCTCCGACGATAAGAGTTATAAGCTCGGATTTTTCGTCATCATCCTCTTCCTCCCGCTTTTGCTCCTCGGGCGTGAAGCTTATCTCGTCCTCTATCGTGCGCGCGGTCTTGAGTATGGCGGGCATCAGCTTGTCGGGATCATCGGCGGTGACCGAAAGGCGCATCAGCGGAAACGACAGCGCCGCCGCGCTCACACCGTCCATCTCGGATATGAGCTTTTCGATCTTCGCGCCGCAGTTGGCGCAGTCGAGATTCTCGATCTTATATTTTTTTGTGACGACTTTATCTTTTTTATGCTCATCGCTTTTCATTATTATGTCCTCCCTTGACTTCATCTAAACATCTGAACATCTGTTCAATTGTTATATTGATATAATACCACTGTATTATATCGTTGTCAAGAGAAATTGTTAAAAAAATTTTAATTATTTTTTGATATATTGACTTTTATAAAGGGCGGTGATATAATGTTATTTGTAAAATTTTATATAAAAGAAAGGAGCGGCGCGGCTTTTCCGCGCACCGGCTTATTATGGACAGTTATGTCGGGCTTAGCCTTGTAATTATTTTTCTTATCGCTTTTTCGGCGTTTTTTTCCGCGACCGAAACAGCGTACACATCAATTAATCGTATTCGTATAAAGAACCTTGCCAAAGAGGGCAACAAAAAGGCGAAGCTTGTTGACAGGCTTTCGGACAACTATGACAGACTGTTGTCCACTATTCTGATCGGAAACAATATTGTTAACATCCTCTCATCATCTCTCGCGACCGTGCTTTTCACGAGCCTTTTGGGAAACGCGGGCGTCACGGTCTCGACCGTTGTTATGACGGTTCTCGTCCTTATTTTCGGCGAGATCACACCCAAAAACGTGGCAAAGGAAAGCCCCGAAAAATTCGCTATCGCGGTGTCGAAGCCTATTTCGTTTTTCGCGGTCATTCTCACGCCGTTTAACTATCTGTTCGGATTGTGGAAAAAACTGATCGACAAGATCGTCAAGTCGGACGACGGCGGGGGCATTACCGAGGAAGAGCTGATCACTATTGTTGACGAGGCGGAGAGCGGAGGCGAGATAGATCCCGAGGAGCGCGACCTCATCAAGAGCGCAATCGAGTTCAACGACCGCGAGGTCGAGGACATACTGACCCCGAGGATAGACGTCTGCGCCGTGGAGCTGGGCACCGACAGAAGCGAGATAATCGACACATTTCTGGACACCGGATATTCGCGTCTGCCCGTGTTTAAGGACACGATCGACAATATAATCGGCGTTATCCACCAAAAGGACCTGTTCCACCAGATGCAGAAGGGCACGGGCGAAAAGATCGACGATATTATATCTCCCGTCAACTACATTCTGCCCTCAATGAGCGTTTCGGACCTTATCAAAACGCTGCAAAAATCCAAGAACCACTTCGCCGTGGTTGTGGACGAGTATGGCGGAACCGAGGGTATCGTGACCCTTGAGGACGTGCTTGAGGAGCTTGTGGGCGAGATATGGGACGAGCACGACAAATTCGTCGAGAACTTTAAAAAGTTGTCGGACGGCGTATATGAGGTGCTGGGTTCGTCCGACCTTGAGGACTTTATGGAGCTTATAGGCGAGGAGCCCGATGACGACGACCCGAACACGGTTTCGGGCTGGGTCATGGAAAAGCTGGCCAGAATGCCCGAGCTGGGCGACAGGTTTGAATACAACGGCCACAAAGTTATGGTAACAAGCATGGAGAACCGCAGAGTGGCGAAAATCAAGCTAATAATATAAGTTTTTGTTGACTTGCCGAAAAATATATATTAAAATATACTGTAGAATATTATAAAATTTTAAATAAACGGAGGTTACTAATATGATCAACAACATTCCAAAAGTTAAAATCGGTATTGTGGCCGTAAGCCGCGACTGTTTCCCCGAGTCTCTGTCCGTGAGCAGACGCGAGGCGCTCGTTAAGGCTTACGCCGGCAAATACGACTCGGCGGATATTTATGAATGTCCCGTCTGCATCGTTGAAAGCGAGATACATATGCAGCAGGCGCTTGAAGACATCAAAAAAGCGGGCTGCAACGCGCTTTGCGTATATCTTGGCAACTTCGGCCCCGAGATCTCGGAGACTATGCTGGCCCAGCAGTTCGAGGGCCCCAAAATGTTCGTGGCCGCCGCGGAGGAGAGCATCGGCTGCCTCAGCGACGACAGAGGCGACGCATACTGCGGCATGCTCAACGCCAGCTACAATCTGTATCTGAGAGGCACAAAGGCGTATATCCCCGAATATCCCGTGGGCAACGCCGAGGAATGCGCCGAAATGATCCACGAATTCCTGCCGATCGCCAGAGCGGTTATCGGTCTGTCGGATCTCAAGATAATCTCCTTCGGACCCAGACCCTTAAACTTCATGGCCTGCAACGCGCCCATCTATCAGCTGTTTAAGCTCGGCGTTGAGATCGAGGAAAACTCGGAGCTCGACTTGTTCGAGTCATTCAACAATCACGCGGGCGACGAGAGAATACCCGAGGTTGTGGCCGACATGGAAAAAGAGCTTGGCGAGGGCAACATGAAGCCCGAGATACTGCCCAAACTGGCGCAGTATGAGCTGACCCTGCTCGACTGGATCGAAAACCACAAGGGCTCCAAGAAATATGTTGCGGTAGCCGGCAAGTGCTGGCCCGCGTTCCAGACCCAGTTCGGTTTTGTTCCCTGCTATGTGAACAGCCGTCTCACGGGCCGCGGAATCCCCGTATCCTGCGAGGTAGACATCTACGGCTGCCTCAGCGAGTACATCGGAACCTGCGTAAGCGAGGACGCGGTGACGCTGCTTGACATCAACAACTCGGTTCCCGCCGACATGTTCAAAGAGGACATCGAGGGCAAGTTCGACTACACCCACAAAGACACGTTTATGGGCTTCCACTGCGGAAACACCTGCTCGTCCAAGCTGGCGGCCTGCTCGATGAAGTACCAGAAGATCATGGCGAGAAGCCTGCCCGTTGAGGTAACCAACGGCACTCTCGAGGGCGACATCGCTCCCGGAGACATCACGTTCTTCCGCCTCCAGAGCACATCCGACGCCAAGCTGCGCGGTTATATCGCAAACGGCGAGGTTCTGCCCGTCGCAACCCGCTCGTTCGGCTCGATCGGCGTATTCGCGATCCCCGAGATGGGACGGTTCTACCGCCACGTGCTTATCGAGAAAAACTATCCGCACCACGGCGCGGTTGCGTTCGGACACTTCGGCAAAGAGCTGTTTGAGGTGTTCAAGTACATCGGTGTTCCCGTTGAGGAGATCGGATACAATCAGCCCAAGGGCGTGAGATATCCCACAGAAAACCCGTGGAGCTAAAAAAGATAATATTAAAGCGGGCGGCAATTTGCCGCCCGCTTTTTGTGTTATCTGACATTGGTATACGGCCGCAGATCTCCGCTGCTCCAGAGATAGAACCTGACGTCGGTATAATCCTTGTCAAAGGCCATACCGCTGACGACATAATCCGAGTCAGACACGGGTATCTCAGCGAACTTCGCGTCCGCCAAAGCGCCGTTTTCGTACGCTGCCGCTATAAACAAAGCGTCTCCCTGTCCGCCAATGTTCTTTATCACCGCATTGACTGTTCTGCCGTCCATGATGGGCTCGCTCACATAGAATACCTTTTCGCTCGAAAACTCTTTTTCAAGTCTCATATTGGCAAAGTACGCCGGAGCGGCCGTCTGCACCAGTCTGATTTGTTTAAGAGTCACATCCCTTCCCTCGATGACGGGCATCGAAGCTGTGCCGAGAACAGTTCCGTCAGGCAGCGTGGCTGATACCGTAATAAAGTCCGCGGCGTCAGCTTTGTCATAATCTAAGGTTATCTTAAAATTGACCCATGAACTTTCGCTCAAGTCATCATATGTGAACAGTGCCGGACCCGCAGTTCCCGTACCCGGTCCGTAATTTATAATTTTACCTCCGTTGCTCACGCCGTCGTTATTCACTACCTCGGCCAGAACCTTAGATGCGTCGGATAGGATACCGCTGCCGTTCTCAAGGTATATTCTAAAGTTTCTGGATACGGTCTTGTCTATATACACATCTGTGCCGAAGACAACTTTTCCCGACTTAATCGGATCACTAAGGGTCAGATAAACATTCCTGCTTTTTACTAAAAGAGCGTCCTTACCGTTATAATTAACATATGCCTTCTCGCCGTCATTAACATTTTCTTTTGCTTGACCGACTTTCCAAAGATCGTATTGCGCGGCGGTACCGGGTTCGATCGTGGGCGCCGGAGTGGGCGTCGGTCCGGGCGTTGGCAGACCCTCAAAGTTGGAATTGTTGTCAAGCTTCAAATCGCTGAAGCTCGCCATCGAATAATACGCCTTGGGCGACGCGTCCGACTGGCCCTGGTGCGAGTCAATCGCGACGCCGACATACATAGTCTCGGGAAGGCCGTTGATGTTCATGATATAGGGCTGTCTGATATTGTCGGTGTAGTCCTCTCCGTCATTTGAGACCGAGAACACCAGATTGTCGCCGTCGCGCTGGATCCTGAGATAGTTCGGAAGCTCGTGCGCTTCGCCGGGCAGCCAGTTGTAACCCTTTTTGTTTCCGTCGTTATACTCGCCCAAATTATTCGCGGATACAACGCCGCCGTTTTTATCCTCAAAGAAAATACCTATTTTCTGGTCACTGTCCCTATTACTCGATTTTCCGTCTTTTAAATCATCGTATTTTTGGTCATTATCGACCGCGAGAGCCCCGCCTTTTTTGGTTCTGGCAACGATCCTCGGGTTCCTGCCGAGCTTTATCCAGCCGTCTACCAGAGCCGCGGAGATCGAGTTGGCGTCCAAACTGCTGCGGACCATAAGGCCGACAACAGGTCCGTTCTCGTTTGCGGGAACCGAATCGAGCTTGATCGAAATATCAAAATTACCGCTCATCTGCTTGTACATAAAGCTGCACTTATCGGCCGTGCCGCCGATCTTTCCGCTGCCGCCTATGGTGTATATGCCGTTTTCATCGACCGAAACCGCTCCGTTTCCGAATGTGGGCGAGCCGATCTTTGCCATCTGCCAGCCCTCGGGAGCTTTTGTGCCGTTAACGTATACTATCGAGGTCGTGCTGCGGGTGCTCTCGCCCGCGTCGTTATACGCCATGCAGGAAAGATAATGCTCGCCGATATCGAGGGATACCGCGTCGTCTATCGACGAGGCTCCCGGGTATTCTTTGATCATATTCGGGCCGTCCCAAAGCTCCATTTTGGTGATCGCGGTGCTTCCGACCGGAGAAGCCTGCGCCTTATATGCCACGGTCTGCGTGTCGTTAATAACAGACCAATTTCCTTTGTTTACGGTCGTGCCGCCGATGCTTCCGTTTACGGAGGCGATCGCGGGCGACGTGACGATTATCTCGGGATTGGTCGGCGGCGTTTGGCTCTGCTCGGCCGTCCAATCGTTAACATACGCCTCTATCCATGTGTAGCCCGCGTTTGCGCCGTCTTGTATAATATCTTCGTCCTTCGCGCTTCCCATGCCGTTTTCGGTCTTCCAATCCGCGGGGATCACAAACGGCTTTTCAACTTTTTCAAAGCCCGTGATACCGCCGACCTCATCGGAATTGTTGATTATCCTGCCGGTCCTGTTTTTCGCGTCGGCGATTATTCTGGCGTCGATCGCGTCGCGCTTGGGCAGAGTTGCTCCTATCCCGGGAAGTATCGCGTCCTTGACCTCGGCGCCCGGGATAAC
Organism: uncultured Clostridia bacterium; assembly: GCA_947625905.1. GTDB lineage: Bacteria > Bacillota > Clostridia > Monoglobales > Monoglobaceae > Monoglobus. The sequence continues at coordinate 109,533 of CANQQJ010000003.1, read as the reverse complement.
CTCGCTGACGCTGAGATCGGGATAAAGCTCGTCGCCGAGCAGGAACGGCACATTCATTCTTTCGACTTGATTTGCGCCCTTGTTGACCGCCTTATCGAGCCAGTTGTTGGCAGTTACGTCGGAATAGCCGTCCACATAATTGTTTTCCATATAAAATTGGCTCTTGTATGTAACGCCGTCAACCGTTTTGGCCAGCTTGTCAAGGTCATAAATTCTCGGCTTCCTGTCCTCGCGTGTGCTTGGGCCGAAGCTGTAATAATTGTTGGCATAGTTGATCTTTGAGGGATTAAGTATCTGATTGTGGGGAGAGGTAGGCTCGCCGCCGTATGCCGAGTTGGTAACTCCCCAGTTGTAGATCATGTTGTTTTGAATATCCGTCTTTTGCAGCACTCTGTCAAGTCTGGGCGAGCGGCTGTCATGGTGGGCAAAAAGATTGCGATAGTAGGTGGCGTTCGTGCCGCCCAAAATTCCGCCGTAGCCGTGCGCGCCCTTAAAATGCCCCGATATCCTCATGCTCTCCGCGGTGATCGTGTCCTGAACAGTGAGGCGCTGACCCTGCTTGTATGTGGCGTTCTCCGAGTTGCCCGCGTAAAGCGTCAAGCCCTCGTCCACGAACCAGCTCGTTGAGCAGTGGTCTATGATAACGTCTTGGTTCCACTGGCCGCCTATACCGTCATACTCGCCGCCGTTCTTGTTGGTGGGGCGCACCCGCATATAGCGGATGATAACATTTTTTCTGCCGTTGCCGATCCTTAGATCGCCGCCCGTCAGAGTTATTCCGTCGCCCGGCGCGGTCTGCCCCAAAAGCGTTATGTTGTTTCTGTTGATATAAAGAGTGTCGGGCACGTCGATAATTCCGCCCACATCGAACACAACGATCCTGCCGACCGTGTCGGAATCATCACCGACCGTCACGCCGTCGCCAACCGCGTCGGCCAAACTGCCCGGGCCGTCGGGGTCGAGATTCGTCACATGATACACCTCAACGGCGCCGCCGCTTTCCAAAGCTCCTCTTGCGCCTTTTGAGTATTTTCCTCCGCCCTCGGCGCCGGGGAAGGCAGGCAGCGGGTCAGGCACCGCGGCGGGAACCGGATCCTGCGAAAGCGCGGCGCTCTCCGAAGGGACCGCATCGCCTTCCGCGAATATCGGACAAATCGAAAATACGGAAAATGCCACGCATAATATCAAAATATATGACAATAATTTTTTCATGATTTACCCTCCTGACATTAAATTTTGTTTCTTAACACAAATTATAGCACAATTTTTTGTACATTGCAACAGAAAGTTAAATAAAACCGCCGGCTGCGCCGACGGTTTTGGTATTATGAATTTTAGAACAAACCTCTGCTTGTGTAGGTCGTGTGGAGCAGCTCGTGTGCCCTGTGAGAGCCCGGCTTTTCGAGGTACTCGTTATAGAGAGTTACCATGTCGGGATTCTCGTGGCTCTTTCTGATGCCGCTGGCTCTGTCCTCGGAATAGATGGCCTTGGCGCGCTCAACGCGGAGGTCTTTGTCCATCTTGTCCTTGGAGGCTACTATCGGCTGTCCGCCGCCGTTTACACAGCCGCCGGGACATGCCATGATCTCAATAAAGTGATAGTCGGCCTTGCCGTCTCTGATATTCTCGAGCAGCTTTCTGGCGTTGCCCAACCCGTGAGCGACCGCGACCTTGACATCCATGCCGCCCATGTTGACCGTAGCCTCCTTGATGCCTTCAACTCCGCGAACGCCGTGATACTCGATCTCCTCGACAGACTTGCCGCCGAGGGTGTCGGCCGCAGTCCTGAGCGCCGCTTCCATAACGCCGCCGGTCGCACCGAATATGACTCCCGCGCCGCTGGCTCTCTCAAACGGCTGATCGAATTCCTCGTCGGGAAGCTTGCTGAACATTATGCCGGCTTCCTTGATCATATCCGCAAGCTCGCGAGTGGAGATAACCGCGTCAACGTCTCTGAGGCCGCCGCACTCCATCTCGGGCCTGCCCGCCTCAAATTTCTTGGCAACGCAGGGCATAACCGAAACCATAAATATGCTCTTGGGGTCAATGCCGTGCTTCTCGGCGTAATAGCTCTTTATGATCGCACCGAACATCTCGTGGGGAGACTTGCAGCTCGAAAGATTATCGAGAAAATCGGGGAAGTTATGCTCGCAGAACTTGACCCAGCCGGGGCTGCAGGAGGTTATCATCGGCAGCTTGCCGCCGTTTTTGATCCTCTCCACCAGCTCGTTTGCCTCTTCCATTATAGTGAGGTCGGCGCCCGTGTCGGTGTCGAATACCTTGTCAAACCCAAGTCTGCGCAGCGCGGCGGCCATTTTGCCCGTGACTGCCGTTCCCATGGGATAACCGAATTCCTCGCCCAGCGCGGCTCTTACCGCGGGCGCGGTCTGCACGATAACGACCTTACTGTCATCGGCGATGGCGTTCCATACTTCCTTGGTATTGTTCTTTTCTCTGAGCGCGCCCGTGGGACATGAGATTATGCACTGTCCGCAGTTGACGCATGCGGTGTCCGCAAGGCTCATGTCAAAAGCCGAGCCCACTTTTGTCCTGAATCCGCGCTCCATTGTGTCGATTACCGAAACGGTCTGAACGTTTTTGCACATATTAACGCAGCGGCGGCAGAGCACGCACTTGTTGTTGTCGCGCACGATCGAGGCTGAAACCTCGTCTATGTCGTAAGTGTTCATCTCACCCTCAAACGGGATGTTCTCAACGCCCAGATCATCGGCCAGAGCCTGAAGCTCGCACTTTTGGTTCCTCGGACAGCTGAGACATTTTCTGTCATGGTCCGACAGCAAGAGCTCAAGCGTAACTCTCCTCTGGTCCCTTACCTTCTTTGTGTTGGTCAGGACCTCAAGGCCCTCTGATACGGGATATACGCAGGAAGCCTGAAGGGCTCTCGCGCCCTTTATCTCAACGATGCACATTCTGCACGCGCCGGTCTTGCTGACGTCTTTTAAATAGCACAGGGTGGGGATATCTATTCCGTTTTCCCTTGCCGCCTCTAAAATCGTGTAATTCTCGGGAACAGAAATTTCCATTCCGTTTATTTTCATGTTAACCATATTAATTTTTTCAGACATCTCTATTCCCTCCTTACTGCTTGCTGATAGCCTTAAAGGGGCACTTCTCCATGCAAGCGCCGCACTTTACGCACTTATCGGTATCGATCTTGAACGGGCTCTTGACCTGACCCGAGATCGCGCCCACGGGACACTGCTTGGCGCAAAGGCTGCAGCCGCGGCACTTGTCGGGGTCGATCGTGAACTTCAAAAGTCCCTTGCAGACATGAGCGGGACATGTCTTGTCCTTTATATGCGCCTCGTACTCGTGTCTGAAATACTTTAAGGTGGACAGCACGGGGTTGGGCGCGGTCTGGCCAAGGCCGCACAGCGAGCCCGCCTTGATGGCGTTCGCCAGCTCCTCCAGACGATCGAGATCCTCCATCGTGCCTTTGCCCTCGGTGATCTTTGTCAATATCTCAAGCAGGCGCTTTGTGCCGATTCGGCAGGGCGTGCACTTACCGCACGACTCGTCGACCGTGAACTCCAGGAAGAACTTGGCGATGTCGACCATGCAGTTGTCCTCGTCCATAACTATAAGACCGCCGGAGCCCATCATCGAGCCGATGGCCGTCAGCGAATCGTAGTCGATCGGCGTGTCTATAAGTTCCGCGGGGATACATCCGCCCGAGGGGCCGCCCGTCTGGGCCGCCTTAAACTTCTTGCCGTTCGGAATGCCTCCGCCGATGTCCTCTATTATCTCGCGCATGGTGGTGCCCATGGGAACCTCGACAAGACCCGTGTTGTGGATCTTTCCGCCAAGTGCGAACACCTTGGTGCCCTTGCTCTTTTCGGTTCCGGTTGACGCGAACCACTCGGCGCCCTTCAATATAATTCCGGGCACGTTGGCGTAGGTCTCAACGTTGTTGAGTATCGTGGGCACGCCGAACAGACCCTTTACCGCCGGGAACGGGGGACGGGGCCTGGGCTCGCCTCTGTGACCCTCGATCGAGGTCATCAGAGCGGTTTCCTCGCCGCACACGAACGCGCCGGCGCCCAGTCTGATATCAATGTCAAAATCGAATCCCGAGCCGAAAATGTCTTTGCCCAGCATTCCGTATTCTCTCGCCTGCTTTATGGCGATCTTGAGCCTCTCTACCGCGATCGGGTACTCGGCTCTGATATATATGTAGCCCCGGCACGCGCCTATGGCGTAACCCGCTATCGTCATCGCCTCGAGCACCGCGTGGGGATCGCCCTCGAGTATGCTTCTGTCCATAAACGCTCCCGGGTCGCCCTCGTCGGCGTTGCAGCACACGTATTTTATATCGCCCTTTGAGTTGGCGGCAAACTGCCACTTTGTGCCCGTGGGGAAGCCAGCGCCGCCGCGGCCCCTGAGTCCCGACGCGCTGATCGTGTCGATTACCTGCTGAGGCGTCATTTCCTTAAGCACCTTGCCCAGCGCCGCGTATCCGTCTCTGGCTATGTACTCCTCGATGTTCTCGGGATTGATAACGCCGCAGTTCCTGAGCGCAACTCTGTGCTGCTTTTTATAAAAGTCGATCTCGTTGAGAGACTTGATCTCATCGGTGCCCGCGTGAACGGACTCCTCGTAGAGCAGTCTGGTAACGACCTTGCCGCCCATCAGGTGCTGCTCGACTATCTCGTGCACGTCCTCGGCCTTTACCATGCTGTAGAACGCACCCTCGGGATAAACTATAACAACCGGACCCAGCGCGCACAGACCGAAGCAGCCCGTCTTAACGAGCTTTACCTTATCGCCCAGACCGTTCTTTTCTATCAGCTTCTCGAACTCGCTGATCAGCGTCATGCTGCCAGACGAGGTGCAGCCTGTACCGCCGCACACCAGAACCTGATACTTATAATCACTATTGGTGTTTTCGCTGTCATCATTTCTCATGTCAACCAGGTCGAACATTTTTTCGCGAATTGATTTAAGCTCTTCCAAACTTTTCATTTTAACCCTCCAAACTTTATGCTCGTTTATATTAACTGTACTGCTTGACTATGCCTTCGACCTGATCAACGGTCAGTCTGCCGTGAACATCGTCGCCGATCGTCATAACGGGAGCCAGACCGCAGGCGCCTATGCAGCGCGTCGCGTCAAGCGAGAACTTGCCGTCGTCCGTACACTCTCCGACGTCGATCTTTAAAATGTCTTTGAGCTTCTCGAGAATATCGCCGCTGCCCTTTACGTAGCACGCGGTTCCGAGACAGACTCCGATGGGATGCTCGCCCTTTGGATTCAGCGAGAACTGAGTGTAGAACGTAACGATTCCGTATACCTCTGCAAGAGATACGCCCAGTCCCTCGGCAATCATTTTCTGAACCTCGATCGGAAGGTAGCCGTAGATATCCTGCGCCTCGTGAAGAACCGGGATAGTGGCTCCCTTCTCACCCTTGTGAGCGGCAATTACTGCCTTAAGCTGCTCTTCCTGCTCTTTTGTACCCTTAAATGGGATCGCCATTTGCAAAACCTCCTATTAGTTTTAATTTCGTGTATATGTTATAAGATTGATCATATTTCAACACTTCTCACAAAAACCAATTCATTATATCATAAAAAAATTAAAACTGCAACAATATCTTTAAAAATATTGTTAAAAAAAATACACAAAAATTCAAAGCAAGCCGAAATCAACGTTTTTACGCGGGTTTCAGGGTGCTGCGATTTAAAAATCTTTTGATTTACGCCATTTTTACGCCAAATATCCGTTAGACTATACTGTTTTTATGGCAAAATGACGCATGAAAAATATGCTTATTCGATATATTCCCTGACGCGGAAGTTAACGCCCGTTTTCTCGGCTATTTGGCGGCACAGTTCTATATCGGCGTCGGGCATGGTCTTGTCGACCACGCTGAAAACCACGTCTTTGACATACGGCTTTGCTTTTCGAGCAAATTCCCGAAGGGCCTCAAATGCCGCTTCCCCGTATCTGCTGTGACATATCTTTTGATACGCCTCGGCCGTCGGAGCGTTAAGGCTGATAGAGACTATATCTATCGCGCCGCGCAGCTCGGGCGTGACGTCTCTGCCGTTTATCAGGTTGCCCTGCCCGTTGGTATTAACGCGTATCTGCACGTCATTATTCGCCTTGAGCCACTTCGCTATCGTTATCATATCGTCAAATCGCTCGGTCGGCTCGCCGAAGCCGCAGAACACCACCGCGTCGTATTTGCTCAAGTTCCGCTTTACAAAGTCGGCCTTGATCTCGTCGATCGTCGGCTCGCGCTCAAGCCACAGATCGTCCCGGCCGTTCACGTTGTCATGCTTTGAGCGCAGACAAAACCCGCACGCGTTGGAGCAGCGGTTGGTTATATTAACATAGAGGGAATTCCCCAATTCGTAAGTTATCGTCATGTTACCAGTCCTTTCAAAACGACATTATAACACAAAACGATTTTGATTGCAAGCGGATAATAAAAAAAGGCCTCCCCTCCGTTTGGAGGGGAGACGCCGTAATTTAAAATTATATTACACGATGCCGTGAGCCATCATGGAGTCGGCAACCTTCTCGAATCCGGCGATGTTCGCGCCCATTACGTAATTGCCCTCGTGGCCGTACTTCTTGGAGGCTGTGTCGCACTTCTCGAAGATACCTTCCATGATATCCTTAAGCTTCGCGTCAACCTCTTCGAACGTCCATGAGTATCTCATGCTGTTCTGGCTCATCTCAAGCGCCGATGTGGCAACGCCGCCCGCGTTCGCGGCCTTGGCGGGTCCGAACAGAACGCCGCTGCTCTGGAATACCGCAACAGCCTCGGGTGTCGAAGGCATGTTGGCGCCCTCGCCTACAGCGAAGCAGCCGTTCTTAACCAGAGCCTTTGCCGATTCCTCGTTGATCTCGTTCTGCGTGGCGCAGGGGAGAGCGATGTCGCAGGGGATTGTCCAGATACCGGAGCAGCCCTCGTGATACTCCGCGTCGGGATGAGTTGCGGCGTACTCCTTGATTCTCTTTCTCTCAACCTCTTTGAGCTGCTTTACGCAGGCGAGGTCGATGCCGTTCTTGTCGTAGATATATCCGTTGGAGTCGGACAGAGCCACAACCTTGGCGCCCAGAGCTGTAGCCTTCTCGGTGGCGTAGATGGCAACGTTTCCGGAACCGGAAATAACTACCGTCTTGCCCTCAAAGGACTTGCCGTTAGCCTTGAGCATAGCGTCGGTGTAGTAGCAGAGGCCGTAGCCTGTAGCCTCGGTGCGGGCCAACGAACCGCCGTATGTAAGGCCCTTGCCCGTGAGAACGCCCGTGAACTCGTTTCTCAGTCTCTTATACTGACCGAACATGTAGCCGATCTCGCGTCCGCCAACGCCGATATCGCCCGCGGGAACGTCGGTGTCGGCTCCGATGTGCTTGCAGAGCTCTGTCATGAAGCTCTGGCAGAATCTCATAACTTCGGCGTCGGACTTGCCCTTGGGGTCAAAGTCGCTGCCGCCCTTGCCGCCGCCGATGGGCAGACCTGTCAGAGAGTTCTTGAATATCTGCTCAAAGCCCAGGAACTTGATGATGCCCTGATATACGGAAGGATGGAACCTCAGACCGCCCTTGTAGGGACCGATAGCGCTGTTGAACTGAACTCTGAAGCCTCTGTTTACCTGAGTCTTGCCGTTGTCGTCAACCCAGGGAACTCTGAAGTAGATAACGCGCTCGGGCTCAACGAGTCTCTCAATAAGGCCGACTTCCTCATACTCGGGATGCGCCTCAACAACCGGCTCGAGGGATTCAAGAACCTCCTCTACCGCCTGCAGGAACTCGGGCTCGTTCGCGTTTCTCTTCTGTACCTGCTCGAATACTCCTTTTAAATAACCGTTTGAAATTGCCATTTGTACAAAATCTCCTTTACTTTTTATATGTTTTATTTATTTTTTTTGAATTATTTCGCCCGCCCGGTTGCGCTCGCCGCCTCCGCCCCGAGCGCCCAAGCCGTTATTTACGCGTTGCGTAAATACTCGTCGATCGATGCGGCGGCGGTTTTGCCGGCGCCCATCGCGAGGATAACCGTCGCGGCTCCGGTCACCACGTCGCCTCCGGCGTAAACGCCCTTTTTGCTTGTGGCTCCGGTCTCCTCTTTCGCAACGATGCAGCCCCAACGGTTGGTCTCAAGGTCGGGGGTCGTGTTTTTGATAAGCGGGTTCGGCGTCTGGCCGATAGCTATTACCACAACGTCGGCGTCTATGTCAAACTCGCTTCCCTCAACGGGAACGGGTCTGCGCCTGCCGGACGCGTCGGGCTCGCCAAGCTCCATCTTTATGCATGTCACGCTCTTTACCCAGCCCTCGTCGTCGCCGTTTATTTTAACGGGATTGTTGAGCAGCTTGAACTCTATATCCTCCTGCTTGGCGTGGTGGATCTCCTCGGCTCTGGCCGGCATTTCCTCCTCGCTGCGGCGGTAAACTATGTAAACGTTCTCGGCTCCCAGGCGCTTCGCGGAACGCGCGGCGTCCATGGCAACGTTTCCGCCGCCGACAACGACCACATTTTTGCCCACGTAGATCGGGGTATCGTACTCCGGGAACTTGTACGCCTTCATAAGATTGATACGGGTCAGGAACTCATTGGCGGAATACACTCCGTTTAATGACTCGCCCTCTATTTTCATAAAGCTCGGCAGTCCGGCTCCCGTACCGATAAACACGGCGTCGAAGCCCTCGTCGGTCAGAAGCTCGTCTACCGACAGCACCTTGCCGATAACCATATCGGTCATTATCTCAACGCCCAGATCGCGGAGCTTGTCGACCTCTTTGGCGACGATGTCCTTGGGCAGACGGAACTCGGGAATGCCGTATACCAGCACTCCTCCCGGAGTGTGGAACGCCTCGAAAACCGTCACCTGATATCCCATCTTCGCAAGGTCGCCCGCGCATGTAAGACCCGAGGGTCCCGCGCCGACAACGGCGACCTTTTTGCCGTTGGGCTCGGGTCTCGCCGCTTCATCGCTGCAGTTCTTCATATACCAATCGGCGACAAATCTCTCAAGTCTGCCGATCGCCACGGGCTCGCCCTTTATGCCGCGGACGCAGTACTTCTCGCACTGGGTCTCCTGCGGACACACTCTGCCGCAAATAGCGGGCAGCGAGCTGGTCTCCTGTATCTTTTTGTACGCTTCCTCGAATTTTCCCTCGGCCACAAGCGCGATAAACTCGGGAATCTGCACCATTACGGGGCAGCCCTGCATACAGGGCTTATGCTTGCAGGAAAGGCAGCGCTGCGCCTCTTCCTTCGCCATTTCCTCGGTGTAGCCCAGGGTCACCTCTTTGAAGTTTTTGTTTCTCACATCGGGCTCCTGCTCGGGCATAGCAACTTTTTTTAAGGACATGTTAGGCATCGCGCATTCCCTCCAATCTGCATCTGTGAGCCTCGCTCGACTCCGCTTCCTGCTTTCTGAACATTCTCGAGCGCGAGATAGCGCTGTCGAAATCGACCTGATGACCGTCGAAATCGGGGCCGTCGACGCAGGCGAATTTGGTCTCTCCGCCAACCGTCACGCGGCAGCCGCCGCACATTCCTGTGCCGTCGATCATGATCGGGTTCATGCTTACGATGGTCTTGATGTTATACTTCTTAGTCAGGTCGCAAACGGCCTTCATCATAACCAGAGGACCGATGGCGATAACCATGTCGTAGCCTCTGCCGCCCTCGATCAGTTCCTCGAGCTTTGCGGTCACAAATCCCTTGTTTCCGTTTGAGCCGTCGTCTGTCATGGTGTACAGATTGTCGCAGGCGGCCCCGCACAGATCCTCGATTATGATAAGGTCTTTATTGCGAAAACCGTTTATCATGTCGACCTCAACGCCCATTGAGTGAAGCTTTTTCGCCTGGGGATAAGCGATGGCCGTGCCCAGGCCGCCGCCGATGACCGCGACCTTTTTTACTCCGTCAAACTTGGACGCCACGCCCAAAGGTCCGACGAAGTCTTGAATGCTGTCGCCCTCATTAAGCTCGTTCAGGCGCTGAGTGCTCTGTCCCACGATCTGGAAAATTACCGTTATTATTCCCTTTTCCCTGTCAAAGTCCGCTATAGTGAAGGGAATTCTCTCGCCTTTTTCGTCGATCCTGAGAATGATAAACTGACCCGGCTCCGCCTTTTTGGCGATATAGGGCGCCTCGACCTCGATCAACGAAACGGTGGGATTGAGCTCTTGCTTTTTTACAATTTTAAACAATTACCACACCTCCATAAATTTTCGCGATTATACGCTTTCTCCAATTATATCATAACCGCTCTTATGTTTGCAACAATAAATATTATGTATTAAAATTTATATCAAATCCGTCAAAAAAAGGGTGCAGCTAAAAAGCCACACCCCATTGTGCGTCATTGAACATTCTTGATTTTTTATCGGAAACGCATCATCGCGTGTATCAAATCCGACTTTTTGATTATATAACAGCCGAATATGTTTGTCAACAAAAAAATATAAATTATTAAATTTAAAACAAAACAATACAAAATCAAACAACCATTACCCATATATTGACATGAAAAAAGCGGTATTTTAGCCGCGATCAATGGGATAATATATAATGAATTAATCAAAACGATGGAGGCGGCGCCGATGGTCAGGATATTTGACAATCTGATAATAGACAGCGACGCGGATACTGCGGATAAAATTCCCGATCAGCGGGAGATTTTGCTTATAACATGCGGTCTCAAGCAAAACTCCAGCGTGACCGCGTCAAGCATAGGCGACGATGGTTTTTTGTACTGCGTGCAGAGAGGCTTCCGCACCGGAGGCGGAAAGGCGGTACTGCCCCAGGAGTTCAAGGTGCGCTGGAGAAAAAAGCGGGAGAACATCTATCCGTGCCTTGAGTTTGTCACCGCGCTGCTGCTTTCGGACACGGACCCGAGCGACATCAGCGAATATTTTGTACTTTGACGCGCGCGTTATATCCTGATCTTACTTAATAATTTAAACACGGCGCCGCGCCCGCACATACCGCCTGCGACGGAGGCCAGCGCGCAAAGCGACACGTTTAAAACAAACGGCAGGCTCAGCATTGACGCAAGCAGGAACGCGGCGCAGAAATAAAACGCCGCTGCCGTTATTTTTGAAAACAAAATTATCAGCACATTGAGCTTAAATTCCGCGAAGTTTGACTTTCCGCGAATCAGAGAAAAAACCTCGAGCGCCAAAAATAAGATCAGCGTGATCATCGAGGCGAGCAGTCCGGTTTTTATTACTTTCGGAAACCGGTTCACGGCCCCGCTCATTGAAGTAAATCCGCCACCGGCTCCGGTTTTCACCGCCGCGTCAAACGCGAGCACGGCGCGGCTCTTTTCGATCTCCGGAAAGGGCAGCGCCTTAAACAGAGCGGTCCTGGCAAACTGCGAACATATAATATGCGTTATGTAAGACAGGCCGAAAGCTCCGCCTCCGCACTTAAGCGCCGACTTCGCGGCTCCGGCTTTGCCTCGCCCGCCTCTCAGCGCTGAAACAAAGGCCGCTGCGAATACGACGACAGACAAAACAAAGCAGCGCAAAAATCCGACCGCGCAGTCATAAAGCAGTGACTCGCGGGTGAGCGGCGCGCACAAAGCGACAGATTGGTCGTATGTCAGATCGGAGGGGCGCACAAATTCCTCGGCGCGGCTCTCGTCGCTCACGCCGGGGACCTTGCCCTTTGAAATTCTGAGCCTGAACTCCTTCAGCGCATCTGAGTACATATCCTTCGGGACCTCGACGGGCATAGGACTGCCGTCATCGTTGATATATCTGTAGGTCCCGCCGTTATCGGAATCAAAGCAGGCGGCGACGCAGCCCTTTCCCGAGTTATAAAACTTGGTCTGGATACGCGTTCCGTCAACCAGACGGTCGGCTCCGTTTTTAGCGTTGTCTCGGCCGACGACAAACGCGCTTTTTCCGCGCAGGCGGTCGATCATCGTCTGCGCCTCTTCCGCCATTATCCCGTGGCCGCTTTTTGAGTTGTTTATCGAATAATTCGCGGGCGTCACCGCGTCGGCCGCGGCAGCCGCGTTTCCGGCCTCCGCGGCGCCAACGCAGGCGCTTTTCTCTCTTGATATTATCATGGCTCGCTCACATTCTGCGGGCGGCGAAAAATATCCGCTCGGTCCTGTCGCTCGGCTTTTCAAAACCCAGATCGCCGAAAACCTCGATCTGCCCGAATCCGCATTCTTTCAGCAGTTCTTCGACCTCGCCGGCTTTGAAGATCGTCTCCTCCTGATACTCGTTATATCGCGAGTAGCCGCCGCCTCTGTCCTTAACAAAAAAATTCAGGTCAAAGCTCACCACGTTATCATCGGGAAAATATCCGCAGTCCCACACGCAGTAAGCCGAATCGTCCTCATATACAAAGGTGTTGTTTCCCAATATTTCGCGGAGCTTGTACTCGGAATTTATGTCGAACACAAACATCCCGCCCGGTCTCAGGCTGCCGAAAACGCACTCAAACGCCGCTCTGAGCTCGCTTAGGCTCTCAAGATAATTCACGCAGTCAAGAGCCGAAACAACGCAGTCTGCCGGCTCCGGGATCTCAAAGGCGCACATATCCATATTTAAAAACAAAATATTAAGGTCCTCGGCGTCGGCCTTGCTCCGCGCTATCGCCAGCATATCGGGCGATATATCGACTCCGGTCACATCGTATCCCTCTTTCGCCAGCAGCAGCGTGACAGCGCCCGAGCCGCAGCCCAGATCGAGCACCGTTTCGGGAGTTACGCCCGCGTGGCGGAACAGCGCCTTGTAGAACTTGACAAAGGCGCCGTAGTCTGTCTTTTGGAACCTGTCGTATATCTTAGCGAAATCGTCGTACATATATTATCACAGTCTTTCAAAATTGGCGTATGCCGCCATCATTTTTTTCGTGCCGACCGTCTCAAAGTCCACTATCACGAACCAGTCTTTGCCCATCTCCTGAGCCGAAACCACTGTGCCGACGCCGAATTTGCGGTGCTTTACGCGGTCGCCGGGACTGTATGTGTCTCCCGAAGACGCGGCGGGCTCGGGCTCTTTTTTGAGAAACGCGCTGTCGCCGAAGCCGCCGTAAACGTTCACGCGGCGCCCTCTGCCCGCTCCGAAGCTCCGAAGCTCCGTCTGCTCGAACGCGGGCGCGTCCTCGGTTTTGTCGATCAGATCATCCGGGATCTCGTCCAAAAATCTCGAGGGCATATTGTACCTCGTCTGACCGAAAAGCGTCCTCTGCTTGGCCGCGGACAGGAACAGCCGCTCCTTGGCGCGGGTTATTCCCACATAGCACAGGCGGCGCTCCTCCTCAAGCTCCTCGGCGTCTCCGAAGGCACGGGAGTTGGGGAAAACGCTCTCCTCCATGCCTATCAAAAACACGTTTTTAAACTCAAGACCCTTGGCGCTGTGGAGCGTCATCAGCGTGACGCTCTCCTGCGCCTCGTCGTAGTTGTCAATATCCGAAATGAGCGAGATGTTTTCAAGCAGCTCGCTCAGCGTTATATCCTCGTTTTCCTTGACAGCCTCCTGCACCATCGACACGAACTCGTTTAAGTTCTCGAGCCTGGTCTGGTTCTCAACTGTCTTTTCTTTTTGAAGCGCCTCGAGCATTCCCGAAGCCTTCATAACGGTCCTGACAAGCAGCTCAAGACCCATGCCGTCTAATGCGTCTGCTCTGAATCCGTTTATCAGCCCGGCGAATTTTTTGAGCCGCGACGCGGCCGCGGAATTGAACTCCGAGAACTCGTCCGCCCTCTCGCACACTCGGAACATTGATATGTTCTCGACCGCTCCGATCGCCGCCAGCTTATCAACAGAGGCCGCTCCGATACCGCGCTTGGGCTCGTTTATGACCCTGCGCAGCGCGACGTCGTCGTCGGGATTGGCTGTCAGCCTGAGGTATGAGCCTATGTCCTTTATCTCTTTTCGGTCATAAAACCTGAGGCCGCCCACGACCTTGTATGGTATGGCGGAGCGCAGCAGCGCGTCCTCAATAACGCGCGACTGGGCGTTGACGCGGTACAGGATAACAATGTCATTCAGTCCCGCGCCCAGCTTGTATATATTGTCGACCACGAACCGCGCCTCGCTGTGCTCGTTGTCGGCCACATGCAGAGCTATCTTCTCACCCGAGCCGTTTGACGTCCAGAGATTCTTGCCCTTGCGGCCGCCGTTATTTTTGATAACGCCGTTGGCAGCATCCAGTATGCGCTGAGTTGAGCGGTAGTTTTCCTCGAGCTTTATCACCTTCGCGTCGGGAAAGTCCTCCTCAAAGCCCAGAATATTGCGGATATCGGCGCCGCGGAACTTGTATATGCTCTGGTCGTCGTCGCCCACAACGCAGAGATTGCGGTGCTTTTCGGCAAGCAGGCTTACCAATCGGTACTGCGCGTGGTTGGTGTCCTGGTACTCGTCGACCAGTATGTATTTATATTTGTTTCTGTAGTGGTCAAGCACCTCGGGACATTCCTCAAACAGCCGCACCGTCAGCATGATAAGATCGTCGAAATCCAAAGCGTTGCTGCTCTTGAGCTTTTGGCTGTAGAGGGTGTATACCTCCGCGACGGACTTTAAATAATAGTCCTTCTCGGCCTCATCCCTGTATTCGAGCGGGTCGATAAGCTTGTCCTTGGCGCCGCTTATCAGGGTCTGCACCAATCTCGGCGAATACTTTTTGTCGTCGATATTCAGCTCTTTAAGGCAGTCCTTGATAACGGTCAGCTGATCGGCGGTGTCGTATATGACAAAATCGCCCGTGTAGCCTATCTTGTCAATATCCCGCCTGAGCATACGTGCGCACATCGAGTGGAATGTCCCCGCGTGAACGTCTGTTCCGTCGGGGCCCAGACGCGCCGCCAGCCTGTCCTTGAGCTCGCCCGCCGCCTTGTTGGTGAAGGTTATGGCGAGTATGTTATAGGGTCTCACCGGCATATCGGAAAGGCACGCCTCGAGCTCGGGCGCGAGCTCGTCGATCTCGCCGTCTCTGTACCACTCGAAAAATTCAAGCTCCTCGTCGGTAAAATCACGTGGAATTTTTTTACTCTCATACGCCCTTCCGTATTTTATCAGATGGGCGATCTTGTTGATTATGACCGTGGTTTTGCCGCTGCCCGCTCCCGCCAGAACAAGCAGAGGCCCCTCGGTCGAAAACACCGCACGCCTCTGCATCTCATTTAAGTTTTTATATTCGTTTTCAATTATGCTTTTTCGTATCTCTAAAAAATCACTCATTATTTCCTATCCCTTTATTGTTCCTCCGCCGATAACGACGTCGAAATCCATGTCGTAAAACACAACCGCCTGCCCCGGGGTCACGGCTCTCTGGGGCTCGTCAAATCCGACTTTCGCAAGCCCGCCGCCAATAGGCTCAACGCGGCAGCGCGCGGGCTTTGCCGCGTAGCGCACCTTTGCCAGAGCCTCAAACGGCTCAAAATCGGCATTGTCAAACGTGATAAAGTTCAGTCTGTCCGCCACAAGGGACGACGAAAACTCGCTACCCTTTTCGCCCAGCGTCACCCGATTGGTCTCGGGGTCTATCCGCGTGACGAACATCGGCCTGCCGAACGCCACGCCCAGGCCCTTGCGCTGGCCTATCGTGTAATTGATTATACCCTTGTGCCTGCCGATGACGTTGCCGCTTGAATCGACAAAATCGCCGGGCTCGGACTTTGAGCCGTCGTATCTCTCGATAAAAGAGGCATAGTCGTTGTCGGGCACAAAGCATATCTCCTGGCTGTCGGGCTTGTCGGCGACGTCAAGGCCCAGCCGCCTCGCGGTCTCGCGGACCTCTTCCTTGTCACTCATCTCCCCGAGCGGCAGTATCATTTTTGAAAGCTGCCGCTGGGTCAGGGAATACAGCACATAGGTCTGGTCCTTCGCCTCGGCTCTCGCGCGGCGCAGCACGAACCTTTTAAGCCTTTCGTCATAGCCGACTCTCGCGTAGTGCCCGGTGGCTATGTAGTCCGCGTCAAGTATCCGCGCCTTGTCGAGCATCGCGTCGAATTTCAAAAATCTGTTGCAGGCTATGCACGGATTGGGGGTGCGGGCGCTCTTGTATTCGTCCACAAAATAATCTACCACGTTTTTTTCAAAATCCGAGCGGAAGTCGAGCACGTGGTAGTCAATCCCCAGTTTTATGCAGGCCCGGCGGGCGTCCTCCACCGACGACAGCGAGCAGCAGGAGCCTTCTTCCTCTCCGTCCCAAAGCCGCATGGTGACGCCTATGACCTCATAGCCTTTTTCTTTTAAAAGGGCGGCGGCGACAGTGCTGTCAACGCCGCCCGACATTCCGATAACTACACGCTTAGGCATTATTTTGCCCCGTGGACCTCGTCCGCCACCGTGCAGGATGAGCAGCATCCGCTGCACTGAGGTATGGCCGACGCGTCCATTCCGCGGCTCTCGTAGTAGTTGGCGAGCGCCGCGTGCACCGCCTCCTCGGCAAGATTGGAGCAGTGCATCTTAATGGGCGGCAGGCCGTCCAGAGCGTCGGCCACGGCCTGGTTCGTGAGCTTGAGGGCCTCGTCTATCGACTTGCCCTTGACAAGCTCGGTCGCCATGCTGGATGTGGCTATGGCCGCGCCGCAGCCGAATGTCTTAAATTTAACGTCCTCGATAACTCCGGTGTCGTCATTTATCTTCATATATATCTTCATTATATCTCCGCACTGAGGATTGCCGACCTGGCCGACAGCGTTTGCGTCGGGAATCTCGCCCACATTGCGCGGATTTGAAAAATGGTCCATTACTTTTTCACTGTACATAATATTTCCTCCTAATTATAATCTAAGAAAATTAAGAATTATTCTTCACAAAATCCTCATAAAGAGGCGACATGCTGCGGAGCAGCGGCACTATCTCGGCGAGCGCGTCGGCTATGATGTCGACCTGCTCTTTGGTGTTGCTCTCGTCGAACGTCACGCGAAGCGAGCCGTGGGCCTCCTCGTGCTTGAGGCCTATCGCCAGCAACACGTGGGACGGGTCAAGAGAACCCGAGGTGCAGGCGCTTCCGCTGGATGCGGATATGCCCTTCATGTCGAGGCGGAGCAGCATGCCCTCGCCCTCGATAAATCTGAAGCTTATGTTTGTATTGCCCGGCAGGCGCTCGGTCGGATGGCCGTTGAGCCACGCGTAGGGCACCTTGTCAAGCACCTGTTTTATATAATAATCCCGAAGCTCGGTAAGCTTTTTCGCCTTCGCGGGGATATCCGCCGTGGCGAGCTCTATCGCCTTGCCCATGCCCACGATGCCGGGCACGTTCTCGGTGGCGGCGCGCTTTCCACGCTCCTGGGCTCCGCCCGTGATAAACGGCGTAAGTCTGACGCCCTGTCTCACATACAGCGCGCCCACGCCCTTGGGGCCGTGGAACTTGTGCGCCGTCAGCGACAGCATGTCTATGTTAAGCTCATTCACGTCGATCTCGACCATTCCGATCGCCTGGACCGCGTCGGTATGGAACAGGACCTTTTTCTCGCGGCAGATCTCTCCGATCTCTTTTATCGGCATGATAGTTCCGATCTCGTTGTTGGCGAACATGATCGAAACCAAGATCGTGTCGGGCCTGATCGCGTTCTTCACGTCCTCGGCGGAAACTCTGCCGTACTTGTCGACCGGCAGGTACGTCACATCCCAGCCCTGCTTTTCAAGATCCTGACAGGTGTGCAGCACCGCGTGATGCTCAACGGCGCTTGTTATGATGTGCTTTCCCTTATCGGCGTACATCTTGGCCGTGCTTCTTATAGCCCAGTTGTCCGCCTCGGTTCCGCTGCCGGTAAAGTAAATTTCCTTTGGGCTCGCGCCTATGGCGCCTGCCACTTTCTCTCTCGCCGCCTCGATCGCGCGGCGCGCGTCCCGTCCCTCGGTGTAAATGCTGGACGGGTTCCCGGGTATCTCTTTGATACACGAGATCATTTCCTCGGCGACCTCGTCCGCAATTCGGGTGGTCGCCGCGTTGTCAACATAAATTCTCATTATGCCTGTCCTACCTTTCGTTAAATTTTATACGTTCAACCCATGAAAAGTAGATCTACGTATTTTTCGGAAATTTATAAGGTCTGCTCGGCGTGCTTTTTTGACTGCTCAACCGCCATTCGGTCGCACTCCTCGTTCTCGGGATTGCCGCTGTGGCCTTTGACCCAGTGGAGAGTGACCTCATGAAAACTGATCAGTTCAAGCAGCTGCTCCCACAGATCGGGGTTCAGCGCTTTTTCTTTTTTGTTGCGCATCCATCCTCGGCGCTTCCAGCCCTCGGCCCAGCCGAGCTCGACCGCGTCGATGAAATACTTCGAATCGCTGTATATATCGACCCTGCACTTTTGGTTGAGCGCCCGAAGCCCCTCGATGACCGCGGTAAGCTCCATGCGGTTGTTGGTGGTCTCCGCCTCGCCGCCGCTGAGTTTTTTCTCATATTCTCCGTATCTGAGGATAACTCCGTAGCCGCCGGGGCCGGGATTTCCGCTGCACGCGCCGTCGGTATAGATCCGTACATGTTTAAGCTCCGCCATAACACACCTCGCTAAATTTCCGCATAATATTATAGCACAAACAAATTCGGAATAAAAGCCCTTTTTTAAAAAATTTCCTAAAATATTTGCGCGGCGCGGAAATTTGTGCTACAATATTTTAATCGGAGGTAAAATATATTATGGGCAAAATACTTTTTATAAACGCTTCTCAAATTTTTTGCTTATCTTATATTGACTAAATATAATTTAATCGGTATAATGGTTCGGTTGAATATTTTTAAAGTGAACAGACAGGAGACATAAATTATGATAATTGACGCTCACGCACATGTCTTCCCCGACAAGATAGCCGAAAAGGCTTCCCACGGGATACAGGTGTTTTACGATCTTGACGTTGTGAACAACGGAACATTGGGCAGGCTGCTTCAAATGGAGGACGAGGCCGGGGTGGACAAGGCGATAATCCACTCCCCCGCTACCACGCCCCACCAGGTGACTTCAATAAACGATTTTATTCACGAGTGCGCCCAAAAATATCCCGACAGAATAATCGGCTTTATGACGATGCACCCCGATTTTGACGACATCGAGGGCGAGGTTGACCGCTGCGTTAAAATGGGGCTTAAGGGGCTCAAGATACACCCCGATTTTCAGCGCTTTCATATAGACGACAAAAAGGCGTATGACATATACGAGGCAATCGCGGGCAGGATTCCCGTTCTTGTTCACACCGGAGACTTCCGCTACCAGTGGAGCAAGCCCGCGAGAATGGCAAAGGTCATGGAGGATTTTCCGAACCTGACGGTCATCGGCGCGCACTTCGGCGGCTGGTCCGAATGGGACGACGCGGCCGAGGTTTTCAGCCGCTGCAAAAACAAAATATACGTTGACACTTCAAGCACAATGTACGAGGTGCCGCCCGAGCGCGTGCGCGAGCTTATCAAGCTTTACGGAGAGGACCACGTCATGTTCGGCACCGACTATCCCATGTGGAACGCCGTCGATGAGCTTAAGCATATCGACGCGCTTGATCTCGACACGTCCGTTAAAGAAATGATACTTCACGAGAACGCCGAAAGGCTGCTCGGACTATAAATATATGAATATTTCCGCGCGGCTTTGCGCGCGGAAGCGGCGGTTAAACACCGCCTTTTTTGCTTAATAAACAGTTGACAACGTCCATGTTATTAATTATAATAATAATAATGTATTATTATGCCTTTTGAGGCATATCGGATCCGAGCATGAGATCAACAGAATTTATCATACATAAGGAGAGCAGTTATGAGCATAAAAAGATTATTTGTTGAAAAGAAAAAGGGATTTGACATCGAGGCGGGAGCCTTAAAGGATGATTTCGTGAACAATCTGGGCCTCACCGGGCTTGAATCGGTCCGCGTGCTCAACCGCTACGATATAGACGGCCTCACCGACAGCGAGCTTGAGACGGTGCTGCCCGTGGTTTTCGCCGAGCCCCAGGTCGACAACGTGTATTTTGAAAAAACAGATATCCCCGAGGGATGCAAATTTTTCGCGTCGGAGTACCTGCCGGGCCAGTTTGACCAGAGAGCCGACAGCGCGGCCCAGTGCGCGCAGATAATGACGGGCGGCGAGAGACCGCTTGTCAGGACCGCGAAAATCGTTATCATGAGCGGAAACATCAGCGACGACGAGCTTACCGCGGCGCGGGACTATTACATAAATCCCGTCGAGTCGCGCCCCGCGTCGATGGAAAAGCCCGAGACGCTGAACGACAAGCTCGAGGAACCCGCCGACGTTAAAATAATCAACGGGTTTATCACCATGTCGGACGACGAGCTTACGGGCATGATAAGCGAGCTCGGCCTCGCTATGGACGAGGACGATATAAAATTCTGCCGCGCCTACTTCCGCGACGATGAAAAGCGCGACCCGTCGCTGACCGAGATCAGAATGATCGACACCTATTGGTCGGACCACTGCCGCCACACCACGTTCGCGACCAAGCTCAATAACGTTAAGATTAAGAACGAGTTTATAAAAAGCGTGTACGGCGATTATCTGGAGTCCAGAAAATTCGTGTACGGCGAAAGGCTCGACAAAAAGAATATATGCCTTATGGACGTGGCGACCATCGCGGTCAAGGAGCTTAAAAAGCGCGGCGTGCTGACCGCCCTTGACGAGAGCGAGGAGATAAACGCGTGCTCGATCGAGGTCGAGGTCAAGCTGACAGACGGCACGACCGAGGATTATCTGGTTATGTTCAAAAACGAGACCCACAACCACCCCACGGAGATCGAGCCCTTCGGCGGCGCGGCCACCTGTCTGGGCGGCGCGATACGCGATCCGCTGTCGGGACGCTCGTATGTGTACCAAGCGATGCGCGTCACCGGAGCGGGCGACCCGAGAAAAACGCTCAAAGAGACCCTGCCGGGCAAGCTGTCGCAGCGCAAGCTGGTGCTGGGCGCGGCCGAGGGCTACAGCTCATACGGCAATCAGATAGGCCTCGCGACCGGAGTGGTAAACGAGATATATGACGAGGGATATGTGGCGAAGCGCATGGAGATCGGCGCGGTCATCGCCGCGGCCCCCAAAAAGAACGTTATACGCGAGACGCCGGAGCCGGGCGACGTGGTTATCCTGCTTGGCGGAATGACCGGGCGCGACGGCTGCGGCGGCGCCACGGGCTCGTCCAAAGCGCATGACAGCTCGTCGCTCGAGACCTGCGGAGCCGAGGTTCAAAAGGGCAACCCGCCCGTTGAAAGAAAGCTGCAGCGCCTGTTCCGCAAAAACGAGGTAACTACCATGATCCGCCGCTGCAACGACTTCGGCGCGGGCGGCGTCTCGGTCGCTATCGGAGAACTGGCGGACGGTCTTGACATAAATCTCGACAAGGTCCCGAAGAAATACGAGGGTCTGGACGGCACCGAGCTCGCCATCTCCGAGTCTCAGGAAAGAATGGCGGTAGTCGTGCGCGCTAAGGACGCCGAGAGATTTATAGCCGAAGCCGACAAGGAAAACCTTGACGCGGTAGTCGTTGCGGTCGTGACCGAGAGCCCGCGGCTGGTTATGAAGTGGCGCGGCAAAATTATCTGCGACATTTCAAGGGAATTCTTAAACGCCAACGGCGCCGAGAAGAATGCCGACGTAACGGTCACGGCGGACGATTTCGGCATCGAAAAATACGAGTTTAAAACAAAAGGCGGCACGTATAAAGAGAAGATAATGTCGCTTGTCAGCGACCTTAACATCTGCTCGCAGAAGGGTCTCGTCGAGCGGTTCGACAGCACGATCGGCGGCGCATCAGTGTTCATGCCCTACGGCGGAAAATATCAGCTGACGCCCCAGCAAAGCATGGCGGCGAGGATACCCGTTCTGGACGGCGGCAAGGAAAGCGAGACGGCCACCGTCATGGCATACGGATATAACCCGAAGGTCTCGGAGGCCAACCCGTTCGCGGGAGCCGTGTACGCCGTGGTTGAGTCTGTGACGCGTGCGGTGTGCGCCGGAGCCGATTATAGGGACGTTTATCTGACGTTCCAGGAATATTTTGAAAGACTGGGCACCGACCCGGAGCGCTGGGGCAAGCCGCTTTCGGCGCTGCTGGGCGGCTACTACGCGCAGGAAAAGCTGGGTCTCGCTGCTATCGGCGGCAAGGACTCGATGTCCGGCTCGTTTAACGATATAGACGTTCCGCCCACCTTGGTCTCGTTCGCGGTGGCGCCTCTTGAGGCAGGCAAGGCTGTGTCCTGCGAGTTCAAGGGCGCGGGCAACATGGTGTTCCTGGTCCGCCCCAAATACGACGAGAACAACCTGCCCGATTTTGAGAGCTTAAAGCAGCTCTACGGTATGCTGAATCTTATGATCTCAGACCCAAACAGCGTTGTAAGAAGCGCGTACGCCGTTGGCTGCGGCGGAGCTATGGAGGCGGTCCTCAAGGCCGCCATGGGCAACAAGCTGGGCTTCGCGTTCACCCACTGCGGAAGCAGCGAGGACCTGTTCCGCGCGATGAGCGGCGGCATAGTCCTTGAGATAGAGGGCAACAACGCAACAGGATATTTAGGCGACAACGTTGACACGATCAAGCTCGGAAGGACCACCGACGACGGCATAATACGCGTCGGCGGCGAGGAAATAGATATAGACGAAATAATCAAAGCGTGGCAAAAGCCGCTCGAGGGCGTCTATCCCACCAAGGCCAAATATGACGATGTGGGAATGAAGGCGTTTGAGTGGGGCGAGAGAAACACAAAGGCTCCGGCGATAAAGACAGCGAAGCCCAGAGTGTTTATCCCCGCATTCCCGGGCACCA
Source organism: uncultured Clostridia bacterium (assembly GCA_947625905.1). Taxonomy (GTDB): domain Bacteria; phylum Bacillota; class Clostridia; order Monoglobales; family Monoglobaceae; genus Monoglobus. The sequence goes on along the minus strand of CANQQJ010000003.1, from coordinate 86,826 downwards.
ACTGCGAGTACGACTCCGCGAGAGTTTTCGAGCAGGCTGGAGCCGAGACGGACGTTCGGATATTCAGAAACTTAAAGCAGTCTCACGTTGAGGAATCAATAGAAAGATTTGTCAAGTCGGTAAACGAGGCGCAGATCATCATGATCCCCGGCGGATTCAGCGGCGGCGACGAGCCCGACGGCTCGGGCAAATTCATCAAGGCCGCCTTTGAGAACGAGAAGCTGCGCGAGGCGGTTATGGAGCTTTTAAACAAGCGCGACGGACTGATACTGGGAATATGCAACGGATTCCAGGCGCTTGTCAAGCTGGGACTTGTGCCCTACGGCGAGATAATAAAGGTTGACGACACCTGCCCCACGCTCACATACAACACGGTAGGCAGACACGTTTCGCAGATAGTATCGACCAGAATATCCTCGGTAAAATCGCCGTGGATGTCGGGCGTGAAGCTCGGGGACATCCACCAAATCGCCGTTTCCCACGGCGAGGGAAGATTTGTGGCGAGCCCCGAGGTCATCGCGGAAATGGAAAAGAACGGCCAGATCGCCACGCAGTATGTCGACCTGTCGGGCAATCCGACCTACGAGATGCCATACAATCCCAACGGCTCCTACTACGCGATCGAGGGCATCACCAGCCCCGACGGCAGAGTCCTGGGCAAGATGGGACACTCGGAGCGCATCGGCGGACATGTTTACAAAAACATAACCGGAAACATCGACCAAAAACTTTTCGAAAGCGGAGTAAAATATTTTTCATGATCGGCCATTTGAAAACGCGAATTGGACGTGAGACCGATTACATGTAAGATATGACGCCAACCGTAGGGGCGGATATTATCCGCCCGTCAAAAAAGGAGAACCACCATGTCAACATCATACACTAAAGCCGCGGAATACGTTAATTCAAAAATAACCCTTGCGCCAGAAATTGCCGTTGTGCTCGGCACGGGCATGGCCGAGCTGGCGGACAGTCTCGACAACAAAACAATAATACCGTACGGAGATATACCCGGCTTTCCTCCGATCGGCAGAAATCACCACAAGTGCCGTATGTTGATAGGCGAGCTCGACGGAACGCCCGTCGTGTTCATGCAGGGCAGACTTCATTACTACGAGGGCTACACCATGGAGGAGACCGCGTTTATTATCCGTATGCTCAAGGCGATGGATATCGAGACGGTTATTCTCACAAACGCCTCGGGCGCGGTCAATCCCGACTGCGCCCCGGGAGATATAGTGATAATACGCGACCACATAAAGCTGTGCGCCGAGTCGCCCTTAAGGGGCGAGAATCCCGAGGAGCTGGGCGAGAGATTTTTCGACATGACAAACGCCTACGACAAGGGCCTGATCGAGCTTTGCGAAAAATGCGCGGATGAGCTCGGAATCAGCCTCCCGAAGGGCGTGTACGCGTATATGGCGGGGCCTCAGTTTGAGACGCCCGCGGAGATAAAAATGCTTAAAATATTGGGCGCAGATCTGGTAGGCATGTCCACCGTGCCCGAGGTCATAGCGGCGGCGCACTGCGGAGTGCGGATCCTGGCGCTTTCGGGCGTTTCCAACATGGCGGCGGGCATCGAGGGCGGCGGTTTCAACCGCGAAGCGATAGACAGCGCCGAGCCCGTGATCCGCGAGAAATTGATGAGATTATTAAAAGTTATAATAAATAAGTTATAAATGGAATTCAAATCAAGAAAACGAAACAGACTTAAGTATTATAATTATTCTCAAAGCGGCGCGTATTTTATAACCATATGCACAAAGGATAAAAAGTGTATTTTAGGAAAAGTGGTTGTAGGGAACGGCGCCCTCGACGTCCCTGAAATGGATTCGTCTCCGCTCGGTAAAATTGTTGACGATGAAATAAGAAAAGCCGGAGAGATTTATGAAAGCGTGAAAATAGATAAATACATAGTTATGCCGAATCATGTTCATATGATTTTGATTGTTGAAAACGATAACAAGAGCGGGACGTCGGGGGCGCCGTCCCCTACGAATGAGATAGTGCCGTCGTTTGTGTCAATGCTTAAAAGGTTTACGAATAAAAAGACGGGAATATCATTATGGCAGTGTTCTTATCATGATCATATGATACGCAATGAAAAAGAGTATGAAAGGATATGGAATTATATAGATACCAATTTGTTTAAATGGGAACAGGATCGTTATTATATTAAAGGGGAGGTATTTTAAATGGAAAAAGTCGCGAGCTTTACGGTGGACCACCGAAAAATAAGGCCGTGGGTGTACATATCCCGAATCGACGGCGACATCACCACCTACGACATACGCATGAGAAAGCCCAACACCGGCCGACTGCTTGACAACATAACAATACACTCGATCGAGCATCTCTTCGCCACGATGGCGCGCAGCTCGGAGCTTAAGGACGACGTGATATATTTCGGACCCATGGGCTGCCAGACCGGTTTTTATCTGCTTATGAGAAACGCCGATAACAAAAAGGTCGTCGATTTAATTAAAAATATATTCAAAGAAATCGCGGTCTATGACGGCGAGATGCCCGGCGCGAGCGAGGTCGAGTGCGGCAACTTCCGCAACCTCAGAGTCGAGGAAGCGAACCGCGAGGCCGAGGACTACTGCGAAAAAATAAAGGACCTCACCGAAAACGATCTGGAGTACGAAAAGTAATTTTAATTGTAACAATAAGATTCGGAGAATAAATTATGAAAACTTTGTTTGAAAACATAACGGTCATAACCATGGACGATGACGCGGGCGTTATAAATAACGGTTATGTTGCGGTCGATAAAAACAAGATAAAATATGTGGGAACAAGCAGGCCCGAGGGAAAATTTGACAGGGTGATTAAAGGCGAAAACAAGGCGCTTATCCCGGGTCTTATAAACGCGCATACCCACACGGCCATGACGCTGCTCCGCGGATATGCCGACGACATGAACCTGCAGGACTGGCTTTATAACAAGATATTTCCCTTTGAGGACAAAATGACGCCCGAGGACGTGCGCCGCGGAAGCGAGATCGCGATAGACGAGATGCTGGCGGGTGGGACCACCTGCTTCAGCGACATGTATTTCTTTCAGGCCGAGACGGGCAGAGCGGCGGTACAAAAGGGCATCCGCGCGGTTTTAAGCGACTGCGTGAGCTTTGACGGATACGACCGCAAGGTAAAGCTTATGGAGGAAATGGCCGAGGAATTTAAAGACTGCGGTCTTATAACCTTCACGTTCTCGCCGCACGCCATTTACACCTGCTCGTTTGAGCTGCTGGAAAAATGCGCGGCGTACGCCAAAGAGCACAACCTGCCGATACACACCCATCTGGCCGAGACCCGAACCGAGTTCTCGGACTGCGAGATCGAGCACAACATGACGCCGACCGCGTATATGGAAAGCGCGGGGCTGTTTGAAAACCCGACGATAGCCGCTCACTGCGTGGTAATGACCGACAGCGACCTTGAGATACTCAAAAGGCATAACGTTTCGGTAGCACACAACCCTATGAGCAATCTTAAGCTGGCGTCGGGCATCGCCCCGGTCCCGAAAATGCTGGACATGGGAATAAACGTGGCGCTTGGGACCGACGGTGCTTCGAGCAACAACAGCCTTGATATGTTCGAGGAGATCAAGGCGGCGGCTCTGATACACAAGGGCGCGGGGCTCGACCCGACGGCGGTGCCCGCCGAGACCGCCCTCAAAATGGCGACCGTGAACGGCGCGAGGGCGCTGGGCTTTGACGACCTCGGAATGATAAAAGAGGGCTATCTGGCCGATCTGGTCGTCGTGGATCTTGACACGCCCCATCTTAAGCCGCTTTATGACCCGATCTCAAGTCTGGTTTACTCGGCGAAGTGCGGCGACGTTGAATACACAATGGTAAACGGCAATATAGTATACGAGAGATAACAAAATTCAAATATATTTCAGGAGGACATTATGGCACAAGTAGCAATTGTAATGGGAAGCAACTCTGATCTGCCTGTGGTAAAGGGCGCGATCGATATGCTCAAGTCGTTCGGCGTTGATTTTGAGGCGCACGTGATCTCGGCGCACAGGACCCCTGCCAAAGCGGAGGAATTCGCAAAGAGCGCCAAGGGAAACGGCGTTAAGGTGATAATCGCGGCCGCGGGCAAGGCGGCTCATCTGGGCGGGGTTATCGCGGCTTACACCACGCTGCCGGTCATAGCGCTGCCGATCAAATCTTCGTTTATGGACGGCCTTGACTCGCTGCTCTCTATGGTCCAGATGCCGACGGGTATCCCGGTGGCGACTGTCGGAGTGAACGGCTCGGACAACGCGGGCATTTTGGCCGTGCAGATGCTGGCGCTCAGCGATGAAAAGCTTTCCGAAAAGCTTGAGAAATTCAAGGCGGACATGGCGGCGGCTGTTGACGAGAAAGATAAAAAACTTCAAAAAGAGCTTTATGACAATATATAAGGAGGCGATGTAATGAGCGAAGCTTATAAAAACGCGGGCGTTGATGTGGAAGCCGGCTACAGGTCGGTGGAACTCATCAAGGAGCACGTAAAGAGAACAAACATACCCGGCGTCGTTTCGGGAATAGGCGGCTTCGGCGGCCTGTTCGAGCTCGGCGGAGGCTGTAAAAACCCCGTTCTGGTCTCGGGCACAGACGGCGTGGGAACCAAGCTGAAACTGGCGTTCATCATGGACAAGCACGACACCGTCGGACAGGACTGCGTGGCCATGTGCGTCAACGACATTGTGTGCGGCGGCGCGAAACCGCTGTTCTTTCTCGACTACATAGCGACCGGAAAGAACACGCCCGAAAAGATCGCGGACATAGTGAAGGGAATTGCCGACGGCTGCGTCAAGGCGGGCTGCGCTTTGGTCGGCGGCGAGACAGCCGAGATGCCCGGATTCTATGACCCCGACGAGTATGACCTGGCGGGATTCTCGGTCGGCATAGTCGACAAGGACAAGATCATCGACGGCGAGAGGATCGAGATCGGAGACAAGATAATCGGCATCGCCTCATCGGGCGTTCACAGCAACGGCTACTCGCTTGTCAGAAAAATATTCAATATCGACGACAGCGAAGCCTGCGCCGAGGCTCTCAAAAAGTATGACGACGAGCTGGGCGCGTCGATAGGCGAAACGCTGCTTGAGCCGACAAAAATTTATGTGAAGCCGATGCTCAAGGCTATCGAATCCGTTGACGTGAAAGCGGTGTCCCACATAACGGGCGGCGGATTTTACGAGAACATCCCGCGTATGCTCAAAGACGGCACCCGCGCAGTTATCCGAAAGGACAGCTTTGACACTCCGCCGATATTCAAAAAGCTCCAAACGCTGGGCGGCATTTCGGAGCACGACATGTTCAACACCTACAACATGGGTATCGGCATGATGTTCGTTGTGCCCGCCGATCAGGCCGACAAAGCCACCAAGGCGATAAACTCCGAGGGCGAGAAGGCCTGCGTTGTCGGCGAGATCATTGACGGCGAGAAGGGCGTGGACATAGTATGAAAAATATAGGAGTTTTGATTTCGGGCGGCGGCACTAATCTTCAGGCGCTTATCGACGCCGAGAAAAGCGGCATCATAAAGAGCGGCAGGATCGTGTGCGTCTGCTCAAACAGCGCGGGCGCGTACGGACTGACAAGAGCCGAGACAGCCGGAATACCGACAAAGGTCATTCGCAAAAACGCGGACTGCGGCGGCGATATCGACGAGTTCAGCCGAAGGATCTGCGCCTATATGAAAGAGATGGGCGTTGACATAATAGTGCTGGCGGGATTTTTGGCCATATTCGGAGGCGAGCTGCTCAAGGAATACGCGGGCAAAATCGTTAACATTCACCCGTCGCTGATACCGTCGTTCTGCGGCGAGGGCATGTACGGGCTCAAGGTGCACGAGGCGGCGCTTGATTACGGCGTCAAGGTGACGGGGGCCACCGCGCATCTTGTCAACGAGGTCGTCGACGGCGGAAAGATCCTGCTGCAAAAAGCGGTCGAGATACAAGACGGCGACACACCGGAAATTCTGCAAAAGCGCGTTATGGAGCAGGCCGAATGGATAATCCTGCCCCGCGCCGTTGAAATGCTGTGCAGCGAATAAAAATCGGCCCGCCCCTTGGGGAAAACTTGTAGGGGCGGATATTATCCGCCCGGGGCCCCGCGTTTGTAGGGGCGGATATCATCCGCCCGCATTAAAAATTTATGGAGGTAATCATGAAAACAATAAACATCAGCGATGAGCTGAAAAACAACTCATACCCCGGACGGGGAATCATCGTCGGCAAATCGGCCGACGGAAAGAGCGCGGTATGCGCCTACTTTATCATGGGCAGAAGCTCAAACAGCCGCAACCGCGTGTTTGTGGCAAACGGAGACGGCATCAGGACCAAAGCCTTTGACGAGTCAAAGCTCGAGGACCCGTCGCTCATTATCTATGCGCCGGTCCGCGTTTTGGGCAACAAGACGATCGTCACCAACGGCGATCAGACCGACACTATATACGATTTGATGAACAAGCAGATGACGTTTGAGCAGTCGCTCCGCGGCCGCGAGTTTGAACCCGACGCGCCCAACTACACGCCGAGGATATCGGCGGTCATGAAGGTGTCGGACGGAACCTACAACTACGCGATGTCGATATTAAAAAGCGCCGACGGCGACCCCGATTCGTGCCAAAGATTCACGTTCGCATATTCAAATCCGAAAAGCGGATACGGACATTTTATCCACACCTACAAGGGCGACGGCGACCCGCTGCCGAGCTTTGAGGGCGAGCCCAAAAAAGTCGAGGTCCCGAATTCGATAGACGAGTTCACCGACACATTGTGGACTAGCCTCAACGAGGACAACAAAGTTTCGCTGTTCGTGAGATACATAAACATACAAACCGGCAAAACCGAGTCCCGAATCGTGAATAAGAACAAATAAGGAGGAATTGTTATGAATGAAATGGAATTAAAATACGGCTGCAACCCTAATCAGAAACCCTCGCGGGTTTATATGGAAAACGGCGGCGATCTGCCGATAACCGTGCTGTGCGGCAAACCCGGCTACATAAACCTGCTTGACGCGCTGAACGGCTGGCAGCTCGTTAAGGAGCTCAAAAAGGCGACCGGCCTCCCGGCCGCGACATCGTTCAAGCACGTGTCGCCCGCGGGCGCCGCGGTCGGTCTGGAGCTTTCGGACACGCTCAAAAAGATATACTTCATCGACGAATCGATCGAGCTTTCGCCTCTCGCCTCGGCCTACGCCAGAGCCAGAGGCGCGGACAGAATGTCGTCCTTCGGCGACTTTATCTCACTGTCAGACGTGTGCGACATCCCCACGGCGCAGCTTATCGCCAAAGAGGTCAGCGACGGCGTGATCGCTCCCGGCTATGAGGAAAAGGCGCTTGAAATATTAAAGGGCAAGCGCGGCGGAAACTACAACATAATCCAAATCGACGAAAACTACACCCCCGACCCGATCGAGCACAAGCAGGTGTTCGGCGTGACCTTTGAGCAGGGCAGAAACGAGCTCGACATCAACGAGGAGCTTTTGTCGAATGTCGTTACCCAAAACACCGAAATGACCGATGCGCAGAAGCGCGATCTGATGATCTCGCTTATCACGCTCAAGTATACACAGTCAAACAGCGTGTGCTACGTCAAGGACGGTCAGGCGATAGGCATCGGCGCGGGTCAGCAGTCGAGGATTCACTGCACCCGCCTCGCGGGAAACAAGGCCGACATCTGGTGGCTCAGACAGTCGCCGCAGGTGCTGGCCCTCGAGTTTGTTGACGGCATACGCAGAGCCGACCGCGACAACGCCATAGACGTTTATATCTCGGATGAGTATATGGACGTGCTCAAAGAGGGCGAGTGGCAGAAGATATTCAAGACAAAGCCTCCCGTGTTCACCAAAGAGGAACAGAAGGAATGGCTCAAAAAGAACACCGATGTTGCCCTGGGCAGCGACGCGTTCTTCCCGTTCGGCGACAATATCGAGCGCGCCCACAAGTCGGGCGTGACCGTTATCGCCCAGCCCGGCGGCTCGATCAGAGACGACAACGTTATCGCCGCCTGCAACAAGTACGGCATAGCGATGTCGTTTACAGGCATCCGCCTCTTCCACCATTAATATGTGATTTGGTCAATATTTCTTAGCAAGATCATTACAAAAGTAAAAGGCCGGGCGGAAAATCCGCCCGGTTTTTGAAATGCTCCGCTTTTATGAAAATCCGATCAAAAATAGACTTGACACGAGGCCTTAATTTGTGTATAATAATTAGGCTTATAAAACACGCCCTCTTAGTTAAGTGGATATAACACGCCCCTCCTAAGGGTGGATCACGCGTTCGACTCGCGTAGAGGGTGCCATCAAACGCCGCGAAAACGTCACTTTTTGACTTTCGCGGCATTTTTTTGTTTTCCGCGAGGAAAATTTTTAAGCAATTTTTGGTAAAGTTTTTTGCTAATCGGAAACGAACTCTTTACACAAGGTTTGCTAATAATTTTTAAAATTTGCTAATCGGCCGATTAGCAAATTTTCCGCCTTCTTGTGTTATGTTTGCCAATATACCTGCAAGAGAAGTGGCAAGCTCCGGTGAAGTTTTTAATTGTTCAATCAAGTTTATCAAATCGATTTCATTATTTTTTTCTGCCGGTGGCTTAACTTCCCGTAAATCAACTTTAGAATATTTTACTATAACTTAAACCGACTTTCTTATTATTTGTTTTTATTCTTCTCTCTGTATTGATTGCAGGTCATGCCGGTATACTTTTTAAAACCGGTGTAGAAGTAATTAACGGATTCAAATCCGGTCATTTTTCCGATTTTATATGCGTCATGATCGGTTTCTATCAGGAGTCTGCAAACTTCCTCATACCTCTTTTTGCGAATATACTCCGAAATGGATATACCCATGCTCTTTTTGAACATCGCTCTTGTATAGTTAACGCTCTTGCCAACCGCCTCGGCAATCATCTCAACCGACAAATTAGGATTCTTATAATTATTATTAATGTATTCAAGCACGCTGTATACAAACATTAATATGCCCTCCGTTTATCATACAAAATCTTCCGAATACATTTTAGCATAGCATAGAACGATTTGACATCTTCAAATTTTGCGGATAGCATAAAAAATCATTATTCAAAGTTTATATGCGCATTTTTTAAAGCAATAAATCATTTTGCGGATATGAAAACACGCTATATCAAAGACACAGCGCGAAAAACGCGGGAATCATTTTAATTCCCGCGCTCCTTCGCGATATATTTTTTATTTGCTTATCAATACCGAATAATTTTCGGGATCCCAGCTGACATTCCAACCCAAAGTCTCGGATACAAATTTGATCGGAACAAATGTTCTGCCCTGATGCTCCTCGGTCGGGACGCTCATTTCCGTTGCGGAACCGTTCACATAAGCTTCCGCTGAACCAACGGTAAGTTTTATAACAATGCCGTCCTTTTCTATTGTGACTTCCTGTGACGCCTCGTTCCAATCTATGCTTGCGCCCAAAGCCTCGGAAATCGCTCTCAACGGAACCATCGTGATATCATTTTTTATATATGGCGAAACATCGGTTTTCACAAATGTGCCGCCTGACATAACGCTTATCACGGGCGCTACATTGACCTTAAAAGTCTTTTTCGCGGGTGTTTCATGATACATATCCTTGGCAGTCGCCGTGAACACATACTCGCCCTCGCGCTCGGGAGTAAACACAATGTTCTGTCCCGAAAGCCGCGCTCCCTCCGGAAGTTCGGTCAACAGTTCGAACTCGATATTGTCTCCGTCCGCATCGCTTGATGAAAAATCAAGCTCAACCGTTTCTCCTTTGAGTATATCAGCTCCGACCATTTCGCCGTCTATGCTGACGTCAGCGTTTATATACGCGGTGTTTTTTATTCCTTTCTGCGCGGTCATGCAGAAACCGACATACATAACGTCATCTGCGTTCAATGTGACTTTCGGCTTTGATGTCTGTTCAAAAGTCGTGCCGCCGTCCAGACTGAACCAATATTCGATCATGTTTCCGGTTCTTTTGATTATAAAATCAATCGGAACATCCTTGCCGTTCATATCTCCCGCCCAAGAGCTTGTTACGCTCTTTTCCTGACCTGCGCTGTGCGTTACCATCAAAATATTGTTATTGTTAGAAAAATGCCGCTCTTCAAAGAAGTTTCCGCTGTATAAATCAAGATCATCGGTAGCCATTACTCCGAAATAATCCGCATCGTACGCTGTTGAATCAAATCCGAGCAGCTTTAGCCTGATCTCAAAATCACCGGCGACCTCTTTATAAGCAAACGTTTTCATCAGATTACCCTCGCCTTCGGGGCAAACAGAATCTATGGCAATCTTTCCGTCCTGTTCGGTGATCCCGCCCTGCGCTTCGCCGTAGTTCATAACTTTCCAGCCGGGATCATCCACGATCCTGTGCGGCGCCGTGAACTCGGGCGCGGAATTTGTTTCATATCCGAAAATGATATTTTTACTCTCGTCGGCCGTTACTGTTTGTGTCTGCTGCACACCGTCTATGAGGGAATAGCCGTCAAGCACCGGCGCGCTCACTGTCACAGTTTCGCCCAAAGCCACCTTCTTGACATCGGAACCGAGAATACTGCCGCCAAATTCATAAACCACGCCTATGTCTGCCGTCGGCCTTGTTTCGAGAACTTCAAGCAGAACCGCGCCGCGCGGCGCTACATCTACCTTGATCCCGTTTTCGTCCTCATAAATTTTTCCCGAGATCAAATCTTTCGCTTTCGTCACATCCACTGTGTTTTGAAGAGTATAAGTTTTTCCATCCTGTCCTACCGACGCATCGTTTTTCGACAGATTCACAGCACCGATATATTTTCCGTACCGAACCTCATTCATTCCATCGAAACGTCGATGAGTATACGGGCTGCCCGAATCGGTTGTATGGGTGCTGTCCTGCCATTCATAGATTCCGCCTTGATGCGAGCTTCTGACATTTGCCGTCCACTCAGCGTCATCCTTGATCAGGTGTACGCGCGTGTTGTCGTTGTATTCCCAGTCCGAGCGTCGGAAGTTAAAAGTTATATAACCTTTCTCACCGTTGTTCTTAAACACTATCTCCTGGGCGTCGGCATCGTACCAAGCAAAGTCCGGTGCATCGTCCTCCATTGGAAGAGGCTCGGTTTTTCCCTCGGCGATCAGTTTTTCCACCGTACTGTAATATTTAAGGATTTCCTGAGTATCAACTATTCTCGTGTAAACATGCGGCGTCTTATTTTCTATATCGCTTCTGAGTGTATCACTGTAACCGCGGTTTTCTTTGATATAGTGAGCCAGATATGACAGCGCGCCCTGCGAGCCGAGTTTTGTCGCGGTATATCCGGCAACCGGATACGAAAGGTGTATTCCGTAACCGTCTTTGCGTGATGACGAGAATGTCTCTGCACTTATTATCGTCTCACCTTTTTCATTTACAGCCGGATAGAAGAAATACTTTGAACTTTCATAAGCTTTATATGCGGTATCATCAAATATCGCCTTTGTTGCGGCATCAAAATACTGAGCGCTCTCAGCGTATTTATTTGTTATCTCTATAAGCAGAGTACCGTAATCGCCTGACCAGCCGCCGTGTGAGGCTCCGCCTTCAAGACCCAAATTGTTTTCGTCGGAGAACCATTTCTCTCCGTCAACCATTTCTCCATACTTATATTTTATCATGTCGGTATACTGAGCCTCATCCTCGGGTTTGTACGAAGCTCCTTCGGCGCTGCCCAGCAGTTCCATAGCCTTGTTCGCGGAATACGCAAATCCGAAGTCCTGATTGGCTGTTCCCGCTCTGTTGGTGGGAGCATAAAAATCTCCAACGCCGCGCTCGGGATTTGCGAGACGATCGCGAAGCTTGCCGAACATATCCATATAGTATGATCTTCTGGTTCTGTCAGTTTTTCCCGTAAGATCTCCGTCTATTTTTTCATCAAGATAATTGTTCCACAGGTCTTTAAATTCTTGATTGTCGCCGTTTACTATATAATTATTCAGCTGTATAAACGACTGCATCATAGCGTCCACGCCCAGCGACATGAGCGGCCACCACTCTCCCATCAAACGCTCACCCGTACCGTCAAGCGACGCGCCGAGCCACTTGCCTTTGTCTTCACCCGAGGTAAAATAGCACCAGCCGCCCTTTGAGTCCTGCGCTCTCTGATAGAAGTCGAGCAGGTGTATATATCTGTCAAGCATCTCCGGATTATTGTAATAGTCCTTTGAAAAATCAAACATAAACGCGTTGGCAATTATCATCAAATTGGACATTGTTGACCAATTCTGATGATTGATAGCCTCAAGCGTATGGCGCCTCGCAACCTCATCGCTTGTACCGCTCATGTCGGTCTCGGCTATCGGGCTGTTGCGTATGACCGCACCGTCCATAAAGGCATTTTCATCGGTTTTTTTGTTTTCCCAATCTTTACCGTAACACTGCCAAGACATGACCTTTGTCATCATATCATACAGCTCGTTTTGCAGATATTCGTATGCGGTAATATCTCTCTCGGGCTCGGGTACTCCGTCTATGTTATAACCGGTCTTGTCGTCTTGAGGAACATAGTATGGCTCGGTATGCGACGCAATAGAGTATATATACTTGCTGTCCTGTGTCACATCAGCATACACGCTGGAACCGTAGGAATCAAGCTTTCCGGTAGGAACCAGTTTCAGGTCAACGGTTCCGTCTGCCTTAACGATCTGCTGAGGGATCTTCATTGTCGCATAGTAATAATGTCCCTTTGATGTATAGCCCTCGCTATATTGCCCGCTGTCAAGCTCCGAATACTCTCTGCCGTTAAACGGATCAAAATATGTTGTATCGCCGTCGCCCGCATAAAGCATAATATTGCCGCGTCCGTACTGATTTCCCGACAGTCTTATCGTGATATAATTGGTCATTGCGGGATCGGCTTTAAGTGTAAACCTGAGATATCCCGTATCCTTCGGAGTATCCTCAGCAGGCTTTAAAATCTGCCGATAAGTCAGTCCTTCGCCTATGCCGCCGCCCGCGTATGAGCCGTTCTCGTCAGCATACTGCTTTTCGGCCTTTGTATCCGTGCCGGATACAGTCATTTTTTCGGTCATATTGTGCGCCGTCTCCGATGCGCTGTCCCCGAAAATAAGTATATCATTCAGTCCGGATACATTGGGCTCATCGGCCGATACCGGAATCATACCGACAGTCATAACCGTCACCGTCAAAACAATTATCAAAGATATAATTCTTTTCATAATTCTGTCTCCTTTTTAAAATAATTATAAGTTTATTGTATATGACATAATTAAAATTTTAAACCCTTGAATCTATCATTTTTATTTGATTTTTATATATACCGCGCTGCGCGGCATAATTATTTCGTCATTTATATCATATTGAAAGTCCTTTTCTCCGGTAAAGTTAATATTAAGCGGCTGTGATGTATGGTTGACAATAACCATGCAGTCGTCAAATACGGCCGACTCTATATTCCGACCGTGCACCGGACTTTTTTCTATTCCCGCACATTCAAAAATGTCGTTAATAATATTCCGTTTCATCATCGGGATAGGATAATACTCGTTATTTTTAAGTTCGATCGGCACATGAGGCGCTATCTGAGCACAGTATGAATAACCGTACGCAAAGCCGAATGAATATACCGAACCGTTGCCGAAATCATTTTTCACAACAGCCGCTTTATTATAAATCTCGTCACAGCCGCGGTAGTTTGCTATCGTATCACCAATATCGAAATACTCAAAAACATCGCTTTGGGACAATCCGCCTTCGTAATATTCGATCGAATGACTCTCATTGTAGGGTTTACCTTTAATTCCGAAGATCCTTTCACAAATTTTATCCCCGACCGATGAGATCAATGTTCCGCCCGACAAAACCCATTCCTCTATCGCTTTCTCCGCAGCCGTATTCACATCGAGCGCGTAGCAGCTGTTCTCGGGGATTATCAGCGCGCTGTATTCTTTGAGGGCGCCGCGCGCCGCTGTATCGGCATCGATCACATCGGCCATATATCCGAAATCAGAGCACATTTTGTAAAAACCCAAAAGGTCGCAGCGTCTCTCTTTGTTTCCTTCAACAGCCATCGGCTCAATAAGCGCCATTGCCGATGGAAACAGTATTGCGATCTGCTTTTTTCTCCTTCCTTTTATTTTGGGAATAACGCGTTTTGCCCACTCGTTTCCGACGCGCAGCGAATCGCAAAAGCCGCTCGGCATACGATTCAGCACACCACCGTCATCCATCCCGCACATTCCGTACGACGTGTATCCGTCAACTCCCGCCGCGGCCATGCTTCCGATTATTTCGCACGGAGTAAGAAACTCGTATATATCGCTGTATAAAAAACGACCCCAGTATATACCTCCGATAAAGTCGCGGCCCTCGTTCATCACGCGCATCATGCTGTACTGGCAGGACGAGACATAAGCGTCGGGAATTCCGAACGGAGTTATCGGAACGGTTATAAAGTGCGCCGCGTCAACATAAAGCGCGGTCTTATAAACATCTATGCCTCTGTTGGCGGTATCCCATAAATCGCTGAGACCTACACTTGATAAGGCCGACGCGTCTATATTAAGAAAATAGCTCCACTGTGCCATGCACGGACAAGTAAACAGATCCGGGCTCACCGTTTTGAGCCTCTGCTGCATATCGGCAAAAAAATTACAAATTTCGCCGCGGCTCCACTTCATGTTGTCGGCCTTCATTATGATCGCGGGGTTCTCGGGCGTAAAATTCTTATATTCCTTGGCGGCATCATAAGCGCAATCGAACCAAACCTCATGCAGATCAATATCGCTAAAATCGTCAAATTCGGTTCCGTAACTTTTATTCAGTTCGTCTATTGACTTGTATCGGCTCTTAAGAAAATCCGCATATCTTTTCGTGCCTTCGGCGTCAAAGCTCGGCGCAACGATCGGATCCCACATTGTGCACATGATCTCGGCGTTCTTACCGTCTTTTGTCTCGCATCTTACGAATCCGCCGCTGTACAGTTTATAAAGGCCGCTAACATGTTCGATCATTGAATCTTTGGCTTTATCCGACCAATATCTGTACCACTTGCCGTCGTTTCCGTCCGCATCGATAATTGACTCGCCGTAAATCGGCGGGCTGAATCTGATGTTGGGATAAAGATTGTCGGCGTTTAAATAAAGCGCCATGTGATTATAGCTCAGTCCCTCCGAAATTATGCTCTTCATCATGTGTTCCTGAGCCGCGACATAAGGACTTGCTTCGCCGCCTTCATATCGCTCGTGAAAATCCTGCCACGCCTTTGAATCAAGAAGTATACTGTTAAACCCAAGGTTTTTTATGAACTTCACGCCGCTGTCGATAAACTCTCCGCCGTCATACGCCGGCCTGTAAAAATTGCCGAACCAAACATTTATATACGGTTCACCCGTCTTTTTATCTATCATATAATTCTCCTTTGTAATATAAACATATATTATATTTTAACATACGCCGCGTAAAATACCACCTTTGTTTTTTGACACTAATCTTTAATTTATTATAAATATGATGTTTATACCCGGGATCGAATCAATTATATCCCGCAACAATCGTATATATACGTTAATTCCCGGTGGGACGTCGAGGGCTCATGTCCGTTTACGTTAATGATCTGCGGCCTTGTTCATGTTTGCAAACGAAATACTTTTGCTAAACGAACCCGCTTTGCGGCTCCGGCCACAGCCGTCCCCTACGAACGTAGTGATTAGTTATTAGCGAATAGTGATCAGAAACTTTAAATGTTCGCGGGGATGCTGAAACGGATGCGTCGGTGTATTTCCGCGTATTCGCTATTTACTAATCGCTGATCACTATGTTCCCACCTCCGTCTTTCCGCCTGCGGCGGAAATCCACCTCCTCCCGGGAGGATGCAAGCGGGCAGGCTGCGGCCGGAGCCGCGTTAGCGGATTCGTGGCACTATCGTATTCCGATTGCACATATAAACGAGGCCGCAAATCATTAAATCACCTAGGACATGCGAGTCGTCCGCCCCTACGGTATTTTACATACTACGGTCGTAGGGGACGACGACCCCGGCGTCCCGCGGGCGGATATTATCCGCCCGTCCCAGTCCCTAGTTCCTATTCCCTAGTCCCTACGTTAACAGAAGCCCCTTTCGGGGCTCCTATATGTTTTTTATTATTCTGCGGGCGCATCGCTCGCCTCGGGAATTGCCGCCGGCTTTAAGGTTTTCATAACTCTGTCCATCAGAGCGGCCGCTTCGGCGCGCTGCGCGTTAGACTGAGGTCTGAATGTTCCCGTCTCGTCGCCTTCAAGCATTCCGTTCTCGGTCAAACCGGCCACATAAGGCACCGCGTAATCCGAAATATCAGACGCGTCGCTGTATGGCATCTGCGCCTGAGATGACGCGCCCAGATAGCGTCCGATTATCGCGGACATTTGCTCGCGTGTGATCAGTTCGTCTGGAGCGAACTCGCTCTCCGAAACGCCGTTGACTATTCCCGCTTCGGTCGCCGCGATCACATACGGCGCGAACCAGTCGCCGGCGGTTACATCGGTAAATACCGAGGTATCGGACGAAGCCTTGAGGTCGAATATTACCGCCGCGATCTTGGTGAACTCAGCGCGGGTTATGTTATTCTCGGGCATAAATGTTGTCGCCGTCTCGCCGTTTATAACGCCTGCATTATAAAGGTCCATAATGTAATCATAGGCCCAGTATGTCGGCGGAACATCCGTAAACACGCTTCCGCTCTCTGTTTCGCTCGGCTTGGCCGTAGGCTGCGCAGCTGCCGGAGTCGGTGTCGCCGCAGCCGCGGCTCCTCCGCCGCCTCCGCCGCCTCCGCCGCCGTAGCCTCCTCCGCCGCTCGAAATGCCTCCGCTCGGCGTCTTGAACGTCGCTGTTAGAACGCCGTCTGATACATTCCACTGCTTAACCGAATTGAGATAATATTCCGCGTTTTCCTCAATCAACGAACCCACGTTCGCCTTGAATGTTATTTCTATCTCGTAGGTCATTCCGCGAGCAGCTTTCTCTCCGTATGCCACCGGAGTTCTGTTTCCGTAAGAGCCCATAAGGTACCACTGATAGCTGATGCTGTAATCTCCCGCTATTGACTTCTGCGGTTCGGGCATCGCGTATCCTGCGGAAGGATTCGTTACCGTCACGCCTAGTTTTGTTATCCGGTTTATGCGGATCACAGGTATATAGTTGTCCGCTGCCACACCCTTATAGATAACCATGATCGCGTCATCGCCGTAGGGTCTGAACTCAAAGTCGGCTTTTGTTGCCTCGCTGTATGTAACGGTCGTGCGCGTCGGATTTTTCACAACAACGGTTATCGTTCCGGCCTTTGCGGGATCAAACTCCTCGCCCCGAGCCAGTGTGACCGCCTCGGGCACGGGATCGAGCGTCACCGTAAACGCGTCATCCGTCGTCTTTTCGACCAATTTGACTTGGCTCGATGTCGTGCTCTCGCTGAGCGTAAGCGTGCTTGCAACTCTGTCGAGAATCACATCATTGCCCGATTCGTCTTTGGCGCCCGTTACAGCATAGCTGTAGCCCTTTTCAAGCCGGATCGTAAATGTGCCATCCGCGCCTCTCTCAACGATCATCGGTTCCTCGTCGGGATCAAGCGGATTTCTCTTTACCATGATCCTGTTCACATTAGCGGGCACCTGACTGCTCGGTATAGTTACCGTAAACATTCTGTCCGCGGGTATTAAAGGAGTGGCCGCAGCCGTTGCTGCGGGTGTTGACGTAGGCTCGATTCCCGGTGTTGACGTAGGCTCGATTCCCGGCGTTGATGTAGGCTCGGTTACCGGTGTTGATGTAGGCTCGGTTACCGGTGTTGATGTAGGCTCGATTATCGGTGTTGTTGTAGGCTCGGTTCCGGGCGTTGATGTAGGCTCGGTTATCGGCGTTGCCGTAGGCTCGGTTACCGGCGTTGATGTAGGCTCGATTCCCGGTGTTGATGTAGGCTCGGTTCCCGGCGTTGCCGTAGGCTCGGTTACCGGCGTTGATGTAGGCTCGGTTCCGGGCGTAGCCTCTGCACTCGGTTCGGGCGTTGATGTAGGCTCGGTTTCGGGTGTTGATGAAGGCTCGGGTTGAACAGGACTGCCTTCCGTATATGTATACGCCAGGTCCCTCTCTCCGGTGAACTTTGACAGTCCTACAGCGTCCACGTTCATATTGCCGTCCTTGGCGTACAGCTTGATCACCGCGTAAACCGCTCCCTCAGGTATCGTCACCTCCTGCTGTACCTTCGCAAAATCCGTGCTTGTTACGGAAATATCGATCGAGCCGAGGCTTTCTCTTTTTGAGTTATACGTCTCAATGCTGATTTTACCCGTGGCCGCCGCGTCCTTTTTCGCGTAAGCGCTGAGGAGATATTTCTGCGTACCCGCGACTATGATCGGCTCGGAGGAATATGTCACACCGTTACTGCCGCCCTTTACGATTAAGGACTGCTGTCCGCTTACCTTGTTTTCCGTATCAATATTCTGCGAGGTGACATTGCCGTCCGCGTCACACTCCGCGATCGTTATACTGTCAACCCATGCCGTGCCGCTCGCAAAGCGCATCATAACGTTTGAGCGAAGGTATACATAAGTCTGACCTTCCGCCGCCGCGGGAGTAGTGAGCACCATTGAATAATCCTTCCAGTCCTCTGTGATTGCTGTCGTTGTATTTCCCGGAACGTTCAGATATGAGTTTGCCAGCGTGTACGTCTGGCTAGTATCCGCCGCACCGTTCGTTTCTTTATACAAAATTGCCTGATATGTCAGGCCGGCGGGCTTGGTCTGTGAGAAATCATCCAGAAGTTGATAATTGTCTGCCTTCGCCTTCATTGTGATTTTATAATTTGTATTCGGCTTAAGCTTTATATAATTTGTGCCCGCATGATAATAACTTCTGTCAGTTGAATTGCCCGATGCGGTGCTGACGAATTTAAGGCTTCTGCCGCCTGTAACATAGTTTTCCGTGTCATACGATCCCGTCACGGTATTACTGTTTGCGCCTACTGTCCAGTTTGATTTAAACGTCATCAGGTCCGTGTTGTAATTTTCCGGTATCGGGTTCGCGATATCCGATGTTGTCCACGCATCCGCCACGCCGTTTGACGCGTCCTCAAAATCCGGATTTTGCAATGATGATGTTACTCTTACATCGTCAAACCATACAGTGCCTTGCTTTTCCGTCGCGCCTTCAGTCTGGCTGCGCGCGGAAACATCAAGGCGCATATAATACGCGTCATCCGGCACAGTCACGACGCCTCTTATTGTCTGCCAGTCATGCGTGCCTTTTTGGCTGTCGCTGATTTTCGTTTCCGTGCCCACTGTATTCTCATTATTCTTATCATAGAATATCACGGACAGATCGACCGTGTCTGTGGCGCGCACATTATCTGTCTTAACAGCCGCCGACACGTCGAGTTTCTGCCCCGGTAATACATGCGGTCTGTTGTACTTATAATCCACTCCGCTTTTGGGGCCGTTTGTAAGCGTATAACCGTTTTTATATTTATCTATACCAATCGTAATCTTTGCCGCGCCTACTCCACTGCCGTTTTCCAACGTTGAACCTTCTGTATAATCATACGAAGTTGTTCCTGCCGACTCCGGTGTTGTACCGGAAGGCGCAAAGTCTGCCAACATCCATTTTGATTCGTCATAGCTGCTGTTGCGGTTAGTGAAACCGTCGGCAAAAATAACAAGCTCGCTGCCTTTCGATTTGTGTGATGTAACCGATATGTTTATAGGTTCCGGAGCCTCGTTTGCATCCTCGCGCACCTTAGCCAGTAAGGTCATGAATTTTTTAATAAGCTCTGTTTCGTGCGGCTTGTTTTCAATATAACGAGTTCTGCCCGTAAGGTCTGTTGTATCTTCTACATATTGCATAACAGCCTCATCATCAAGATTTATAAGTGCCTCCTTATTCGGAGTTCCGTCCGGCATCGCTTGTGCTCGCTTGATCACCTCTTGTTCAAGCGAGCGAAGATTTCTAAGCTCCTCCTTTGCAACATAGAAGCTTGCGGACAAATCGCTGTATATTTTATCCGCGCGCTTTGCGATCGGCGAATCCGGAATTACCGCCATATTAATTCCTTCCGCAAGCTCTTCCGCCGTGTACGGTCCCGCCGTGAAGCCGTCCATGTTGATGTCGTAATATCCTTCGTTCAATCCATTAACCTTCAGGATTTCCTGATTGAATTCCTTTGTAAACGGTACAATTCTGTTTGCTTCGAAATATTCATTCGATAACGCAAGTGTGTGCTTTGATGGTGTCTATGTAAACTCGACATCGCCGTTATTTATGCTTGGATCTTGTGCTGTGCCGCTGTTTACTGCCGCATTGTCACCGGAAACTGTAATTTCGGTTCTTACCGGCTTACCGTCAAGTCCCTGAGATTTTGCTATAATATATGTCATTATGAAGCTTCCCAGATCTAACGGATGAATTCTGTCTTTATAGTTTATAAACGTTCGTGTATTGTCATCTTGCTGATATGCGTCAAGCAGCGCATACATCGGTGTTGTGAGATCGATAAAATGGCAGTCGTCATGTGCATCGGTGTATTGCTTCAGCCAGTTAACATACTCCAGCATTATTCTGCGTTTATATTCGTGGCCGGTATCGACTTTGCCGTCTATCACCAGATTATGGTCATACGGCGAGGTTGACATAAGCGTAATATCCGTTATGCCCTTATCTCTGACAGCTTGTATAAATTCGGTCATTTTTTCTTTATAGACCGCAATATTTTCTGCCTCTGTCTGACCGTTCGTAAGACCGGAGTCATTCATGCCGTACATGATAATTGCTTTATTCGGCGTAACTCCTGCATTTTTTGCGACTTCAAATTCTTTGTCTATTATTGCAAGACCTCTTGTAGCGGTATTTCCGCCTACACCCATATTGTAGAATTTTATATCTGCTTCGGGCTTTTTAACGGCATACATTTCTTCAAGCAATGACACGTAATAATTAAAGTGTGTGATACTGTCGCCTATTACCGCTACGGTGTCGCCATCCTCAAATTGCATTGATTCATCCGCCGGAATGTCGATTTCCGCAATCGCTTCCTCAACGCCGCGCGGTATTGTGTCATCCGGCGCGGTTGTGAATACCGGCGTGTCCGGCTCTGCTGTCGCCCCCGGCGTTGATGTCGCAGTCGGCGCGGGCGTTTCCGTTCCGGGCTCTGTTTCGGGCGGAGCCGTGGGAGCCGCCGCGCCGTTAAGACCTATATTAAACGGCGACGCGGGAAGTCCTGCTCCGTTTGCCAGATTCGGGTTCTTGGGAAGCTCGCTGTAAGCATAGCTTACGTATTTCGGATTAGAGACCTCGTTTGACGATACCTTAACGGTTTCGCCGTCGATCGTCGATGTCGCGTCATGATAAACGCCGTCCTCACCCGCGATTTTAAATTCCTCAAGCTCCGTTGCGGTCGATTGCCAGCCTGTTGTGCCGTTGTGCTGATATGTATAATCGGGGTTTAACACCTTTAAACCCTTAGCGGTGTTCTCCTTAAACGTAACCGTAATTGTATTACCGCTTACAGTCGCCTTGTCAACAAGCGGTCCGGAAATAACGGCGTTGTTATCATTCTTCGCCATAGCCTCATACGCCGCTGCCATACGCTCTCCGAGCGTATCCTTGCCGAGCGGGTGGATAAGACTTTGATTTACTATATTGCCTTCCGAATCATGGTGCGAATCCTGCGTCGTGTCAAGGCTTACCGCCATATACAAATTATTGTTTACCTCGGTATCGTCAAGCATTTCGCGCTGGATCTCGCGCATGACCTGAAAACGCTGTGAACCGGCCTGCACATATTCGGGATTGCTGTTTTTATACGGCGCGAGCTGCACATACAGGAACGGCAAATTAGCATCCTTAAATATTTCTCTGTACTTTTGAATCAGTTTTTTGAAATCATCATGGTACGTTTTAAATCCCGTCTCATTCGAGTTGGCGCAGCCCTGGTACCAGAGAATACCGGCGATATTAAGTCCGTCGAGCGGCGCGATATGGTTGTTGTATAATCTTCCGCCCTCGCTCCAAATATCGATCGCCGAGCCGCCGCGCGACGCCTGGATCACGCCGACGGGGATATTTTCATCCTTCTGCACCTTATCCGCGAAAAACGCGGCGAGCGAGGACAGCGCGAGGATATTTTCATGTTCAATATTGGTTGTCGTTCCGTCTGATTTTGTTTCCGTCATCTTTTCATCGGATTTACACCAGTCGATCCATACGGGAACATTCTCGGTTACAAGACCCGATTCGGCGGCGGTATCGTCGCGCATTTTGAACATACGGATATTGTTATTCGCAAGTTCCTTTTGGAGCTCATACATGCCCTTTTTGTAGTACACCGAGCCGCTCGGACCGCCTACATTATTGTACTGAGTTTCGCTCTGTGTTGCCGACTTCGGCGCATCATACGCCATATTTGACTGTCCCGACGCTAAGAATACGTCGCCGACAAGCACATCGGTGAGCTTTACCTCTGCTGCGTCGGTATCATCCGATACGGTTATCATATACGGCGTTGTGCCCGCATCCATAGGCGTTAACTCCGCTGTCCAGTTTCCGTTTTCATCGGGCGTGGCTGTTACCGTCTGCGTGTTTTCAGCGCTGCCGTCCTGTTCCATTTTAACGGTTACGGTCTGTCCCTTTGAACTGTAACCCTTTATAACGTGATTCTTATTGCGCTGCAAAACCATATTGCTGCCGTAAAAATTATTTACGGACAGATACGGCTTTTTCTCGGTCGTATCCCGATATATTTCTATCTCGGACATATTCATATGGTAGCTGCCGCCGTTATAGATGATTATATATTGGAACTTGCCCATGTTATGTTTTTCGGAGGTAAGCTGCGAATATGTAAAGCAGTTCGTATCGTTCTCGGTTGTGAGCGGGTTGTAATCCTTATGCGTTCGAATAAGATTTTTCAAATCCGCCTTTACAAATACGGAATCCGTACCCGTGCAGCCGTCAAGCACAGCAACGAAATTACCGTTTGTTCCCGTCGCTGTTATATCGTTCTGATACGCCTTTATTGTGCTTATCGGATATTCCTGACCGAGGTCGATCATAACGTAGTGATTTGCGCCGAGAGCCGCGTCGGTGTCGTATTTTCCGTCGGTAAGCACGTTGTATGTACTGTCAGATGTAACATCTTTGTTGAATTTAAATGTTTTTGTAGCGTTGTCAATCGTGAACAGATATATCTTTTTGTCCGTCAAATCGATCTTATCCTCGGCAAGCGTATCGCCGGTTATAGATTCCCATTGGGCGACAAGCTCTATATCGCCCGTTACCGGCTCTGTAAAGGCATAAGCCTCGCCGTCCAGCGTCCAACCTTTAAATGTGCAGCCCTCGCGCGTCGGAGGATCCGGCTGAACGGCGGTCTTACCGCTCAGGACTTGCTGCGACGGAACGCTGCTGCCTCCGTTTGAGTCGAAGGTGACTGTGTACATATCGACATCGGTCGTGACGTAAATATCCGAAACCGTCATTGTACTGCCTGCCTTAACACGGCGCAGCTCGAAATTAAACTGCGCGTAACCATCCACGGTCGGCGTAAACTCGTATGTCATTTCGGTCGCCTGTGCCGGTGATGTTGATACAGTATTTTGGTTGGTCCAGTTGTTATCATTTACTCTTGACGAACCCTGCCATATTGACGCATTTATATATGAGCCGTTGGGAGTATTTGTCACCTTATTCTCCCAGCTTCCCGAAATCGTATAATGCAGCGTGTATTTTACGTCCGCCTTGAATAAATAATTACTCGCGTTTCCCGCCTGCGCTATAACGCCCATAATATTGGGATTTTGCACATTACTTACGCTTGTTGTCGGCGTGGCGCTTTTAAACTGCGCGCTATCAAACGCGGTTGCCACATCGGGTTGGCTCTCATATAAATTTGTCTCGGCATCCGCGACTATCTTAGTTGTAAGCGTGCCGTTGTCAACATTAGCATAGCCGTTGATTTTGTCGCTCGTCGACAAAGACCATGTTGTGTTCGCCGTGTCTGTCGCGCTCCACACCGTGGTACCCTGTGCTTCGGCGGCTGTTTCCGGCAGCGCGTACGTTATGGACGGCAGAGTCTGAAGCACCGCGAAAGCCGTAACCACAGCAATAATTTTTTTGAATTTCGCAATCATAAATTAACCTCCCCATTTAATTTACAACGTCTTAAACGCCTTGATCCATTCTCTTTTTATGATCTCATGTCCCGGCGCGGCGGGGTGAACGCCGTCTCCGAGCCAGTAGCCTTCCGGCGCCAGCGGGTATGCCTCGTCGAACAGGTGCTGCAGCTCTATAAACGGCAGATCATATTTTTGCGCCGTCTCTTTCGCCTTTGCCGCGATCGCTCTTACCTCATAATTAAATCTGTCCCAAAATTCGTTGGTCGCCTCTCCGCGCAAAACGAACGGCTCCAAAATCATAATTTTTATGTCCGGCAGCGCTTCCTTGACCTCCTCGATAAGCATGGAATATATTTTTCCGTACTTCTCCGGGCTGCTGCCGTTTTCCCATCGTATCTGCGACCACACATCATTTACTCCCGCGAGTATGCTCATCACATCGGGTTTAAGCTGAATTATATCTGTATTCATCCGCGCGTAGACATCAACTATTCTGTCGCCGCCCACGCCTCTGTTGTAAAATTGATATTTGCCTGGATCTTCATAGCCGAGCTGCGCCTTTACAAGCGTCGCGTAGCCCCAGCCTCCGTTGCGCTCGATCTCGCGCGAGCGCCCCGCGTCGGTGATAGAGTCACCTTGAAACAATATCGTTTGCATAATAACCACCCTCTCATAGTTTGATCTGATATCGGCTCAACATTACTCTCAGCTTCCGACATTGTATTCAGCAACAAGTGCCGGGGCATTCTCGCCCGCCGTATATATCTGCGGCTTATCTTCGTCAAGCTCATATCCGTCATAGTTAACCGATGTTATAAATATCTCCACCATATTATTCTCGTTGGCATGCGCCAGAAAATCATCAATATCAGGTGTTATATCAAAAACAAATTTTTTCTCCTCGTTTCTGACGGCGCTGAATACCGGCTTGGTTTTTTGATTATTGGGCACGGCCATTGACGAATTGCCCCAAGTAGGGAGCTGCGACTCGATATTCGATACAACCGAGTTATAACCCGAAATATCATCGCTCGCGACCGCCGAGCCGTTCAGGTTCTTAAAGTAGAGATTGTTGTTCCAGTCGGTCTTGTCAGCATCATAAGTGTAATACCATACACCGAGTTCATGTCCGTTACTGCCGCCCTTTACCCACTCAGCGTCTAAATGCAGACTGTTAAGTTTATCTCTGTTTTCTTTTATATCCGAGACATCATACCTCAGGATCATTGCGAATCCCTGCGCGCCCTGAATCTCATTGAATATCTTAAGACCCGTGGCGGCATCGTCGGCCTCCATATATCTGGCGTCCGAGCCGTACAAACGATACTGCATTCCCGAAGCGTTGGTGTTCTTTCTTACTTGGACCGCCGCGCTGAAGAAATAAGACTGCACCGGATCCTCGGACGAGCTTCCCCGGAGTGCCTCGGGGATCTCTCTCATGTCTTTATTCGTCACCCTGTCAAGTATCGACAGTATCTCGGCCCTTGTGACTCCGTCCTGCGGTCTCCAAGTTCCGTCGGGATATCCGCCGATAACGCCCGAAACAAACGTTTTTATAACATATTCGTTATATGCCGGTGTTATTTGATCCGAGTCTGTTATGTATCCAAGATATTGTTCAAGATCTTTCGGATAATATTCGCCCGTCATCAGCCCCAGCGCTGCTTTTGCGACCTGCTCTCTTGTCATCCGAACATCATAATCGTCAAAATCCGAGCGTTCGATAACGCCCTTTGACATCATTTCCCGAATATACGGAAGCGACCAGCTGCCGCCCGAAACGCTGTAGCTCACGCCCTGTAATGATGACACGATTTTGCAAAACTCCGCCGCCGTCACTCCGTCGTCCGGTCTGAATGTACCGTCCGGATATCCGTTTATATATCCGTTCGATAAATACTTTCGGATAACATCCTCCGCCCAGTGGCCGCTTATATCGCTGAAATCCGTGACAGTCTGTTCGGTTTTATAGCCGCCTGTGCTTGATGATACCAAGCCGGAACTTTCCTCGTCCGTCACCGCCTCAAAAAAAGCGACGCATGAAACTTTCTGATGATATGTATCGGTTTCGCCTTCGATAAAGACGTCATCCTCGCTGATCTCATCCTCATCGGTCACAGACATAGCACTTTCGAGGCGCAGATATGTATATTCCGATCCCGACTCAAAGTATTTCTCGTTCCACGCTCCCATGATCGGCGTTTCTATGCTTGTAAGCTCGTCCCATGTTACGGCGTCGTTTGAGCCGTAAAGAGTGATCGGCGGATTGTGCTCGCTCGAATCAGAACCGTTTACATACACTCTGAAACCCGATATGTTTTTCGCGTTATCCGAACCGAGGTATATCGTGAAATCCGCGTTGTACGCTTCGTTAAGAGGCGCGGGACGATCGTCTGTTCCGTTGGCATAGTTAAACAGCGATCCGATCTGTTCTTTTGTTACGTCCGCCTCGGTTTCATAAACCATAGAGCTGTCTATCACGACCGCTCCCTCGACAGCCTCGGCATAGCTCGTGTCGCTCATAACATCGGCGTTGACCGTTCCCGAGATCATCACAAACGCTAAAACTGCGCATAATACATTTTTTATCATCTTCATTTTTCAACATCCTCCAGATTGAGAACCACGGTTGACTGAGCTTTTATATTCAATTCGCTGTTTAAGTCTATCATTTCGCCCGAAACTATATCGCGCGCCTTTTTAATATCCGATGTTATATCGACATTAACAGACTTATCCTGATCGGACACATTTGACAGAATAACATACTTGCCGTATTTCGCGATATCTATTCTCCTAAGTCCCAGCGGCGCCGCCATATAAGCGCAGCCGACCGATGAATACTCATCCTTCATAACGTGATATCTGAGCACTTCCGAAGTAGTCGCGACCGCTCTGCTTCTTTCTGTCGAACTGCTGTACTCGCTTCTCCAGTTCATGGTGCAGCGGAAAATTTCGTTGTCATGAAGTTTCCAGGCATACGACTCGGCAATTTCGTCGTTGTAAACATAATCATCATGGACCCACGGCTCGTTGGGAAGGCATATTCCCGAACCGAGATCAAATCTGCCTATATCGACGCCTTTGTCATAAATGCGCTGAAGTATTATCCTTGCCGCTTCGGCTCGTGTATACAGTATGGAATAAGGAATCTCGGTCGTGTTGCCGAAAGCATTATTGAGCCAACGCTTAAATGTTTCCTCATCAATACGTTCATCGGGTTTAAACGTCAGATCGGTCACTCCGTCGATTATTCCCTTCCACGCCAAGGTAACTATGGCACCTTCTTCCTCAACACCGCTGATGTCCGCAAAGGTCTTATAGCCCTCGGAAGCGGCTTTGATCTTATCTCCCATTATATTAAACATCTGCATAACATAATACAGATCACGAGAGTTGGTTGCAATCGGCGCTCTGTATATCTCGCCGTACTGGATATACAGCTCAAGCTCGCGTATAGCGTCTTTTGAACCAAAATATATTGCATTAAAGTTGTTCCAGGCTGTGTACTCAACGCGTCCGGGAGTATAAGTATTACGAGTGTTTATCGCATCCTCTTTCCTGATAGCGACATAACCCTCCGAATCGGTTATTGTTTCCTGGAAATATGTAAGAGCGTTTGCCGCCGAAACCGCGCGCCGCTTAATATTTTCATCACCTGTGAGCATGGCAAGATCGGCCGCCATCGAAGCGCCGTGCATACCGTAGTTTCCATCGTATGCGCCGTTTAAGTGTCCGTGAGTCTCAAGTGACAGTCCCTTGGGAGAGATCTGAATACTTCCGTGCGGCGCGACCATCAGTCCGGTGGCGGTGTACCACCACCACTTCATTGTGTCTCTGTCGCGGCAGCGCGCGGGATTAAGGATCTGCAAGGATTCCTCCGCGGCCTCGCCCGCAATAATATTGAATAGATCTTGGTTTACGGCCGTTCTTCTCGAAATATACTCAAACATATAATAACTTATGCCGACAAACATATTTTCATAAGCTTTAGCTCTGGTGATCATGGGCGTGTCGGGATTAAGATCGTCGTCCATAAGCTGATCCATATAACCCAGTCTTTCCATCTCAGTATGGAGCTGGAGGAAAACCTCTCCGATCGTTCGTTCGCCTGCATTAATGGCGTTAGTTGATTCGGTCCTGTTCGGACCTCCTATCCACGCCTTGTTGTTGGCATCGTTGTAACCGCCGTTTGAGCCTTGGGCTCTTACCATGTAATCAAGCCACGAAACGCAGCGGTCAACCAGCATATCATCGTGATAATACTTGCTCCACGGGCTGTTGTACGCTGTCGACAAAACACGGATTCCTTTCATATTCTCGCTGTTTGAACTCACACACTTGTTATAGTACACATTCTTGCACCAATTTTCCCATGTGCCGTGACGCAGACTGTTTGTGTCCTCCATATAGGCGCCCGTAGCCTCGACCGGAGATAATCCTTCCGCAACCATTTCGTTCCATGTCTCGCCGTAGTTTTGACGCGCCATCACGGTCTCAACGCCCTTGTCCATCTCGTTTATCAGAAAATCATAGGGTGAAAGTCCGTTCGGTGAAACTTTGGTTCTGGTGAGATCGTATCTCTTTTCGGTTCCCGATTTATCGTCGCTCTGCGGTATATACTCCGGCTCGGTGTGTGTTGCTATTTTAAAGATCTCTCGCGAATATTCGGGAGCCGCAGCGTACTTTGTCGCGCCGTAAGCGTTATAGTTTCCCACATTCCAGATCTTCAGCTTTATGCTTGTTCTGCCCATTGTCGCCTGGGGAGGAAGCCTGAGCGTTCCGTAGAAATACGAATCATTTTGCGCCTGCTCGTGCATCATACTGTCAATATCGGGCCACATCGTTCCGTACTCCTGCTTGAACGTTCCGTACTCGTCGGTGACCTGCAAATGCTGTCGGTCCTTCTGCGGAAATTCCGAGCCCCACATTTTAATTGTCAGATAATTCATTTTTTCGGGATCGACTTTTACCTCAAAACACACGGGCTCATTCGGATAAAGCTGCCTGTATGTATCTCCTAAGCCGCCGTAACCGACAGCGCTGTTGCCTGCCTCAAAATTGTGAGCGGCCTCGGATTCCTCATTGCCGAGAATTATGGTGTCGAGTATGGCGGGCGAGATCGCCTGCTCATAATCTAAATCGACCGACACGGTATCATCATCGGCTTTTTTAACTGTCATTCCGTTAAAGTGCTCATTATCCGGATTTGTTGTAAGGCCGGTAAGCACCGGAGTTACCTCAATATCATCGACCGCGTAAGTTCCTGTCGAGCAGCGGAATCCGATATTCATTCTTATTCGGTCACATTCCTCGGGGAGTGTGAATGTAAAGCTGTAATACTTCCACTCGCCCGCCGTATCCTCCAACACATCAAAAGTTTTTGTTGTCGGGCTGCCGCGCAGTTCTGTACTGCCGCTATAAGCGCTGACGCCGAAGGTGGCGCCGTGAGAATTATTGAATCTCTTGTAATCTTTAAGATTATACCAGCATGAGATCTGATAAACTCCGGGCTCAAGCACAAACATAAACTCGCCTGACTTTTTGTTTGTGATAGAAGTGTTGTTTGACGGATCTCTGTTCTGCGAGACCGAATGAAACATAAAGCACTTGCTTCCTGAATGTGCCATATCTCCCGAAACACCCGCATCCGCATCGCCGCTTTTTACCGAATAAGTCCAATAATCAACATCATCGTCCTCAAAACCTGTTTTGTAGCTGTCTTGGACGCCCGCTCCGGCCTGTGTTCTCGTAACAGGATTAAGACCGACCAAAGACTTATCTATCTCGCTGAAGGTCAGGTCGTCAAAATAAACCGTTCCGCTCGCGGCGGAAAAGCCTAGATAAATTCCAACTTTCGCAGCATTTTTTCCGGGAGTTATGTAAAGCGTGGCGCTTTGCCACTCGCCGCTTTCAACCTTCTCGGATGCGATACAGTATTTATAATCCTCGATCTGCGAACCGTCGGCGTTTAAAACCTTGTAGGATATATATGCTCCGCCGTTTGTTCCGTTGACCCTCATATAATTTTTAACAAGATAATTTACACTAACCTTATAAAACTTTTTATACTCAACTCCAAATGATTTTGATATCTCCTTGCCGTCGCTGACATTGTCAACAGCCGAATCGGCGGAAAATCCGTAAGAGCATACACCGCCCGCGGCCGCGTCGGCCGTGGTGCCGCATACAATCGAATTGTTGCTCCCCGTCAGCAAAAGTGCTTCATCGGTGCTCTCAAAACCATTTGCGTATAACACCTCGTCAAGCGGTTCGGAATAAACGGGTATAACGCCCGCCGAAATCAATATAACGACAGATGTAAACAAAGCCGTCATTTTTTTAAATACAGACACAAAAAAACACTCCTGTCTTTAATCCCCGCGTATGATCGCGGCGGATGTTTTTCTCATGAAACAATTATCATATTTTTATTTTAACATACGCCCTGCAAAATATCATCTTTGTTTTTTGACACTAATCTTTAATTTATTATAAATATGATGTTTATAGCTAATCCCTGCGTTCCCGACTCCGTCAGGCTCCCCTCGGGGAAGGCATTTACATAGGCGCGCCCCCCTCGGGGGAGCTGTCGGGCTTTGCCCGACTGAGGGGGGATCCTAGTCCCTAGGCCCTAATTCCTAGTCCCTACGTTCCCACCTCCGTCAGGCTTCGCCTGACACCTCCTCCCGGGAGGAGGCAAGCGGGCAGGCTGCGGCCGGAGCCGCGTTAGCGGATTCGTGGCACTATCGTATTCCGATTGCACATATAAACGAGGCCGCAAATCATTAAATCACCTAGGACATGCGAGTCGTCCGCCCCTACGGTATTTTACATACTACGGTCGTAGGGGACGACGACCCCGGCGTCCCGCGGGCGGATATTATCCGCCCGTCCCAGTCCCTAGTTCCTATTCCCTAGTCCCTACGTTAACAGAAGCCCCTTTCGGGGCTCCTATATGTTTTTTATTATTCTGCGGGCGCATCGCTCGCCTCGGGAATTGCCGCCGGCTTTAAGGTTTTCATAACTCTGTCCATCAGAGCGGCCGCTTCGGCGCGCTGCGCGTTAGACTGAGGTCTGAATGTTCCCGTCTCGTCGCCTTCAAGCATTCCGTTCTCGGTCAAACCGGCCACATAAGGCACCGCGTAATCCGAAATATCAGACGCGTCGCTGTATGGCATCTGCGCCTGAGATGACGCGCCCAGATAGCGTCCGATTATCGCGGACATTTGCTCGCGTGTGATCAGTTCTTCGGGAGCGAACTCGCTCTCCGAAACGCCGTTGACTATTCCCGCCTCGGTCGCCGCGATCACATACGGCGCGAACCAGTCGCCGCCGGTTACATCGGTAAATACCGAGGTATCGGACGATGCCTTGAGGTCGAATATTACCGCCGCGATCTTGGTGAACTCAGCACGGGTTATATTATTCTCGGGCATAAATGTTGTCGCCGTCTCGCCGTTTATAACACCTGCATTATAGAGGTCCATAATGTAATCATAGGCCCAGTATGTCGGCGGAACATCAGTAAACACGCTTCCACTCTCCGTTCCGCTCGGTTTGGTTGTCGACCGAGCGTCAGCCGGAGCCTCTGTTGCCGCAGCTGTGGGAGCAGTCGTGGCAGCCGTGGCGGTCGTGCCAAATCCGCCTCCGCCGCCTCCTCCGCCGGAGCCTCCTCCGCCGATCGAAGAACCGCCGTCAAGCGTCTTGAACGTCGCTGTTAGAACGCCGTCTGATACATTCCACTGCTTAACCGAATTGAGATAATATTCCGCGTTTTCGGCTATAGTCGAACCTTCGTCAGCCTTGAATGTTACCTCGATCTCATAGGTCATTCCGCGGGCGGCTTTCTCTCCGTATGCCATCGGAGTTCTGCTTCCGTAGGCTCCCATGAGGTACCACTGATAGCTGATGCTGTAGCGTCCCGCTATCGACTTCTGCGGCTCGGGCATCGCGTATCCCGCGGAGGGATCCGCGACCGTCACGCCGAGATTCGTGATCTGAGCCGTGCGAACCACGGGGATATAGTTGTCCGCTGCCACGCCCTTATAGATGACCATGATAGCGTCATCGCCGTAGGGCCTGAACTCAAAATCGGCTTTTGTCGCCTCGCTGTATGTAACGGTCGAGCGTGCCGGATCCTTCACAACAACGGTTATCGTTCCGGCCTTTGCGGGATCAAACTCCTCGCCCTGAGCCAGCTTGACCGCCTCGGGCACGGGATCGAGCGTCACCGTGAACGCGTCGGCCGTCGTCTTTTCGACCAGATTGACCTGACTTGATGTCGTGCTCTCGCTGAGCGTAAGCGTGCTCTCAACTCTGTCGATGGCCACATCATTGTCTGTTTCGTCTTTGGCACCGGTCACGGCGTAGCTGTAGCCCTTTTCGAGCTGCACTACGAACGATCCGTCTGCGCTTCTCTCTACGATGATCGGTTCCTCCTCGGGATCGAGCGGGTTCCTCTTTACCATGATCTTGTTCACATTAGCGGGCACCTGACTGCTCGGTATCGTTACCGTAAACATTCTGTCTGTGGGTATGAACGGTGTGGGCGTCGCGGTCGCGCTCGTTCCCGGTGTGGGCGTCACGGCCGGTGTGGGCGTTGTGTCTGCTCCCGGCGTCGATGTTGCTCCGGGCGTCGATGTTGCTCCGGGCGTCGATGTTGCTCCGGGCGTTGATGTCGCTCCGGGCGTCGATGTCGCTCCGGGCGTTGATGTTGCTCCGGGCGTTGATGTCGCTCCCGGTGTGGCCGTGGGAGACGCGCCCTTTAAGATAACATTGACATAATCCATAACGACTCTGCCTTTTTGCGCCGTGCAATACAGGAACAGATGAACTTTTCCGCTTCCCTTGACAGCAAGAGCCTCGCTCGCGCTCAGATCGACCGCTGCAGTACCGCCGGGGAACCCGGCGTAAGCGTCGGCGTCGACCGTCACTCCGTCAGCGTTTATCGTCCAGAGCGCGCCCTGATAATCGTCGCACTTGTCGGAACCGTTTACGTCATACTTCGTTGTTCCCGAGATCACGCCTATTCTCTTTCCGGCGCTTCTGATATCTCCGCTCTTGGCCGTCAGATACGCCTCGTCTACCTCGCCCTCGGCCTCGATCGGTTCATAAGCGAACTTGATCTGCGCGGGCGTGTCGGCTCCTCTCTCCTTGAGAGCGGCAACGATGTCGATCCTCTCTATCTCGGAAATGTCATATTCGCCTATGTAGTAGATATGATTATCCGCGTTTGACGCCGCCTCGGTCTTTTTGGTGCCGTTTTCGTCAACCGCCACATCTCTTGTCGTCGAGTTGTTCGAAAGCAGATCCTTAACTTCGATCGCGCCGTCCGGTATAGGCTCGGCCGTGGGTTTAACTTCGGGCGTACCCGTGGGTTGGGCCTCGGGCGTGGTCACGGGAGTCGCCGTCGCTCCGCTTTCGGGCGTGGCTTCCGCGCTCGGCTCGGGTGTAGCGGTGGCTCCGCCTTCGGGCGTGGCCTCCGCGCTCGGCTCGGGTGTGGCCTCGGGCTCGGCCGAAGGACTTACCTCTGCGCTCGGTTCGGGCGCCTCGGTCGCTCCGCTGTCGGGTGTCGCCGAAGGTTCGGCCGGTTCTTCATCGCTTAAAGTATACGCTTCGATCTCGCCGATATATGATGTTGAGTTGTTGCCGTCGAACATTATATATCTGCATTTGCCGAACTCTCCGGTCAATGTTACCGTGTCATATACCTCATAATGACTTGAGCTGTCCTCATTATACAAATTAATTTTGCTTCCGTACTCGGCTTTCACCTTGATCAAATGTTTATAATTCGATTCATTGACTCTCGTCCATTCGTTGGTGAATACAAAGCCTGCTCCGCCTTCCTCGCCAAGAGTGATATAGCCGTTTTGATGCTCGGGGCCGTCTCCTACCGCGGTAACGATCGCGCTGGCGCTCACGTTTTTGAGCACGAGCTTGTCGATCTGCCGCTCCGCGCCGAGGTCGATCGCAAAGGCGTATGACGAATTGTTGTTTGTATGCGCGGTGTCATTGGATGTCGCGTCGACTTCACCGTTTATCATATGATAGGAAAGTTTGTCGGTAGTTTCGGTTTTTGTTGTCCATGTTCCGCTTGTGGTTACGGAGCCGCTGCCGGTGCTGTCGGCATTGTGCTGTCCGTCGGAACCTTTTGCGAAAGCGATTATATTCGCTCCGCTCAGGTCGATCTTTTTGTATCCGGGCGCAGACGTGGGCTTGGCCTCCGGTGTGGCGGTAGCTCCGCCTTCCGGCGTGGCCTCCGCGCTCGGCTCGGGTGTGGCCTCGGGCTCGGCCGACGGGCTCTCCGAAGGCTCGTCGCTCTTGAGGTTGACTATTACATAATCAAGATTGATCCTTCTGCTCTGCGCCGTTCCGTATACAAACAGGTGAACCTTTCCGCTTACATCTGACGGCAATGTCAGTTTCTTTGACAAATCATCCATAACAACGGCTGTGCCACCGGGATATGTGTTATACGCGCCCGCGTCCACTGTCACGCTGTCCGAATCGACGGTAAACACGGCCCCGCTGTATAAATGTCCGTTCTGAGCGTTTGCGGCCGGCTGTGTATATCCGCTGATTATGCCTATATCATGATGTCCGTCTCGGATCGCAGAGGAATTTCCATCAATGTATGATTTATCTTTATTATCGCCGTATCCGGTCAAAGCGTTCATATCGTCGCCTTCGGCTATCGTCATGTATGCGAATTTAATAGCGGGATACTTTCCGTTGGTTCCGCTCGCATCCTCCGTCGCAGTGTCTTTATCATTTGTTACCAACGCGGCGCGCGCGACAATGCTCTCTATCTCTTCAATGTCAAAGTCGCCCAAATAACGTATTGTGCTGTTATCTGTTGTGTTGGCAACCGTGCGCTTCGCGCCGTTCTGTTCGGTTATTTCCTGAGTTTTGGCACCAGTCGACGCGGGCCGATTCGCCACATCTATCGCGCCGTCGGGCAGGGGCTCAAGCGTGGGTTTGTCTTCGGCCGCGGCGTTTACCTTTATATTTCCGTCGGCGTTGTTGTAATTCGTCTGATCGGTCGGCTTAAACACCGCCGGATAGTCATACTCGCCCTCCTGCACCGGCGTGCTTGAATCTTTCCATTCAAGCTTTCCGTTTCCGGGCTGCTGCGTGATAGCAACATCGCTGAGCTTCATTCCGCTCTTATAGGTCACGGATATCGTTTCAACGCTCGGGAACTCGGAGTCGGCTTTGGCTATGCTCACACTCTGTTCCCAAGTGTACATATGATGTCCGGTTCTCTCGACCGTCACCTTAACGTCGTATGTTCCGGCGTCGGACGCTTTGGGTATTCCCTCCTGAGACGCGCCGCCGAGATAATATGTTACGGTATCATCCTGCTTCGTTCCGCTGACGGTTATCAGCTCCTGCGGACTGCCCGTATACACAAGGCCGCTCTTTGCGGCGATGACAACGTCCGTGATCGTCGGCTCGTTTGTGATCTTAAGAGTTTTTGTTATATATAAAGTAACATAATTATCTCTCTTGATCCTGACCGTTATCTTCTGTTCGGTATTCTCGGCATTATACTTTGGACATTCGGACTGCCATACATCCTCGCTGTTGTCGTTTTCGGCGGTGTATACTCCTTCCGCGTACTTTATTTCATCACCATCGCGCGTTCCGGTGGGCGCGTCAAGCCCGTATTGCGTGTCGGAGCTGTTCTCATCATATGTAACGGTTTTGTCGTTCAGCGATACGCCCGTGATCATCGCGGGAGTAACCTTTACTTTGACGTTGCCTTCTACCGTTCCATAGTTTGAATCGTCCGGGGTGAATATCGCCGCGAACTCCTGCTCTGCTTCGTTGTTCACAGTGAGCTTCGTCGATTTGACCTCGTCCTTCCACGCGAGCGTGCCGCCTTCCGCAATCGGAAGCGGAACGTCATTAAGCGTCAACTCATCGGTATATGTGACCGTGACGGTTTCAAGACCCTCCGGGAAGGTCGAATCTCCTTTTTCTATTTTTACAGTAAGGCTTTTTGCTGCGGAATCCTTGTGCTTTTCATCGCCGATTATTTTGTAGTAAACGGTATACTGTTTTGCTTCGGTTCCCTTGGGTATAGCGGTGCTGTACGACCCTTCATCGTTCAGGCTGTATTGCACGGTTCCGTCGCTTGTTATTCCGGCATCTACAAGTTCCTGCTCTCCGCCGTTATATTTGAGTTCTGCCTTCGCAGCGGGTTCTTTTGAAAACGCCGCGACAGGTTTATTTATCGAAAGTCCTCCCTCGGACGCTTGAAGCTCATATTTTATATCCCCGGCATCAGGGGTTTCGAGCGTGGTTATTTTTGAGGGATCAAGCGTCGCTCCGTCAGACGCCTTGATAACCTCAGAACCATCATTGAGCGTACCGTATATGGTAAGTGTTGTTACAGATGACTGATTATCCATTGTAAGCGTGTCATTACGGTCACCATCAAAATAATATTTAACGGCGTCGGCATGTGTGTTGCCCGTAAGCTTTATCTTACAGGTTGTACTGCCCGCTGTACTTTGAACAGCTTTTCTTGATTTAACCGTTCCCTTAACATTCACGTTATCCAAATTAATTATGCAGTTTCCGCTTCCTTGATATATATCACCCGTTATTTCCGAATTGTTTATTGTCAGCGTATGGTTTGACTCTATACCTACAGCATAATGAGCTTTGAATGTACTACTTGTCTCTTCGCCCGTTCCGCTCGCCGCAATGATATTGACGTTTTCAAGCGTTAAATCTCCACCGTTATTCAGAATTCCTTGATTGTTAGTACTTGTAACGGTTTTTGCTGTGTCCGCTTTAATCGTAAGATTTTTTCCAATAGTTACTCTACTATTTCCTGTATTAACATCCTTATTTAACTTAACTTCTCCGTTTGCCGGCGCATATGTGACTGTATCGACAAGGGTTGAAGAATACTCAACGGTGATATCTTTCACCTGCAAAAGCCTGTTGCCTGTTGCATTAGAATCATTATCCTTCTGCCATGAGCCGGCGATAAAATATAAATTTCCGGCTTCCGAAATATCACCCTCATACGTAAATGATCCCAAATGATCATCATTAGTATTTAAAGAGGTACCGCCTCCGGTAACTTCACCAGTAAACGTAGTTTTGTTTAATTTAGACCCGTTAAACTGTACAACCGGTTGACTTCCGCCCAAATATCCCAAAGGCGCTAATTGCGTACCATTCATTACTGCCTTATAATCCGCATCCGGCGTTGTCGGCACAGGATCCATCGTGGTATAAAGTCCTATGCCGCTCAAATCGGTGTTTGTAACATACAATCTCGCCGTTACCTTGATATGGGAATTTGCTGATATATTACCCAGCTTGAACACGCCTATTTTGGCGCCACAATCCTCTCCGAGTGTCACATCTACTTTTTTGGTCGCTGTCATTCTCACATCTCCGGTATACCCAGGCGGATTTTTTTGAATGTTGCTGCCGTCCTCCACATTAAGGGCAGCTGCTGCCGTTTGCGTAACGGTAGTGGTCGCCTCTTTATCCACATCTTCCGCCGAGACGGGTATTGTGACGGACGATACCGTGGTTATGATCATCGCCGCCGAAATTATTAATGAAATCAGTTTGCTTAATCGTTTTTTCATATTTTTCCTACCCTTTCTGTATAGAAATATTATTTTATAGTCTAATTATAATTTGGGGATTTTCTATATTCAACATTTAAAAATATTTATTGACTTTGATTTTTTATTTTTTGAGGAAAATATTAGATTTAAGGCCGCGTAAGGCAATAAAAAAAGCCGCCCCGCCTGCGGCCGTGGTATGCAAAATTTCGTAGGGGACGGAGCATTCGACGTCCCCCCCCCACGTTTTTGTGTGATTGTATTTAATTGCGTAGGGCGGCATGCCCACATGCCGCCGGCCGGATGTAGGCATCCGGCCCTACGACGTAGGTATTAGGATCCTCACTCAGCCAACATAGTGATTAGTGATTAGTGATTAGTGAATAGCGATTAGGAAGTTGGCCGCTGGGTCATGTTTGCGACATTTTGTATCATTTCGTCGCTTATCCCGGCTTTGCGCATATTCGCTATCATCGCGTCTATGCCTCGTTTTTCGCCTCGCATTTCGCCTTCTCTTATGCCTTCTTTGCGGGCGTCTCTCATCATTGCTTTTTGTATCTGCTCATCATCATACAGTGAAAACATTATATCATGCACCCCAACATAGTGATTAGTGATTAGTGAATAGTGATTAGGAACGCTGTGACTGCGACATATTCGCAGCGTTTCTAAGCATTTCCTCGCTCACGCCCATGTTCTTTAAGTTCGCTATCATTGCGTCTATGCCTCGTTTTTCGCCTCGCATTTCACCTTCTCTTATGCCTTCCATTCGGCCTTCCATTCGGCCTCGCATTTCGCCTTCTCTTATGCCTTCTTTGCGGGCGTCTCTCATCATTGCTTTTTGTATCTGTTCATCATCATACAGTGAAAACATTATATCATGCACCTCGCTTTCGTGGTTTGACAGGTATTCTTTTAAGATATTCCTGTCTTTGCATATTTTTATCGTTTCGTCTATAGCCTTTTTCGTCCTGCCGTGGGTCCTTACCCGGTCGTTTAAGATATGCGTGAACATCACATATTGGTTGATTATGTCTCCCTTTCGGCTTTCCGTTATCACTTTTACCCTCACGTCCAGTGCCGTTTCGTCTCCGCCGAAATATTCCTCGCTTAAACTTATCTCTTTTTCCTCTACCTTCTTGTCGCCCGTATAGATCACGTAAAGCTCAGGCTTCGGGATCTCAAGCTTCTTTGAACTGTAGATGTTCAGCTCCTCTTTTTCTATATAGTCCTGATATGTCTGCACAAGATACATAAGACCCCTCAGTATTATATTCACCGTCCATGTGGACTGCGCCTCGACTAAGACTATCAGCCTTTTATCCATCATAAAGCCAAGGTCGTTATACAGGCTGTCGGTTAAAATGTTTTTGAGGGTGACTATCTCGATCATGTCCTCGGTCACATAGTCGGCCTCGGGGTGCAGGGCTTTGTAGAGCTCCACAATATATTTTGTATCCTGAAACAGATTGGTAAACACGCTGTCTTTGACGTTGCGCTTCAGTATCTTTTTATCCGTCGGCATATTAAACACCTCATAATTTTTGATATTAATATTATACCGCATTTTTGCTTGGCAGTCAATATTTTTATTTGAACGGACGGATAACACCTCATCAGTCGGCTCCGCCGACAGCTTCCCCTCAAGGGGAAGCCGGGACGCCGGGGTCGTCCCCTACGAACGTAGTGATTAGTAATTAGCGAATAGTGATTAGAATAATAGTACGCAAATGTCGTAGGGGCGGACGACCTCGCATGTCCCAGATGATTTAATGATTTGCGGCCTCGTTTATTTGTGCTATCGGAATACGATAGTGCCTCGAACCCGCTCCGCGGCTCCGGCCGCAGCCTGCCCGTCCCAGTACCTAGACCCTATTCTCTAGTCTCTACGTTGACCCCTCTCAGTCGCCTTCGGCGCCAGCATTAAGGAAGCGCTTAGTGAAAATCGCAAGCGATTTTCAAAGGTCGCTTTGAACCCGCAAGCAAGCTTGCTGATTATCCCCGAGGGGGAGCCAGACACCTCATCAGTCAGACTTTGTCTGACAGCTTCCCCTCAAGGGGAAGCCGGGACGCCGGGGTCGTCGTCCCCTACAACCGCGGGGAAATGCCAATGATTTTTGCCAAAGTCTCTCCGCGTAATCGCTATTTGCTAATCGCTAATCGCTACGTTGATCGGGCGCTGGGTTTCGTCCCAGACGAAGATCTTGACTGTGTTTTCGTCGGCTTTTTTGCTGTAGGGGAATGTTATTTCCGTGTCTGATCTCACGGTCTCGGTGACATATTTTACATCGGCTAGCGCGCCGTCCGTATTGTATTCCGCCGCGTACACCGTGACGGCTCTGCCATCGGCATCGGGCCGATCGGTCGACAGCTTTACGCGGACATTTCCGTCCGCGTATTCCGTGCCGTCCAAATATATTTCAAACTCACCAAAGTTTGCGGTTTTATACAGCACCATTGTCGAAGCGGGCGGGACCTGCGCCTCCGCGCCGTTTTCCGCGCCGTCCGTCTTGTACTCATCGCCAAAATAATACACTTTGCCGCTTATCAGGTCCTTATAAAGTCCGCTGAGCCCAAGCTCGGACACGGGCACATTATACGACACAGCTTTTTCGGCGCCCATAAGGTTGTTGCTGTTCATGATAATTTTATAATCGCCGTAGCTCATATACATAAACGCCTCGGCATAGTGGTTGTCAAAGCGCTTATATTGCTCCGAATCGGCCGTGCGCACGCTCCAGCCCTCGGTTGAGACGGCGGCGTAGCCGATCTTGTCGTATCTGCCTGTTATGTGATGCACTCTCGCCATGTTGTTCATCACGCCGCTCTGCATATCCT
Organism: uncultured Clostridia bacterium; assembly: GCA_947625905.1. GTDB lineage: Bacteria > Bacillota > Clostridia > Monoglobales > Monoglobaceae > Monoglobus. The sequence continues at coordinate 46,264 of CANQQJ010000003.1, read as the reverse complement.
TTTGCGCGCTCGTGTTGTAATAGGTCACGCTGTGGATGGGATTGCGCCAATTGAGCGCCAGATAGATCTTGTCGTCTCCGTTTTTTATCACAACATTTCTGCCCATCTCGTCGGCCGCGGCGTATTCGTCGACCGATGGATCCTCCATGATATAGTTATATTCCGATATTCCGCCGCTCTCAACAGCGCTCTTTATTTCATCAAAATCCAAATACAGCTCCATTGCGGTGAGCGCGTTGTCCTCAAAATGAGCGTTTGACGGAGTGTACGCCTCGGCCTCTCGGGATAAGATGTCGTGAGCCATAAAGTTCTCGTATGTTTTGAGCGCGGTTTTGCTGCCCCGCTCAAGCGCCGCGTACGGATCGAGAATATAACGCTCGGTGCCCGGATAATAGCTGTTGCGGCTGCTTGTTATACCCTCGGCATAAAGCGTCGGTCTGTCTTTGCCGTACACAAACATAAAATTATCGGACATTTCGTATGCCTTATCAACCAATTCGCTGTACTTCGCCGCCGTTTCGGACGGGAGATATTTTTCGGCAAACTCCGCCAGCTGTGACATTTCGCCCAGAGCCATTATTCCGTAGTCGCCCGAATAACCGCCCTGGATCGAGCCGAAGTTTTCGAGTATAAGGCCCTTTGGCGACACCCAATAAGACGAGCACGCGAGGCTCGGCGAAAATCCAAGCGCTCTGTCGAGCAGTTCTGTTATCTCATTGTCGCTCAGACCGGAGCCGCCCGCGCGGACCGCAAGCTTATCAAAATACAGCGCGGCGATAGTGTCCGCCATGTCCTGATTGGGCGCGTGTCCGCAGCCATCGAGGCTAGTGAGGAAATCTCTTGACGCTTCCGCCATTTTGCGCCATGCCGCGCGGCGCACCGTGTCAAGCTCGCCGTCGCCATCGGAGTCGATGTATTTGCTCAGATATCCGCTTTCATCTATGTCGCCATATACCGAATTAAGGGCGCGGGCGACGCTTCTGAGGCCGAAACCCGTCAGGTTGTTGCCCGAGGCAGGCTTGCGCTCCGGGCCGCCTATCCAGCCGTTTGAGCCGTAGAATCCGCCGCTTGAGCCTTGGGCTCTTGTCAAAAAGTCCGCGCCTTTTACTATTCTGTCGAGAAGCTCGGTTTTCTCCTCCTGCGTATACCCGAGCTTTTCGGAATTACTATACGCCTCGGCGAACAGCTCAAACATATTAAGGGGAGTCAAGTTTTGCTGCAGCATTCCGCCGGAGGATCTGTAGTAAGCGTTTTTCCAGTCGCTGTCGTTTATTTTTTTGTTTTTCCATGAAGTGCCGCGCGTCACCATTCCTTCCATATACGAGGGATAATTGTTCGCGCCGTAGATCTGCCATGACTTGAAGGTTCCGACCGCCTTTTTTGCGGCATTGAGCGCCTTCGTCTCGGCAGCCGCATAGTCAACGGGCGGCGCCTCGGCGGTATCGGCCGCTTCTCCGACAATCTCCTCAAAAGCGGCAGGGTCAAAATCCGCCTCCTGCGTCATATACGCGGCGTATATACCGCGGCTCGGCTCGGTCTGCTCCTTTATTGTCACATTGGCATAATTCGCCGGACCGCCGGTCGAATAAATACGCAGCGACACATAATTTTTGCCTTTGGTATAAATCATAGGTATCAAGTATGTGGAATATATAAATCCGCCGCTGTACTGCGGCTCACTATCCGTCGTTATGAGCTCGACCCAATCTTTTCTGTCCACAATGCCGTTTCGCGTGGGCTGCTTTGAGTTGTCTATGTTCATATATCCCGTGGTCGGATCGCATACCCAAAGTATGCCGTCGCCCGTATCACCGCCCCAAAATTTAACTGTAAAGTAATTTTGCTTTTCCGGGTCACATTTTAAAGTTACGGCCATTGCGCCATTTTTGTTTAGTGTACGGTATGTTTGCTTTACACCATCCACATCTCTCTGCTGCACCCCGTTGTCTCTCACGCATTCAAATCCGTATTTTTCGCTGTCGGAATCTCCGATATTGATATAATTTGAAAGTGTGTTTTCATTAAACGACGGCGCGCCCTCGGGCGGGAGCGTTATATTGACATTTTTGGCCGAGGCCGACGCTCCGCCGCAGCTGAGCTCGGCGTCCGCGATCAGCTTTTTTGTGCCCTCATACCATTTGGGACGCGTAACCCTGCCGTCGGACCTTAGGTATGTATCGTTTTGATACGAGCCCTTTTCGTCCGAGATCGTGTTGTCTCTGACATTATTCCATTTGACGGAGACCTCAGTCCCGTCCGATGATATATATTTATCATAATCCCCGGTGAGCGTTATGCCTCGGCTGAGCGCCCGCACGGCTTCAGCCGCGGCTTCGTCTCCGTTTTGTGCGGATACCGGGAAGATGCCGAGCAAAATTATAAAGCTTATTATCAAACTTATCGCTTTTTTTGTCTTCACAGTCTAATCCCTCCTGCCTATATGGCAATCGCATTTTTCGACCACTTCAACTTCGTCGGTCATTATATATTTTATAAGTTTCATATTGTCATCATATGTGCGTTCCGGAAGATATGAGCTGTCCGCAAAATTCTTTTCTCCGCTGTATTGAGCGGGAGAAACCAAAGGTCTGTCGCCCTCAAGATGATAGTGCGGGCCGTACAGATTATAAGCGGATTGATAAACAAGACACGTGAGCTTTATTCTTTCAAATTTTTCACCAAGACTTATGCACTCTTTTCCCTTGTATACCCAACCGGCGAATATCCCGTTTACGTACACTTTGGCTGCCGCTATGTATCGACACGATATTCTTAGGTATCCGCAAAGGCGGCCGCTTATTTCTTTTTCGCATATAATCGGCTTATCCGAGAATGGATAGCCCGAGATAATAAAATCTCGGCTCATCTTTTCGGGCCTTGCGATATAAAAGCCTGATTTGGCCGTGATCTGACGGTCGTCAAACTCATAAAACGGAAAAATATTCTTTACCGCGAATTTTCCCACCGCGAAAGCGAAAGCCTTTTCAAGTCCGATGAGTTGAATCACGTTTTCACCCTTATTGACTATTTCCTTCGGAACATTATACAAAAATCCTTGGCTGCCGCTCCCGATAAGCTCAAGCTCTATGCTGTTCATTACGGCGCGCTCGGGCTTATCGCTGACGAGTATTTTAAAACCGCATACATATTCGGCGATTATTCTGCCGCGGCCGCCGGTTATCTCAATAAGACAGCGATTGCTGTCGGGCGGCGTTATATCCCATTTCGTCTGGCTGATCTTGCCCGAGGACAACAGATCGGCTCTTGACATGCAGTTTACGGATCTGAGTTTCTTTTTTCCCGATTCGGTAAAAATGCAGCCCTCGGCGCATATGATTTTTGAATAAACATATTTCCCGAGGCGAATACAATTCCCTTCACGAATGCCCAGGCGCTCAAAGATATTCTCGTCGGTGACGTCAAAGCACACTCCGAACTTTTCAAGCCTCTCGCACAGCTCAACCGTTTCGCGGCTGATGCGCGATGACTCACATATCATTTGACGCGAGCCGTTATGCTCGTTCATACCTTTTGTGAAAGACGGCGCGAAACGCGACGTCGTGCCTCTGACCGCGCAAATCACAAGCGTGTCGGGATGGCGCCGATTTTTAACTCTTTCTCTCGCGCGTTCGATCACGGCGGAAAAAGCCTCTTTCCACGGCTGATGACACGGGATCGACGACGGCCAGTCGGTTATGCCCGAATAATTCAAATTGAGCTGGTTAATATGGAACACGATCATATTTATTCCGCAGTCGATGAGCCAATTCAAATAGTTTTCAATGTCGGCGGGTTCAAGACCCCAGCCCGCGCCTCCCATCGCCTCCGCCATAGAGAGGCCGCTGCCGAACTGACGCGCCAGACTTGACACTATTCGAGGATAAAAGCTGTTGCCCCTATACCTTTCAAGGGCATCGACTCCGGGAACGCTGATGTTTTTTAATACTTCAAAGCATGAGCCGCTGTATCCGATCTGGAAAAACGGGTTTTCCTCGCCTTTTAAATGGGCGGTGTATAATTTCCCGTTATCGGCACACCATTTTTCGATTTGCCCGTAGAAGTTTTTGCCCAAAAGCTCCGTCAATGTCTCCCAATACCATATTTTGAAATCGGTTTTTCCTTCAGCAAACAGCTCGGGCAGTCTATGACGGATCTCTCCGCCGAATTTTTTATCAAAAAGCTCAGGTATCTCATCGCTCCACGGCACTCCGAATTTGTCCGCTGTGACGCCGTGTCCGTCCAAAAATCCGACCTCGTCGCTGAAAAAACCGCGCACATATTCAAACGCCTCGGCCGATAATCCTTTTTTGTATCCCTCGTGTGTCAGCTCTATGAACTTTGCGACGCACTCACGGCTTAGCGAATTGATCGCGGATTTTTCTTTCGTTGTCACGACATTGTTTTGCATTTCCAGCCATTTACACTTCATATCCGGCAGCTCTTTCAGAACTTTGCCGTCGGCGCTTCCCGACGGCCAGCCGTTCTCGTCATATATCCAGAACTCCATTTTAAGCTCTTTCGCGCACAGAATGATCTCGGTAAGAATCTTCATGTATTTTCGGCTCAAATATTCTATATCGCAGCTGTACCTGCGCGGATGGAACACAACGCCGCCAAATCCAATGCCTGACATATCTTTAAGCTGTTTTTTCAGCGCTTCGGTGTCCTCTAAGGTATCCACCGCCCAAAATGAAAATATATTCAGACTTTTATCCATAAAACCCCACAGCCTTTCCGCCCCAAAATATTATTTAATAAAACCACAATTGGCAATACATTTTTCGCGTTATATCAGTTCCGCCGATATTATGCAATCATCCGTTCTGCTTCCGACAGCAATGATATTTCCCTGCCGATCTATTATCTCGCTTGGACTTCGAGCTCCCGAAATGCTTCCGTTATACGGAACCGCCATTGCTGCCGCAATGCATACTTCATTGTCCGCAGCGCACGGTATTCCGTAACCGTTCTCCCAACCCCATGTGGGACAAAAGATCACATCAGCGTTCATCCTCGCTGCTTGTTCCGCCGCTCCGCACTGCATATCCCAGCATACGAGAGGCGCGATTTTCCCAAACTCGCTGTCAATGACCATGTATTCTTTTCCGGGCGTGATCATCTTATTTTCGTCGCCCGCAAGATTTACCTTGTCATATACCATTTCAATACAGCCGCCGCGGTCGAACATAACAGCGGAATTATACACCATTCCATATCTTGCGTTATACAGTCCCGCGCAGATATTCACGGCATATTTTTTGGCAATGCCCGAAAACAGCTCAAATGACCATCCGCCAAACGGCTCGACAACATTAAATGTTTCGATATCCATAGGTACTCCCGTGAAATTTACCGCCTCGGTCGTTATTATGTAATCACAGCGGTCTTTTGCGGCACATTCCGCCATTTGCACGGTACGCAAAACATTTTCCGAAGCAAGTTCCATGCGGATCTTCGGCGGAATGTATGAGGGGTGCTCAAAATCGTAAAGCAAATTCTGCTTTGTCTGTAAAAGAGATATTTTCATAATTACGGAAACAATTACCAAAACAGCATATCGTTGCCTTTCAGTTTGTATATCGCCTCGGTGAAAAAATAATCGCCGTATATGATCGGCACATGCCGCCCGCTCTCATGGCAGTTGTAGGCTTCCGTTCCCATCCGAAGGATCGAATCCTCTTTGTCGGTCCAGTCGCAATAATTTTCTTCAAGCGCTTTAAGAATTTTTATCGCGGCGCCGAGATACAGGTTTTTCTCATACTCGCCAACGTTGTTTGCTATCTCGATCAAGCCGCAAGCCGCGCAGGCTGAGGCGGTCGTGTCTATAAGCACAGGCTCATCGGGCGAGCGGAAGTCCACCCGGGATACATAGCCGGTTTCGGAAACGTTTGCTATAAAATAGTGCGCCACGCGTTTCGCCGCGTCAAGGTACTCTCGCTTTCCGGTATGGATATAGCTGAGAACAAACCCGTAGATAGCCCAGCTCTGCCCTCTTGACCACGATGAACCGACCTCGTAGCCCTGACCGCCGAATGTCTCGATCACCTCGCCGTTTTCGGGATTCAGGTTCACAATATGGTTCACCGAACCGTCGGCTCTTATATGAGTTCCGAGCACGGTGTCGGCATGGTTTTCGGCTATATATTTGTATCGGTTGTCATTGTGTTCTTTCGACGCCCAATAGAGCAGCGGGATATTCATCATGCTGTCGATTATTACCCAGCCCACATGGTCGCCGTTCCATGAGCGGATAAATTTGCCCGCGGGGTTATATCTGGACGCAAGCATGTTTGCCGCATAGATCGTTCTCAGCCGCGACTTTTCGCCTCCGAATAATCTGTAGTTCACACCGCTTGAAATGTACCACATAAAGCCCACGTCATGGTGCAGCGTGTCGTATTTTTCAAAAGCTTTGTCCAGCATCTCCTCCGCGCGCTCAGCGACGCTTTTATAATGCTCGTCCTTTGTGCCGACATACATCAGCCACATAAGACCGGCCCAAAATCCGTTTGTCCACCATGTTATGTCCTCGTCGGCCATGTTGTTGTGAACGCCGTCTCTTGTAGTGTAGGGTATCTTATTTTTCGACCTCTCGCTGACCAGCTTAAGCTTTTTGTCAAGCTTATCCCATGTTGAGTTTATAAAGTCCTTATTTTCTTCAATAATTTTATTCATTGTCGCTCATCCTCCCGCAAGCGCGTTCGCTGCGCACAAGTTCATTATTTTTATACTCGTTTATCTCGGCTGTTATGTTTTCGCCGCTGTCCAGACCCGTTATGATTATCTCCTGCACCGTTCCGTCCGACAATTTCACAAGCGCTCGGTTATCTCCGTCAGCCGTCACGCTCTCCACTTTGCTTTCAAGCTCATAAAGCTCTATCACACTGATAAACACCGCTTTCTTCGCTGTCTTTCTGTTAGATATAAACTTTCGCCTCAGACGCTCATCGCCGAGCGGATAATCGCCGCCGATATATCCGTCGAACTCGACCGCGTCAAGTGCGCTTAAATCAACGGTTATAGCCGCTTCAACTCCCTCCGACGCAGGCTCTGAGGGGATCGCTTTTGGGAAATCCTTTGCCTGAATAGTCACGGGACCTCCGAAATAGTCTTTACCCGGCTCGCAGTTTGTATCAATATTTTCACAAGTATATTCGGTGTCCGCAAGATAAATTATATCTCCGGTTCTTGTTGTTATATACGGATCGCCCCAGAATATTGTCTTTACATAATCCGAAAGCTCGCTTACTTCGCGGAAAGCTCTCTCGCACTTCACGATAAGACGCAGCTTTTTTTTGCCTCTCAGGTCTGCCTTAACGTGATCTCTGCCCAAGATCCAAGCTCCGAATCCGCCCTCTGCTGCGATCTCGCCGTCGGTCTCGACTCTGTATTTAAGACGCTTGTTGACGGGCTCATACTCCGGGTCGCCGCCGATAATTATTTGGCTGCCTTTTGCTCCGGCATAATACAGATCCATTTTCAGAATGCCCGGCTCGTTATATCCCGATCTGAATCGTGTCATCCATTTCGGTTTCGCGGCTTCCGCCTCGGTGTAGCTGCTTTCAAATGACAATTTTACGGTTGAATTTTCGGCTTTTTTCCAAAAACAGTCTGTAATAAACTGGCCGCTCGAGAGCGGATCATCTGCCAGCTGCTCGGTATGTTTTACGGGCGCGGCCCCGTTCACAGCCCTAAGGCCTCTTGCGTGATATATACAGTCGAAATCGTGCTCGCCTCCGCCCTCAACGTAGTCAAAAATCACCGCATATTCATCTGCCACAACCAAAAGCCGACGCTGAGTGATCGGCTCGGTAAAATCGGTTCTGCTCGTATACTCGGGTGCATTATCGGGGACCGGAACATATCTTCCCTCGTTCCATGTCCGCTCCTTAAAGCTCTCGTCAAGCAGCACGCGCCATCCGCCGTAAGGCGGATTACTCCAGCGCGTCACATTTTCAACAGCGCTTACCTGCATCATTTTGCCCGAATAAAATAAAAGATTTTTGCCCTCGGCGGGGTCCTGAAGCTTTAAATCGGCCGTAACCATGTTGTGAGTAATACTGCTTTGCACAAAGAACTTATACATAAATGTGCCATAGGAGTACCAGACGTTTTCCGGATTATAGAAATTTTTGCCGAATCTTGACAAGGCGTTCAGCGAGCAGCGGTCATAATGTCCGTGAGCGCCGCCGTGCGAACCGTATTTAAGCGAGCCTTGATATTGCTCTCTGTCGGCTCTGTTCGGCGTTTGACTCCTGAGTATAGACACGCCGCCGTTATCGAAATAACAAGATTTTTTATATGCATCGCTCTTCACTTTCGGCAATTCCGCAGCGCCGTGAAGAAGATCTCTGCGATCGTCTCCGCCTTTCGCTATTATATTCGCATACGCCGGATCCTTGTAGTGCGCGTATGCGATGTCATAGCGCGAGTCAAAACCCACCTCATTTTTGCCTCCGAACAGCGATTCGGCACTGTCGTTCACGCCGATCACCACACCGCGGTAATCAGCCATTGAGACCAAACTGTCCCAAAGATCGCGTATGCACCTGTAATTTTTTGTGCTTCCACCGTAAATATCCCAACTTAGCCCATCCACATGCTGAGCTCTCGGCTGGACCGTTTTGGCGTATTGGGCCGGGAACCACATTTCTTTGATATTTATTCCCCAGGGAATAAGAGCCTGTGCATATTCCGAGAAAAGACCGGCGGACATTTGATTATAACCAATCGTGCACTCGCACCACCAGCCGTCGGGCAGAACACCGGCTGTCATGTGATCCGCTATGCCGCCTGTGCCGTATATAAACCTTTCGATAAGACTTCTGTCCTGTATACACGTCGAACAATAGAGCGCTCCCGCTATCATCGCGAGCGACCAGTTTGAAACCGCTCCGCACGACAGCTCCCAGTCGATGCGGCCGATAAAAATTCGGAAAGTCCTTTCTATGTCCTTATGATCCTTTTCGCTCAGCAGTCCCGTGTCGTGTATTAGGTCATAAGCAAAAGCACAACTTTTGAAAAACTCGCCCTCATGCACCATCTGCTGATTACACGCTCTGAATGTTTTGGGATACCCATTCTTAGGATCAGCAACGCTTTTTAAAAATTCGGCTGATTTTACGGCATATTTTATATCTCCCGTCAGTTTCCATACAAGCGCCGAGTTAAAACACTTATGGGCATTGTCGGTCACATACAAATACGGCTTTTCGGGATCAATATTCGGGATCTCCCATTCGTCCGCGGTTTTTATGTATCCTTTAAGCAGCTTTTTTGCCCAAGTCTGATTTTCCGCTTTTTCTTTGACCTCTCTCCAGCCGTCCTCGGTGTGGATTATATAAGGATGAGGCAGATGTCTGACTGTCATGAATTCAAGCTCCGCGGCGTCCGCGCCGTTTCCGTCCGGTATAACGCGCACAAGCTGTTTTTCAAATCCGCCGGGAACAACGCGCTCATTCATGACCGTCTCAAGAAAACATGCAGTCTCCTCGCCCGGCTCAAGCGTAACGGTACACGGCGTTATTTTTGAATCCATGGTCTCCCAGCCCTTTTTTCCGAGCGACAGCGATACGGCTTTTCTCTCATCGCAGCAGTTGGTCAGCTTGATCTCATACATCACTGTCTCGCCGGGTTCCGCGGCCTTTGACATGATCTCACTTCTCGTCCACACGGAATTTGATCTGACTGCGCGCAGATCATATACCTCTTTATTTATCTCCACTGAGCGTACATATTTCCACATGCCGGGCTCACATGTGTATAAATCAAACTGAGACAAGCACGCCGTTATCTTTTTTCTGCCGCTGCCGCAAACCGACGCTTTCCATACAAACTCGTTTCCAACTTCGACATTGCGGCCCTCTTTGAACTCCAGGGTGAAAACCTTTATCTCGATCTCTTCTGTTCCGTCTATATCGGTTTCAAACGTAAAACCGTGCCATCCGAAGAGATCCACGGTATAATCATTCATAGGTACAAAGCCGTGCATGTACCAATTGCTTTTATCGGGTGTACCGGGAAAAATATATTTATTCTGTATCTTGTCCCAATTGCTCAAATCAATGTAATACTTTTCCATAATAAAATAAGTCCTTAAATATTAAAATTTCTGTAATTATGATATTGGAAGATACACCCGAAGGCGCACCTTCCAATATTTTAGGGTATTTTGCGAATTGCTTTAGCTGTTTTTATCAGCCAAGAACTCGTTGATCTGATTTTTAAGTTCCTCTCTGATTACCTCACGACCGTTTTGCTCCGCCTCGGCATTTGTCTGCCTCAAAACGGCAATCGGATCGGGCAGAGCTCCGTGCTCAAGAGCCGTGGCGTTTTCGGAAACGATCGCATTAACCTTTGTCATTTCGGTCTGAATATTGCTTGTGTCGAATATAAATCCCGCCAACGGACTGGGATAATAAGCGCTCTCTTCCAAATCATACTTTTTATATTCGAGAATATCGGGAGGCAGTTCATCGGAGAATCTTACAAAATTGGGGTTCCATGTGAGAACATATCCCGGGAAAGTGTACTGCGCGCCATCGGGAATTGAATACTGGTCGTCGCCAACCGCTGTCCAATCCTTGCCCTCGATACCCAGTTCAAACAAATCATGGTTTTCCTGACTTGACATAAGCCAATCAAGGAACGTGAGAGTTTTATCAACCTTTTTGCTTGTCGCGGGTATGCAGATGAAGTTGTTGCCCTGGAGATTTGTGAGTCTTGCCTCGGGCTCCTTGTTCCTTACCGCCTCGGGTATAACAAATGTTCCAAGCTGAGCATCCGGCATTGAGTTCTTTAAATCGCTCTGCATCTGCTCATACGCATCCAGATTGTTTATAATCGCTGCCGCTTTTCCGCCCTTAAAGATAGATTGGTCGTCTTTCTGGTTAAGAGAGTCTGTTTCAAGATACTTTCTCCACTCGGTGAGCTTTTGGAACCTTTCCTGACCGAAAAGCTGTCCGTCGCGATACTTCTCGGGGAATTTCGCGTATGCCTCCGGTTCCGAGCCCTCGTAAACTATGTCAACAACCTCCGTGTCTGTGTCGTTGAGAAGAACGTGGCAGAAACCTCCTGCCGACATTCTGACGATATGATCCTTTGCCATGCCAACTCCGTCCTGAGCGAACATGCTGTAAAATCCGCGAGTCGAACCCACACCAAGAGGGATCATCGCAGGCTCATTGGCGAGAATAGCCTCAAAGAAATCCTGGAGTTGGTCGTAACTGTCTATCTGACCGATCCCGTATTTGTCGGCAAGGTCTTGTCTGTAGTAAACGCAGTCAATGCCGTTGCCGTATGTTCTCATATTTGGTATTCCGTAGAGATGACCGTAATAGTAGTTAGCTTTCCATACCTCGTCGGTGTAAGCCTTTTGAAGATTCGGATAATCGCCGCTGCTGATGTAGTCCTCAAGAGGAGTATAAATTCCGTCGGCCGCAAAGTCCTTCATCTTAAGGAAAGGTGCGTCAAAAACCAAATCATAATCCTCACCGGCGGTAAGTCTTAGGTTCAGCTTATCCTTCATGTCACCCTGGGCTACCCACTCAACATTAAGCTTAACGCCGGGGCCAATCTCGTCGTATTTTGCCATTACATCGCTCCAGCCGGTGGGCTCGGAACCCATAAGAATAACGTTTATTGCGTCTCCGCTGCTTGCGCTGTCACCGCCGCCGCAGCCCGAGAGACAGCCTATCGCAAGAACCAAAGCTGCCGCCAGAGCGACGATTTTAAATAAATTCCTTTTCATAAATTTCTCTCCTTTTTATTTTTAATAAATTGTATATTTAATTATTGCAGATGCTGAACTATATGAACAACCAAAATTAACCTTTTACCGAGCCGACAGTGAGACCGGTCACAAAATATTTCTGAAGGAACGGATAAAGCAGGATTATCGGGCCCATCGTCATAACGGCCGTAGCCATCTGAGACGAATACGCGGGCACGATTCCCTCGGTCGCCGCTCCACCCAGCGCTGCGTTCTGCTGAACGAACTGAGTGTTCCTCTGGATCTGCATGATCAAATACTGCAGCGGATACTTGTGTGAGTCTCTTATATAAAGCAGAGCCTTATACCACTCGTTCCAGTATGCCAGCGCGTAAAACAGACCTATTGTCGCAAGACCCGGCAGAGATATCGGAAGTATTATTTTAAATAATATCACAATATCGTTTGCCCCGTCAATCCTTGCCGACTCAGAAAGAGACTCCGGAATTCCCTTGAAGAAATTTCTGAGAAGAAGCAAATTCCAAGGATTGACCAATGACGGGAGTATCAGCGCCCACAATGAATCCGTGAGGTGCAGATACTTTGTTATCCACAGATATGTCGGGACCAGACCGCCGCTGAACAGCATCGTGAAGTAGATAAAGAATGTTACCTTATTTCTGTGATAAAACTGACTGCAGGACAGCGCATACGCGGCCGCACTCGTTATAAGCATACTGAGGACCGTTCCGACAACCGTAACAAAAATTGTTACTCCGTAGGCCGGGCCGATAGTGTTTGACGCGAACAGCAGTTTGTACGCATCAAGCGAGAACTCCTTGGGCCATAAATTGTATCCTTTTTGGATAATGCTTGTTTCCGATGTGAAGGAACTGCTTAATACTAAGATAAAGGGAACCAGACACACAATTGCAAAAAGCACGATTATAGCTGTGAATATCCACTCGACCGCGCGGTCGGATCTTCTTTGAAGCTTTGATTTTGTCATATCTTAATTCCTCCTTTCTTAGAATAACGCCGCGTCGGGGCTGAACTTGTTGGCGATCTTGTTTGAAACAATAACAAGTATAAAGCCGAGAAGCGACTGTACAAGACCGATAGCGGCTGTCATACCCATATTGGTGTTTTCCTGCAATGAACGGAGCAGGTATGTATCAATAACGTCCGTAGTGGGATACAGCAGTGAGTTATTGCCGACCAAAGCGTAGATCATACCGAAATCACCGTAGAAAATCTTGCCGACCGACATGATAGTGAGCATTATGATCGTGTTTTTAAGCAGCGGCAGCGTGATCCTGGTTATGCACTGCCATCTTGACGCTCCCTCAACAGCCGCAGCCTCATAGATCTCCTGGTCTATTCCGGTTATTGTCGCCAAGTAAACGATCGAACCGAAGCCCGCGCCCTGCCATACTTTAAAGAATACCAGCAACACCGGCCACACTCCGGGTGTGTTGTAAAACGCGATCGCTTTATTCGGGTCGTTTGTCAAACCGACGATTATTCTGTTAAACAAACCGTCGGACGCAATTAACGCAACCGAGAACAATGCGACAATCGTCCACGACATGAAGTGAGGAAGAATAACTACCGACTGAGTAATTTTCTTTACCCACTTGTTCTTTATTTCCGAAAGCATGATCGCGATGGCAACCGAAGCTATCGTGCTTGACGCGATGAACAAAACATTCAGAAACAATGTGTTTGTTGTGATGGTGATCCAGTCTTTTGATGTGAAAAAGAACTCAAAATTCTTAAGCCCCACAAAGGCCGAACCCCAAATTCCCGTTGACGGCTTGTAGTTAACAAAAGCAATATAAAGACCCGCCATCGGAATGTATGAGAATATGATGAAGAATAGTATGGCGGGTACACACATAAGATACAGCCATTTATTTCTTCTGATGTCCTGAACCAGCGTCGGTTTCTTAACCGCTGCGGCTCCGCCATCCTTTTTCCGTACCGCTTTGAATACACTCATAACAGCACTCCACCTCCTGTAAATTTTTTCGTTTGCTTTGTTAAGTATAATATATAAGTATTTTTTACATATTTCAACTTTAATAATTATTAGAATACTTTGTTTTATAATCAAAACCCGCAAATTGCTTGCAAGCAGAATAAAATCGTTAAAAAACTAATATACGGAAAGATAATTTTATTGACTTGCCTTGATATTCTTGATATAATAATTGCATAAATAATTTTGCAAATTTAACTAAAGGATGTTAATATATATGATAAGAAAAGGCCTGCGCGAATGCGTGTCATATTTAAAAAGCAACACGCTGTTTCGAAAAACAATTACATATTATGTTATAACGGGATGCATAATCTTTTTTCTTTTTGGCATTGTTACGGTTTTTACCATTTCAAACGCCTCGTCAAAGCAGCTTAATGCAACCGAGCAAAAAATGCTGAGCCAATCCTGCAACACCGCGAATCAAATTCTGCGGGATATTCACAGCCTGTGCAACAGCAAATATACGGATGAATCGTCGATTATGGCGGCAATGACTACAGACTACAGCACAAAAAATTCCATGAATCTTCAAAATACCTTTGCTCAAATAATGGCGTCATCCACCTTGATCGACTCAATGTATGTGTTTAATTTTAAGGATAATGTTGTTTATTCAACCCAAACCATCGCCAAGCCGGTTGATGAGTTTATTGACAAAAACATAATCGATTACCTTAATAATAATCCGCCGAAAACCGATATCTTTTTCTCAAGGATCGCCGAACTTGATATCGACCCGCTTAACAAATACAGCATGGATTATATTACATCGGTATACAGAAATTCAAAGGATTACGCCTTTGTGGTAAACATTGACCAGAACGAATTTCAGCAAATGGTTAATCTTACCTCAAATGATGACTCGTATTCGACAGTCGTTCTGGACGCGGATGGGAATGTTATTTCTCACTCAAAGCCCGAATATTTCGCACAAAATATGTCGGATGACCCCATATTCAGCGAGATCCTTAATTCACATCAGCCCAACGGCAGTTTTAAAGCAGATGGTATGGCTGTAAACTATGTGCGGTCCGATATTCTGGGATATGTATACGCCAGTTTTTCGGCCGCGCTGAATCCGTTTGAAAGCTTTACATCGCTGCTTATTTATATACTGCTGTTCATGCTGCTGCTTATAATTTCATATATTATCTGCGGCATATATGCCTCGATGAGCACATACTCACTGTTCAACAATCTCAAAAACAACATTTACGCGCTCTTTAAAAAAGATGATACGGAAATCGACGGCAGCGACAGCAGTGATGAGATAGAAAATATATCAAAGCTGCTCCGCGATGTTAAAACAAGCTATAACTCTATGGAGACGCTGCGGTACAAGTATATAAACACCAAGCAAAACGATGTGCTCAAAAAACTGTTGACCGGCATCTATCCTTACTTGAACGAGGATATGAAGGACTGCGATATTACCTTCCCGTACAGCGGATTTGCCGTTGTAATAATGAGAATAGACGATCTTTCAAGAATGGATATTGATAATATCTATACCATAAAATACGCTTTAATGAACATGGGAACAGAGATCTTTGAAAACTGCTCAAACGCATACGCTGTTGAAATAGGCGAGCATGACGTCGGGTTCATTCTTAACTTTATGTCCGACGGATTTATAAAGTCCTCGATCGACAAATTGAACATGTACCTTAAAAAATTCTTCGACGCCACGGTATCGGCGGCTTACGACAGCGCCATAACCGAGTCCCCCGATGATCTGCCGGAGCTTTATCACAACGCCGTTCACGCGTTATCCTACAGGATCGTGAGCGGCAGAACCTCCATAACGGCTTATGCCGATATCAGGGATCTTGATAATGCCATATCATCATATCCCGAAAAGCTTGAACAGGATATATTAAAAAGCATTACCGCTCAGGACGACATGAAAATCAGCGAAAATGTTAACTTGTTTATAGCAAAACTCAGACAGGTTTCGTATAACATGCTGATACTTTACACGGACAGACTGCTGCTGGCAATTGACCAGTTCGCGATACGCTCAAAGCTGTCGGAGAAAACCGACAGCGCCGTAAACATCCGCGAGTTTATATCGAGCGTTAATTCTTTGGATGATATCAGATACTATATAATGTCAAAATGCAATGACCTGAAACTCAAGCTCAGCAACATTAAGCTGGACTCGAAAAAAGACATTATGGTTAAAACCGTGCTTAACTACATCGAAAATAACTTTACCGACCCGAATCTTTCGATCGACATGATAGCCGGAGAGATCAACAGAAGCGCCAACTATACGCGAAACATATTCAAACAGAGTCAGGGCATTTCGATCTCGGACTATATAGCAAAAAAACGCTTTGACGAATTCTGCCGTCTGCTGCGAGAAACAAATTTAACGGCTCTTGAGATAGGTTCCCGAATAGGCCTTAATGCTTCGGGCAGCTACTTCTACACAGCCTTTAAAAAGTATACGGGCTATACTCCTGACCAATACAGAAAAATGCACCACATACAGTAAAAATTTAAGAGAGCCGTTCGGCTCTCTTTTAATTTGCTGCCGCCATAGCCGCGCCGACGATTCCGGCGTCGCCGAACAGCTTGGCGGCTCTGATTTTTGTCTTCGGCATATACTTGTTAAAATCATTCGCCGCCGCGTACTTCCTGATCGGGTCCAAAAGCACATCGCCGCGGCGGCTTATACCTCCGCCGATCACAAAGAGCTCCGGCTGGAATATATTGATAAGATTGCTGACGCCCTCGGCGACGTACATTATGTATTTATCTCTGACCTCGACAGCCGCATTATCTCCGCTGTCCGCGCAGTCAAACGCGGTCTTTCCGCTCACTCCACCGTTTTCCTCCGCATATTTATTCATTAACGAATCCGGGCATTTTTTCATTTTTTCTTTTGTTTGACTAATCAGCGCGGACACCGAAGCATAAGCCTCAAGACATCCCCGCTTTCCGCAGGTGCAAAGCTTTCCGTTGTGAACTATTGAAGCGTGGCCGATCTCCGCGCCCGCGCCGTTAAAACCGCGGTATATTTTGCCGTCTATGATTATTCCGCCTCCCACGCCGGTTCCCAGCGTCATAAAAACAAAGCTCGGGCATTTTTCGCCGCAGGCATAGTATTCCCCATACGCCGCCGCGTTGGCGTCATTCTCAATATTCACGGGCAGATCTATATATTTTTGGAATATCTCGGCCATGGGAACATTGTGCATCACGATGTTATTCGAATAGACCACTCTTCCTTCGGCGTTGTCGATCGTGCCGGGGCTGCCGATCCCGACCGCCTTTATATCGGACAGGCGCACCCCGCCTCCGTCGGCAACCTTTTTGGCAAGCTTCGCCATATCCGCTATTATCTCCGTATAATGACGCTCTTTAAGCGTCGGCGCGCTTTCGCTGTATAATATTTTTCCGTTTTCGTCCACTAGCCCCGCGGCTATATTTGTTCCGCCGAGATCAATGCCAATATACATAATTTTACCTCCTGATCTTAATAACTATATCATCTCACAAAACAAGCTTCGTGTCAAGACGGTTTTCGGGCTCTGTTTCAATCCGCACGGTATTGTAACTTTTCAAAGCCGAAACTTTATTTACATTGCGGCCGAGTTGTTATATAATATTATAAATGAAATTTACGATTATATAAATTTTTGGAATTGCATTTTGAGCCGAAAAGCGGTATAATAATATCCTTGAGATATCCGCTTTCATTTAACGGAGCAAAATTTATACGAGGAGATGCATTTTTATGTCAAAAATTTCACCCGTCAGATTATCCCCCGCACTTAAGGAATACATTTGGGGCGGCACCAAGCTGAAAACGGACTACAACAAGAAAACAGCTCTTGAGACAGTTGCCGAAAGCTGGGAGCTGTCGGCGCATCCCGACGGCGAGAGCAAGATAACGGGCGGGCCGTATGACGGCCTTAAGCTCAGCGAATATATAAGCCTATGCGGCGCCGATATTCTGGGGAATAACTGCGAAAAACACGATCACTTCCCCATATTGATAAAGCTCATAGACGCTCACAGCGATCTTTCGTTCCAGGTCCATCCAAGCGATGAGTACGCCCTAAAAAATGAGGGTGAATACGGCAAGACCGAGATGTGGTATATCCTGGACTGCGAAGACGGCGCGTCGCTGTATTACGGTTTTAAGCGCGATATTACAAAAGACGAACTAAAAGCCGCGATCAAAAGCGGAACTCTGACAGACCTGCTGAACCGCGTTCCCGTGCATAGCGGCGATGTTTTCTTTATCCCGTCCGGTACTGTGCACGCCATCGGCGCGGGAATCCTGATATGCGAAATACAGCAAAATTCCAACACAACATATAGGGTATATGATTACGACAGAAAAGACAAAAACGGACAGACAAGACCGCTGCATATCGAAAAAGCTCTTGAGGTATCGGACCTGAAAAAAACGGGGCCCGCCAAACCCCCGAAAAAAGGCAGCGATGTGGTTTTGGCAAAATGCGAATACTTTACCGTGCGCAAAATAACGGCAAACGGCGACCATGAGATCGACATAAGCAAGTCAAGCTTCCACTCTTTGATTGCGGTTAAAGGCGCGGGAAGCCTCGAAATCAACGGCGAAACCGTTAATTTCATAAAGGGCGACAGTATATTTATCCCGGCGCAGGACGGCAAATACCGCGTAAAAGGCGACTGTGAGCTGATACTGACACATATTTAACGACATAGGTATTAAAAGGTCCGCGGGGAATCATTCCGCGGACCTTTTGTTTTTCTGTTATCTGTAAATCACAACTTCCTGAAGATTTCCCTGATATGTGTGAACATATACCTGATCTCCGATCCCGATATCATCTGTTGTGCCTTTTGTAATTGTTTTTCCGACGATATATACATTCGCGCCGTTCGTTATTTTGTGAGCGCGCTTAGTATCTGACTGTACGACCAGAACGCTCGCTGACCGCGCTTTTACAGTTCCGCTGAGTACAAACATATCCGAAAACTCATTAATGTTTCCGCCTTCCTCAAACTCGTTGGGAGTCTCATTTGAAGCAACGACAAGCTTTTTCTTGCTCTCGTCAGCCTTATACAAAGTTCTGAATGCTATCAAATTTCCGTCCGCATCTTGGCTGACCTGTATTATATCTCCCATTGAAACCTGAGTGTATCCGGGCACTTCGCCGAGGCTGTAATAACCGCCTTCCGAATCCTTTAGGCTTGCAGCATCTTTCGTTTTAAAGGTTATCTTTGAGCCCTGCTGATATCCGTCCACAAACACAATGTTTTCATAATCCTCGTTGATTCCCGTCGAGACCTTATCAACAACCACGCAGCGTTTTGACTTGAGCTGCTCGGGATCGGACGCGATCTCGTCAAGCACGACCGCACCGGCTGTCATATACTCATCGACATCATAAAGCGAAATGTAATATGAAGTGCCGTTTGTGAGGCTTGTAGCGTACTGAACATTATAGTCCTCATATTCTCTGCTTGCCGGAACGACGAAAATCGGCGTTTCCGCTGTTATCAGATACTTTGAATTAAAACTCAAGTTATTTTTTCTGTACCTGCCGTGGCCCTGAAAATCATTGGAGAATCCGATGATCTCCTCGTCGCTTCCGCTGTAAAGATTGCTCTTATCGGCGGTGTTTATCATATTAACAAGTCCGTCGCTGTTCAATGAATACTCGACCAGCTGACGCTCTATCTCGGTACCGTTTAAGAGATACTTATACAGATCGTCCGATACAACGCTCGTTCCGTTAAAGTTGACCTTGCGGCGCGTGCAGTAATCCTCAACGGTTCCACCCACAGTCAGGAGCTTCACGCGCATTTGAGACATATTGACCAGCTCGGCCGCTATAAGATAGGCATATTTCGACGTCGCGTTTTGACCCTGCGTAAATCTGACAATGTTGCCGTTCAGATCAAAGTAGAATGTTCCGCTCTTGTTTATTTCGATATCGGCGCCCTCATAAGCCGTGCTTATTCCGAATTCGGCATCATCAACCTTGATGCTGTCGGAGGACCTGAATGTGACTGTTCCCGAAACAGGCGCTTTGGAGCATACCGTCACGGTTATCAAGCCGCCCTCGCTGTCCGACCTTGTTATTGCCAGCACATCGTTTACGTTTATATCGTCGAATGACGCGCGGACACCGTTTTTGACGATCTTAAAGCTGTCATAAATGTTCGGATCAAGAACGATCTGCCTGCCGGTCTCATAGTCGTTGACCGTTAAGCTTGAAGCGTTTTTCGCGCTTGCCAGATAATACTCATACGCCTCGCTGCATACGACCTCGGCCTTATTGTCGTTGTCATTGTCAAGCAGGATGATATATCCGCTGATCGGCACAAAGCCCGAGAAACTTGAAATATCAACAGCTTTGCCGTTATAAACAAACGAAGCGTTTTCTTCGATAACATAATCTCGGCTCTTGCCGTTGTCTGTCGAATAGTTGATCGAAGATGCGGTAAATCCAATTATATCGACCTCGGCAATCTTGGTTACGTTCATTTCATTTGCCGCGTCGATCCACAACAGCTCTTTATCCTTGTTATAGTAGAATTCAACCGAATATCCGAACAGCGTGTCCCCGTATGTTTTTCCGAGTAAATATCTGTCGGTATTATCAATGATGATCTCACCGACATGCGCCGCCGTGCATCCGTTTAAAGCAGCGTTACATGTGCCCGTTACGATTCCGCGCCCCCGATATATTTCAAGATTATCCATTACCGTCTCGCTTCCGAGCCACGCGATCGCGTGTCCGCTTGAATAATCCACCATCGGTATCTTCATCGAGAGAGCATTATAAAGCATCATAGCCATAGCGTCATTGGTAAGCTTATCATTTGACGAAAGACCTATGCCGCTCATAAGACCGTATTTTGACGCAGTTCTCATATATCCGTCGGGGTATCCGCCGTATGTATCCGCCTCGTATCCGTAGTCAAAAACATTAAGGAGCACAGCGGCGGCAGCCTGAACGGTTATTGATTTGTCATCCGCCTTGAATCCGAACTTAGCGGCCGCCGATTCCGTAAAATCGCCGTCCATGCCCCTCAGCTTATATGCGGCGATAACAAAATCCTTAGCGGTAACCTGAGCATCCGCCTTGTATGCCGGATCGGGATAACCTGTTAATATTCCGAAGGCGTTAAGCTTGCTTACCTGTGATTCATGCTCAATTCCTATATCGGCGTATGCCGACGTGCCGAACACGCAGACAGAGATCAAAACCGTCAAAGCCGTAAATAAACTTATGATTCTTTTACTCATCATACTTCACCGCCAATCTGTAAATAATTACCGCGGCCTCAGCCCGCGTTGCATTGTCAAGAGGCTTAAACGCCCCGGTTTCGTTTCCGTTCACAATTCCCGCCTGTGCCAAAGAGGCTACCGCGTCGAGCGCGTAGTCCGAAACTTCATCGTAATCGGTAAATGAAGCGTTTATATTTCCGGTCATTTCTCTTCCGATAGCGTCCCAAAGTCTCAGACACATTACCGCTATATCCTGCCGCGTTATGTTCTCCTCTGCGCCGAAATAATCCTCGCTTATGCCGTTCACGATTCCCGTGCCGACGGCGGTGTTCACGCAGTCGAAATACCAATCGCCCTCATTCACATCACTGAATCCGTTTTCGTTATTTTCCGAGGCGAGGTTAAACGTCCTGACAAGCATTGCCAAAAATTCAGCTCTGGTAACGTTGTCATTCGGAGCAAAAACTCCTTCGGCTTCACCGTTCACAATTCCCGCCTTATACAAAGCGTTGATCGCTTGCTCTGCCCACGGCACATCGGCTATATCGCCGAAGCTGCTTGTTTTGCCGCCTCCCGAGAAATAATCCGGATCGGGCGGCTGGAGGAGCGATGGAACCGAAGCCGTCTGATCGCCCGACTGGTTCGAATCGTTCACGGAATCATCACCGTAATTCACGTTGCCCATCGGCGTTCCGGTGCCGACATCGGCCGTCCGGCCTCCGCCTCCGGATGTTCCGGAAACGGTCGTTCCTCCGCTGAGGCCGCCGCTAAAACCGCCTCCTCCGCCTCCGCCGGAAGGCGCTGAGGACGCTGTCGTCAGAACAATTCTCTTTTCGGCCGCGTATCCGTTATACTCGGCTCTGAGAGTAACAGATCCCGCTTTTGCCGAGGACGTTACCGTGAGGATCCCCTTATCAAAGGTTACGCCGACGGGAAGATTTGATGCCGTTATTTCCGCATCAACCGCTCCGACAGGATTGCCGCCGCTGTTCACAAAATTAACCGTGTAAGCCTCGCTCTTTGAGCCGCTTACGGGTATCCTGATCGAATCCGCGCCGGATATGCTTATTCCGGATACCCCCGTGTCATTCATTGCCGTGAAGCTGACATCGGCTATCCAAGCAGTACCTTTGCCGTCAATATTGCAGCCGACTGCCGCGGATACCGCGCCCGCAGGCGCCGTCACAGTTCCCGAAAGTTCGGTCCAGTCGCTGACGGTGCCGCTTATCTTATCGGAATTTATTGTACTGATCTCGTTGCCGTCCGCGTCATAGAATACGAACGAGAGATAAGCGCCCGATTCCGCGGTGTATGTCTGAACCGCCGCGCCGTATTTATAGCTGACTCCCTGTGAGATATTTATCAATCTGTCGGAGAGCCATCTCTCACCATAGGCTTTTCCTGCTGTTGTTTTGTCCTCGTTATAGCCCACAAGCATAAGCGACGGACTGTCACCATACGTCTTTGTTTTGTCTATTTCGGTCACCTTGGATATCCTTATATCATCAAACCATGCGTAACCTTCCTTATTGTTAAGACCGCCTCTGAACCTTGTCTCAACGCGCACGGTTGACGCGTTCAATGGAACAGTATCCACTCCGGACCATTTCTGCCATCCGTTCGTGTCTTTGTTGTCAAGATAATCATTGGGATAATATCTCAACATATTGGCAGTCTCGGCAATGGTGGCGCCCGTTGAATTGAAATATCTCAGGTTCACTCTGATCAAGCTGTCGTCCGAAACATTTTGCTGCTTGAAATACATGGAAAACTCATACGGCATACCGCCCTGAATACGAACGTCGTTCGGTATCTGAGCGCTCGGCATATTATAACTCGGATTATACAGCAGCATGCTTCCGGATTTGACACCCGCAGTATAATTCTGCTCCGAATCCCAACGCGTTTCTCCGGCCATAGGTGCGCCGTAATCCGTGTTTGTGAACTTCCAGCCTTCAATTCCGTTATCAAATGTGTAGTTGATCAGATCCTTGCCGGTATTGCTCCAGCCTAAAGGATATTTTCCGTCATTTTGGATAAAACTTCCGTTAAAACCATATTTGCTCGTTGAAATCGGTTCGCCCGCAGCACCGCTCTTTATGAGACGGACAGTTTTTGATGCCGAGATCTGTCCATTCGACGCGGTAATAATAATTTCTCTTTCCTCCGCCGAAGCTGAAACCTTGAGGATTCCGTTTGCGCTGATATCCGCACCCGAAACGGGCATGCCGTCCGCTCCCGATATCGACCAAGCGATGCCGCTCGGGATCGAGTTGCCATACTGATCATACGCAACCGCCGAATACGCATACTGTGCATCGCCGCTCATCGGTATCGGCGCCTCGGATACTCCGCTCGTTATTCTTATCTCGGAAATTACCGGATCGCCTGTTTTGGTGAACACCAGACCGTCGAACCAAACATTGCCGACATTCTCGGGATTCGAGATCTCTACGCGGCAAACCGAAGCGCTGTCGGGTATTTTAACGGTGCCTTCGATTCTCATCCAGCCGTTTTCGTCTTTTTCGGACCAGCCGTCGGCATCGGTATCTATACTGTATTCACCCACTCGTGTAAAATTATTGTCCATAAACGTATAAGTGATCTTGCCGGAGACTACCTCGGATTCGGGAAGCACAGAGGCATAATAGGTGTAGTCACTGCCCGGATCAACCGAGAAAATATCCGACGTCCAAGCAAGACTGTTCGCGGCAAGCATGGAATTGCTGCCCTCATACGCAGTTTGTGTGTCAATACCTTTAGGAACCAATCTGAAATAATCGGCATATCCGGTTCCCTTCATTCCCCTGATACCTATATTCACGCGGGTCTTGCCGTTTATCTGATTTGATGTGCCCGATGTGAATGTTCCGGTGAACGTCCTCCACTGTCCTCTGCTAAGCGGCATATAATTATCTCCGGTGGCTACCGATGCTAAAAATCCCGTATTCGCCGTATTTCTGAACTCAAGGCCTATGTATATGCCCTGATTTGAGAGCATAAGCTCCGCATCGGGAGAGAGATAATAGTCAAGCATATAATAATACGGTAATTCATATCCGACATCCAAAAATCCGTCATCGTTTGAGTTATTGATTCCGACCGACTGTGTTGCCGTATTCATAAGCGAAAGCGCTTCCTCATCGGATAATGTCGATGTATATTCCATCTTAAGCGCGGAATCAATGTCGGATGTTCCGCGCACTGAACCGGTATCACCGGCAGTTTCCGCACCCTGCGTCCTGGTCCAGAGAGTCTTTCCGTCGTTAACCTGCGCTTCATTCCAGGGATAGTAGAAATCCGTCTCATCAAAATTCAGCCTGTATGTCGGAACATTCGGTGTCCAGGCTTTTGCGAAGTATGTATCCTCAACCGACTCAAATCCGCCGTTTTGCAGGCCGTCGGGAATTTTGGATATCGTTATCGTTTTTGACGCAGAAGCGTAAGCGCTCTTTGCAGTAACGGTAACAACGCCTTCGGCCGCGCTGCTGTTTACGGTCAAAACGCCTGTTTCCGTATCGAACAGAATGTTTTGCGTTTCTCCGTAATCAACGCTCCACTCAACGCTTTGATCTTCATACAGATCATCAAACTGATCATATACGGCAGCCGTATACTGCGAGGTATATGATTCCACATTATCATTGATATACAGAGTATCGTTGCCCGATATCTCAATTCTTCTGGGAGTTGAGGGAAGATCATATTCAACGGTCATCGTCGGCGCATACTGTGAGTTGGTACCCGAAACGCCAGTCATATAAAGCTTGATCGAACTTGTCCTCGCGTCAAGATCGGCACTCGTGACCGCGACCTGGACCATTCCGCCGTTTTGCTCCGCGTGCTCAAGAATTTTGGCAAGCGCTTCACCCTGAACAGTAAACGAATACTTATTTTCATTGATTGAAGCGGTGCTTATCGGCGCAATATATGACGTTCTGCCCTGAGCATAATTATTCTCGGCAGTCTCATGTTTGGCAGAAAAATCGTCAAATCCGAAAACAAGTGAATAGTTGTTCAGGATATCGGATTTGACCGATGTATCGGTCCAATCAGCGTCTATCCATGTTCTGCCGTCGGTTCTCTCGGTATCCTGCGGATCCGCATAATCCCAAAGGCCCAATTCAATATTTGTTCCGGATTCCTTATATACTGTGAATGTCAGGCCTGTGATAACATCTTTCGCCTCGCTCAAAACATTTGACAGATCAAATCCAAACAATCCGGGCGCTGCCGCTTTCATACCTATTTCGTCGATCTCGGGCTCAACAGCCATTGACGACGTGTTTCCGAGACCGCGAAGTTTCATCGAATGAGCCGCGGTAAACGTCTCGGGCAGATCGAGGATCGTTTTGCCTATCTTCACCGTTTTGACGGCCTCGACACTGCCAAACGCTGCTTTAAGCGTCACCGTCTGATCGACGGCTCCGGCGGGAACAGTCAATATTCCGCTGTCAAATTTTGCGGCGCCGCTTTCCGCGTCGGTTGAAAATTCCCAACTAACGGAAACATTGTCGATTTCCGTATCGTTTTGATCGTATACCTTTGCTGTGTATTCATATTCTCTGTCATTGACCCCGATATAGTTATTTATATACTCATCGCCGATTATTTCCATTCTTGACGCGTAAAGCCTGTCAATATGCACGTCGATACTTGATGCGATGCCGCCGCATTCCGCAGTAATAGTGATGATCTGAGGCGCTGCCGATTCATTCACCGTGAGTATTCCCGTATTGGTATCAAATGTCACTTTTCCGTCGGAAACGCTTGAAGTATATGACCATTTGACCTCGGCAGGAAGCTCGCCGCCCTCGCTGCCTATCACAGCTGCGGTATAATTATATTCGGCGGGATAACTGTCGATCTTGCTTAAATCAACAGAGCGCGGACCGGTTATCTCAATGCTTTCCGGAATATTGTAAGTCATTGACAAATACGGAGCTCTGTGCTCTCCGCTGTCCGACATGTATATTCTGGAACGATTCTCGCTTGAAGAATCAAGATTTGCACTTGTTACCACAAGCTCAAGCATTCCGTCGTTTTCCGCCGCGTACTCGATCGCCCTGTCAAGCGTTTCGCCCGAAAGCTCCAAAACATATTTTCCGCCCGATACCGAAGCTTCCGCGATCGACGGGACAAAGTCATCCCTGCCCGACGCGACATTTCCTTCGCCGCCCGCGTAGTCGTCCATTCCGAGAGCCAAAGAAATATTGTTCTTTATATCATTTTGATTTGATGATGATGTCCAATCCTTATCGCTCCAAGCTCTGCCGTCGTTTCTCGTGTCCGCCTCGGGCGCTTTATAAAACCATGCGCCGATCGGTCTGGCAAAATCCGAGGTTTGGTTTTCAATATTAAGAGTTATTTTTGAAAGATAATTTCCCGATTGAATGACTTCATTTAAATCAAAGGCCATGATCGCCACGGCATGAGCCGTATAAGTGCCGATCTCGCCGTTCGAACCGTCAAGCACATAATCACTTCTGCCGTTTCCCCTTGTTTTAAGGCTTTTTGTCATAGCGGCTTCGTCGGGGCCGCTGCTTTCGGCGCACACTATATTTACCAAAAACTCTTCCGATTCGGCGTCTCCGCAATACGCCTTGATCCTAACCGTTTGAGCGGACGCGTTCTCGGGCACCGCAAGCACTCCGGTCGTCTCGTCGATCGAAACGGCTCCGTCAGCCGCGTCGCTTTCGGAGGACCACGTGATCGCTTGGCCGACCATAATATTGCCGCTCTGATCAAAGACCTTGGCCGTGTATGTATATTCGGCGGCGTTATTATAGCTGTTTATGCTCTTTTCTCCGCTGACCGTCACGCTTGTCGGCTTCGGGCGCTCGTCCTCGGAATAATACTCAAGTACCAGCCTAGGTTTAAGCATATCCGTGTCGCCTTCGCTAACCTCGGCGGAAAAAGCCTCCATTATCGCGTTCCAGCGTTCGGGATTGCCGTAGTTTTCGGCTGACGCGTCCTTTGATAAAAACGCGGCTCCCTTTTCATTCGTGAAATTCTGCGGAGTGATCAAAAGGCTGATAACTTTGTCGTCCGCCGACAGCTGATCCGCTACATATTCGGTAATGTCAAAAGTTGACGTCCAATTTGCGAGCACGCGGTCAGCGTTGTCAAGACTTGTCGCCTCAAATAATTTGCTTTTTCCAATTTTTGCCTGAAACTCGGCTACAGATTCCGAATTCAGAGCTTCATCAATTATCTCGGCCTTTTCCGAATATCTGTTTCCCGGTTCTTCCGACCAATCATCGGAAAACGGCTTGACCGTGAAATAACCGCTGTTATCACGAGTTTCGGTCACAAGTTCAACCGACGCGCTTTTCAGATTTGCGGTGTCGACATCGGTCAAATCAAACTTGAGACCGCCGAGGAACTCGTTTTCAATGAGCTGATCTCCGGATTTATTGTGACGCACCTCAAGACCCTTTGAAGTTCCGTATTGATTATTGTTGTTATTTCTGAATTGTATGTCGGCAGAGGGATAAACGATCCGCAAGCCGCCGTCTGCGGCTTCGGCTCCTTCCGCAAATGAGATGGTACTATATCCGCACATTAAAACAGAGGCCGCCAATGTTCCGGCCAAAAATCTTTTTATTCTGACTCTGTTCATGACATAATCCTACCTTTCATTAAATCCGTATCTGTATTTTAGCATAATTTCGGGGTATTATCACCTATGAAATTTAACACTTTCATTTTATTTATTGAATTAATTGAAATTCGAAAGGCGCAGAACACCGTCAAACAGAAAAGCCGCCGCGGGTCGGCGGTGACTTTTCTGTATTGATTTATATTCGGGCTTATCCGCGGCAATTTCAATTTGCGCCGAAAACGTATTCGGTGACGGCGCTGTATGTTTCTCCCGCCTTTAGGATCGGGTCGGGGAAATGAGCGTATTTCATTGAGTTCGGGAAAAGCTGGGTCTCAAGACAAAAGGCCGAATGGGGGCCGCAAGCCGCTCCGTTTTTGAAAATACCGCTTGACAAAACGTTGGCCGTGTAAAACTGCATCGCCGGAAGATCGGTGTATACCGACACAGTTATGCCGTTTTCTTTGCAGCGCGCCGTGGCAGCGTGCCTCATTCCGCGCCCGTCGATCACGAAGTTATGGTCATATCCGCCGAACATTTTGATCTGCTCGCAGCCGCTCTTAAAACCGTCGCCTATCCTTTTTTCCGTCCTGAAATCAAAGGGTGTTTTATCGACCGAAAGTATCTCTCCCGTCGGCAGACATTCGGCGCTGTTCGGCGTGTAAAAAGACGAGTTCATAACAAGCGTCTGATCGTCTATCGTGCCGCTGCCCGCGCCCGCGGGGTTAAAATAGCTGTGATTCGTCAAATTAACGACGGTGTCTTCATCACAGACGGCGTTATAAACAATTTTCAAAGAGTTTTCGCACGTCACCGTATATGTCACCGTGACATCCAGATTTCCGGGGAACCCCTCGTCTCCGTCGGGCGAGCTCAGGGTCAGTTTAAGAGACGGCTCGTCCGAATCGAGCGTTTCGGCGTTCCAGACCTTTTTGTCAAATCCGCTTATGCCGCCGTGCAGACAATTATTTCCCTCGTTTGAGTTGAGGCGGTAGGTTTTTCCGTTTAACTCAAAAACGCCGTCCTCGATCCTGTTTGCGCATCGGCCTATAACGGCTCCGAGGTACCCGTCATTATTCAAATATCCGTCAATGCCGTCAAATCCCAATACAACGTCCGTCCTGTTTCCGCGCTTATCGGGCACGTAAATATTTGTAATGATTCCGCCGTAGTTTATAATATGAGCCGATAATCCCGTACCGTTATCGAGCTCGAACTTATATATGTCCTCTCCCGTCGGCGCTTTGCCGTATTTATTTTTAGTGATCGCCATCGCTGTTCCTCCTTTTAAAAATTACCATAAAGACCCGCGTCGCGGCGGGCCTTTGCCTTATTCAAATTTCTCTATTATCGCCTTAACTATGCGCTCGGAGGCATGGCCGTCGCCGTAAGGATTGACGGCTCTCGCCATTTTGGCATACTCCGCGCCGTCGGTCAGCAGCTCTTTGGTCATGGCGTAAATATTGTCCTCGTTTACTCCCGCGATCTTGACCGTTCCCGCCTCCACCGCCTCGGGACGCTCGGTCTCGTTGCGCAGTACCAGCACGGGCTTGCCGAGAGACGGCGCTTCCTCCTGAAGGCCGCCCGAATCGGTCAGCACCAGATAGCCGCGCCTGATGGAATTGTGCAGCTCGTCGGCACTCACGGGGTCTATGAGACTTATCCTGTCGCGGCCGCCCAGAATTTCAAACACTGTCTCGCGCACCGCCGGGTTGAGGTGCACCGGATAAACCACCTGCACGTCCTCGAACTCGTTGACTATCCTGAGCACCGCGCGGCAAATGTTCTCAAGCGGCTTGCCCAGGTTCTCGCGTCTGTGGGCGGTCATAACGATAACGCGCTTGCCGTCCCAGTCAACGGACCTAAGCCCCTCATCAGAGAAAACATAATCGTCCCTGACCGTGGTCTTGAGCGCGTCGATAACCGTGTTGCCCGTGACATAGATAGTATCGGGGTTTGTGTTCTCGCTCAGCAGATTGCGGCGGTTGCGCTCGGTCGGCGCGAAGTGCATATCCGCGATAACGCCCGTTATCCTGCGGTTTATTTCCTCGGGGAACGGGAAATATTTGTCATATGTCCTGAGTCCCGCCTCAACATGACCGACAGCTATCTGGTTGTAATACGCGGCAAGACTTCCCGCGAAGGTCGTCGAGGTGTCGCCGTGGACGAGCACGATGTCGGGCTTTACCTCTTTCATTACCCCGTCGAGCCCCTCAAGGGCGCGGGTCGCGATCCCCACAAGGGTCTGGCGGTCGTGCATTATATTGAGGTCATAGTCGGGTTTTATTTTGAAAATGTCAAGCACCTGGTCCAGCATCTCGCGGTGCTGGGCGGTGACGCAGACTATCGACTCTATTTTGTCATCGTTTTTTTCGAGCTCCTTGACAAGCGGAGCCATTTTTATCGCCTCGGGTCTTGTTCCGAAGATCGTCAAAACCTTAATTCTTTTGCTCATGATCATCCTCCGTAAGCTGTTCGTCAGCGTTATAGTTCACATATTCGCCCGGGTCGCGAAGCTCGCCCATGACCTTGATCGAAACCAAAATTATAAGCAGGACCGAGCATATCAGTATAAGTCCTCTGGTGTAGCCCTTTATCGAGATAACAACCGCCGTCATGCACAGCACCGCGGTGAGCGTGTACAAGATAGCCACAACGCGCCTCTGTGAAAAACCCATGTCGAGCAAACGGTGGTGCAGGTGGCCGC
This sequence comes from uncultured Clostridia bacterium, assembly GCA_947625905.1. Classification (GTDB taxonomy): domain Bacteria; phylum Bacillota; class Clostridia; order Monoglobales; family Monoglobaceae; genus Monoglobus. The sequence goes on along the minus strand of CANQQJ010000003.1, from coordinate 15,962 downwards.
GGTCGGGCTGCATCGGCGATTTGCCGGTGAGCAGGCGGCGCAGTATCGCGAATACCGTGTCGAAAATCGGCAGACCCAGAATCAGTATTGGCGCCGCGAACGTTATGACCGCGGACATCTTGAGCATGCCCTGGACCGAAATACACGCCAGTATGAAGCCCAGGAAAAGCGCTCCGGTGTCGCCCATGAATATTTTTGCCGGGTTGAAGTTATAGGGCAGGAACCCGAATCCCGCTCCGGCCACCGCGGCGGTGATTATCGCGACGTTCAGGTTCTCGCTGATAAGCGTCAGCGTGAGCAGCGCGATAGAAGCGATGGACGAAACGCCCACTGCGAGGCCGTCCAGGCCGTCGATAAGGTTGACCGCGTTGCATATGCCCACGATCCAGAATATGGTGACCGCGCAGGACACCCAATAGTCCATAACGATATACGGCGCGCCGAACCATTGAGTGAACGGGTTGGCGAAATGCTCGATACGCACGCCGCTGTACACCACAACGGCCGCCGCCAGTATCTGGCACAGCAGCTTGACGATCGCCTTCATATCGGTTATGTCGTCAATAATTCCCGTGGTGACGACGATCACGCAGCCGACTAAGATTCCCATGACCTCTTTGTCGATCGTGGCGAAACAGATCACGCTGACGACAAAGCCGTAGAATATGGCAAGCCCGCCCATCAGCGGAGTGGGCTTTTTATGTACGCGCCGCTTGTCCTTGGGCACGTCTATAGCGCCCACCTTGTGCGCCAGCGATATGACCATCGGCGTCGCCGAAAACGAGATCAGAAACGCCACGGCAAGCGCCAGCAGCACAAAAATATCATTACTGAAAATCATTGACTTTGCTCCTAACGTAGTTATTAGTGATTAGTAAATAGTGAATAGGCCTCCCCCCTCAGTCGGCTCCGCCGACAGCTCCCCCTCCCAAGGGAAGGGGAGCCTAATTCCTGCCTCACCCCGAGGGGCGCCTATCCCGCTTTGCCTCCTCCCGGGAGGAGGTGTCAGGTGTAGCCTGACGGAGGTGGGAATGTAGGTACTAGAGATTAGCGACTAGCGACTAGGCCTCCCCCTCAGTCGGCTCCGCCGACAGCTCCCCCTCCCAAGGGAAGGGGAGCCTAATTCCTGCCTCCCCTGCGATAGTGGGGGAGGGGGACCGCTTGCGGTGGAAGGGGCCTTCACTCAATTACCTAATTAGGATTTTACGGCTCGATAAAGCCTACTTTGCGGCAGACTTTGGCGAGGGTCCTGTTCGCCACGCGCGACGCGCGCTCCGCGCCGCTCTTATAAACCTGTTTTAAATAATCCTTGTTTTTCATCAGATCGGCGTATTTCTCCTGAATCGGGCGCAGGGTCTCAACAACCGCCTCGGCCACCGACTTTTTGAAGTCGCCGTAGCCTCTGCCCTCAAACTCCGCCTCGATCTCGTCGAATGACTTGCCGGTGCACGCGCCGTATATCGACATCAGGTTCACGATACCTTCTTTGCCCTCGCCGCGCTTTACCTCGCTGCCCGAGTCGGTGACGGCTCGCTTTATCTTGTTCGCCGCGCGGTCAAGCGGGTCGAGCAGCAGGATATAACCGTTTTCGTTGGTGTCGGATTTGGACATCTTTTGAGCCGGGTCCTGAAGGCTCATTATCCTGGCGCCCACCTTGGGATTATACGCCGCAGGTATCTTGAAGGTCTCGCTGTAGGCGTTGTTGAAGCGGTTCGCCAGGTCGCGCGTCAGCTCAAGGTGCTGGTTCTGGTCGTTGCCGACAGGTACCAGATCGGCCTGATACAGCAGGATATCCGCCGCCATCAGCGACGGGTAGGTGAACAGACCCGCGTTGAGGTTCGAGGCGTGCTTCTTCGCCTTGTCCTTATACTGTGTCATGCGCGACAGCTCGCCCATGTAGGTGTTGCAGATAAGCACCCACGCCAGCATCGAATGTGCCGGCACATGGGACTGGAAGAATATCGGGCTTCTCTCGGGATCGAGGCCGCAGGCCATAAACAGTGCCAGCAGGTCCATGGCGTTCTTGCGGAAGTCCTTCGGGGTCTGACGCACGGTGATGGTGTGCATGTCGGCCAGCATGAAGAACGCCTCGTACTCGTCGCCGCGTGACAGCTCCACCCAGTTGCGCAGCGCGCCCAGATAGTTGCCCAGAGTCAGCGCGCCCGAGGGCTGTATTCCGCTCAGTATACGCTTTTTGGTGTCGCTCATCACTCGCCTACCTCCTCTTTCAGAAGGTCGCCCAAGATCTTTATTCCCTTTTCTATCTGCTCAAACGACGCGGTGGAGTAGTTCATTCTGAACGTGCTGTATTTGGCCGCGTCGTCTATCATCGTGGTGGAGCCGGGCACGAACGCAACGCCGCGCTCGACCGCCTTCGCCATTATCTCTTTTGTGTCATAGCCCTCGGGCATCTCGCAGAACAGGAAGATTCCGCCCTGAGGCGTGGTGTGGGTAACTGACGCGGGGAAGTACTTGTCCATGCACTCGCACATGAAGCGGCACTTCTCGCCGTATACCGTGCGCAGGCGGGCGATATGCTCGTCGATCGAATTGTTCTTTATGTACTCATAGGCAGTCATCTGCGAGAACACGTTGGTGTGCACGTCCTGCACCTGCTTGCAGATTATCATGCGCTCCATCAGGTCCTTGTGGCAGGACACGAAACCCAGCCTGAGACCCGGGGAGAGTATCTTCGAGAACGAGCCCAGATACACGACTCTGCCGTTTGTGTCCATCGACTTCATGGTCCTGACGTCCTCGCCGTCGAATCTCAGCTCGCCGTAGGGGTTGTCCTCAAATATGATAAAGTCGTATTTATCCGCCAGCTCCAGAAGCTTTTTGCGGTTCTCGAGCGACATAGTTATGCCCGACGGGTTCTGGAACGTGGCGATCGTGTAGATCACCTTGATGTTGGGATGCGCCTTGCACAGTTCCTCCAGTTCCTCCATGTCGATGCCGTCGCTCTTGACGGTCACGCCGTACAGCTCCGCGTTATACGAGCGAAAGCTGTTGAGACCGCCGATAAAACTCGGCAGCTCGCACACGACGCCGTCTCCGGGATTTAAAAGCGACTTTGCCGCAAGGTCGATCCCCTGCTGTCCGCCGCTGACGATTATCGTCTCGTTGAAATCATCATCTTTGATTATGCCCTGAGATACAAGGCGGTTCTTTACCCAGTCGCGAAGGGGCGTGTAGCCCTCGGTCACGCCGTACTGAAGCGCCACCTTGCCTTGGTTTATAAGCACGTCGCTCGCCGCCTTAGCCAGCTGCTCGCAGGGGAACAGCTCGGGGTCGGGAGCGCCTCCCGCGAACGAGATTATGCCCGGCTTGTCGAGCAGCTTGAATATTTCGCGGATGGCCGAAGCCTCCAGATGTTTAACTTTATCCGAAAATTTTGTTTGAATATCCATTTATTTACCTCACAATACTATATATCCTTTTTCTTTTTTGATCTCGTCCGAAGGCTCGTCGGCCGCTTCCTCTTGTTCGGGCTCCGGCTCTTCTTCCTCGGGCGCCGCTTCTTCCGCCGCGGCGGCCTCGGGCTCTTCTTCCTTCGCCTGTTCCTCGGCGGCCGAGCCGTCGTAGGAGACAATTTTGTGGTTTGAGCAGTACAGCTTTTTGATTATCATTCTGGCCGCCACAATGCCGCCCGCGATCGCGCCTATAACGGCCGCAATTATCATGATCAGCTTTATGCTGCCGCCCACCGCGGCGCACAGCTTATCCCACGGCGACGGGTTCCTGCGGCGCGTGTATTCCTTCTTTTTTGCGCCGTACCAGTCTTTGACGCTGTCTCCCGCGTCCGAAAAGAACTCGCCCGTTCTCTTGATGTAGGGCGAAGCGAACCTTGCCGCGTCATCGGCGTATTCTCTGAAACATCTCATTATCAATTCCTCCGTTTATATAAAATTAAATTACTTATCATTTTCGATCGCGCCGCTCGGCTCGACCACCGCCACATAGGGCAGATGCCGGAATTTCTCTGCGTAGTCGAGACCGTATCCCACTATGAACTCGTCGGGTATCCTGACGCCTATGTAATCCGCCTCAAAATCGGCCGCGCGCCTGTCGGGTTTGTCGAACAGTCCGCAGAACCTGAGGCTTTTCGGGCTTTTCTCTTTGAGATATTCACGCATTTGCGCAAGCGTCCTGCCCGTGTCGATGATATCCTCCACCACCAACACGTCGGCGCCCCGGATTTCCGAGGTCAGGCCGTTTATTTCCACTTTTCCGCGGCTCACATCGCCCATGCCGTAACTCGATGCGCGTATGTACTCGAGCCTGAGATCGGGAACGTCCAGTCTTCTCGCCAGGTCCGAGGTGAAAACCGCGGCCCCCTTGAGCACGCACAGCAGCGTCAGCTTTTCTATCCCCTCGCGCTTTATGTCACTGTTTATTTTGTCCGCCAGGTCCGAAACTATCCGTTTGAGCTCATCCTCGCCGAACATAATTTTTTTGATCCTGCACATATTTATTCCTCATAGCTGACGACAAGATAATTTTTGGTATGCTTGTCGGGCTTATATATCTCGCTGACGCGGACGCCCAAAACCGCGATGATCTCGTCTCCGAGGCACAGCACCGGAACCGCGGCTCTGTTCTCGCGGCGTATCTTGCGGTCGATAAACAGATTTTTGAGCTTTTTGGTCTTTCCGTTTTTGTAGACCGCTATCATGTCGCCCGCTATCCTGCTGCGCAGCTTGAACCGGGCTGTCTTTATGCTCTCGTCGTCAAGCCCCAGCTTATCGGCGTCAAGCAGTATATCGCCCTTCATTTCGGCAAGCGCCTCTTTGCCCACCAATGTTATCGAGATCTCGGCGCCCGTTTTTTCTATATTATACAGCTTATCGGCTCCGACTTCAACACAAAATTCAATATTGTTACAAGAATTTAATGATTCCGCATTGTTTTTTTCTTTGCCGGCAGCCCAAAACTCCAGCCAGCCGTATCTCTCGCTGACCCGAAGTCCGCCCGGCAGCTCGGCTCCCGAGCTCTCGCCGTCGATTATCTTATGAACGGCCTCGATATGTTTGCGCTCGGGCTTGTAATCCCCGCCCATGGCATCCTTGGCGCACAGCATGATGAGCCGCGAAACTATGCTCTTCTGCGCCACGGTCCTGAGGCTCTCGATATGCAGCGCCTTTATTCCGCTGTTTTTAAGCGGCGGTCTCAGACGGGCGTATAACCTCTCGGCGTAGCCCTCCATGAAATCCGCGTCCTCCGCGGCCGAATCCGCCAGATTGCAAAGGGCGTTTATAATGTTCGGGTTAAACTCTTTTTCGATAAGCGGGATCAGGTTCAGTCTGATATTGTTTCGGGTATAGCGCGCGTCCGAATTGGTGCTGTCGGTTATATACTCAAGCCCCGCCGCCGCGCAGTATTCCTCGATCTCGGCGCGGGTCACGTCGAGCAGCGGCCGTATCACGCCGTCGTCACGCTTGTATCTTATGCCGCGCAGCCCCGAAAGGCCGGTGCCGCGGATCATCCTCATCAGCACCGTCTCGGCGCGGTCGTTTTTGTTGTGGGCGGTGGCCGCGGCATTTATGTTATGCTCGCTCATCAGACGGGCAAAAAAGTCATATCTGGCGCGCCTGCCCGCCTCTTCCTCGGTGAGGCCGTTTTCTCGGGCCAGCTCCGGAACGTCGCGTTTTTCCGCGTACAGAGCGACGCCAAGCTTTTCGCACAGCTCCTCGCAGAATTTCATGTCGCGCTCCGCCTCTTCTCCCCTTATCATGTGATTAAGATGGGCGGCGCAGACCGTGAACTTTTTTGTCTTTGAGAGCCTGAGCAAAACGTCGAGCAGGCACACCGAATCGGCGCCCCCCGAAAGGGCGGCTGCGACCTCGGCGCCGCGCGGCAGCATGGAATACTTGTCCATCGCCGCCGAAACCTTGCCGAGCACGGTATTTATAATATCGGTGTTTTTTTCATCAATCACGCCTACCGCTCCAGTTCGTAAATTTCACGTATTCTCCCAGCCAGGAAAGGTATTCGTAACCCACCTCGCCGTTTCTGTGCTTCTCGAATTTGATCTTGGTCTTGTTGGGCTCCTCGCAGTCCTCTTTGTAATATCCCTCTCTGTAGAGGAAAATAACGATATCGGCGTCCTGCTCGATCGAGCCCGACTCGCGGAGGTCGCTCAAAACGGGCTCTTTGCTGTCTCTTTTCTCGACCGCGCGGTTGAGCTGAGACAGAGCGATAACGGGTATCTCAAGATCGTTCGCCATGACCTTGAGCGTTCTTGAGATGTCCGAGACCTCCTGCTGACGGCTGGCGTTTCTGAGGCCCGACGTCATAAGCTGCAGGTAGTCGATGACCACCAGATCAAGGCCCTTTTCCATTTTCAGCTTGCGGCACTTGGCCGCGATCTCGGCCGCCGTGATTGCCGAGTTGTCGTCTATGTAGATCTTGGTGCCGACCAGCGCCGACAGCGCCTCGCCCAGCCTCGGCCAGTCGTCGTCTTTTATGTCGCCCCGCTTGATGCGCTCGGAGCTGACCTTCGCCTCGCCCGCCAGCATACGGTTGGCTATCTGTATGCCCGGCATTTCGAGGCTGAATATCGCAACGGTGGCGCCGCTCTTTATCGCGGCGTTCTGGGCTATGTTGAGGCCGAGCGCCGACTTGCCCATTCCGGGGCGTCCCGCTATCAGAATAAGCTCGGCGGGGTGCAGACCCGCGGTCCTGCGGTCAAGGTCGGCAAAGCCCGTGGTGAGGCCCGTGATCTCCTCGCCCGCGTCGGCCAGCTGCTCGATCTTGTCGATACTGTCGTTTAGGTAAGTGGAAATATGCGAAAGGCCGCTGTTGTTTTTGTCATGGGTGATGTCGATTATCCCCTGCTCGGCCACAGCCAGCATATCGTCAAAATCACCCTCGCCCGAATAGCACCTCGAGGCTGTTTTTTCGCACAGGTCTATCAGCCTGCGGATGCTCGCCTTCTCGCTGACGATCCCGGCGTAGTGCCGCACGCTCGACGGGTCTGTCGAGGGCACGAGATCAAGGAGGTGCACGATAAACTGCATTCCTCCGATTTGGTCAAGTATTCCCTTTTTGCCCAGCTCGTCCTTTATCGTGACAAAGTCTATCCCTTTGCCAAGATTGAACATATCGAGCAGCGCGTCATAGAGACGGCGGTGGCGGTCGATGTAAAAGTCGTCGGACGACACGATCCCCATGACCTCGGGGATCAGATTGCGGTCGCACATCATGGCTCCCAGAACGGCCTGCTCCGCCTCGTCGCTGAACGGCATGACCTTTAGATTTATCTCGTCATTAAGCGCGGGCTCAAGATTCTCGTTTTCATATTCCATATCAAGTTCCACTCCGATAAATTTTTATATGCTTGGTAATTACTGCGGCGTTACTTCAACTTTAAAAGTGCCCGAAATACCCGTGTAGAGCGAGACCTTCACATCGGTCACGCCGCAGTTCTTTATTCCGTCGGGCAGATTGATCTTTCTTTTGTCGACCGTGATGTTGTACTGCTCCTTGAGAGCCTCGGCCACATCCTTCGAGGTGATCGAGCCGAAGAGCTTGCCGTTCGCGCCGGCTTTGGCCGTGAGCTTCACGGTCATATCCTTCATGCGCTCGGCTATGTTATTAGCCTTGACCTCTTCCTGGTTTCGGCGGTACTCCTCGGCGCCGCGCTTGCCCTCGAGCTCGTTAAGCGCCTGCTTGGTCGCGACCTTGGCAAGGCCGCGCTTTAACAGATAGTTGTTGGCGTATCCGTCGCTTACCTTTATAAGGTCGCCCTTTTTTCCCTGTGACTTAACGTCCTGTGTCAAAATAACTTTCATGATCATTTACTCCTTTTGAATTATATTATATCATAATTATACCACAGACCCGAGCGCGGATCTATGCCGAATTTATTCGTCCATGACCTCGTCTATGGCGGCTTTGAGCCTTTCCTCCGCGTACTCGATATCGGTTGTCGAAAGCTGCGCCCCGGCAATCGTTATATGTCCGCCGCCGCCCAGCCGCTCCATAACGAGCTGCACGTTTATAGTCTCGTTCGAGCGGGCGCTGATAGAGATCTTATGTCCGACCCGCGCCAGCACGAACGACGCCTCGATGCCCGCTATGTTGAGCAGCTCGTCCGCCGCCTTGGCCGCGATGACCTGCTGCTCCTTGCCGCTTGCGCCGCTTGAGGCTATCGCTATGCCCTCGCGGTAGACCCTGACGCTGCCGATAATTTTCGACAGCATGACCGACTCGTTTATGTCGCTCTTAAACAGCCTCTGCACGCTGACCGGATTGACGCCCAGCCGCCTGAGATAAGCCGCCGCCTCAAAGGTGCGCACGCCCGTTTTGAACGTGAAGCCCTTGGTGTCAAGGAATATTCCCGCGTAGAGCGCCTCGGCCTCGCCGATATCAATCTTCGGATTGTCCTGTATATATTGAAGTATCTCGGTCACCATCTCACATGTCGATGAGGCGTAGGGCTCGTGGTACGTGAGCACCGCCTTGTCGATAAAGTCCTCCGACCGCCTGTGATGGTCTATCAAGACCACCGACTTGGCCGCGTCCAGGACGTCGGCAAACTCCACCATGCTGCGCCTGTGGGTATCGACGACTATCACAAGCGTGTTTTTGTCCAGAATATTCAGCGCCTTTTCGCCGCCTATGATGCGTCCGTCGTATTCGGGATTATCCTCAAGTCCGTCAAGCAGCGCCGCGGCGTTGGTGGAATTCCTCCTGACCGCGATATACGCGTCGCCGCCGCGGGTGCGTATCGCACGGCAAAGGCCGATCGCCGCTCCCACCGAGTCCATATCGCTGTTTTTATGGCCCATGATTATGACCCTTGACGAATCGTCGATCAGCTTGCGCATGGCGTGGGCCACGACTCTTGCCTTGACCTTGGTGCTTTTCTCCACCTCGCGGCTCTTGGCGCCGTAGAATTTATAAGCGGACGGAGACTTGACGACTACCTGGTCGCCGCCCCGGCCCAGCGCCATATCCAGAGCCAGCACCGACATACTGTCGTTCTCCTCAAAATTTTTGCCCCCTATGCCCGTGCCTATGCTGAGCGTCACCGGGATCTTGTTTTCAAGATTAATGCTCCTGATATCGGACAAAATACTGTATTTTCCCTTTTCGATTACCTCGGTGTATTCGCGGCTTCTGAAAAATATAATGAACCTTTCACGCTCGAACCTGCGCACAACGCCGTTTCCCGTCGCCACCCACGCGTTTATCCTGCGCTCGATCTCGCCCATCAGCGCACCGTGGTTGGAGTTGGGCGTCTCTTTTAGGACCTCGTCGTAGTTGTCGATAACCGCCAGACACTGGACTGAGCGGCTGTCCTCCGCCAGCTGCCTCAGCTCGTTTATCTCGGTGACGTCCACAAAATACAGTCCCGCGAGGCTTATACCCTCGTCGGCGCTTTCAATCGAGCGCCCGTGAATAACGTAGCTTCGGCCGCCGAACTCGAAATCATCGACCGCCTCCGCGTCGCTCTCTATATATTTGTCGACCGCAAGGCCGGTGAACACGTCCTGAATATACTCGCCGTAGTGCGAGTCGCGGTCTATCATCCTCAGGAACCTGTCGTTGCTCCAGATTATCTCGCCCTCGTCGTTTATCACCGCCACGGGGTGGACAAAGTTCTCGATCGCGGTTCGGGTCACCGCGTCAACGCAGAAGGAATACTCGTGCATATACTTGTATACACGCTTTTTCCTGATATGCACGGTAAAGATCGAGTAAAGCAGCACAGCCGCGCCCAGAGCTACCCCGAAAAAGCCCGGGAGCTGCATGCCGAACGCTCCGCCGCGAATCACCAGCGCCGCGCCGAAAAGCAATACCGTTATGCCGCACACCGAGCTGCAGACAAATCCCGTCCGCACATCGGACAGAGTGAATTTTTTGACGCGGTTATTTTTCACCGTCATCACCGGCTCTCTTTGAAACGCGCAGATTCAGGTTGGAATCGAGCATGCCGACCAGCATCAGCGCGTAGAATATTATCGATATGAATATGTATCCCAAAACGAACACAAGCAGATATATCAAAAACCGCTTGTATCCCGAACTTATCTTTTTGCTCAGTTTATAATCGACGACCGACAGTCCGCCGACCGCCAACACGAACGAGATCACCGCGACTATGTTTTTAAGCGCCAGCGTGTACACGCTCGTGTCGGTCGTGAAAAACGACACCAGCATAAGCAGTATCGCAATGATAAGCATGCTCTTGGGCAGCCGTATCATGCGGAAGGGAACGTATGCGTATCCCGAGACCCGGAGCCTCTTGGCAAAAAATATTCCCAGCGACAGTATAATGTATCCCGAGATCAGCGCCGCGATAATCATTATCGACGGGAAATAGCTCAGGATAATCGTTTTGGCCGTGTCCATGGAAGCGGCCAGCGTCTCGCTCATCGATCCCGCTCCGGCTGCGTTTAAGTAGGTCCCCATCATTTCCTTCACGGTGCCGAAATATCCGTCTATCAGCTCGGTCACATAGTTGTTGCCGCTCACCGCGTTTAAGATCATTATCATTATCAGATATCCGAACAGGTTGGCGACCGTCACCGCGGCCAGCGTCGAGTAATACTTGTACCGCTTTCCGATGCAGAAGCCCGCGGTCATATACGGCAGCAGCGACAAGGCGCTGCTCACCGGACCGGATATCAGGTCTCCGGTCAAAGCGAATATGAGCGCCAGCGCGGCTATAAGCGCGGCTGCGGAAACATACACGCCCCTGCGTATGATCAGCCACATGAGCGGGATCCCCGAAAGCAGCATGGCGAACATACCGAGCGCCGGAATATACATGCCCGCAAGCGTCAGTATAACCGTAAGTGCGGCCGCGAGCGCGCCCTCGCAGATCGGCGCGGCGGAAAATTTCTTCATAATATAACCTTCTTTTTGAGTCAAGAGCCGAAAGAGCCTATAAACCTAAGCAGCGCCGAGAGGTCGCCGTAGCGCCGCTCGATAAAGTGGTCTCTGTCGATCTCCTGTTTCAGCTTCGCGCCCATGGCGCCGACTATGCTCTCGTGATCTATGCCGAGCCGAGCCGCCAGCACAAAAGCGATATTGATAAGCGCCGCGGCGTCGTCCGTGAGCCTTGAGACGGTCTCGCTGTCGGCCTCCGCGCTGATGTCTCCGAACAGGTCGGTGACCTTTTGCAAAAGCTCCACCTTGAGCAGCTCCACGGTCTTGATGTTGTTAGCGATATTTATCTCCAAATTGATCACCCTCATCCGAAGCATGTCCGGGCATACTCCGCAATGATAATATTTTACCAAACTTTTAAAATGATTTCAAGCCCTTTTATAAATAATTATGTGACAAATTGATTTAAGGCGGCATAATATGGTTATAGAAATGAGGGATCTTATGTTTTTAAGCGAAAAAAACGGCGAATTTCCGCTGGATAAGCTGAGCCGCGGAAGCACCGCCGTGATCACGGAAATAAAAGCCGCGGCTGCCGCCGCGCGTCTCGCGGAGATGGGATTCGTTCCGGGCGAAACCGTTCAAAACGGCTTCACCTCGCCCGCGGGCGACCCGACGGCCTATCTTTTGGGCGGCTGCTCCCTGGTCGCGCTGAGAAATAACGAGGCGAAAAATATATCGGTCAGGATCATCGCCGAGCAAAAAGGAGCGCTGTAATATATGAAACTGACGTCATTTAAACAAAAACGTGCAGCCGAGCCGCGGCGGCTGTATCTTTTGGGCAATCCCAACGTTGGAAAAAGCACCGTGTTCAACGCCATGACGGGACTCAGGCAGCACACCGGCAACTGGTCGGGCAAGACCGTCGACGCGGCAAGCGGAAAATATACATACAATGACCGCGAATACGAACTGACCGATCTGCCCGGCACGCACTCGGTAAACAGCGGCTTCTCCGAAGAGAGCGTGGCCGCGCGCTCGATAGCCCGCGGAAACGGCGCGGTAACGCTGATTCTGGCGGACGCGGCGGCCCTGAAGCGCGGCGTGGCTCTGGCGCTCGAGTTTCTGGAAAACAACGGCGGCGGCGCGGTGCTTTGCGTGAACTTCTGCGACATCGCCGAAAGGCGCGGGATAAAAATAAATTTCGAAAAGCTCTCAGAGGCCCTCGGCATACCAACGGTGGGGATCACAGCCAAAAAGCGCGGTGATATAAAACGCCTCAAGGAGCTGACGGACAAAAATTACGACATACTCTCAAAAAGAGCCGCGCCTCAGGGACCGCGCTCGACCGCGGAGGAGCTTTTAAAAAGGGCCGCCGAGATCTCGAATGAGTGCACCGAGGCGCCGACGGCGGCGAGCTCCCCCTGCTGCGCCGCCGACCGAGTGCTGACCTCTCGGATATTCGGCATACCGATAATGCTGCTTTTTTTCGCGGGCATACTCTGGCTGACGATCGAGGGCGCCAACTATCCCTCAGAACTGCTATCAAGGCTTTTCGCGCATATAAAGCCGTATCTCGCCGCTTATGTCCCAAGCCCGCTCAAGGGCATACTGGTCGACGGAATATACGGCACGGTCACCTGGATAGTGGCGGTCATGCTCCCGCCGATGGCGATATTTTTCCCGCTTTTCACCCTTTTGGAGGACGCGGGGTTCCTGCCGAGGATCGCCTTCAATCTGGACAGATGCTACGCCCGCTGCGGCATGAGCGGAAAGCAGTGCCTGACCCAGTGCATGGGACTTGGCTGCAACGCGGTCGGCGTCTGCGGCTGCCGCATCATGCCCGACGAAAAGCAGCGGACGATAGCCGTCATAACCAACAGCCTGATCCCGTGCAACGGCAGATTCGCCATACTTATTTCGCTTTCGGCCATATTTATAGGCGGCATGGTTCCTGATCGCCTCGCGGGGCTTATGCCCATGCTGTGCGTGCTGGCTCTGATATGCCTCGCTTTCGCGGTGAGCGGGGGCGCGTCGCTGTTTTTTTCAAAAACACTGTTCCGCGGAAGCGAGGCGGCTTTCGCCATGGAGCTTCCCGAGTACCGCCGCCCGGAAATACTCAAGACGCTGGCGGTCTCGCTCGTCACAAGAACGATAAAGATCGTGGGCCGCGCCATACTGGTCTCGGCTCCCATCGGCGCGGTGATCTGGCTCCTCGCCAACATGTATGTCGGCGGCGTTCCGGCGCTGACGCGGCTGTCGCTGCTGCTCGATCCCGCGGGACGGCTGATAGGCGTTGACGGGTTCATACTGCTGGCGTTTATCCTGTCGCTTCCGGCCAACGAGATAACCATGCCGATCCTGATCATGGGCTACACCGCCGCGGGCGCGATGGCCGACGCGGGCAGCCTTGCGGATCTGTCGGCGCTCCTTGAGCAAAACGGCTGGACGCTGCTCACCGCGGTCAACATGATGATACTGACGCTGTTCCACTGGCCCTGCGCCACAACGCTTATCACGATATACAAAGAGACAAAAAGCCCGAAAACGCTTGCTCTGTCGTTTTTAACGCCCTGCGTGATCGGCATAACGCTATGCCTGATCACAAAATTATTGACGAAAGCCGTGCTTTTGATAGTGTAAATTGGGCACATTTTTTTAAAAAACGCCAATAAATTAGTACAAGTTGCGAAAAAATAAGTAAAAAATATTGACATACATATTTCGTTAGGTTATAATTTATTTAAAAATTAAACAAATCTTGTAAAAAGAAAGGTGATTTTAAATGACTTTCGAACAGGCAGTCGGCAGAGTTCAGGCGATTATGGAGAACGCCAGCGCGGAGAAGATCGGAAACGTCGCGGTGCAGATCCAGTTCACCAACAGCGACTGCAAAGGTATTATGTACATCTCGACCAAAACGGGCGAGCTTGACGTTCAGGGCTATGATTATTACGACTGCGACGCGGCCGTTGAGCTGGTTTACGGCGATCTGAGCAAGGTGCTGACCGGAAAGCTCAGCGCGGCAAACGCTATAGCGAGAGGCGACATCGTTGTTTCGGGCAATCCCGACGCGTTCCTGGCTCTCGCGGGCTGCGCGAAAAAGGCTCCCGCCAAGAAGCCCGCCGCCAAGAAGGCGCCCGCAAAGAAGGCCGAGCCGAAAAAAGCCGAGACAAAGAAGGCTGAGCCGAAGAAGGCCGAGACAAAGAAGGCTGAGCCGAAGAAGGCCGAGCCCGCTCCCGCTCCCAAAAAAAGCGCGGAGAAAAAGCCCGCCGCCAAAAAGACGGCAGCCAAGACACCGGCATCAAAAAAGACTACAAAATAATCGGTTAAATAAATCGAGGCCCGCGGACAAAACCGCGGGTTTTTCGCGCAAAGAAAACGCCCCGCGGAAAACGGAGCGTTTTTGGCATATCGGGTTTTGTGTCAGTTGTTTTTAAGCTTAATGATACGCACGCTGTTGCACAGGGGCTCAAATTCCTCCCCGGTCACCTTCGCCTCGTTCGGGCGGACGATCGTCTCTTGTTCTTCCTCCGCTCTCTCGTCATACTCGCTGATGAGCAGAGAGATCTCGCGCTTCATCTCCGCGATACGGCTGAGCGTGCCGGTTCGCAGCGCGTCCGACTCGCGGCGGATATCTTCTGCGGCGTTTCCGTCAAACCCGCGCCTGCGGAATAAATCCGAAACAGCAGCTCTCATGCTAACACTCCTAACTTGCCTGAAAATACCTGAAACCTTAAAATATTAAATCTTCCGTTACGCTGCAGCAATATTTCCGAAATGCATCTGTAACAATTTTGTAACATTATAGCACGGAAAACAATATTTGTCAATACTTTTTTTGAAAAAAATTTCGACAAATCCCCGTATTTTCGGCGTTTTTTTAAGTTTATGAACATATTATACCCGAAATTAGCCGCAAAAAATTGCACACCTGTTTTCGCGCCTCGTAAAAAATTTAGAAAAATAAGAAAAAAACTCTTGACAATGCGGGATAATTGTTGTAGAATAATAAAGTCGTTTTGAGAAAGACGAGCGGATATGGCGGAATTGGCAGACGCGCATGGTTCAGGTCCATGTGAGAGCAATCTCATGGAGGTTCAAGTCCTCTTATCCGCACCAAATACATCAAAACCCACGCTATAGCGTGGGTTTTGCTATGTCTTACACGATTTTTACACGATTTTTTATTTTTAAAACTTAATTCTCAAATCCACTATTGTCAAAATGTACAATTTTAGTCTTTCTATTTTGTGCAATATTTTTAAGTAAAATCATTGACATACCGCTCAATGCGTGTTACAATATATTCAAGAGGTGAGGGAAAGACCCAACACCCAACGGTGGCAAGTGCCGGAAAGGAGATTAAAATGAATAATACAATGACAAGATTAGAATTATTAACCGTCCTCTTATCAATTCAAGCGCTTCTTGAAAGTGATAATGTTGATAAGGCAAAAGAACTTATATCAGAAGTAGTCGAAGAGGCAAAATTAAAAAACTCCGACCAATAAATAATCGGAGTCAGTTATTAAAACAGGAACGGGCGGTACTTGCCGCCGCCTGTTTCCTGCATTATAGCAAAGGCAAGAATAAATGTCAACCTAAATAATTGCAAGGTGATAAAATTGGAGAAAAAAGTTGAACAAAGTTTTGCTGAAAGACTAAAAAACGCCCGTGCCGAGGTCGGTATATCTCAACAAAAAATGTCTGATTTATTGGAAATTCCAAAGAGAACTATTGAAGAATGGGAATCCAAACGCCGTAATCCACCAAAATGGGCAGAGCGTTTAGTCATTGAAGAAGTAAAGCGAATACCGGAAAAACATATGTTTGATTGATAAACAAAAAAGCGGAGCCGCATAATGGCTGGCTCTGCGGAAAAAGATGTGTAGGTAGTAAACGACAGACATCGACATGGCGAAAATCATGGGTTTAAACTTAGGTTAATGTGCCAATAATCATATATTGGCTTTTGCCTCAAGGCAGGGTACGGCTCTGCTGAAGAGCAACCGGAGCGGTCTTGCGGATTTTGCACTGAACGGGGGCACTATCCCGAATTTTGTGTAAACTCCAAAACGGTAATATAATCTGTTTTACCGAGGCAGAAATTGACTTGCTCA
>CANQQJ010000002.1 GCA_947625905.1 uncultured Clostridia bacterium | reverse complement strand
TTCTTTAACATTATATCATATTTGGAGTTCATTTTCCTTTTTATTTGTCACCCATCAATTGTATCGTAACATTTTTTTATTTTTTTACAGCAAGCCGTTTTTGCGCAGTATCGGCTTTACCCTTTTGGTGAAAAGCGCCGCGATAACGCAGCTTAGTATGTCGCCCGGCAGGGTCAGCAAAAAGCAATAGAGCATCACCGTGCCGATCGCGATAGGCGAGTTTATCACCAGATTGCACAGGATATAATAATACGGCACGCCTATCAGGTACACGCAGCCGATGCCCGCCAGCGCCGCGGCAAGCAGCCGCCCAAACGCCGCCTCTTCGCGTTTTTCGGCGATATATCCCGCGACATACGCGCCGAGGCAGAATCCGATTATGTAGCCGAAGGTCGGCTTGAACACATAATATATCCCGCCGCCCTGCGTGAATATCGGTATGCCGATAAGCCCCAGCGCCAAATATACCGCCGCGCTTATCGCTCCGTATTTTTTGCCGAGTATCAGTCCCGCCAAAACCACAAACAGCGTTTGCAGCGTGAACGGGCACACCGGCACCGGAATCTTTATAAACGCCCCGACCGCTATAAGCGCGGTGAATATCGCGCACGCCGCCATTTTCTTTATCGTAAGTCCCGAATCATGCACTTTGATCTCCTCCTTGATGCTTTGTATTTCAGCGCATGGTCGTGATTATAACACATTCGGGCCGAATCGTCAACCTTATATTTTATTTTGGTTTACATTATTTTTGTCTATCAGTCTGTAATTTATCTCGTCGGTCAGGTATTCCTTAATATACCGAACATAATCGAGGTCGGGCACAAAGCCCATGCCGCGGCAGAACGAGTAATACACGTCCACGCACTTGAACGAGTCCTCGAGGCCCATCAGCGAATCGGTGTCGATCCTCGGAAGGGAGAGGACGGTCTTTCCCGACAGGTATTCGCGCGCGTACTTCGCCCACTGGCTGTAGGCCTTGTCGACCGACTCGTCGAAATATATCCCGGTCAGCTTGTAGGCGGTCAGGTTGTCGCACTCGAGCTTGTTCCGCCGACAAATTAGCTTGAGGCCGCGCAGCAGGTCTATCCTGCGCTTTATGTCCACCTTTTCATAAAGGAACTCGGGCATCCCGGCGCCGCTCCACTGCTCTAAGATTTCGATCAGGTCGCCGTCCAGCTCCACAAAGGCCGGGTCAAAGTCGAGATACGCTTTGCCGAGCCGCACGCCGGCCGTCTCGAGAGATTTTTTGAGATACGACGGCTGCTCGGCCGAAAAAACATATCCCGTGTCGTACATGCCTATCCTGCCCGCGCGGCCCGCTATCTGCCTGATCTCGTACGGGCGCAGCCTGCGGTAGTTCTTGCCGTCGTATTTTTTGAGCGTGGTGAACAGCACGCGCCGTATGGGAAGATTGAGACCCATACCGATGGCGTCGGTCGCGACTATGACCTTGGTCTCGCGGTCCAGAAACATCTGCATCTGCTTTACTCTGGCGTGATAGGGCAGGGCGCCGTAGATGACGCTGCAGCTTATTCCGCGCCTTCTCAGGATGTCGGCCAGAGCCAGCACCGTTTTGCGCGAGAACGCGATCAGCGCGTCGCCGTACTCAAGCTTGCTTATGTCGATGCCCGAAAGCGGCTCGCCCTGTCTGTACCTACCGCCGCGCGGACTGTCGTCGTACACCAGCGGAGCGCGGCGCTTATAGTTTATGACCGTGTACTCGTCGCCGCAGTCCTCGATCAAGCGTATCAGGATGCCGAGGCCCTCGGGCGCGGTGCAGAGATGTATCTCGCCGGCGCACATTCCCAATATGGCGCGGGTCCAGGCGCAGCCGCGCAGACGGTCGCCGATCATCTGGCACTCGTCGATCACGCAGACCTCGTACTCGGTGTGAAGGTCGGCCAGCTCGACGGTCGAGGACATGTGGGTCGCGTAGGGGTTGATATCCTCCTCCTCGCCGGTCCGCATGCTGCAAAGCACGCGGTCCTTCATAAGCGTTTCCTGTATCTCAAGAGCCAGCAGCCTGAGCGGGCCCAGGTACACGCCGTTTTTGGCGGCCTTGAGCCGCTTCAGCGCGTTGTAGGTCTTGCCCGTGTTGGTGCCGCCGCAGTGGATAACGAACCTGCGCCGCATGAGCCGCGCCGCGGGATAGAGCTGTTTGGGATTGGTGAGCAGCGCTTCCTCGATCTTGACGCGGATATGCTCGATAACGTACCGCTGCCTATAGATCTCGGTCAGCGTCTTTGTTCTCAGGTCGTCCGCGAAACGCTCATCCGCCGCCAGCTCCTCAAGGTCTATGCGGACCCTGTTTTCGTGCTTTCCGAAATATTGGTTGTACTGAAGGACCTCGGCTTTCGCGATTTTGTATATGATGTCGTCGTACGGCACCGTTTTGAATATATTCCTGATCTTCTTGTTCTGCGACTGAGGATAGTTCGAAAAATAGATGTGCCTGAACTCGGCGAGCTTTTCCTTGAGCTCCTTGAGCGCGGCACGGCTCGTCGGACGGCGGCGGAAAGTTCGGTAAAGCTCCATAAGCTCGTCCCGCCGGTTCGATATTCTGATCTTCTTGCGCTTGCGGTAAGGCCGCAGAGGGTTTTCCTCGGTCACGATATGCTCCTTTGAGTAGGCGGCATAAAGATAATTTTTTATAAAGCTTTTTCCGTTGTTTGAGTCCTGCAATTTATTATCTCCCTTTGCCAAACTTGCGCCGCTTTGTCGAAAACGCGGCCATATTTATTTTAGCACACTGCGCGCGCATTGTAAACCGAAATTTAAAAAGGCGCGGCTTTTCCGCCGCGCCCGTGCTTGCCTTATTTCAGGTCCTTCATGTCAACGTTGTCCATATCGTCGAAGGTCTGGTTCTCGCCGACCATGCCCCAGATGAAGGTATAGTTGCGGGTGCCGACGCCCGAATGGATAGACCAGCTGGGAGAAATAACGGCCTCCTCGTTTCTCATAACCAGGTGGCGGGTCTCCTGCGGCTCGCCCATCATGTGGAACACCACGTCGTCCTCACCCAGCTCGAAGTAGAGATAAACCTCCATTCTTCTCTCGTGGGTGTGGCAGGGCATCGTGTTCCAGTTGCTGCCCACGTCGAGCGCGGTCATGCCCATTACCAGCTGGCAGCTTTGGCACACGTCGGGGTGTATGTACTGATTGATGACCCTCTTGTTGCACTCCTCAACGCTGCCCAGGTGGCGCTTGTTGGCCATTTCCATCGTGATCTTGAGCGTGGGATAGGTGTGGTGCGCGGGGGCCGAGTTCAGATAAAAGTGAGCCGGCTTTGACGCGTCCTTGCTCTTAAACGACACCTCTTTGATACCCATTCCGGCGTACAGTCCGTCCTTGTAGTCAAGGTCGTACTCCTCGCCGTCCAGGATGACCGTGCCGGGACCGCCGATGTTGATAACGCCCAGCTCGCGGCGCTCCAGGAAGTAGTCGACTCCCAGTTCGTGGCCCGCCTCGAGAGACAGGGTCTCGTTTACGGGGCAGACGCCGCCGACGATTATTCTGTCAACGTGGCTGTACACCAGACGAACCTTGTCGGGCGTGAACAGATCCTGAATGAGATAGTCGTGTCTCATGCGGTCGGTCGTGTAATGCTTGGCGTCGTCGGGATGCCAAGGATTTCTGATTTCAATATCCATAATATATCTCCTCCTTAAAAAATTTTTACGCTGATATGATTTTACCATATATCGGTACCTTTTGCAAGCGGTAAATTAAATATTTCGCGCGCGGGCGGCAAAATATTTGTTATTACCTGTCGTCGATTATATTTCCGATCTCGGCGTTTTTGTCGACCAAGCCCATCGAGTACCTGCCGATAAACTCGGAGCCCCTCGCCGTGGCCGACTGCCGCCCCGCGACTTGCGACCGCCTCACCTTGTGGGCGCGCCAGTCGCCGCCGTTGTTGGCGTCGTTTAAAAGCAGCGGCTGAAAGTTGTCCATGGCGCGGGCGAACCTCGCCTCGGGCGTGGCGAAATTCTCAAAATCATCGAACAGCTGCCGAAGCTCCCTCGCCTGATCCTCGGGCAGCAGCCCGAATATCCGCTCCGCGGCTTTGGCCTCGCGCTCCTTTTGGGTCTTTAAATTTTCCTCGTCATAGGCGTAAGTGTCGCCCGCGTCGATCTCCACGATATCGTGGATCAGCGCCGTCATCATTGCCTTTGCCGGGTCTATCTCCTCGTTTGAATATTCTTTTAGCAGATATATCATCATCGCCATGTGCCACGCGTGCTCCGCGTCGTTCTCGCGGCGCGAGCCGTCCGACAAATGGGTCTGACGGAATACCGACTTTTCCTTGTCCGCCTCAAGTATAAAATTTAACTGCTTTTCAAAACGCCCGCTGTCCATTTTTCCACCTCGCTGTTTATAATAAAATAATTATATCACAGGTCGGGGCTTTATTCAATCATAAAAATTTTATAAAAATATTTTACATGTACAATTTTTGGCAGTCCGAATATGTTATATTAATATCGTAAAAGCAAAAACCTCTCCAATATTAAAATTTCTCTTATAGCAGAGCGCCGCGCACGGAAAAATTCCGCATGCGGCGCCTGCTTTTTTGTAATAAACAAAATTTACAGCGCGGATATTACCCGCCCGCGTGTGCCTCGCACCTCGGGGGACAGCATACGATATGTTGAGATTATCACCGAGGCGGATATCAAAAACGTCAATATATCCGAGACGGGCATCGAGTAAAGCACTCCGTCCAGTCCGAAGAACCTCGGCAGCACGAGCGCGAAGCCCACGCCGAACACTATCTCCCTGACCATGGACAGCATTGTGGAAGCGGCGGCCCTGCCCATCGCCTGAAGAAATATGAAGGCCGCCTTGTTGACGCAGGCGAAGATCATCATGCACAGATACACCCTGAACGCCTTTACCGCGAATTCGGCGTAATACGCGCTTTCATTGGCGGCTCCGAACACCGCTATCAGCTGCCGCGGGCAGAGCTCGGCCAGAGCCAGAGCAGCGGCGCCCGCCAGCGCCTCGCACACAAGCAGCATGGTGAACAGCTTTTTCACTCTGCCTTTGAGCCCGGCTCCCATATTGAAGCCCACGATCGGGATACAGCCCGCCGCCATACCCACGACGATCGAGATCACGATCTGGAAAAATTTCATAACTATTCCCACGACCGCCATAGGTATCTGGGCGTACTGCTCCTGCGAGAAGACCGGATCGACGGCGCCGTATTTTCTTATCATGTTGTTTATCGCCGCCATGGCCGCCACCAGCGAGATCTGCGACAAAAAGCTGCATATGCCGAGGGGTATGATCTTGGCGATTATTTCGCCGCTCGGCCTGAAGCTCGACTTTTTGAGGCTGACGGTTTTTGTCCTTCTAAGGTACCAAACCGCCAGAGCCGCGGTCACGATCTGCCCCGCGACCGTGGCGGCGGCCGCGCCCGTCATTCCCCATTTAAACGCGAATATAAATATCGGGTCGAGCACGATGTTCACCGCCGCTCCCGCCAAGGTCGACGCCATCGCGAACTTCGGGCTGCCGTCCGAGCGGATAACGGGATTCATCGCTTGGCCGAACACATAAAACGGTATTCCGAGCGTGATATAAAAGAAGTACTCCTTTGAATACTCAAAGGTCTCGCTGTTGACCGTTCCCCCGAACACCGTAACTATTTGCTCCTTAAGCAGCAGATACACCGCGCACAGCGCGACGCCGCTTAAAACCGACAGCACGACCGAAGTGCCCACGCTCTTTTCCGCGTCGTTCATGTTGCCTCCGCCGAGGCAGAGACTCACAAAGGCGCAGCAGCCGTCGCCTATCATGACCGCGACCGCGAGCGCTATGACCGTCAACGGGAACACCACCGTGTTGGCCGCGTTTCCGTAAGAGCCCAGATAATCGGCATTGGCGATAAATATCTGATCCACGATGTTATACAGCGCGGCGACAAGCAGCGATATGATGCAGGGCACCGCGTACTTTCTCATTAAAACTCCGACTTTTTCCTCTCCCAAATACGAGTTTGATTCCTTCATTTTGACATTCCTTTCCTGCTTTTTTGAGCGGCGCTTATTATAAAAGAAACAGCGCGCAAATCCATCCGGATTTACGCGCTGTACGCCACTCGACTACTATATTTTAGCACATGACCGTTTGTTTTTCAAAGGCAAAAATGCACAAAATTTATACGGATCTTCCCGGGCCGCGTTTTAAGAAATCACCCTAATATAGGGTCTGCGCCCCGCGGTAAGGCGCCTGCTCGTCGCTCCACACAAACAATTTCAATTCGGAGTTTCCGTCCGACCGAATATAGTCGAGTGTTATGTCACGGCTCTCGGTGACGGTCTCGCGGGTATGCGCCAAGTTAATAAGCGCATCATCGACATACTCGGCCGCGAAAATATTGATATCCTCGCTGACGCCCTCCGCGAAAACAGCCACAGGCAGGGTTATAACTCCGTCCGAATACGCCGCGTCTCCGATCTCCATGATCGGCATATCCGCGAATATAACGGTGATTTCGGCATACTCTGTTTCGTTTTCCGAAACTGTGATAATATATTCGCCCTCATCTTCGATCGGGTCAAATGTCACCGACCATTCGTTCTTGCCGCTCAGATCAACGGTCTTTTCCTGCACGACCGTTCCTTGCGCGTCCGCGAGAGCGAACTTCACAATCCCGGCTCTCAGGCATGCGCCCTCTATGGTGTTGGGTCTGCCCGAAAAGAGCTTCGTTCCGTTTTGATATTTTTCGTCGAAGCTCAGAACGGCGGGCAGCCTGCGCTTTTCGGCGTAGATCTTTATCTCGGAAAGAGCCGCGTTTTCTCCGCCCTTTATCTTGATATATCTGCGGCCGATATTTTTTACCGTGTCATCGGCTGTGTAAACAAATCTTTTGACCGCGGCATCTTCGGAGACACCCTTCTCGGAAGTATAGACAACCGAATTATCCAATTCCTCAAGACTGTTAGAGGCGCATATTTCAAACGCCGCTTTGTCGTTTTGCATATACTTCGAATACAATATGATTTTTGACGGATAAAACTCGTCATTCTCTCCCGCATCGAGAGTCACTCCTGCCGAAATATCCGCTCCGTTTTCGATAGCGCGAGTATTTATGATTCCGTCAAACAACGTTTTAAGCTCAGACGCGCCCGCGAAATCGCAAACCGGATCAACATCAAGCTTTCCTTCGATCTCATCAAAGCAAGCCGTGATATACTTTTCGTCAATGTCATTATCCGGCATTTTAAATGTATACGTATTTTCGGAGCCGCCGCCGAGAACCGTCTCGCCGCCGACATCAAGAGTACCAAGCTCGTAACCCTCGGGCGGCGTAACCGTCAATGTGACATCCTCGCCTTCCTCGGCCTCGGTCTTGTCAAATGTCACGCTGCCGCCCTCAAAATCAAGCTTTTCGGGTATAAAGTATTTCGGCTTCGGAGTTGAATCGGGCGGCACGATACCGTCCTCCCAGAGCGAAAAGCCGTCCAGATTCTCTTTCCTCACCTGACTGAACAGCTCATAGCGGTTTGGGCAAAGGATCTGCAGCGCCCGCTGCCGATCGGCATTTCCGCAGCACGTGAAGTAGTATCGGCAGAACTCGGCGAAATCCTCCGAGTTATAAACGACGCTTTCCGACGCGCCGTATTTTGATATCGCAAACATATCGGCGTGCCGCGCAGCATCCCAATATCCGGCGGTCGCGGACCAGTTGCGGCTGCCTCCGCCTCTGCGCGCATCCAGGCTGTGGCCCATCTCGTGAATCATATAATTCAGGATCGATCCCGCTCCGTTTGGATGGCTAAGCCGTATATACAGATGCGGGCCCGCGCTGTAGTATGAGTTATCGCTTTCTTCCTCAATCATTATGGTCGTGATATCCTTGCGGTAAACGAGCGGTATTTTTGTCACTATCTGCTCGAAGGCGTCGGCGTTGGCGCCGCATGTTTTTCCCGAACCGCCCTGCTGCACCCACATCTCTATATTCTGCTGAAATCCGCCGTCCGCGCCGTATATATTGAGATCGTATATCTTAAATGTTTTGCTCGTCCTTGTGAAGTTGTACCAGTTCGGATAACCGTATGTTCCCGAGCGTTCGCTCCGCTGCACGGTGACGCCTTGGGTCCCGGGCAGGTCCCAACTGACTTCATAGTTTGAAGTGGGATGGTCAACAACGTATCCCTGCGACATAGAGGTATAGTTTGCCAGAGCCTGTCTAACCTGTTCCTCGGTCGGGTTTTTGTTATTTTTGTAAATATTATCAAGGCGCCCTCTCGGCGACGTGTTTTCCGCCACCGCTGTGCCGTTGCGCTCAAAGGCGTCACCCGCCACCGACTCGTAAACCTTTTCGATGCGCTCGCGCTGCGCGTCGGTGAGAAGCGCGTAGGCCTCGGTTTTCGAAAGCTTATAAAGCGGGCTCTCGTCGTTCAGCGCCTCAAATGTGACCTCTGCTCTGTCCGCCTCATCGACTGCTATCACCCTGCCGTCCTCTGACAGGCCCATATAAAGCCCGTTCAAATAACTTCTCAGATAATACGACGGCTTTTGCGGCGTGTAGTTCTCGCTTTTTTCGCGGAACCAGTGCTGGGTGTCGTCATTCATGCCGTCAAAAGTCTTGTCGGCACTCATATCAATGTTGTCAAATTTATAGAGCGTGGAAGGAAGCTCGACTCCCTCTTCGGCTGCCGCGATCCTGCGGGTGAAGCCGCGCCATGCCTCGACTGTCTTTTTCTCCCATTCCCACGTATCGTAGTCCGGATCGTATACCTCGACCATCTCTTCCTTCATATAGGATTGGTTGGAGCTTCGCGGCTCAAAGGCATAACTGCCGTCGCCCATGTCTCTTGGAAGGAACATGTCGCTCATGTCGTCCCGCTCCGAATCGTCGACCACGATCAAGCCCTCGTCATCGCCAAGCTTTTCTTCTCTTATCTTATGCCCGCCGACAAAAATATGCTGGTACCTTCCGCCGAAGCCGCGGTAAACCGCGCCCGCGGTCAACTCGGCGATCGCCTCGTTTTCGAGCGGCAGCTCGCTTTGTTCGGATATGTAAACCTTTGCTCTGTCGGCAAACGAGCTGACGTCGGCGCTGAGCGACGCGGCGCCGCCCGATACGGCGGCGCTTTCGATCGATTCGACGCTGTCTCCGTCATAAACCGCAAGGAACGCCGTGCAGCCGTCCTCCGCTCCGCTTATCGAGACCTCAAGCGGACCCTCGGGCAGTATATCCGCGCTCCATGTGACGCTTGCTCCCTCGGCTCGAACGTTTGCGGCGGGCAGAAGCATTGCCAACGCAAGAAAAACGCACAGCGCGGCTCTGAAAATTCCGTATCGCCTTGAAATATTCCGCATGATCGTCCGCCTCCTTAACAAGCAGGACGGCAAAATGCCGCCCTGTTTTTTAATATATTACTCTTTTCCATTCCAGCAATATGTGCAGAGCCTGCACTCGGGCAGGCCGATCGCGTCTATCATGTCGTCAAGCCTGTTGTACATCAGCGACGTGAAATTCTGCTCCTTGCACATCTCGTCGACCATTTCCTTATAGTTCCGGCTTTCGGGGTCCGCGTAATCCGCAAGAACCTCGTCGGGCACATTATCGCCCTCGCGCTTTCTTATTGTGCGGCGCGCGATAAGATCGAGCTCCGACTTTGAGCGTGAGAAATTCAAATATTTGCAGCCGAACATGATCGGCGGGCAGGCGGGCCTGATATGCACCTCGGTCG
This sequence comes from uncultured Clostridia bacterium, assembly GCA_947625905.1. Lineage (GTDB taxonomy): Bacteria > Bacillota > Clostridia > Monoglobales > Monoglobaceae > Monoglobus. The sequence continues at coordinate 123,825 of CANQQJ010000002.1, read as the reverse complement.
CGCCGCTGTTGTACAAAAACTCCGTGGTCTCCCGAAGCTGCGTTCCGCGAACGATCGAGTCGTCGATCAAAAGCAGGCTCTTGTCGTGTATCAGCTCCTTGACCGGTATCAGCTTCATCTTGGCTATCACGTCGCGCTGCGCCTGATTGGGCGGCATAAACGAGCGCGGCCAGGTGGGGGTGTATTTGATAAACGGCCGCGAAAACGGTATGCCGGACTTGTTGGCGTAGCCTATGGCGTGCGCCGTGCCCGAGTCGGGAACACCCGCCACCATATCGGGCTTCACATTGTCGCGCTCCGCCAGCTTGTGGCCGCAGTTGTAGCGCATCCGCTCAACGTTGACGCCCTCGTATGTCGAAGGCGGATAACCGTAGTAGACCCAGAGGAACGAGCAGATCTTCATCTCATCCCCCGGAGGCGCCACCGTCTCGGCGCTCTCGGGCGTCACGAACATGATCTCGCCGGGCCCAAGCTCCTTATATGTGTTATATCCCAGATTCAGATAGGCGAAGCTCTCGAACGAGGCGCACATCGCGCCTTCCTTTTTGCCGATAACTATCGGCGTTCTGCCCAGTCTGTCGCGGGCGGCGTAGATGCCGTCGGCCGTGAGAATAAGCATAGACATCGAGCCGTCGATGAGCTTCTGCGCCAGCTTTATTCCGTCAACTATGCTGTCGGCCTGATTGACGATCGCCGCCACAAGCTCGGTCTGGTTGACGCTGCCGCCGCTCATCTCAAGAAAGTGCGTCACGCCTTTTTTGTACGCCTTTTCCACAAGCTCGTCCATATTGTTTATCCTGCCGACCGTGGTTATCGCGAAGCTGCCCAGATGCGAGCGCACGATAAGCGGCTGCGGTTCGTTGTCCGAAATGCAGCCTATGCCGGACGTACCCTTCATCTTTTCAACGTCGCTCTCAAATTTCGTTCTGAACGGCGAGTTTTCGATGTTGTGAATGGCGCGGTCAAAGCCCTTGTCGCCGTGCACAACCATTCCGCCTCTCTTTGTGCCCAGATGTGAATGATAATCGATCCCGAAAAACAAATCAAGCACACAGTCTTTTTTTGAAGTTACACCGAATATTCCTCCCATAGCAAACTCCTTTCATGCCGTAATTTCATAATCCGCCGACTGTATAGGCCGAATTGATTTTTTTGCTGATTTAATTATATACTGTTTCAAAATAAAATTCAACAAAAATTTTACAATTTTTCGCGATTTTTATATCATGCCACCGGCAGAAGCTCGATCAGGAACACCACCGCGCTTGCGCACAGCGCCACGGTTATAAGGCTCTTTCGGCAGTACGCCAAAATAAGCGCCGCCGCGAATCCTGCCGCCGAGGCGCATTTGCTTGACGCGGCGCTCAGGATCGCGGGAAACACCATGACCGACAGCGTCACAAACGGCACGTAATATAAAAACGAGCGGATAAATTTATTCTTTATTTCTCTGCGGATAAGCGTCAGCGGCAAAAGACGTATCAGATAAGTGACGGCCGCCATCACCGCGATGTATGTGTAAACGCTCGGCTTCATGATAACTCCCCCTGTTGTCCGCCGCTTTCGTCGTCCGCGATCGGAAAGAAAAACGCGGCGGCGCCCGAAATAACGACTGTCAAAATAATTATACGAAATCCCGACGATATCTCTTTAAGCAGCGGAGCCGCGGCGAACAGCAGGCTCAGCAGCATCGAGATCACGACTATCCCGGCCACGACCTTGCTGTCGCGGGCGGGCGGGATGATGATCGCGATAAACATCCCGTAAAGAGCGATGCTCAGCGCGCTGACGATCCGCGCGGGCAGCAATCCGCCCGACACCACGCCCAAAAAGGTGCCTCCGACCCAGCCGAGCGCAGAGATCGCGACCAGCCCGTAAAAATAAAACGGGCTGAGCCGTCCCTCACGGCTGACCGAAACGCCGAATATCTCGTCCGTCACGCCGTAAGCCATAAAAAACCTGTGGAAAAACGGCGTTTTTTCATCTATTTTCTGCGACAGCGAGCAGGACATCAGGCAATATCTCAAATTAATCACAAACTGCGTGGCCGCCATCTCCGCGAGCGGCACGCCGGCGGTTATAAGCGTGAGGCCCGAAAACTGCCCCGCGCTGGTCAGATTCGAGGCGGAAAGCACAACCGCCTGGAAAACCGACAGCCCGCAGTTTTTCGCCATGATCCCGAACGTGAACGATACCGCGAGATAGCCGAGGAAAATAGGTATCCCCGCTCCGACGCCCGCCGCGAAATAAATGTGTCGTTTCATAATAACTCCCCTTTATACACAAAACCAAGTTGCCGATTTTAAGCAAAAAACATTGTACCACACAAACAGATCCCCGTCAACCTAAGATCTCCACCTCCGCAGAAAAAGACGCCCCCGAAAAACGGAAGCGCCTTGATTTGCAATTTTTATCTTATGGCAATAATATCATCATATATCCGTATACTTCCTAAAAATTATTCAAGCAGCCAGTCAATTAAATTTATCTGTTTTATACCCTCGTAATTTACCCCGCTGCCTATATCATCAAGAGTTAATAGTGTTTTGGGATAGTTATCCTTTATTTCTTGCAACGGCGCCAGTTCCCGCTCTAAGGTCTTTTCGTCAAGCACGCTCGCGGAAACCTGATAATATTCCGCCTCGTTCATATCGGTCGCGACAAAGTCCACTTCTTTTTCCGCTAACTTACCGATATTAACCCTGTTTTTCCTTCTTAAAAGCTCAAGATAAACCACGTTTTCAAGAAGGTGCCCCAAATCCCTTGCCGATTGGCTCACGATATGATTTCTTATCCCGGTGTCCACAAAATAATATTTACCGAGAGTCTTTAGAAATTGTCTGCCCTTTATATCGTATCTTGCCGCGTTGTAAAGAATATAGCTGTCCGTCAACGCTCTTAAATATGTTTCAACCGTATTAGTCGAGATTTTTCTGCCGCTTGATATCAGCGTGTCGCTTATCTTCTTTGTTGATATGGGGCTTCCTATACTTGACGCAACGGTTTTTAATATATTTTCGAGTACGGATACATCATTTATTTTTTCCCTTGCGGCAACATCTTTTAAAAGAATGGTGCTGTAAATACCTTCAATATACTGATCTATGATCTTTTCGTTATTATCCAGATAGGCGACATAGGGGAACGATCCGTATCTTAAATATCTGTCAAAGATCTCTCTTTTGCTTTTGCCGCTTTCTTTTACCGCCTCAAAGTATTCCTTAAAAGAAAACGGCAGCATATCGATTTGAATGTATCTTCCGGAAAGCAATGTCGCCAGCTCTCCCGACAGCAAATAAGCGTTTGAACCCGTAATATAGACGTCGCAGTTCTTCTTCACAAAAAGACTGTCGACCGCTTTTTCAAATTCTCTGCATTTTTGAACTTCGTCAATAAAAATGTAATTCATTTTATCGGGAACCAGCTTTGCGGAAATATAGCGATATAACGCTTTATAATTAAGCAGCTCGGCATTTTCAAGTTCTTCAAGGTTGACCGATATAATTTGATTATCCTCCACGCCCGTCTGCCTTAATCGGTCAATATACAACTCAAACAAGGTAGATTTGCCGCATCTTCTGACGCCCGTAATAACCTTGATGACCCGTTTATCTTTCAGCGCCGTTAAATTATCTAAATATTCTATTCGCGGGATCATTTTCACACCCCCTCACGCATCTTTTTTCTACATTAACACAAAAAATTGAATTTGTCAATAGTTTTTTCTCAAATGAGAAAAAACTTTCAAAAAGTCAATTTTATTTCTCTGTATATGTTGCGTTAAAATGTATCAATTTAACCCTATAAAGTTATTTATTTTGAGTTAAAAGCTGTAAAAATCCGTAAGCCCGCACAGATAAAATAACATATACAAAAACCCCGAAAGCCTTGCGGCTTCGGGGTTTTGGCGTTCATTCATAAAACTTATTTAAAATCATTCAGGCTGAATTTCCAATCCTCCCGCTTGCGGAAAGGCGTTTTATACTTCTTTTTCAATACGCCTTTTTCCTCCAGATGGGCGTAACATGCCGTATCGCACGCCCTGCCGCATATGGAGCATTGGTAGGCGTGCTGCGCCGGCGGATAGAAATAAATATTATCCAAAATCTTTTTTGCCGTTTCGGGAGTGACCTTCGCTTCTCCCGCGATAATCTCAAGCCGATTATCAAGATCCGCAAACGCATCCGGCGGCATAAACGGATTTTTGGTTCCGTTGGCGCCGTTATAATATACAGCGCACTGCCACGGGTCGATGTTTCCGTCCGCGTCGATCGCTTTGCCGGGACAGGCCGCCCTGCACGCTCCGCAGCCGTCACAGATGTGAGGCGCGTATTCCTCCGTCGCTTCAAATTCTGCGTCCGTCAAAACGAAGCAGTACCGGATAAACGGGCCGTGATCCTCATTCAAAAGCGCCCCGTGGAACCCTTTTTCCCCAAGCCCGCACTTTACCGCGGTATCCAAAAAATCGATCTGCGTTTCCGCCGTTCTGCCTCTGCGTATCGCGTCGTATGCCACCTCCGGATTGGTGCTGTCCTCCTCCGCCATGATCTGCTGGTGACGGCGCTGCGGAAGCGCGATATATCCGGCCTCCTCCAGCATCATCGCGATTTTCAGCTGCGCCATCGGCATGACTGTTTCCTCCATGTTTTCAACCGCCATAGTGGTATACTGATAATAGGTGCTGCCCTCCTCGATCCCGCGGTAAATTCCGCGCAGAATACGAAAGCCCAACCCTATCACGGTTTTGGTTTCCGGCATAATTTGAAATATCGGAGAGTCTTTTTCGAATCGCTCGGCGGGCGCAAATCCGATAACATCCGCGCCGTTTTGCTTTGCGAGCTCCGTGATCTTGTTTTTCATTTTACAATTCCCCCACTATGTGTCTGTAACAGGCAATATCGCACTTTCTCCCGCACAGGCAGGGTGAATAGCCCCATTGTGTGTTTGGCAGAAAGTTCATCTCGCCGTAGATCTCTCTTGCCGATTTCGCGTCAAAACGCTTATCGCCGTTTAATATCTTTTCTCTTTCGGGATCTCCTTTCAGAAAATCCTCTGTCATAAACGGATTTGACTTATGCGCGCCCTTGTAGTAGACGCTGCATTGCCAAGTATCGAGCCCCATCTCGCTGACAGCGCTGCCGGGGCAAGCTTTGATACATTCGCCGCATTTGTCGCAAATACGTTCTTTCAACTCCTCATCGCAGTCCAAAGGCGCGTCGGTGATAATAAAGCAGTACCGCATGAACGGCCCGTATTTCCTGTTTATGATCTTTCCGTTCAGACCCGTCTCGCCGAGTCCGCAGGCCTTTGCTGCCCTGCCGAAGTCAATGATGACATCGGGGGCGGGCTTTCCCTCCTCCACAGGGTCCGAGATCAATTCATACGTGTCCACGACCTCCGGATTGGTGGTTTTGTCGCCCTTTACCCTCAAATTCGGAATTGCCTTTTGCAGACAGGCATCATAACCCTCGTCCTCGATCATTCCGCCGATCTTGAGCAAAAATATTTCCGCCATCTCCTCATCGGCATACTTTACTCCTATCGTCGTATAGGTATAAAACTGCTTTCCTCGTTCCATTGCCTTATATAACCCCTTCGGCACGGCAAATCCGAAGCCTATGATACATCTTGCGTGCGGCAAGATCATTCGGGGGTCACGCTGCGGGTCGGGTTCGTCATACACTTTTCCTATCCCGCAAACCGTCGCGCCCAATTCCCTCGCTTTTTGTTTTATCATTTCAGCGGTAAGCATCCTGTCACCCTTTCTCTCAAATCATCCGCTTTTTCGGCTTTTCTCCGCTATCTGTCCAGTTTCCACGCTTTTTTGGTGCGAAGCGGCTCCCTAAATCTGCCTTCCATACAGCCGCCCTTTTTCTCAAGCATCGAAACGCAAGCGCGTATGCAGCCGCCGCACTTTGCCATATTATAGCCCACCCAGCTGGGGAAATATTTTTGCAGGGCGGTATACACCTTCATGATCTCCTGCTCGTTCGCAATGTCGGTAACGCCCTCCATCAAATCAAGGGCGCCGCCCTCGTTTTTATCCCAGACCTCCTTGGGGACGAACGGATTATAATATCTGCCCGCATGGGTATAGAAAGCGTAACACCGCCACATGTCTATATCGCCCCACTCGCATATCTTTCCGTCCAGATCCACGCGCACCGTCTTGCCCGAATTGATCGCGGGGATACATCCGCCGGGACACTCTCTCACGCAGGCTCCGCAGCGGCGGCACAGCGGCTTGCCGCTATACATCTCGTCATATTCGAGCTCGGCGTCCGTAAAGAGAAACGCCACCCTTTGCAGCGGCCCGAATTCCGGCGTAAGCAGCATTTTGCTCCAGCCGATCTCGCCAAGCCCGCAGGCGACCGCGGCAAGTCTGAACTGAAACTGCAGATCGGGCGCCACGCTCCCTTCCCGCGCGGGGCGGGTAAACTGCACGCTTCGATGATGCGCGGTGGACGTCTTGGCGTTTTCGTTGATCTCTATCTGCTCCTCCGGCGAAAGAGTGTTGCCGGGGCTGCCGTCCATATCCGACACAACGCCGCGCGCGCCGGTATTGCGGTAAACAAACGCCTCGTACCCTTCGTCCTCTATCACTTTTCCCACCTGATACAAAACCGCGGGCGCAAAAATTTCATTGATGCCGCCGTACGCCATAGACGGATACTGATAAAACTGCGTTCCCTCTTCGATCCCTCTCTGCACTCCGCGCGGGATACGGAACACGAAGCCGATAACGCTCTTCGCTTCCGGAAACAAAAACTGCGGATTCATCTCATCCGGAGCGCCGTCAAACCGGGACATAGGCCCTATGCCGCAGGCGTCCGCTCCCGCGGCAAGCGCCGCTTCTTTGATCATTTTGCTTGTCAGCATTTTTCACCCTCCCAAAATATTTGTATCTATTTTTACCAGCCGAAGCGGGTCGCCGTTTTCGATCACATACGGATAAATGCTGTGTGCCGGTTCCAGCAGCCCGAGTATATCACCGCTGTACCTTGCGTTAATATAACTTTTCAGCACCATTTCCGGATTTTTGTGGACCCTGGTCGCCAGCTTCACCGCGTCAAAATACGCCTCATATTTATAAATATCCTCGGGACGGACGAAGTTGGTGTTTTCGATCAGCGCCGCATAATGCCGCGCGTCCGCCAGATACTCGCGGCAAATTCCGCGAAATTCATAGGCGTTATCCATCTGCGCGATCTCGCTCTCGTGCGATACAAGATTGTCGTGAAAATTGTGCGCCGAGCAGTAGTTCAAACACCCGCTGTTTGCCAGCATATACAGCTTTTTTCCGTTCCCATCCGCCCAATCGCGCAAATCCTTGATCGCTTCAAAATTCCGGTTCAGCTCGCGTTTAATATAATAGCTGTCGAAATACTCCGCAAGATATTCCATACCCTGCGCGGTCCCGATCTCCATATTGACCGAAGCCCGCACCTCTGTCTCTTTAAAATTGTTTTTGACGAATTTCGCGATCAGCGGTGAAGTCGTGGTCACCGAGCGCAGGCCGTAGTTCTGCGTGATGTAGTCGACCGCTTCTCCGATCTTGTTAAAAAACGCCCTCGATTGACTGTCCCTGCCGTAGCAGTTGGCGTTAAAAAGCAGGTTCAGCGATATGCCGTGTTCGGAAAGCCGTTTGAGAGCGGCTCTTTGCATGTCCCAAAGCTCCCACGGCGTGTACGCCTCCGCTTCCGTCTGCGCGCTTCTTCCGTTCGGGATCCCTCCCCACGAAAAATATACCTCGTCTATATGCGCCTTGTTCTCTATAATGCAGTCGGTAAAGCCGAAATCTCTCTGAGAAAGCCCGACCATAAATTTCATCGCGATCACCTCAAAAAATATATCTTGATTTTAACACGGTTTTCTGTTAAGATGAATACATAAAACCAACAACTTTTTTAATAAAACAAACATATGATCGGAGAAAATCAAAATGACTTTAAGCGAGATCAATCCCTGCATACGCTTTGCGGAACAAATTGATTACCGCTCCGCAAAACGAAGCGTATTTGTTAAAGACTGCCGCCTTTTTTACATACTCTCGGGCAGAGGCGAAATTTTTATAGAGGACCGAAGGCACATACTGACCGAAGGAGCCTTGCTTTTCTGCCGCGAAAACAGCGTATACGACATTGTATCGGAAGAAGGGCTCGCTCTGATCGTGTTTAACTTTGATTTGACCCAGAAAAACGCGAATCTGACCGACGCGATGCCTCCCGTGCCCGTTGAAAAAGCAACTATTGATTTAAAGCGCGAAAACGAAAAGGTGCGCGATTGCGATTTTATAAATTCACACATTTATATAAAAAACGGGAAAAATTATTCGGACGCGATAAATGACATCGTTACGGAATTTAAACTGAAAAAATTATATTTTCGGGAAAAAGCCGGAGGCATTTTGAAGGGTATTCTCATCGACATCGTCCGCGGCCGGACATTGCCAACGGATAACTCGATAAGCGCGGTGTCGAGCATCATTAATTATATCAACACAAATTTTAAACAGGACATTAAAAACGAACAGCTTGCCAAAATGGTCGGTTACCACGAGTATCACCTGAACCGTCTGTTTTTGCGGCACACCGGGCAAAGCATCCACCAATATATTCTGACGCGAAGACTGAATGAAGCGAAAAAGCTGCTGCTCGGCACGGACCTGCCGCTTACGGAAATATCGGAACGGTGCGGCTTCAACAGCAGCTCTCATTTTTCGACGTATTTTAAGCGGATGATCGGACTTTCTCCAAATCAATACCGCGCGAGCTTCCGCAATAATATTTAGCGGAAAGATTTGCAAAAAACCCCGAAGACCGCGAGGCCTCGGGGTTTTGAGTATTCTGCACAATTCTTATCTCTTTGAGAACTGGGGAGCGCGGCGGGCTGCTTTGAGTCCGTACTTCTTTCTTTCCTTCATTCTCGGGTCGCGGGTGAGGTATCCGGCCGCCTTGAGGACGGGTCTGAACTCCTCGTCGACTTCGAGCAGCGCTCTTGAAATGCCGTGGCGGATAGCTCCGGCCTGGCCCGTGAAGCCGCCGCCGCTAACGTTTACCAGAACGTCGAACTTGCCGAGCGTCTTGGTGGCGTCCAGAGGCTGGCGAACAACTACCTTGAGGGTCTCAAGACCGAAATAGTCGTCGATATCTCTCTTGTTTATAGTTATCTTGCCTGTGCCGGGCACCAGTCTAACCCTGGCAACAGAACTCTTTCTTCTGCCTGTTCCGTAATACTGTACTGAATCTGCCATAATTATCTAAGTCCCCTTTCTTAAAACTCGCGCGTCCACTCGACCGGAGTCTGAGCGGCGTGCTCGTGGCTGTCGCCTGCGTAAATTCTCAGCTTTTTAAGCGCCTTGCGGCCCAGAGTGTTGTGCGGGATCATGCCCGACACGGCGAGTTCCATAGCCTTCTCGGGTCTCTTTTCCATCAGTTCCTTGTAGGACACCTCTTTTAAGTGGCCGATATAGCCCGTGTGTCTGTACCACTTCTTCTGCTGGAGCTTGTTGCCCGTGAGGACAGCGTCCTTGGCGTTGATTATGATAACGTATTCGCCGCAGTCAACGCCCGGGGTATACTCGGGACGGTGCTTGCCTCTGAGGATCGTGGCAGCCTGCGCCGCTACTCTTCCGAGAGGCTTGCCGGCAGCGTTGATAACGTACCATTTCTTCTCGATTTCATCGGCCTTTGCCATGAATGTTGACATAGTAATGAATTCCTCCTAAATATATAATAGTTAATTATCTTACAAAATTTTGGCGTCTTTCTCAAAACGTACCTTGCTATTATAATACGGGTTTGATACTTTGTCAAGCACTTTTTTCAAAAAATTAATTTAGATAATTATAAGCTCTCGTTTTCGGCCGTTTTCTTTGAAATACTCGCGTATGCTCGCGCGCTATTTACAATTTTGTGCAACTTGCCCAAAACAACATACCGACTTTTCGTGTCAAAAAACGCGCGTTTCGTGTCATAAGTGTTAAAAAATATTATTTTTTATGTATGATTAGAATATGGATATTTGTACCCCGACGGAAGGCGGATGTCAGGCTCGCCCCAAGGGGCGAGGCAGGCGGGCGGATGATATCCGCCACTACGGGGATTTGCGAGGCAAAGAGGCAAAAAATCGAAAATAATAAACCCTATATAAAGGAGGTTTTTAATATGAAAAAAAGTTTAAGAAAGGCGATCGGGATTTTACTCGCGGTCGCTATGACGGTGTCGCTTATGCCGGGGTTCACTTTGAGCGTTTCGGCGGAGGGACCCGGACTTTCGGGCGAGGGCACGCAGGTGAGCCCGTATATCATCTCAAACAGGGATGAGTTTATCGTGTTCCGCGACTATGTTAACAGCGGCAACACCTGCGAAAACATGTATTTCAAGATGACGAACTCCGTCGATCTTGAAGGCAGCGACAAAAATCAGCATACACCTATCGGCAGTCCCGACCTACCCTTTAAGGGTCATTTCGACGGCGCGGGACACGGCGTGCTCGGAATATACATATCGCAAAAAGCGGCGAACGACAAGGGATTGTTCGGATGTATCGGCGAGGGCGGCTCGGTCAAAAACCTGACCGTAAGAGGATATATCCAGGCGGATAAATATATCGGCGGTATAGCGGGATCGAGCTACGGAACGATTGAAAACTGTACAAACTATTGCTCTCTTTACAGCTACACTGCTTACCTCTCTAAGCGTCCCGGCGGATATGTGGGCGGAATTACCGGCTATAGCACATCGGACATAATCAACTGCGCCAATTTCGGCACTGTCGACGGTAACAATGACTCTTCTGATGGCTATTTTGGCGGTATCGCAGGACAAAGCAATGGCGGAAATATATTGAATTGCTACAATACCGCCATGGTCAGAAGCGGATATATGATGATTGTCAGGGGTTACTTCCACAAGATAGCGGGAATTGCGGGGTATAAGTATAACGGAATAATAAAAAACTGTTACAATACCGGAAGTGTTGCCGGATCCTGCCGTCCGGACGACGGCCAACCCGCCGGAATAACATCATACTTCGACGAGAACAGCAGAGTTGAAACCTGTTATAATACCGGCACTATTGTGCTACAGGACTACTTAGTCGGATACGGCGAAAGCAAAAACGTTGCCAACGGCCCCAACATAAGCAAGGAAACGGTAATCAACTGTTTCTATCTCGACAAACGGCCGCGTGACCCATTTGCCACACCGCTGCAGCTCGCGGACTTCCTGAAGCCGGAAACATTGAATGCGCTGAACCAAAACAACGTTAATTCCGAGTGGGGCAAGAGCCCGCTCCTCGATACGCCGCTGCTTGTAAACAATCCGGAAACGTTTTACGGCAGCGGAACAGAGGACGACCCGTATATTATCAAAAACGCGCGCTCCCTCGCGGCCTTTCGCGACTATGTCAACAGCGGCAACGATTGCTCCGGCACATACGCGCGTCTTGACGCAAATATAGATATATCGCTGCTGTGCGGCGAAAGGGTGTACGACGGAAACAGCAGCTCTCCGAAGGAGGTTTTATGGACTCCCATAGGCTCGGATAATACTCCGTATAACGGACATTTCGACGGCAACGGATACACGATCAGCAATATTTACAAATCAAGCACCTCCGACCAGGGCCTGTTCGGAACCGTCGGCAGCAACACCGTGATAGAAGGCCTGAGCGTAAACGGAACCACTTGGTGCAACGGAACGATCAACGGCGGAATAGCGGCGAAGTGCTCGGGAAAGATAACAAACTGCTATACCAACGTGTTCTTTTCGAGCGATTCCTCCCGCGAAAGCGGAGGCATCGCGGGCATTCTCAAAAGCGGCGGCGTTATAACGAACTGCTACAGCGTCGGCAAGCCTCAAATGGTCAACGGCTCGGGCGGCTTGGTCGGCGAAATGGAGAGCGGCTCCGAGCTGTCGGATTCGTACTTCTACAACACAGTCATAGGCACGGGCATCTACTTCGGCCGCATCGCCTATATCAGAGCCGCCTCGGCTGTGATAAACAACTGCTATTGGCTGGAGGACTCGACCCACTACAGAATACCCGGCCACGGCGTTATACAGGGCGATGAAAGCGGCATACAGTCGCTTAAAAAAGATGATTTCAAAAATCTGGCGGACGCTCTAAACAGCAGCGTGTGGTCCGACTCAGCCTTGGGCAGACCCCAGCTGCGCGAAAATACCGAGTCCATGTTCCTGGGAGCAGGCACCGAGGATGATCCGTATATCATCAGCAGCGCCGCGTTGTTTGAGCGTTTCCGCAAGCATATAGAGGAAATCGGCGGAGGCATGGGCGAGCACTTTAAGATAACCGCCGATATAGACCTGTCATCAACATACGGCGAGGGAAAGCTGTCTTGGATTCCCATAAGCACCGCGTTTGACGGCACCCTCGACGGCAACGGACACACGATAAGCGGATTTTATATAAACGACCAAGTAACGACCGATCCTTACAAGGGTCTGTTCAGCCATATAGGCGAGAGCGGAGCGGTCAAAAATCTGACGCTCACAGGTTCGATAAACTGCCGCGGCGATTATATTGGCGGCATCGCGGGCGAATGTCTGGGCTCGATAACCGACTGCCGCAGCGGCGTGAACATCACCGCGGCCGGATCATATGTCGGCGGTATCGTCGGAAAATACGGCAGCAAGCCGCTGTCGGGCTGCAGCGTTTTCTCTAAGGACGGCATCACGGTGAGCGGCGACCATGTAGGCGGCATCGCGGGCACAACAGACGCGGCTGTAACAAACTGCGAGGTTTCCGTGCCGGTAAGCGGCGTGACCTATGTCGGCGGCATTATCGGCGACTCTGAAATCTCCGCGATAGCGAACTGCGGCGTTTCGGCAGACGTGAGCGGCGGCACCAACGTCGGCGGCATTGCGGGACTGAGCATGGGCGGAACGATATCCAACAGCTATTTATCCACAGGCGTGAATGTCAGCGGCGACGCGAACGTCGGCGGTATCGTCGGAAACGCGGCCGACAGACCGCTCAGCATAAGGAGGGAAGTACATATATCAAACTGCTACACCGCGGGCGGAGGCACGATAAGCTCGGCCAAGGGCGACAACACCGGCGGCATCGCGGGCACCTTGAAAAACTATCTGTCGACAATAGAGAACTGCACCAACAACAACGACGTTATAGGCAAGAATTACACGGGCGGCATCGCGGGAATCACGCAGGATGAGGCCACGCTATCCGTGACCGGCTGCCGCAACAGCGGCGATATAAGCGGCGACACCTATGTGGGCGGCATCACCGGCTGCAACTCGGCGACGCTCATATCGTTATGCTCAAACAGCGGCAATATAAACGGAAACGATTATACGGGCGGAATTACGGGCTATCACAAATACATGGGATTGTTTGAGAACGTTGTATCGGAGTCTTATAACACCGGCGCAGTCATGGGCCTCAAAGACGTCGGCGGCGTTATCGGACTTGCCACGGGACGGACCAACAATTTGTATAACGCCGGAAACGTGGGCGGCTCGAATTATGTCGGCGGAATTATCGGCGAACTGAGGGACGATAATTCGTCGGTATCCCCCACCATAAAAAAGACCGCGAACATCAGCCACGCGTATAACTACGGCAATGTCAGCGCCTCGGGCAATATGTTCGGCGCGACTATCGGATTGATACGCTGCAGTTCGTACGGACTGGAGGCGGCGTCGTACTCGGATCTGTATTATCTCGAGGGCAGCTCCGCCAACAACAAAGGCAGCGGCAGCCCGATCATAACTCAGATCCTTATATCCCCGGCGAGCGCGGACGATTTCGCGAGCACCCTGGCAAATAAGATCGGCGGCCCGTGGAAAACCAATCACATACTCGGAAGGCCGACGCTTATCAACAATCCCGAAACCGCGCTGAGCGGCGAGGGAACACCCGAAGTTCCGTTTGATATACCCGACCTTGAGACCCTTGAATCTGTAAGGGATTACGTGAACGAGGGCGGCGGCAGAGGCGCGTATTTCACACTTACAAACGATATAGACCTGTCGGAAAAATACGGCGAGGGCAAGCAGGCGTGGACGCCTATCGGAAACGACAGAAGCCACTCGTTCAGAGGCATATTTGACGGCGGCGGACACACGATAAGCGGACTTTACGCAAGCGGCGGCGAGTATACGGGTCTGTTCGGAGACGTTCAAGGCGGAATGGTCAAAGACCTGGCCGTCTCGGGCTCAGTCAGCGGCAGCTCCGCCACCGGCGGAATCGTCGCCTCTCTGGAGGGCGGAACCGTCGAAAACTGCCTGAACTACTGCACCGTCTCGGGCGGCACAGGCATCAAGACCGGCGGTATAGTCGGATCGTTTGAAACCAATCTGGACACGCTCGCCTCATCGGTAATAAAGAGCTGCCTGAATATGGGCGGCGTGAGCGCAAATGATATGAGCGGCTTGGGCGCCGTGGCAGGCGGCAGCGGAACCGAAGACAGCAGGATAATCAACTGCTTCTATCTCGAGGGCTCGGCGCCGCGCGGCGTCGGCTTCGGAGGCATGGGAACGCCCGAAGCGAAAACCGCCGACGAGCTCAAGACCGGCGCGGTGGCGCATATGCTCCAAAACGGAGCCGCGGCTCCGATATGGGGCCAGACCATAGGCGAGGACGATCACCCGATCTTGTCGGACATGATCACCAAAAAGGTCCTGAAAGTGACATTCGTGGCCGATAATAACAAAGAATACGCCGTAAAATATGTGAACTACGGCAGGACCGTAACGCCTCCGGCCGCTCCGACAAACGACGGATATATCTTCAATATGTGGGCGATAAACAGCGATCAATATAAATTCACGGCGAGCACGCCGATAACGGATGACTTGACGGTGTACGCGGTCGGCCGCGCTCCCTACGGCGGCGAAGCCAAGGAAATAACCTTAAACGCAGTGTACGGCGACGGAATAACCGAGGACCTGTCAAAGCACATGTCATATAAAAACGGAAACAGCGCGAAGAATAAGTTCATATACACGATATCGAGCGACAACAGCATGGGCGCCGAGATCGAAGGAGATATGCTCATCGTGCCCGCGGACACGGCCAACGGAAACTACGCGCTGACGATAAACGCGGTCGAAAAGACGCCGAACTTCTCTCTTATGAGCGTTGAGGATTACGGAACGCAGGCCGTGACGCTGAACGTGAGGATCACGATAGCGCCGCGCGCTTCAAGCGTGACGGCGGGAGCGGCAAAAACCGCCGTATACGGCGGCACGCTCTATCTCGCGGCTCAAGTTTCAAGAGCGAGCTCGGGAGTGAGCCTTGCCGCGGAACAGGATAAAATCGACTTCTACGTCGGAAACACTCTGCTGGGCACGGCCGACGTTAAGTACGCAAACGGCCTCAAGGACAACGGATACGCGATATTTGAGACAAAAGCCGACAAGAGGCTCAAGATAGGAGAAAACCAAATAACCGCAAGCTACGGAGGAAGCATAAACTTAGCCGGAAGCGGCAGCAACACCGTGACGGTCACAATGACCCAAAAGCCGCTTGATTACGCGACATTCGCGGCAAGCAAGGTATTCGACGGAACACCGGACACAAACGTGATGCTCACCCCGAGCAACACTGGCGGCGACGATGTGACGATGACGGCCAAGGGCGCTTTCGCCTCGGCCGAGACCGGAGATTACAGCTCGGTCAACCTCTCGGAGATCACGATAGGCGGCGCCGACGCGGGATATTACACGGCAGAAACGGCCAAAGAGAACGCGCCCCTCGCGGCAGCGGCGCACATAGTTCC
The DNA here is from genome assembly GCA_947625905.1 of uncultured Clostridia bacterium. Lineage (GTDB taxonomy): Bacteria > Bacillota > Clostridia > Monoglobales > Monoglobaceae > Monoglobus. Next base: position 108,059 of record CANQQJ010000002.1, on the reverse strand, counting down.
CGCGAGCGGAGAGACGAGCGTGACAATGCCCGACTATCTGTGCGGCGGAGCGGCCGCGGCGGAGCCGATAGCGGTCTCCGACACAAACGGAACCGATAACGTGACATATTCGTACAAGGCAAAGGACGCCGACGATTCGACATACGTTCCGTACAAGCCGGACACGGCAGGCGAATATACGGTAAAGGCGGTATTCGCCGCGACCTTGAACTACTCCGAGGACACCGCGTATGACGACTTCACGGTAAGCCACAGCTTCGGCGAGTGGAGCATAACAAACGAACCGACCATGACAGAGGGCGGCTCGGCCGAAAGATACTGCATAGGCGGCGACATGACCGACGCGCGCGAGATACCGAACCTTTCGGACGCGAGCGTGTGGAGCGTGGAAAACCGCGCGGAACCGACCTACAGCAGCGAGGGTTCTTTGGAATACGTTTCGGAATACGGAACGGTGATACAGACGATACCGGCACTGACCGCCTCGGGAATACGGATAAAGACGCCGCCGACAAAAACCGACATTGTCGAGGGAATGCCTCTTGACATATCGGGACTTGCGGTCGAGAACGTGTACCCCGACGGAACGGCTGCGGAGACGAACGACTACCAAGTATCCGGCTACGACGCCTCAAGGCTCGGCGAACAGACCATAGAAGTCACGCAGGGAGAATTTAAGGCCGAGTTCAATATAAACGTGATCGCGAAGTCGCTTATCGGAATAGAGATAACAACGCCGCCCGACAAAACGCTGTACTACATGGGCGAGAGCCTTGACACAAGCGGCATGGAGATCGCGGCGAAATACAACAACTACACAAGCGAGCCCGTGACGGACTATGACGTATACGGCTATGACATAAACAGCGGAGGCGAGCAGACCATAACCGTTTCGTATAACGGACAGACCGCGCAGTTTATCGTGACCGTGAAAGAGCCCGAAGCTCCCGCGGGAACGGTGGAGAAACCGCTGATACAGGCCGCGTCATACTACGGAGGCAAAACGGTGTACATCACCTGCGCCGACAGCGGCGCCGAAATATATTACACCACGGACGGAGCCGAACCGTCGGCGTCCTCTGAGCGCTACAGAGAGCCGATAAAACTGACGAGCTCGGCGCAGATCAAAGCGATAGCGATAAAGCAGGGCATGATTGACAGTGAGGTAAGCTCCGAGGGAGTTACGGTGGCCGAAGTCGAAACTATCGAGACAAACGTCAGTCCCGGAGAAGTCGAGGCGGGAACGCTTTTGACCCTCAAGACCTCAACGTCGGGCGCCGAGATATACTACTCGACCGACGGCACGCTGACAAGCGATAACTACAAAAAATACAGCGGCGGAATAATTATAAGCGGAGAAATGACGATAAGGGCGATCGCCGTAAAGAAAGGCTGGGCGAACAGCGAAGTGCTCGAGGCGGCCTACACGGTCAAAAACGCGGCTCCCGCTCCGACGCTGTCGCCCGCAATGCCGCCCGACAGAGTGCTTCTGTATCCGGGATACGCAACGAGCAGAGCCGGCGGCACAGTTGATCTGCCGATATACGCGTACGGCGAGAACACGATAACGGATTACCGCATGACGGTTGACTATGACAGCGGCGCGTTTGAATACGAGTCGGTAACTCCGCCCAAAGGCGCCGCGGCTTCGTCTGTTTCTGTTTCGGCGTCAGACGGCAAGATAACGGTAAGATATTCCGGCGGAAATATTATGAGCGACGAACTGTGTCAAATCAGCCTCAGAGCGAAAGAGACGGCGCCGAAAGGCGAATACGGAATAACCGTAAGCGACGCGGCAATAAAGACAAAGAGCTGCGACAGCGCGGACATCACGGTATGGGACGGATATATAGATCTGAGCTCGGCCGACACAAAAGTGATCGCCGACGTGCTGCTGACCGACTCTGAGCAAAACGTGCTGCACGACCCGGGCGCGATAAGCGGAGACATAACCGCGTACATCTTCATAGAGGATGTGTATGACGTGCCGACGGACGGCTCGGAAATGAACGCGGCGTTCATCCTGGCGTTCTACGACGCGGAAGGCGCGCTTGTCGCCTCGGATATAACCGGCGCGGATCTTGCAAACGGAGACGATGCGATCATCAAAGAGATAAGCGTGCCGCAAAACGCCGAGATCGAAAGCGTCAAATTGATGATCTGGGACGGCGCCGACACCATGAAGCCCCTCGCCGACCCCGTTACGGTATTTTAAAACAAACGGCAAAAATGCGCAAAACACGGCTCTCCCCGTTTTGGGGAGAGCCGTGTTTCATAACGTCTTATTTTTAATAATTTTTGCAAACTTGGCACTGACCGAGACCCATCGCCCGAGCGCAGGAAACATTTTGGTATAAGATAAAATTATCAAATTATTTACAAATACGGCTTGATTGAAACATCTCGGTATTATATAATAGATTTAATGAACGAACATATTGGAGGTATTGCCTTGAGCGAACTAAAAGAGTTAAAAAACGGCTGCCTCGCGGCGCTTGACGCGGTGGATAAAATAATAATCGGCAAAAAGGACAAGACCCGAGAGATCCTGCTGGCGTTTCTGGCGGACGGCCACATAATGCTGGAGGACATTCCCGGAGTCGGAAAGACCACGCTGGCTGTCGCGTTTTCAAAAGCCCTCGGCCTTGAGTGCCGACGGGTGCAGTTCACGCCCGACGTTATGCCGTCCGACCTGACCGGCTTCTCGGTGTTTAACCCAAAGGACCGAAACTTTGTCTATCGGCCCGGCAGCGTGTTCTGCAACCTGCTGCTTGCCGACGAGATCAACCGCACCTCGCCCAAGACCCAGTCGGCGCTGCTGGAGGTCATGGAGGAGCGGCGCGTGACCGCCGAGGGCGTGACCCGCGACGTGCCCGAGCCGTTTCTGGTTATCGCGACCCAAAACCCCTTCGGCAGCGCGGGAACCCAATATCTCCCCGACTCGCAGATCGACCGCTTTATGGTCTCGATGACGATCGGATATCCCGACTATGAGAGCGAGCTCAAAATGGCGATGGAGGACGGCAGCGCCGAAAAGCTCAAAAGCCTGAGCCCGATACTCGGCCGCGATGAGCTGCTGGCTATCCAAAAAGAGGTGCGGAAAATCTATATCGGCGATAAAATGTATGAATATATCCTTAACCTGGTGACGGCCACGCGGGACAGCTGCGCGATAAAGCATGGAGCGGGCCCCAGAGCGACCCTCGCGCTTGTGAAAATGTCGCGGGCGGCGGCATGGCTCGACGGGCGCGATTTCGTGACGCCCGCCGACGCGCTCGCGCAGTTCCCTTATGTGGTCCGCCACAGGATACGCTTAAGCTCGGCGGCGAGCGGCGCCGAAAAGGACAAGGTGATCGGCGAGATCGCCGCGTCGGTCAAAAAGCCGCCGATGGGAGCGCGCGTATAGATGAAAAAGATATTGCTGCTCATATTTGCCGCCGCGGCCTTTTATCTCGGCGGCGCGTACCGCTTTACTCCGCTGCTCGTTTTCGCCGCGGCCGCGGCCCTGCTGCTTCCGACGATGTTCATACTGTCGCGGGCTCTCGCAAAAAAGACCGAAGTTAGATTCGCGCGCTCCGAATATTCGGCCGAGACGGGAGGCGAGGCTGCAGTTTCCGTCATTTGCGAAAACGGCGGAAGGCTCCCGGTCACACGATGCCGCGCCGACATCTCCGCGGCGTACCCTAACTCAAAACCCGATAAAATAAAGCTTCAAATCGGCGCGGACGCGAACTCGGAGCAAACAAAAGAGATCGAGATCAAGGCGCCCTGCTGCGGGCTTATCGAGCTTAAAATCGAAAAATTTCGGGTCTGCGATTGGCTGAATATTTTCGCCGCCCCCAAAAAATGCGGCGCGGTCTGCCGCGCGGCCGTGTATCCCAAAGAGCGCGAGCTTGACGTAAGCCTTTCGCCCTCGCACGGCATGAGCGGTTTCGCCGAGCGGACGGGACTCGGCGGCGGCACCGACACCGAGATAAAAGATATCCGAGAATACGAGCACGGCGACTCGGCGCGGCTGATACATCGGAACAGAAGCGCCAAAACGGGCGAGCTCTGGGTCAAGGAGCTCGAAAAGCAAGCGGATATCATCGCCGAGCTGTACCTCGACATGAGCGGCGCGGACGCGGCGGAGCCGCGGAGCGCAAGCCTTTTCTACGAAGTTTTGTCGGCGCTGGCGGCGGGGCTTTTAAAAAACGCCGCGGCTGTCCGCATATTTTACAAAAGCGGCGAAAACCGCCTCATCACCGCGCGAAACGGCGAGGATATCCGCGGCGCGCTGCTTGAGCTTTACCAAACCGACCCCAAATCCCTCGGCGCGGCCGAAGTGCCGAGCGGCGGCGTTTCGCTCGGGCTCGACTGCCGCCTGAGCCGAGACGGAAAAACCATAAAAAAATTCACCTCGGACGACTTTGACGCCGAGAGCGGCGTTTTGGAAATTTAAGCTCCGACCGGAAGTGATATTTATAAAAAACAGAAAACATAAGAAAAAGGCCGAAAAAATAATACCCCGCCGCTCGGAACAGAACACGCGGGATCAACACCCGCTGTTCGCGTCCCTTATTTTGCTGTGCGGGATTTTCGGTCTGCTTCTGTATTTCGGCTCTCTGCCCGGAGTGTATTTCGAAAAAGCTCCGGCTTTCGCCGCAGCCGCGGTCTGGTGCGCGGCGTTCGCTTTTCTGTTTTACCGCGATCGAAAATATTTTTATATCGTATCCGCCTGCGCCGCGGCTCTCGTGCTGCTCACCGCGGTCTTCGGCCGCGAGCTCCTCTCGGCGCAGCTTGACTATCTGAGCGGCGCTCTGACGGGCGCGCCCGCGGCGGAACCCCCGTCGGTGACGCTGCTTGTTCTGGCGGCGCTGCCTCTTATCGCGGCCGCGCTGCCGCCTCTTGAGTCCGCCGTCGGCGGCAGTTTTCCGCTCGCGGCGGCGCTGCTCACGATCGCCGCTCCACTGCTGGGCGCCGAAAAAAGCATGCCCGCCCTGCTGCTCATAGCGGTTTCGGCCGTCGGGTCGCGCGCTCTGAGCGCAAACGGCGGCGGACGCGCAAAAGCCGCGGCGCTGTGCTGCGCGGTCCTCGCTGCTCTTATCGCGGTCTCATCCGCGTTCGTTTATCCGTGCGCGGACAGGCTGAGCGGGCTGACCAACGCGGCAGAGGGCAGAATTTTCAGATTTATCGCCGAAAAAACGGGCCGCAGCACCGATCCGGTCCAGGGCGGAAAGGTCAGCCGCTTCAACAACTACCTGACCGACAGGGAGCAGCTGATCGTGCAGGTGACCCGCTATCCGAAGGAGCCGATATACCTCAAGGGCTTTGTGGGCGGAGAATATAACAAGGGCGAATGGGAGGCGGCCGACGACACCTCGATATTAAACGACATACAAAACAAATATCAAAACAGCTGGGGCGTTTTGGGCATAACCAACACCTACTCGTCTCTGTATTTCACCATGAACCTCAACACTCTGGACGACACTATCCCTTATCCCGCATCCATGTCGGTGCGCTATGTCAGCAGCGAGGGCAAGAACTACTATGTGCCCTACTACAGCAGAGTCGATACCATATACGTGTACGGCGGCTACCGCTTTCAATACTACGAAAAAGACGACATGCGCATCGACTGGAACAACGTGCCCCGTATGTATGAGCGCAAGCGCGACCAATGCCTGAATCTTCAGGCGGCATACTCGGCCGAAGCCAAGGACGTATACACACGCGTGCCCGAAAACCGTCTGCCGCGGCTACACGCGCTGTGCGCGGACAAGGATTTTGAAAGCCTCGCCGAGATCACCGACTTTATTAAAAGCACGCTGAACGAGCGGACCGAATACACCCAAACGCCCGGCTGGTCAACGCCCGGCGGCGACCCGGTCGAGGAATTTTTGTTTGACCGCGGGCGGGGCTACTGCGTGCATTACGCCTCCGCGGCGGCCCTTATGTACCGCATGCTGGGCGTTCCGGCGCGGTACGTGACCGGATATATGATCGAGCCCGCGGATTTTGAGCGTCAGAAATACGGCACATACAACGCCGCGCTGAAAGACAAAAACGCCCACGCGTGGGTGGAAATATTCCTGCGGAATTACGGCTGGACGCCGGTCGATATGACGCCGCAAGCGGGCGGAGGGACCGCGGCAGAAATTTACCCCGGCTACTCGGAACCCGAAAAAATCGAGGAAAGCGGCGGCACGGGCCTGAATATCAACCTGATACCCAAAAACCGCGGCGAGGACGAACCCGACATACAAGAGACCGCCGAAAGCGGCGAGGCGGCGGAACCCGAAGACCGGACCGCGGACTACGCGATGTTCGAGCGCATGGAAAAGCCGATAAGGACCGCGGTGAAAATAATACTTCCGTCGGCGCTGCTTGCGGCGGCAATATTTCTCGCGCTGAGAAAAAAACGCCGCTTAAAGCGCGCGGGCTGCCGCGGCGAATTCGCGCGCCTTATCGACGCTCTGGGCGCCGCGGGCATCATGCGGGGATACGACGGGACCGAGCCCGACTTTTGCGAAAAGCTCACAGCCGCTCTGCCCGAGGCCGACCCGTCGGCGCTGCGCCGCGCGGTCGGCACGGTCATGACGGCGGCGTACGGGAAAAACCCGCCGAACGGTGACGACAGCGGCTTCGCCGAAAAAACGTGCCGCAGCGCGGCCGCTATAATACGCAAAAAAATGCCGATATACAAAAGAATTATTTTTACAATAAAAAATATTTTTTGAACAAAAACAAAAAACCACTACCCATGAAAAGGTAGTGATTAATCGGAGCCGAGGCTCTTGGAGCTGGTGATGGGACTCGAACCCGCGACCTGCTGATTACAAATCAGCTGCTCTACCAATTGAGCTACACCAGCGATTTCTCGCGCTTGGGACAAGCGGAACTTTAGCTATAATAGCACATTTTAAGACATTTGTCAACAGTTTTTAAAAAAAATGTGAACAGAAAATTAAGGATTGCGGCGCGGTTTTTTATGTAGTATAATAAACAAAAAGATAAACCCGACATTTTTGGAGAGCGCCATGAATATCATTGAATTAAGCAGCGTGAACAAGTTTTACACAAGATCCCAAAACCCGATAAAAAAGCTGGGCGCGGCGGTTTTCGGCCCCGAAAGATCGGCCGACCGCTTTTGCGCGCTGAGCAATATCACATTTTCGGCAAAGCGCGGAGAGTGCGTCGGCATAATCGGGCGGAACGGCTCGGGAAAATCCACGCTGCTGCGGATTTTGGCGGGGATTTCGGTGGCCGACTCGGGCACGGTCAAAATAAGCGGGACAGTGTCCGCCATGCTGGAGCCGGGGATCGGGTTCAACCCCGAGTATTCGGGCATGAAAAACATATATTTAAGCGGCGCCTTAAGCGGCTTTGAAAAAAGCGCGATAAAGCGCGCCGCGCCTAAGATCATGGAATTCGCGGAGATCCCCGAAGAATTTCAAAATATGCCGATAAAGACCTACTCATCGGGAATGCTGATGCGTCTGGGCTTTTCGGTGATGCTGTGGCAGGATTCCGACATAGTACTGGCAGACGAGGCGCTGGGCGTGGGCGACATACGCTTCCGCGCCAAATGCTTCCGAAAATTCGAAAGCCTCAAAGAGCGGGGCAAGACCATAGTTTTTGTGACCCACGACCCCGACGCGGCGCGCCGCTTCTGCACCCGCGCGGTATGGCTCGACCGCGGCATGATCCGCGGCGACGGAGATGTGGCGCGGGTCACCTCGGAATACATGGAATTCTGCGTCCGTCCGAGCAAGAGCGCCGACACGCGCGAGCCGCGAATCGGCGGCCGATACGGCTCCGCGCCGGGCTCGATCACCGATGTCAAAGCGGACTCGGCAGCCGAGATCGGCGGGCGCTGCGAAATAGCTGTTTCCGTCAAAACCCCCGAAAACGCCGACCTAAGCAGCGCGGGCATAGCCGTTTCGATAAAAGACGCGTACGGCCTCGACCTGTGCGTTTTCCGCACCGAAAAGCAGCTGAAGCGCGGCGAAAACATCGTCACATTCGGGTTTGAAAACAGGCTCGCTCCGGGCAGGTACGCGATAGCCGTCGGCTTTGAGGACCGCGGCACAAGCCCGATATCCTACTACGAGTATATCGAGAGCGCGGCGGAGTTCAGCTCGACAGCGCCGATCGGAGCCGAGATATTCGGGCTGGTGAACCTGCCGGCCGATATAACAATAAATTAAGGCGGTGATCGTTTGTTTCAAATTAAAAACGGAATAGCGGGCGCCCTTGGCGGAGGCGGAGCCGACATAGCCGTCCGCCGCGCCGTATGCGAGCTTAAAGCCCTGAAGCCCAAGCCGAAAAGCGGCGCGGAGCCGAAGGCCGAAGCGTCGGACGCGCCCGATCGGTCGATCTCCGCGATAGTGTGCACTCTGGGCAAAAGCGATAAGCTGATAAACGCCGTGCGCTCCCTTGAGAACCAGACGCTGCCTCGGAACGAGTATGATATAACGGTCGTGTGCAGCGGCGGAGAGCTCAAAAGCGAAACGCTAAAAAAGCTCGGCGGCGCAAAAATAATCAGCGTGCCCGAGACGGGGCTGAGCCGCGCGCGAAACGCGGGAGCGGCGGCGAAGGGCGCGTTTTTGACCTACATAGACGACGACGCAATAGCCGCGCCGAACCTTTTGGAAAACGTCCGCGCCGCGTTTTCGGCGCACAAGGACGCGGCGATAATCGGCGGACGGGTGCTGCTGCGGCGGCCCCTGCCCGATATTGTTCTGAGCGGGCACGAGGCGCTGTGGAGCGAGTTTGACATCCCCGGCGGCAAATACCGCGAGGCCAGGTTCCAGTACGAGTTCCCGTTCGGGGCGAACTTTTCGGTGCGCCGCGATTTTCTTAAAAGGGCGGGCGGCTTTGACGAGCGCTACGGCCGCGTGGGAAACGATTACGCCGGAGGCGAGGAGACCGCGCTGTGCTTTAAGGCGCAGAACATGGGCTATAGGATCGGCCTCGAGCCCCGCTGCTCGGTGATCCACGACGTGGACGGGAGCCGCTTTACCCGCGAGCATATCCGCCGCACCACAGAGGCGGGCATAATGACGACCGCGAGACTTTATCAAGACGGGCTGAGCCGCTCGGCATGGGACCTGCCCTACGCCCGCGAGCGGATAAAAATAGCCGAAAAAGAGCTTGCGCGCCTTGATCGCAAAGGCGCGGACGAATTGGAAATTTTTTACAAGGAATGTGAAAGAGATGGTTTTGTCAAGCTGGCTCAGTGCCTTGAAAAACAAAAAAACGGATAACGACAATAATTTCGGGCAATATAAAAAGAAGTTCCGCGAAATTTACGGCGACGTTCTGCCGAAGCTCAAGAACATCGGAGAGCCCGGACTGGTCTCGGTCGTGCTGCCCGTGTTCAACGGCGCGGAGTATCTGCGCGAGGCCGTCTGCTCCGTTCTTTCCCAGACCTACGAGAAATTCGAGCTGCTGATCATAAACGACGGCTCGACCGACGAGAGCGGAAGGATCGCCCTTGAGTTTTCCGAAAAACACCGAAACATAAAATATATCGACTTAAAGCGCAACAAAAAGCTGCCCGCCGCTCTAAACACGGGATTCGAGGCGGCAAGCGGCGAGTTTTTTACATGGATAAGCCACGATAATATCATGCTGCCGAACTGCCTTGAGGTCATGGTGTCGGAGCTTAATAAAAATCCCGGCGCCGCCATGGTCTACGCCAACATGAGAATAATCGGCGAGAGCGGAAATATCCGCCGCGGCCACGGCTGGTACGAGTTTCCGCCCATGAGCGGAAACGTTATATTGCCGAGCCGCACGGACGAGCTCAACGACGTTCCCAACAACACCGTAGGGGCGGCGTTTTTGTACCGCGCGAAGGCGGCGAGGTTCATAGGCGGCTACGACGAGATGAGATTCGGCATCGAGGATTATGACTACTGGATGCGCATGAATGAAATTTTTTACATAATGCACACGGATTTCAAAGAGCCGCTTTATCTTTACAGATTTCATAAAAACTCCCTGACGTCAAAAGACGCGGAACTGCGCATAACCGCCGACAGACCAAATCTTATGGCATATGATCTCAAGCGCCGCAGGCATATTCTTACCCGAATAGAACACGGAACTATTGGGGAACTTAAAAACAGAATCATATCTTGTTAATACCCACAAAAACCAAAAGTATATTTTGTGCAATTTTCTTTGCAATTAAAATAGACAAAAAAATCCAACTATGATAAAATGGAATTGGTTAATTTATATAATAAAATATGAACTCGGGCGATGAAATATTTTATATTGTCGCCAAAATTATTTTTAAAGCCAAAACCGATTTACAAAAAAGACAAGGGAGACAGGATATGGATATTATTGATATTTACAAAAACGGAAAAAGCAGAGACGCCGGCACATATATAGACGACGCGCCCATGTACCTGTTCAATCAGGGAGTGAATTACGAGTCGTACCGCATGCTTGGCGCTCATCGGGGAAAGTCGTTTGACGGCAAAGACGGCTATCTGTTCGCCGTGTGGGCTCCCCACGCCAAGAGCGTTTCGGTCGTTTGCGACGGCAACGGCTGGGACCGCAACAAAGGCAGAATGTACAAGCATATGAACTTCGGCATCTGGGAGGTGTTTCTGGAGGGCATAGAGCCCGGGCAGTGCTACAAATACAGCATTGAGACCTTCAGAGGCGACATAATCTTGAAGGCCGATCCCTTCGCTTTCTACAGCGAGGTTCGTCCCGCGAACGCCTCGATCACGACGGATATTGAGTATGACTGGCAGGACGCCGAATGGCTCGACAGACGCGCCAAGACCCCGCCCTACGACGCGCCGATAAACATCTACGAGATGCACTTCGCGTCATGGAAGACCCACGACGACGGGACTTTTCTCTCATACAGGGAGATGGCGGACGAGCTGATCCCGTATATCAAAAAAATGGGATACACCCACATCGAGGTCATGCCTCTGACCGAGTTCCCGTTTGACGGCTCGTGGGGATATCAGGTAACGGGCTACTACAGCGCCAACAGCCGCTTCGGCAGGCCCGAGGACCTCAGGTACTTTATAGATCAGTGCCACCAAAACGGCATAGGCGTTATCATGGACTGGGTACCCGCCCACTTCCCCAGAGACGACTACGCTCTGGCGAAGTTTGACGGCGACTGCCTGTTCGAGCATCCCGACAGCAGACGGGGCGAGCACAAGGAATGGGGAACGCTGGTGTTTGACTGGACAAAGACCGAGATCTGGTCGTTCCTGATCTCAAACGCGCTGTTCTGGCTGACCGAATATCACTTTGACGGCCTGAGAGTAGACGCAGTATCGAGCATGCTCTATCTTGACTACAACCGCAACGACGGCGAGTGGCTGCCCAACAAGTACGGCGGCAAGGAGAACCTTGAGGCCATCGAGTTTTTGCAGAAGCTCAACATGGCGGTGTTCGAACGGCTGCCCAACGTTATGATGATCGCCGAGGAATCCACCGCCTGGGGCGGCGTTACCGCGCCCGCTCACGAGGGGGGTCTGGGCTTTAACTTCAAGTGGAACATGGGCTGGATGCACGACGTGCTGGATTACATGCAGTGCGACCCGTATTTCAGGCCCGGCAACCACAACAAGCTGACATTCCCGATGATGTACGCCTTTGCCGAGAACTATATCCTCGCGCTGTCGCACGACGAGGTGGTCCACGGAAAGCGCAGCCTGATCGACAAGATGTGGGGCACCTATGAGGAAAAGTTCGCGGAGCTTCGGCTGCTGTTCGCCTTTATGTATTCCCATCCGGGCAAAAAGCTGCTGTTCATGGGCGGCGAGTTCGGCCAGTTCGTCGAGTGGCGCTTCGCCGAGCAGCTTGACTGGAACCTTGAGGAATACGAGACCCACAGAAAGATGTGGGATTACTCCGCGGCGCTGGGACACTTCTATAAGGAGCACCCCGCCTTCTATGAGATCGAGAGGGAATCGGGCGACTGGAAGGGCTTTAAGTGGCTCAACGCTCAAGACAGCGCCAACAGCGTTTTGTCCTACATGAGATTCTCAAAGGACGAGAAGGACGCAATCGCGGTGGTGCTGAACTTTACGCCGGTGGCTCACAAGATCTACACGGTCGGCGTTCCGACAAGCGGCACCTACACCGTGGTATTAAACTCAAACGACGAGAAATTCGGCGGCGACGGCAGCGGAAAGAAGAAGTCCTACCGCGCCAAAAAGATCCCCTGCGGCGATTATGACTACTCGATCGACGTGGAGCTTCCGCCGCTCACGGCTCTGTATTTAAAACGCAGCGCGCCCGTCCGCCGCAAGAAAAAGACGGACAACGTTGTGGGCAAAAAGCCCGCGGCAAAAACCAAATCTGAAAAATAATTATTAATTTTAAAGCGATTTACTTCATATATAGATGGAATTGCGAAACAGGAGGAGATAAAATGAGGTCAAAAGAATGTGTTGCTATGATTCTCGCCGGCGGCCAGGGCAGCCGCCTGGGAATACTTACACAGAACGTGGCAAAGCCCGCGGTGCCCTTCGGCGGAAAGTACAGAATTATTGACTTCCCGCTGAGCAACTGCGCTCACTCGGGAATTGATACTGTCGGTGTTCTGACACAGTATCAGCCCCTGGAGCTTAACACCTATATCGCGAACGGACAGCCTTGGGACCTTGACAGGACCAACGGCGGCGTGTTCGTGCTCCCGCCCTACACCTCGGCAGAAAAAGGCGAGTGGTACAAGGGCACGGCAAACGCGATCTATCAGAACATCGGATTCATGGAGCAGTTTAATCCAAAGTATGTGGTTATCCTCTCGGGCGACCACATCTACAAGATGGATTACAACAAGATGCTGACGGCTCACAAAAAGGCGAATGCCGACGCCACCATCGCGGTTATCGAGGTTCCCTGGGACGAGGCTCCCAGATTCGGAATCATGAACACCGACGAGAATATGCAGATCGTGGAGTTTGAGGAAAAGCCCGAGAACCCCAAGAGCAATCTGGCGTCGATGGGCGTTTACTGCTTCTCGTGGGATGTGCTCAAGAAATACCTGATGGCCGACGAGGCCGATCCCGAGTCCGAGAACGACTTCGGAAAGAATATCATACCGGCAATGCTGGGCGACGGTCTCAAGCTGATGGCCCACAGATTCGACGGTTATTGGAAAGACGTCGGAACGATCCAGAGCCTTTGGGAAGCCAACATGGAGCTGCTGGACGACAAGCCGGGCTGCGACCTTGACGACGACACCTGGAAGATATTCAGCAGGAACCCGATAAAGCCGCCCCAGTACGTGGGAGCCACCGGCTCGCTGAAGAACAGCTACACCACTGAGGGCTGCGAGATCTACGGCCGAGTGGAACACTCCATATTGTTTGAGGGAGTAACGATCTGCGAAGGCGCCACCGTTAAAGATTCGATCGTGCTGCCCGGGGCCGTGGTAAACAGCGGCGCTTCGGTCAACAAGGCGATCATCGGCTCGGACGCGGTCATAGGCGACGGAGCCGAGATCGGAAGCACGGCGGACGACGCCAACAGCGATTACAACAACACAAAGATATGCAGCGCTGACATCACACTTATAGGTCCGGGAATAAAGATCGGAAATGAAAAGAAAGTCGCGGTTCTTTCGATGGTAACCGACGACATATGCTGAAAACAGCTGACAAATTTTAAAAAAGAATATAATTTGAGGTGATATAAATGAAGAATGATATGCTTGGCGTAATATTTTCCGAGAACCCGGAGGCGAGCATGGGCGAGCTCACCAGTCTGCGCTCCCTTGCCGCTGTCCCCGTTGGCGGAAGATACAGAATTATAGATTTTATGCTGTCCAACATGGTTAACTCCGGTATTCTTAAAGTCGGAATAACCACTCCGGTCAACTACCAGTCGCTTATGGATCATCTGGGGACCGGCAAGGATTGGGATATGGACAGAAAGGACGACGGCCTTTACATACTGCCGCCCAAGGACACCGGCGAGTCGGATGTTGAGGCTGTCGGCGGCATTGAGCGCCTTGCCGGCATCTCGTCGTTCCTGGACAAGAGCCAGCAGGAATATGTGCTGGTTACGGACTGCAACACGATCTGCAATATAGACTTTGACAAGGTCCTTGAGTCGCATCTTGAAAACGAGGCGGACTTTACGCTTGTATGCACAAAGGTAAAGAACCTGACCCCCAAAGAGGCGAGAAAGCACATCCTGCTCAACGTTGACGAAAGTGACAATGTTACGGACATGCACGTATACCCCGGACACCAGGTGACGGATCTGTCTTATATGCACATGTTCATCACCCGCCGCGAGTCGCTTATGGAGCTTGTTGAATACGCTTCGACCCACGGCAAGCACCAGATCTCCAAGGACATTCTGCTGCCCGCGGTGCTCAACGATCAGGTCAAGGTCTGCGCCTATGAGTTTAACGGCTACCGCAAGAAGATAGACAGCATCCAGTCGTTCTACAAGGTTAATATCGACATGCTGAACAAAGAGGTCAGAGACGAGCTGTTCGGCCTCTCGGTCGACAATCCTATCTTCACAAAGATCAAGGACTCCGTTCCCACAAAGTATGCAAAGACCGCCGAGGTCGAGAATTCCTTTATCGCCGACGGCTGCAAGATCGAGGGCACGGTAAGGAACAGCGTGCTGTTCCGCGGCGTTCATGTCGGCAAGGGCGCGGTTATCGAGAACTCGATAATCATGCAGGACGCCGAGGTAATGGAAAACTGCCTGGTTGAAAACGTTATTTTCGATAAGGGCGTTATCCTGCGCAGCGGCAAGAAGCTTGTCGGTCAGGACACCTATCCGCTGGTTATCGGCAAAGAGATCGTCGTTTAATCCCGCGGATCAACTATGAATTTCGGAGCCGCGCGGCAAAAACGCCGCGCGGCGCAAATCCAGAACAACAACACATGAAAGGATGTGTAATATATGAGTAAGATTTTTATGGCGTCATCCGAGGTCGCGCCGTTCGCCAAAACAGGCGGTCTCGGCGATGTTGTGGGCTCGCTTCCCACAGCTCTCGCGGCGCTGGGCGACGATGTAAGAGTGGCTCTTCCGAAATACGGCTGCATCCCCCAGGAGTACTTAGAGCAGATGGAGTTCAAGTTCTTCATCTACATCCCTCTGGGCTGGAGACGCAAATACTGCGGCGTGTTCGAGCTTAAAAAGGAAGGCGTGACATATTATTTTATCGACAACGAGTATTATTTCGGCGACCCCTATCTCTATAAGTGGAACGATCTGGAGCGCTTCGCGTTCTTTGACAAGGCGGCGCTTGAGATCTTAAAGCACCTTGAGTGGAAGCCGGACGTTATACACTGCCACGACTGGCAGACAGGCATGGTGCCCGTGCTGCTCAACGCATACTATGTGCGCGATGAGTTCTACTCGGGAATAAAAACCGTGTTCACTATCCACAATCTCAGATATCAGGGAATCTATTCGATCGACATAGTGGCCGACTTCTTCTCGCTCGGCAGGGATTTCTTCACCTCCGACAAGCTGGAGTTCCACGGCTGCGCCAACCTGCTCAAGGGCGGCATTGTGTATTCCGACTATGTGACTACGGTCAGCCCCACATACGCGTACGAGATCCAGACCCCCACGGGCGGCGAAAAGCTCGACGGTCTGCTGTCGGCCCGCAGCGGCTCGCTGTTCGGCATATTAAACGGCATAGACTACGAGGTATACAATCCCAAGACCGACCCGATGATCTTTGAGAACTTCGACGTGCGCTCGGTGCTCAAGCGCAAGAAAGAGAACAAAATGAAGCTGCAGGAGCAGCTGGGTCTCACCGTTGACGGCGAGAAGGTCATGATAGGCATAATCTCGCGCCTGGTCGACCAGAAGGGATTCGATATCATATCCGAGGCCATGGGCGAGCTGATGAATATGGACATCCAGCTGGTAGTTGTGGGCACCGGCGAAGCGAAATACGAGAACTTGTTCCGCCACAACGCCTGGTGCAATTCCCGGAAAATGTCGGCGAACATCATGTTCAGCAACGAGCTGGCGCACAAGGTATACGCGGCCTGCGACCTGTTCCTGATGCCGTCCATGTTTGAGCCCTGCGGCCTGAGCCAGATGATCTCTCTGGCGTACGGCACTATCCCGATCGTGCGCGAAACGGGCGGCCTCAAAGACTCGATACAGCCCTATAACGAGTACACCGGCGAGGGCAACGGATTCAGCTTCTATCCCTACACCGCTCACGACATGATGCACACGATCCGCTATGCCATAGAAATTTTCAGCAAAAAAGACGTGTGGAACAAGCTGGTCAAGAACGCGATGAAGCAGGACTTCTCATGGAAGGAATCCGCTAAGAAGTATCAGGATATGTACGATCAGCTTCTCGACTAAACTCAAAAAAATCCCCCGAACCGATTTTGTCGGTTCGGGGTTTTTTATCGGCTTATCCGTAAGCCAAAGGCTCCTCGGATATTTCATCTATCACTCCGTCGCTGTAGACATGTATCGTGACTCTGCGGTTCTCGCTCTGTATCGCCACCTGCATGGCGTAATACTGTCTGCCGCTTGAGTCGGTCTGCGGCGTCAGTCCCGACGGGTCTCCGTCAATGCTCACGCCGTATCTCTGCTCGGCAGCTCTTATCGCTTCCTCGGCGGTAAACTCCTTTGGCGCGTCGTTTTGCGCTCCCGCTCTGTTGCTCAGACTGTCGGAAATGAGATAATACGTGTCAAGCTCCTCGTCGGTCAGATAGTCGGGATTGACCGAACCGAGCATCTCCTCCGCATCGTCATACATACCCGCCTCGAAAAACGAGCGCGCGTCGCTGAGCGCCGATCGGCTCACAGCCTCGGCGGACGAGGCGTTTGTGCCCGAGCCGCCCGCGTTTCCTCTGACCGAACCGCTCGCGGCGCCTCCCGCCTTCGCGGGTGTGGCGGCCGACGTTTTGGGCGCCGCGGTCTCGCGATTTTTGTCTTTTTCGTCGGCATCGAATTTTGATACCGTGGTGTCTCCCTCATCAGAGGTCTCGGACGGTGCGGTTCCCTTGTCCTTGCCGCAGCCGCTCAGCGCCGAGCAGCTGAGCATCAGCGCCGTCAAGACGGCCGCGAATTTAAATACTAATTCCTTTTTCATAAGCTTCCCCTTTTATTCCGCGTTTTCGCTGTCATCGGAGTTTTCTTCTTCCTGTTCCTTTTCTATCCTCGCCACCGAGGTTATCTTAACGCCGTCGCCCAGCCGCATCAGCTTAACGCCGCGCGTCACTCTGCCGTAGGTGCTGATGTCCTCGGAGTCGATCCTGATTATAATTCCGTCCGAAGTCACAAGGGCTATATCGTCCTCGGGCGTCACGACCTTTATGCCGGCTATGCGGCCCGTGTCGGACGTGATCTTGTATGTGGAGCAGCCCTTTCCGCCTCTGGCCTGGACTTTGTACTCCGGAAGCTCGGTCTTTTTGCCGTAGCCGTTTTCGGAAACGACCAGCATCTTGGCGCCCTCGCGGTAAACGCTCATACCCACAACATAGTCGCCGTCGTCAAGCTTGATCGCGCGCACGCCCTGAGAAACTCTGCCCTGCTCGCGCACGTCGCGCTCGTTGAAGCGTATCATCTTGCCGCAGTGGGTGCCCACAAACAGGTCGGTATTGCCGTCGGTCAGCTTCACTCTCAGCAGCTCGTCGCCCTCCGTCAGCTTGATCGCCAGCTTTCCGCCCTTGGGCGCGTTTTGGTACTCCATGATATCGGTCTTTTTGATGGTTCCGTTTTTGGTGCACATGGTCAGATACAGGCCGTTTTTGTATTCGCGTATCGGTATCATAGCCGAGATCGTCTCGCCGGGCTGCAGCTCAAGCAGGTTGACTATCGGCGTGCCCTTCGCCTGTCTGCCGGCTTCGGGTATGCGGTAGGCCTTGATCCTGAACATTCTTCCCGTGTTGGTGAAGAACAGAATATACGAGTGGGTGGAGGATATGAACATGGTGGACACGAAGTCCTCCTCCTTGGTCTGCATGCCGATTATGCCCTTGCCGCCTCTGTGCTGGCTCTTGTAAGTGTCGGCGGGCAGACGCTTGATGTAGCCCTGATGGGTCATGGTTATAACGTTGTCCTCCTCCTCGATCAGGTCCTCGATGTCGATATCGTCGGCCACCGGCTCGATCGAGGTTCGGCGCTCGTCGCCGAATTTTTCTTTTATCGCGGTGATCTCCTCTTTTATGATGTCAAGCACCATCTGCTCGCTGCCCAGCACCTCGGTCAGATGCTCGATCAGCGCGAGCACGTCGCGCAGCTCGTTCTCGATCTTCTCGCGTTCCATGCCCGCCAGTCTGGCGAGGCGCATATCGAGTATCGCCTGCGCCTGCACGTCGGTAAACTCAAAGCGGTCGATCAGGCGCTGCTTCGCGTCGTTGTAGCTGTTTCTGATTATGCTTATTACCTCGTCGATATTGTCGAGCGCCTTTTTGAGGCCCTCCAGTATGTGTGCTCTCGCCTCAGCCTTCTTTTTGTCAAATTTGGTGCGGCGGACGATGACTTCCTTCTGGAAGTCCAGATACTGCGTCAGTACCTCTTTAAGCGACAGCACTTTCGGCGAAGTCCTGTCGACCAGCGCCAGCATGATAACGCTGAACGAGTCCTCAAGCTGGGTGTATTTAAACAGCTGGTTCAGAACTATCTGCGCGTTCACGTCGCGCTTGAGCTCGATCACTATCCTCAGGCCGTCTCTGTCCGACTCGTCGCGCAGGTCGGATATCCCCTCGACACGCTTTTCGTGGACGAGATCGGCGATCTTTTCGATAAGCCGCGCCTTGTTTACCATATAGGGTATCTCGGTCACGACGATGCGCTCTCTGCCTTCCTTCCACTGCTGTATCTCGGTCCTGGCGCGGATCTTCAGCTTGCCTCGGCCCGTGGCGTACGCCGCGCGTATGCCCGCTCTGCCCATGATCTGAGCGCCCGTGGGAAAATCGGGACCGGGGATATACTCCATCAGCTCGTCGAGCGTGATGTCGGGATTGTCGATCAGCGCCACAACGCCGTCAATGACCTCGCCCAGGTTGTGGGGCGGGATCTTGGTCGCCATTCCGACCGCGATGCCGTCCGAGCCGTTCACCAAAAGGTGCGGAAAGCGCGAGGGCAACACGATGGGCTCGTCGCGGCTCTCGTCAAAATTGGGCATAAAATCGACCGTGTCCTTGTCGATGTCGGTCAGCATGTGGAGCGACAGCTTCGCCATTCTGGACTCGGTGTATCTGTAAGCCGCGGCGGGGTCGCCGTCAACCGAGCCGAAATTTCCGTGTCCGTCGATCGTGGGATAGCGCATTGAAAAATCCTGCGCCATTCTGACCATTGCGTCGTATACCGACGCGTCGCCGTGGGGATGGTATCTTCCCAGCACGTTGCCGACGGTGGTCGCGCACTTTTTGTAGGGCTTGTCCGGCGTTATTCCGTCCTCGTACATGGCGTACAGTATTCTTCTGTGCACCGGCTTGAGACCGTCGCGCACGTCGGGCAGCGCCCTGCCCACGATAACCGACATCGAATAGTCGATGTATGACTTGCGCATCTCGTTATCCAGATCGACCGGGATAATATTGAGCTTTGACGGGTCAAACATCGGCTCGTTTTCTCTGCCTTTTGTGTTTGCCATAAAAATTATCTCTCCTGTCTATATGTCTCAGAGCCGAAAAATCGGCTCTTAAATCAAAAAGCGGATTTATCCGTTCGTTAATATATTAGGCAAAAATTTCAAAAACCCTTTTAAAAAGCAAAAAAATTATCCGAATTTATTTGATGATCAAAAAAACACCGCAAATCATGCGGCGTTTTTTAAATATCGTATATATTAGCCGCCGATTCTCATAAATGTTGAATTTCCGTCAATAAAGCTCACCCCGGCGTTTGTCAGATCGACAAAATCCGCCTTGACTTTTTCGAATTCGGATATCGGAATATGCACCGGGATCTCCACCGAGTCGGTGTAGATCGGCTCGCCGCAGACCAGGCCGCGGGCTTTGAGCTCGCTCTGCACCTTGCCAAGCATGGTGTATCCGCAGCGCATACGGGTCTCGCGGCACAGCGCCATCGTGATCGGCTCCGCCGCCTCAACGCCCAGCTTGGCGCTCTTTGAGTACGCGTGGACCAGTCCGCCCGTTCCCAGCAGTATGCCGCCGAAGTATCGGGTTACGACCACGGCCAGGTTGGTGAGCCCCTCTTTTTTGAGGATATCCAAAACGGGCATTCCGGCGGTCCCCGAAGGCTCTCCGTCGTCGCTGTAGCGCATGATATTGTTGTTTTCTATTATATAGGCATAGACATTGTGGGTCGCGTCCCAGTATTTTTTGCGCAGCTCCTCTATCAGAGCCGTCGCTTCGGCCTCGGACGAAACGGGCCTCGCGGTCGCTATGAACCGCGAGCGCTTCTCGACAAACTCCGCCCGAGCCTCCCTCGCGATAGTCCTGTATGATTCCTTCATAATTATTTCTCCTTTTATATTATAATACCATAAAACATTCCCCCTGTCAAAAATATTAACTAATTGTAAACATTAAAATTTCTCTCAAATTTTTAATGTTTTTTTAAGGAAACCCGTTTAGAATGGTAACATCAAGTAAGCGCTGATTAAATATGCCAAGCCGCAAGGCGGTATTTATTCAGCGGTTACCAAGGAGGACAAAAACATGGCAATAGAAATTTTCAACCGATACGAACACAAATATCTGCTCGACGAGCAGACCTACGATAAGGTCATCCCGATAATCGAGAGCCACATGGAGCTTGACGCCTACAACGAGGGACACAAGCCGTACACCATCGCAAATATATACTACGACACGGGCGACGATTATCTGATACGCCACTCCCTCGAAAGCCCCGTCTACAAAGAAAAGCTGCGGCTGCGCTCCTACGGCGTGCCCGGAATGACCTCAAAAGTATTTCTGGAGATCAAAAAGAAATACAAAGGCCTTGTGAACAAGCGGCGCACCATGATCGAGCTTGACGAGGCGTATGACTTTGTGAAGACCGGAGAGGAGCCCGAGGCGCGCGAATACATGAACAAGCAGGTCATGGACGAGATAAACTACTTTTTGCACGTGTACGACCTGGAGCCGAAGGTGTATCTGGCCTACGACCGCATTGCGTATTTTGAGAAAGACAATCCCGACTTGCGCATATCGTTTGACAAAAACATCCGCTCAAGGCGGCACGACGTGCACCTTGAGGACGGGGACTACGGCAAAAAGCTGCTTGATGACGATATGTACCTTATGGAGATAAAAACGGCGAGGGCTAAACCGCTGTGGCTCACCCACATGCTGACCGAGTTTGACATCAAGCGCGTCAAGTTCTCAAAATACGGCACCGAGTTCAAAAACATGCTCAAAAAACGCGCTAAGCGCGCGTCGGCCGCGATGCTTTAACTATAACATAACAGAGAGGAATTTTTAAATGGACAATATTTTCAACAACATACTCGCGAACGTTTCGGATAACTTGTCGGTAACGTCGGCAATTATCACAATGACGGTAGCCGTCGCCTTCGGCGCGGTCATCGCGTTCACCTACTACAAGACACAGCACGACGATTACTACCAGCGCAGCCTTGCGATAACGCTGCTGATGCTGCCCGTTATCCTTTCGGTGATCATTCTGTTTATCGGCAGCAACATAGCCCGCGCGTTCAGCTTAGCCGGAACTTTGTCGATAATCAGGTTCAGAAGCGCGCCCGGCGACCCCAAGGACATCGGGTTCATATTTTTCGACATTGCCGCGGGACTGGCGTGCGGCGTGGGGCTTTACGCCTACGGCGCGATTTTCGTCATTGTTCTGTCTCTGGTTATCATCGCCTCGGAAAAATGGGGACTGTTTGAGAAAAAGACCGTGCGCAAGCACCTCAAGATCACGATCCCCGAGGACCTCAACTATGAGCGCGCCTTTGACGAAATACTCGAAAAGCACACCAAAAACTATACCCTCGACAAGATCCACACCACCGACCTGGGCTCGCTGTTCGAGCTGTGCTACACCGTGACAATGGACAGCGGTCAAGACGAGCGGGAATTTTTGGACGAGCTGCGCTGCCGCAACGGAAATCTGAGCATAATATTATCGTCGGCGGCAAGCCCCCAGCAATACTGATTTGATTTAAAAAGGAGCATTTTTATGAAAAAAATAATTTCTTTATTGCTTTGCGCAATTATGAGCATCGGCTGCAGCGCGTGCAGCGCCGCGAATGCCGACGAGGCCTGGAAAAGCAACACCGGAAAAATAGACCTTGACAAAATGACCGTAAGCGGTACGGGCGCGAGCGTGAAGGACGGCGATATCTTCATCACCCAAGGCGGAGACTTTGAGGTTAGCGGCACCCTGAGCGGCGGCATGATATACGTAAACTCCGAGGAAAAAGTGAAGCTGCGCCTATCCGGCGCATCGATCACCAACAGCGACGGACCCGCGATATATTTTGACAACGCCGAAAAAGCGCTGATCACCATAACCGAGGGCACCGAGAACTATTTGATCGACGGCAAGACATATTCGGACGAGAACGCCGACGGAACCCTGTTTTCAAACGACGATCTGGAGATCAAGGGAGACGGGACCCTCACAATAACAGGAAACTTTAAGCACGGCATAGCGGGCGACGACGATGTGGTTATCGAAAACGGCAATATAAACATCACGTCCTATGAGCACGGCATAAAAGCCAACGACAAGCTTTGGGTATCGGGCGGCAATATAACCGCGAAAGCCGAGACGGGCAAGCCGATGAAGGCGGGCGCGGAACTGGTCGTTGACGGCGGAACGCTGGACCTCGCCTCGGCGCAGAGCGAGGGCATGGAGAGCAAAGGCACTCTGACGATAAACGGCGGCGACATTAGCGTCACCGCGGCCGACGACGGAATAAACACCGGAAACGAAAGCACAACCGACGCGGCAAACGGCGGACAGTTCGGCGCGCGCCCCGATATGATGCCGCAGGGCAGCTTTGACCCGAACGCGGGCGGTCAGCGTCAGCAGTTTGACGGACAGCAGCCGCAATTTGACGGTCAGCAGCCCCCTCAGGTGCAAGGCGGACAGCCGCAGTTTGACGGACAACAGCCCCCTCAGATGCAAGGCGGACAGCAGCCGCAATTCGACGACCGGCAGCCGCCAAGCACGGACGGCGCAATGCCGAGCTTTGAGCCCGGGCAGCGGCACGGCGGCATGCGCGGAGGCGGCGGAGGCTTCGGCATGATCGACGAGGAGACCGCGGCGGCTCACGCCATCACGATAAACGGCGGAAAAATATACGTGAACGCGGGCGGAGACGGCATCGACTCCAACGGGAACCTGACGATAAACGGCGGCGAGATAACCGTTGACGGCCCCACAAACGCGGGCAACGGCGCGCTCGACTCCGAGGGTACCTTCGCCGTAAACGGCGGCACGGTCATTGGCGCGTCGGCGGCGGGCATGAACCAGAACCCGTCGACCTGCGAAAACCAACCCTACGCCGCGATAAATCTCAGCGCTTCCCAACCGGCGGGCACCGAGATCTCGATCCGCGAGACGGCCTCGGGCAATGAGATTATGAAATACGCGCCCTCAAAGGCGTATCAGGCAATCGCCTACTCATCCGACAAGCTCAAGGCGGGCACCGAATACGCGGTGTACGCAGGCGGTGAGCAGACCGAGACCTTCACCGCGCAAAACGGAGTGAACCAAGTCGGAACAGCCGCCTTCGGAATGTTCGGCGGCAGAGGCGGAATGAGGCGCGGACAAAATCAAGAGATAACCGTTTTCGTAAACGGCGCCCGCGTGAACTTTCCCGTGGCTCCGGTGACGAGGAACGACACCACTCTGGTCGGCTTCCGCGCCATACTTGAGGCGCTGGGCGCCAACGTCACCTGGGACGATGCGGCCCAAACCGCAGCCGCCGAAAAGGACGGCACGACCATCACCATGACGATCGGCTCGACCACGGCAACTGTAAACGGACAGGCGGTCGAAATGCTCGCAGCGCCCGAGCTGGTGAGCGACAGCACGCTGATACCGGTGCGGTTCATCTCGGAAAACATGGGAATGACCGTAGACTGGAACGAGCAGACCAAACAAATAAACATATACTAACCCTCTATAAAATATAAAAACGGCTGAGCTTTTATCCGCTCAGCCGTTTTTATATGATTTTTATTTAAGACGCTTTAATATCTCAAGCACGTATTTCCACGTTCTCTGCACCGAGTCGACGTCCATTCTCTCGTTGGGAGTGTGGATATCCTTCATGTCGGGTCCCATCGAAACGCAGTCCAGACCCGGCAGCTTTCCCGCAAACAGGCCGCACTCAACGCCCGCGTGGAGCGCCTCGACCTTCGGCTCTCTGCCGTACTGCTCTTTAAATATATCGACCATCAAAACGCGCAGCTTTGAATCCTGCTTGTATTCCCAGGCGGGATAGTCGCCTACAAGCTCGACCGTGCCGCCCAACAGAGCGGTCAGGTTCTTGAGGCGTCCGACCAGTTCTTCTTTCTCGCTGCCCAGACTGCTGCGGACCGCGAAGCGCATTACCGCCTCGTCTTTGGCCGTCTCAAGCACGCCCATATTGAGCGAGGTCTGCACCAGACCCGGAATGTCGAGGCTCATGCGCTGAATACCGCCCGGCATATTGACCAGCGCGGCGATCAGCCTATTTTTGGAATCCTTGCTGAGCGCCTTGTGCGAGCCCTCGCCGCCGATCTCGACGGTAAACGAAAGCTCGGGGTCGGACAGACGATACTCGCTCTTAAAAATCTTATCCCATTTCTCGGCAAAGGCCTTCAGCTCGGAAACGCCGTCGGCGCCCACGATCAGCTTTGCCTCGGCCGCTCTCGGTATGGCGTTGTCTTTAAGGCCGCCGTCCACCGATATCACGTCGTATTCCAAAACGCCGCAAAGCTCGTTAAGGGTCCTGCCCATAAGCCGGTTGGCATTGGCGCGCTCCTTGTTTATCTCAACGCCCGAATGACCGCCCGTGAGGCCGTCTATCTTAAGCGCCGCCTCAACGCCGCTTGCGTCCGTCCTCTCGATCGGCAGCCTGCAATCCGCGCTGACTCCGCCCGCGCAGCTCACCAGCAGAACGCCCTCATCCTCGGAATCCAGATTGAGCATGATACGCGATTTAAGGGGCGAGCAGTCGAGATCGGCCGCGCCGAACATTCCTGTCTCCTCGTCGACCGTGAGCACGACCTCAAGCGGAGGGTGCGGAATGTCGCTCGAATCCAATATAGCCAGTGCGAACGCCACGGCTATTCCGTCGTCGCCGCCCAAAGTGGTTCCCTCTGCCGAGATAACTCCGCCTTCAAGCTTCAGCCGCAGGCCGTCTTTTTCGAAATCTATATCACAGTCCGCCTCTTTTTCGCACACCATGTCAAGGTGTCCCTGTATCATAACAGGCGCCGAGCTCTCATATCCCTCGGTGCCGTCTTTGAAGATCACAACATTGTTTGTGGCGTCCTGAATGTATTTGAGGCCGCGCTCCTTTGCAAAACCCGCGCAGTAGTCGCTGATTTGCTTCGTGTTTCCCGAGCCGTGGGGAATAGCGCAGATATCCTCGAAATACTTAAACACTTTTGTCGGCTCGATTCCCGATAATACCGGCATTTTATTCACCTCTTATTTATTTTTGTTTTTTGCGGTAGACGGACTTTCCGGGCTCTGTAGGCTCGATCATGCCGTCGTTTTGCATCAATTCGATCAGCCGCGCCGTGAATTCCTTGTCGCCTTGAACGACCGCGCGGTTTCGGCTGAACGCCTCCGATACCTCGGTGCCGTCGACCACCTTCCGCATCTGAGACGCGGAGATAGTGTCGTGGTTTTTAAGGTACCGCATAACCTTGTCGGCGGCTTTGGAAAACAACATTCTCGAAAGGTTCTCGCGCTGAAAATACGATTTGCGCATGCCCCATACCACGAGTATAGCCGTGGCCGCCGCGAACAACAAAATTCCGAATCCCGCGATCAAAAACCTCATGATTTTTTCCCTTTCTTTTTGGCGCCGCGCATAGTTATAAAACCGTTTGTCTGAAGGGTCGCGAGATACGTCACTACCCGATCGAGCATACGGTCCTTCTCGCTCGGGAACTCGCCCTCCATAACGCGTATTATGTCCATAACGGTATTTGCGCCGTCGATGTTTTTCCAAACGGCGCTGCCGTGCTTATCGAGCGCGATGTGGCTGATCCTGGGCTTTTTGAAAAACTTTTGGGCTATGCTGTGATAAAAGCCCTTGTTTTCCATATCCACCTCGACCAGGCCGTCGTCCTTCACGCGCCAGGGCCGGTCCGCGCTGCGGACCGGCACACTGTCAAAATAATTAGCTGATACCTTTTTCTTTTTTGCCATAATTATTTAGCTTTTTTCTTAAATCCGAACATGAACTTTATCATGATCGCGCAGAGCACGATAAAGAACGCGAGGCCTCCCCAGTTGCCGAGGATACCGCCCATGTCGAGGTCAAGACCTACGACCGCGAATACCGCGAGCAGTATTCCCACAAGGCCCTCGCCGGCGATCATACCGGACGAGAACAGAACGCCGTCGTTGATGATCTCATTGCGGCGCTCCTCGCTCTTGCACTTGCGCTTTTCTGCCCAGAGACGGATAAGACCTCCAACCATAATAGGCGTGGACAGATGTATCGGCAGATAGAGTCCGATCGCGAACGGAAGAACGGGGATACCCACGATCTCAACGGCGATAGCGATAAACACGCCCGTGAATACCAGGCCCCAGGGCAGATTGCCGCCCATAACGCCCTCAACTACCATCTTCATCAGAGTCGCCTGAGGCGCGGGGATCTGAGCCGAGCCGTAACTCCACGCCGCGTTGAGCAGATACAGAACGCCCGCGATGGCAAGACCCGCCGCAACGGCGCCGATGAGCTCGCCTATCTGCTGATAGAACGGAGTCGCGCCGACTATGTAACCGGTCTTGAGGTCCTGAGACGTGTCGCCCGCCATAGCCGCGACGATACAGATAACGGTTCCTATGCAGATCGCTGTAGTCATGCCGCCAATGCCCGTGTTGCCCGTGGCTTTAAGCAGCACCGTTGAGATCAGCAGCGTGGCGATCGCCATACCCGAAACGGGGTTGTTGGACGAGCCTACCAGACCTACCATTCTTGACGAAACGGTGGCAAAGAAGAAGCCGAACACAACGACTATAACGGCTGCCAGCAGACTGATCGGAACGCTCGGGATGAGCCAGAGCAGGATCGCGATAACAAGAGCGCCTATCATAGCTACGGGCAGAGATATGGTGCGTTCGGTACGCGACACGCCGCCGCTGTGGCCGAAGCCCTTCATCGCCTTTGCAAACGTCGAAACTATCAGAGGCAGCGACTTGATGAGGCTCAGTATGCCTCCGGCGGCCACGGCTCCTGCGCCTATGTACCGCACAAAGCTGCCCCACAGGTCCCAGGTGTCAAGCTGGTTGAACGGAGCCTCGGCGGGATACATGACCGCGTCGCCTCCCACGAGCACCAGCATCGGCATGATAACGAACCAGCCCAAAACGGCGCCGCCGAGCATGTATGACGAAACTCTCGCTCCGCATATGTAGCCGACGCCGACCAGAGCGGGCAGAACGTCCATTCCTATGCCCGAACCGGGATACGCCTTGATCGACCAATCCACCTCGCTGGGGAACAGGCAGAGACCGTCGGCGATGAATTTGTAAACCGCCGCGATTCCCAGACCCGAGAATACCAGCTTGGATTTGTCGCCGCCTTCCTCGCCGGCGAGCAGAACCTCGGAACAAGCCGTGCCCTCGGGGAAGGGCAGAACTCCGTGCTCCTCAACGATCAGCGCGGTGCGCAGGGGGATCATGAACAGAACTCCCAGAACGCCGCCGCAGATCGCGATGAACGTGATCATCAGGAACGAGGGCGTTGCCACCGAGCTGTCCTCCGCGGCCCACATGAACAGAGCGGGCAGAGTAAATATCGCGCCCGCCGCCAGCGATTCACCGGCGGAACCGATGGTCTGGACCATGTTGTTCTCAAGAATAGAGTTCTTTCTGAGAATAAGTCTGATAATGCCCATCGAGATAACCGCCGCGGGGATCGATGCCGAAACCGTCATGCCCACGCGAAGGCCGAGGTAAGCGTTAGCCGCGCCGAACACTACCGCGAGGATAATGCCCAGCACAATTGATGTGACCGTAAATTCCGGCACGATTTTATCGGCGGGAATATAGGGTTTGAATGTTGATTTTTTGTCCTCCACTTTTAATTTCTCCTTTCTTATTAATAAAGTATACAATTGTCTTTTATATTCTAACACAAAATTTGTCAAAAGTCAACGTTTAACATAGTAAAATCCCCAAAAATTTGGGGATTTTGTAACAAAAAATATGCTCCCCTTCATTATATGAAGAGGAGTCCCAGTCCCTAGTTCCTATTCCCCGGTCCCTACGTTGCTAACGGCTCCATGGTGTCCGGCTCCCAAATGAATATCCTTATATCTCCGCTTTCGGGCTTTTTATAATCGACCGCGGATAGGTCCGCGCCCGTTATGTCAAACACCGCCGCCTCCGTCATGATCCCGCTTTCGGAATAGTTCGCTATGATCAGCTTGGCTTTGTCCGCTCCGCCTCCGTTATATTTCAGGTCAATATTGATATTTCCGCCGCCATCGAAACTGTAACCGTTGATCTCATAGAGATGCTCGGGCTTCGGCGTTTCAATCGGGTCGGGCGTGGGCAGCGGCAGGGAACTGTCCTTAAAATCAGCGCCCACTGCCACGTCGCTGTCGGGCATTATGAACGAAAAGCTGTTTTCGGCGAGCATATGCGTTTCTGTCTCGGGTCTCGTGTAGATACCATGGGCCTTAAAGCCGACGGCGGGAACGGTCGTGACGCTCACGGTCTCGCCGACCTTGGCGGACGCGCCGCTGCCGCCCGTCACGGTCACGCTCTTTAGCCCCAGCTTTGAGCCGTCTATCCAAGCGTAATATTTATTCCCCGCTTTGCACTCGAACTCAAAGGAATACACGCCCCTTTGGGCGATCCCCTTTGTGTACAGGTCCTTGTTGGCCGAATTGTCATAAATATGCACCGTTTTGGCGCTGCTGCCGCCGTAGACAAACACATCCATTTTCATGGTCCCGTCGACCGCGGGGCTCGCCATAAACACCGAGCCGCTCGGCTCCTCGCCGTCCGTGAACGGCTTGCCCCCGGTGTCCGCGTTTGAGCCGCCGTCGGCTCTCGCCACCTTCACGCCGTCGTACTCCTCAACGGTCGTCGCCTCGTCGTATACGGTCAGCGTGCCGTCGCTGCCCTCGACGCCGTTCAGGTTATACGTCTTTTGGCCGCCTATCTCGCTCTCGTGGTCCGCGGTGTCCCATGTGACGGTCCTGTTTGAAACGCCGTTTATCTCGATCGTGCCGTTTTTCATGTTCTCGTCCACCGTTATATTATGTCTCGGGATCGGCGTGGGAGCGGGCGTGGGTGAAGGTGTGGGCGTGGGCTGATCGGGATCGGGCGTCGGCTGAGGAGGGAGCTCAAGCTCGTTGCCCTCGGCCAGCCAATTTGCGTACGCCTCAATATTGAAGTAGCCCTCGCTTGTTTTATCAAGCGCGTCATTTTTGTTTATGTCAAGTCCGCGCTCCAGTTCGTACTCATCGGCCATTCCGTCGCCGTCGGTGTCCGCGGGTGCGTCGCCGTCGTATGTTAAATCCGGCATTTCCTTCAGATCCGCCAGGTCGATAATTCCGTTTCTGCCCATAACGCCCGTCCTGTTTCTCGCGTCGTTCACCGCGCGCTCGTCCACCGCATCACGCTTGATGCTCGCGCCCGCGTGCTCAAGCACAAGCTCAAAGGCCTTCTCGGCCGAATGTGTGCCTATCGGGAAATCCCAAATATACTGCGTATGGTTTGTGCTTGTTCCCGTGATCCCTCCGTTGTATTTTTCTATATTATAGGTCTTGCAGCCGCCATTGTCGACGCCCTTGGTATTGTCCGCGTTTATTTCCGCCGCCTTTGAGCTGCCGACGGACGAGTCGTAATAATTTCCGTCAACGGCAATGTCGGTGCCCCAGTTTGACTTGCCGCCCTTGCTGCCGCCGTACATCTCATAAAATCGATTAATTCTGCTGCTCGCGGGGCCCTCTTTGTAATAGTTCGAAACCAGGTTCACGCGCACGCCGTTTTCACCGCCGTAGGAATTATTTCCGCCCCAGTTGTAAAACACGTTGTTTCGGATATCAAGCAGGCTCGCGGTGTCCTTGCCGCCCTTGTATGAGCTGACCGTCTCGCTTGTGCCCACTCGCGGAAAGCGGCTGTTGGCGCTTGAAACCATATTGTGATGGTACGACACGTTGACACCGCCCCAGATGCCGCCGTATCCGTGCTGCTGCAGCACTCCGTCCTCAACGTGTATTGATGTGTTGAGCGGCTCTGTCATGATGCACCACTGGATCGTGGAATCCTTTATCGCGTAGAACGAGCAGCACTCGTCGGTGGACCAGCTCATGCTGCAGTGGTCAACGATCAGGTTCGAGGTACTGCTTGTGCCGCCCAGCGCGTCGTCGTCGTACTTTTTTTCAGCCTCGCTGTAGACGCCCATGCGGAACCTGAGGTAGCGCATGATTATATTGTCGGCGCCGACCTTGACCGGAGCGCCCGAGATACATATCCCGTCTCCGGGCGCTGTCTGGCCAAGTATGGTCAGATTCTTTTTTGAGATATTGACGGAAGACTTAAGGTTGATCTTTCCCGCCTTGTCGAACACTATAATTCTGTTCTCTTTCGAGACCGCGTCGCGGAAAGTGCCCTTGCCGCTGTCTCCCAAATTATTCACATGATATATCTCGGGAGCGGCCGCGGCTCTGGCGCCGGTCGTCCACATTCCTCCGCCCTCGGCTCCCGGGAAGGCGGGAAGCTTTTCCGCCGCCGCGTCAGCCGGGGACTGCGCCGCGAAAACCGTCGGCGAAAAACAGAGCGCCAAACTCAAAAACAGTGCGATAAATTTTTTCATGATTATTCCTCCCGCAAAAATTTCCAAAGCAAAAGAGACCGTAATTCAAAGCGCAAATAAACCCTTGAATTACAGTCTCGCAAATTCGATATAAAACGTTGTCAAAATTCCGCAATGACGAGAACCGCGTCGGCGCGCCGCTCCGCGAACGTCAAACCGCCTCGGGGTTTATTTGCCCAAATACGTGAAGTGCATATAGTTGACAGTTCCGCTCACCCAGGCGTTTCCGCCCCAAAGCCATCCGTATTTGGCGAAGGTCTGAACGACCGCGCCGGTGGGAGCGAACGAGAATATCGAGTTTTCGGGGTCATAGAATGTACCTATCTGCTGTCCGCTCTTATAGACGCAGTAGTTCTCGTTGTAGTTTATGTCAAGGACCGTGCCGTAGTTGTTTTCGGGCAATGTTCCGCCCGAAAGCGCGCTTCTCCACGCGTATCCGGCAACATCCTTGATGGGCGGCTTTGTGGGCGAGTTGTATATCTCGTTGAATATCGCAACCACGTCGTCCTTTAATACCGTGTTGATCCTGAATGTCCTCCATCCGGTCTGCAGCTCGGTCGCGCCGTCGGGCAGCTCCCATACGGGCACCGTGACCTCTGTCATATGAGCGTCGGCTTCCTCCATGGTGGTGTATCTGATACCCAGGTCGCCGAATATTCTCATTTCTTTGTCCATCGCCTCGCCGGTAGCCAGCGTCTCGGAATACGTCTTGAGCTGATACAGCCCATCCGCGTCCGGTATCTGGAGCGGCGTGCCGCTTGCCGCGAAGCCTCCCGTTCCGTCCGGAGCGGGCAGAGGATCGGTCTCGACCACGGGCTCGCCTGTTCCGGCAACGACCTCTCCGCCGGGTGTGACAAGGGTCTTGTCGGGCGCGTTGCGCAGCGCTATCACCGTGCCGTTGCTCTGCATTACGGTTTTCTCGAGCGTGTAAATGCGTCTGCCGTTAGAGTCGGTTCCCTCTTTGAGGGCCGACTGTATCTGTCCGTCCACATCTCTGCCGTATTTTATGAAGCAGCGGTAAGCTATGATCGCCGCCTCCTCGCGGGAAACATAATCAAGCGGCTTGAACAAGCCCTCATATCCCGCCATCAGATCGTTGTCAAGCATGAACGCCACATAGTCTCTGGCCCACGTGTCGATCTGCCATGCGTCCTGAATATCGTCAAACACACCGCTTGACGGGAAATACGGACCCAAAACGCCCGCCGCCGACAATGTGCTCGTTATGACCTTGCACATTTCCTCGCGGGTTATGAAGTTCGCGGGGAAGAAGTGGCCCTCGCCGTCGCCGCTGATGATGCCCGCGTAGTACGCCATATTGGGAAAGGCGTTGTCGGTATCAATAAACGGATTATACGCGTTTGACGACACATTCTCCGCCGTTATCGTGGCGTAGATATTGACAGCCACGTTTATAAAATCAAGCCTGTTTATGGCGTCGGTATAAGGCTTTTTGCCGTATTCCGTGGAGATAAGGCTGTAATCCATCGCGCCCTTTACCGTGTCGGTCGCCCACCAGTTGGGGTCGTAGGCATAGGCGCCGAGACTTGACGTCAGCACGCAGATCATCAGCAGAACCGCGGTAATTGTCTTTCTCACAAAAACACCTCTCTAAAATCACTGATTAATTTCCGTGTAAAACACAGAAATAATTATAACACATTTTTCTTGTTTTCTCAACAAAGAGGCATATTATTAATAAAAAATTAATAGAAATTTCATAATATCGGAAATATTTTACTTCTTTTTATATTCCTCAACAATGAATCTCGGACGCGCCTTTGTCTCTCTGTAGGTTTTTCCGATATACTCGCCTATAACGCCGATCGAC
Source organism: uncultured Clostridia bacterium (assembly GCA_947625905.1). Classification (GTDB taxonomy): domain Bacteria; phylum Bacillota; class Clostridia; order Monoglobales; family Monoglobaceae; genus Monoglobus. The sequence continues at coordinate 75,297 of CANQQJ010000002.1, read as the reverse complement.
ACAAGCTGCACTCCGCCCAGGAACCAGATAGAGCACATAAGCGAGGCCCAGCCGCCCGAGGAATCGCCGAAGAATTTGCTGATCAGAGTGTATATTGCCGCGACTATGGCGGCGGCGCACACGAGCAGTCCGACCCAGCCGACGATCCTGATCGGCTTGATGCTGAACGATGTTATTCCGTCAAAGGCGAGCGCCAGCATTTTTTTGAGCGGATATTTGCTCTCGCCCGCGAATCTCTCGGCGCGCTCGTAATAAACGCTGTCGCTTTTAAATCCGATGGAAGGCACGATGCCGCGCAGGAAGAGATTCGCCTCTTTATACTCTCCGAGAGCGTTCAGCGCCCTTCGGCTCATCAAACGGTAGTCGGCATGATTGAACACGACCTCGGTGTCCATTGCGGACAAAAACTTATAGTAGCCCTCGGCGGTGAACCGCTTAAAAAACGTGTCGGTCTCGCGCTTGCTGCGCACGCCGTACACCACGTCGCAGCCGCCGTCGAACTTTTTCACCATTTCGGGGATCGCGTTTATATCGTCCTGCAGGTCCGCGTCGATCGAAACCGCGCAGTCGCACTCGTCCTTAACGGTCATAAGCCCCGCCAGCAGAGCGCGCTGATGCCCCGAGTTGTGGGCCAGCTTTATTCCGCGGAATACGCTGTCGCTGTCGCAAAGACCGCTTATTATGCTCCATGTCTTGTCGCGGCTGCCGTCGTCCACCATAACGATCTTGCTGTCGGGAGAAATAAGACCCTCGCCCTCCATTTTGGCGAACAGCCCGCTCATGCGCGACGACGTCTCGCCCAGCACTTCCTCCTCGTTATAGCACGGCATAACCACAAAAAGCTTTGTGTCCTTCATGAATATCACTTCCCAAATAAAAATTTCTGTTTTTGAACAAAACGGGTAGGCGGAAAGCCTACCCTTTAAGTTCAATATTATTATACGATATTACTCGGCCGCCCCGGCATCCGCCGCCTGCTGAGCCGCGTCTGCTGCCTGATCGGCCGCCGCGCCCGCAGCTTCGTCAACCGCGCCCGCAGCCTCGTCAACTGCGCCCGCGTCAGCAGCGCCCGCCGCCTCATCAGCAGCGCCTTCGGCTTCTCCGGCCGCCGCGTCTTCGGTTTCGGCTTCCGCCTGCTGAGCCGCCATATCCTCGGCGCTCATAACTATGTTGCCGCTCTCGTCAACCAAGTTTCCGTTTTCGTCAACCGTAACGTTCATTGTCTGGCTCGCGTCGGTGTTGCTCTCCTCTGCCGCCGCGTCGTCAAGATTGGCCTGGCGTATCGAAACGTATGTCAAAACTATGGACGACAGGATGAACAGAATGGCGAACACCGCCGTGAATTTGCGGAGCATTGCATCGATCGTCCTGCCTTTATTCTTGCCGAAAAATGTTTCGGCGCCGCCGGCGATAGCGCCGGACAAGCCCTGCTGCCTGCCGTGCTGCATGAGCACGATGACCGTGAGCACCAGGGCGATAATTACATGTACAATAACCAAAGCTGTTATCATTTAAACTTCCTCCTTATACGCCGCGCGTATAGTAATATATTACAGTGTTTGCTAAACATCAGTAATCTAGATTATAGCACACTCAAAAACAAAATGCAAGAGTTTTTTTCAAATATTGCAATTTTTTTATAAAAACTTTGCTTACGCGCCCTACAGCTCGAATTTCTGCGTTCTGTGGGCTTTTCGATAGGCGTCGGGAGTCAGGCCGGTGTACTTTTTGAACGACGTGTAGAAATAGCTTCCCGAATTGAGGCCCACCTCCTTGCCGATATCGCGGGCGGTCAGGTTGGTCTCGATCAGCATTTTGCATACCTGATCGAACCTCTTTCGCGTCAGATATTCCGATATGGATATTCCCTGGCTCTTTTTGAATATGCTTCTGATATAATTGGAGCTGCGGTTGACATTTGCCGCGATGACCTCGACCGACAGAGACGAGTCGGTATAATTTTCGTTTATATATTTGAGAACGGCCAGCACGATAAAATCCTTTTTTGTGTCGGATTTTGACATCTGAACGATCTTCATGACCTTTTTGCAGCGCTTTTCGACAAAGGCGATCAGATCGTCGATCGACTCAAGCGCCGTGAGCGCCTCTATTATGCTGCCGTCAAAAAACTCGCTGTCGTCTTTTTCGGAAACCATCATACCGTCTACCGCCAGCAGCAGCCGCGCGGTGTGCAGCACGATAGTGTCGTACGACATATTGTCGATCGTCCCGATAAAAGCGCCGATCGCCCTTTTGAGCGCGTTCTCGTCGCGTGAGCGAACACACTCGAAGATCTCTCTTTCAAGCAGCGACGGATACTCGCAGCTGAGCCTGGACATCGAGAGGGTGTCGTCGTAATTTATGATCGAGAACGGCTTGAACGAAAGCCTGTAGAGCATGGCCGTGCGGGCGTTTTTGTAAAGCTTTGAGCAGCCTTCGGGGCCGCAGCCGCCCAACGTGCAGAACGACAGCGTGGTGTTGAGCCCGAAAAGCTCCGTAATGTGCCGCTTAAGATCCTGCGACTGCTCGCGGATAAACGAAGTATCAGCGCCGTGGTTCAGCAAAAAGCCGACCGTCATTGCCTCAAGCTCCGCTCCGTAGCACTCCGAAAACGCTCCGTAAAGCTCTTCGCCTATGTTGCGTATGGCGTAGATAACGTCCGGGATGTCGGACAGCGCCAGATTATCGCCTCGGTTTATTCTGACAAGAATCACGGTAAAATACCGCGACTGCAGTCTGATCCCCAGCTCGGCCGATATCTTGGGGTTAAAATCCCTGCTTCCGAGCAGGAGCCTTCTTATAAATTTTTCTCTTTTGCTCAGCTCGTTTCTGTGCTCAAGAGTTGTTATATGCGCGCTTTGACGCGTCATGCTGTTAAATTCGTTAAGTTCCATTCCAAAGCCGCCCTTATATGCTCAAATTCGATAATATGTATTTGATTTTTTACAAATCACAGCTATTCATGTTTATCGTGTAAATAATATAACACATAAGCGCCGTTTTGTAAACATGTAAATTTGACGAAAAACGGCATGTTAAAACTCGCGTATTAGTTCAATCTCTCTCGGAATTTTCCACACGGCGGCCTTTACGTTCTCGTCTGCGCGGTAATTGGGAACGGACGGGTTTTCGGCGCGGCCCGTGTCGCCGAAGATAAATTTTCTGTCGCCGTAAAGATTAAACCCGGGCGGACAGCACCTGATCTCCACCAAATGCCGCTCGTCAGCCGCCATCGGCGGGGTGGGCAGAGTGTTTCCGGAGCCGTAGACATAGCCCAAAAACTCGTTGTCGAAATACACGGCGATAAGCGACGAGCCGCCGCTGTCGATCTTGAGGATCGGTCTGTTTATGTTTTCTTCTATATATATTATCTTTTTTGCCGAGGCGTGCTTATCCGCGAAGGGATATCCGCAGCGCACCAGATTGGTCTCGCTCTCTATGCCGGACGGGCGGATGAAAAAGCTGTCGCGGGTCTGCACCTGCCTTGAGTCAAAGCTGCGCCAGCCGTACGTCGGCATGACCTTGAAATCGCCCAAAAGGAACGCGAAAGTGTTTTCGCAGTTATCGACGACTATTTTGTTTTCGCCGGGCAATATATTGTTCGTTATGTCGTAGTACGCGCCCCGCTCATCGGCCGCGGCGCGGCTCACGAGTATATCGTTTATGCTCACTCTGCCGCAGGGGTCGGTCACGAGCAGGTCGGTTTTCTCGGCGTAGTCGTCCGAGGCGGTAAAAACGAACTCCGCTTTGCCTCCGCCGGCCGCGGCGGGAGCGAGCGGGAGAACGTTGCTCTCGGGCAGCGTTATGGTCCATCTGTCCTGGTTCACCGCAACGGGGACTATTTCCTTAAGCGTGCTGCGTATAAGCTCAAGCGGGATTATCTCGGTGTCTGATTTCGGTATATCGTGAAGTATGCGCGTTCCGGCAGCTTTGGCCTTCTCGGCGTTGAGCCTGCCCTTTTTGTTAAAGGCGCAGCCCGGCGTGACGAGCAGCGTCCCGTAGGACTTTTCTCCCATGCTCACTCCCGAGCCGTCAAACGCCGCGTCGCGCTCGAACAAATTCTCGTCGGTCACGTCAAAACGTCTGCTCATCTCAAACAGACGGTCGCTTATGCCGGTCACCGCCTCGCTGAGGCGCAGGGCCTCTCCGTTCTCGCCGCCCGGCGTGTAGCAGCGCTGTATGGCGCGCGTAGGGCACACGAGCAGTATCCTGTGGGCGCGCTTTTGCTCGATCTCGGCCAGGCGCCTCAAATTTTTGAATATCTCAGGTATCGCCGCCGACCACGGCACATGGGCCGGGAACGATATGCGGCGGGCGCTTATCGCCGCGCGGTTAAGACGCGGATAACACGAGTTTATCACAAACGTTGAAATGCCGCACTCCATCAGTTTTCTCAAACATTCCTCAAAACTTTCGGGAGAGAGGCCCCAGCCTGCGCCGCCGAACACCGAGGCGGCCGCCTCGCCGCTCCCCTGCTGCCGCGCCAGACCCGACGCCGCCGAAGCCGCGAAAACGCTGACATCGTCGGGAGTCTTGACCGTTATCGACGGCATAAAAGCGCCGCCGCAGCCCTCCGTCTCCAGATAAGAGCCGCGCTCCTCTATCATGTTGATCGGCGAAAGCGCGGTGTCGGAGGCCATAAAAAGCTTCTTTCCGTGAGACGAGCACCAACGGGCGACGGGCATCAGGCTGGCGTCCCTGAATCGGGCGGTTATCCTGCGCCAATAGCGGTCCTTGAATTTCGACGGCTCGCCCTCGGAAAACAGCTCATTTAAAAACGGCTCGACTTCCATTCCGTAGTCGTTTCTGAATTCCTCGTCTATCTCGTCATACCAGGGCACGGTCGAGCCGCTCAGGTCCGAAAATCCCGGGAACTCGGCGGCAAAGCCGGTTATATATTCAAAGGCCTCGCCGGGGAGCCCCTCCTTCACGCGCTCGTACACGCCGCCGATCGTCTCGCAGGCGCACACCTCGTAAAACGGCGAGGGACGGCCCTGGTCCCTGACCTTAATGACATCGCCGTCGTTGCCAAGGGCAAGACGGCACGAGCCGGCCGCGGGCGCGGCGTTCTCTCCGCGCCGCTCGCCGCCGAGACCGAGCCACACCTCAAGCTTCTTTTCGGCGCAGCTCGCGATCAGCTCGCCGAGCGCCGAAATAAAGCCCTCATCAACGCTTCCGAAGGTCAGCACGACTCCGTCAAATCCGTGCTCCCTGATTTGATCAAGCCTCTTTTTTATGATGTTCATATCGTCCTTATCGGTGATGTCGATCACGTTGTCGATCATCAAGGACAGCAAAAATTTTAATCCTTTCACGGCATTTCTCCTTAAGTAACCACCGTCCGCGGCGCGGCCGGTAATTGCATTTTTGAAGTTGACAAAACGGTCAATTATTATTATACTATAAGTGCGAAAAAAAATAAACAGTTTTTTTAAATTTTTACAAAGGAGCGAATCAAAATGAAAATAGCTTTGATCAACGAAAACTCTCAGGCCGCAAAGAACGGCGTGATCTATGCGTCGCTTAAGAAGGTCGCCGAGCCTATGGGGCACGAAGTCGTTAACTACGGCATGTACAGCGCTGACGACGAGGCGCAGCTCACGTATGTTATGAACGGACTGCTGGCGGCGATCCTGCTGAACTCCGGCGCGGCGGACTTTGTGGTTACCGGCTGCGGCACGGGCGAGGGCGCGATGCTGGCGCTCAACTCGTTCCCCGGTGTGCTTTGCGGACACGTTACAAGCCCGCTGGACGCGTATCTGTTCGGCCAGGTGAACAACGGCAACGCCATAGCAATGCCGTTCGCGCAGGGCTTCGGCTGGGGCGCCGAGCTGAATCTCGACTACACCTTCGAGAAGCTGCTGTGCGACGAGATGGGCGGCGGCTATCCCAAAGAGAGAGCGGTGCCCGAGCAGGCCAACAAGAAGATACTGGACGAGGTCAAAAAGATCACGCATCACGACATCATGTACGTGCTCAAAAACATCGACCAAGACTTTTTGAAAAAGACAATCAGCGGCGAAAAGTTCTCGGAGCTGTTCTTCGGAAGCTGCAAAGACCCCGAGATCGCCGAGTACCTGAAAGGCGTTTTAAGCTAAAAACCCGCCCGCCGCAAGGCGGGCTTTTTGCCGCTCGCGGCAAAACAAGCAAGCGGAGGGACCGCAAAGCGCACAATATTTTAACTTAAATGATATTGTTTTTTAATAAAAAATATGATACAATAAAATCACAAACAAATATTAATCAACAAATTTATTAAGGAGGTAAAACTATGAATTCTGCTACGGCACCCATTTCGAATGACGCTTTGGGCGGAATAGCTGTCGGAAGCGTACTTGGCTTTATAGCCGCGTGCGCGGTCATTCTGTGGATATTCCAAATAATCGCGTACTGGAAAATGTTCACCAAGGCGGGCGAGCCCGGCTGGAAGAGCATAATCCCGTTATACAACCAATACGTCATGTATAAGCTGACATGGAAAACATCGTGGTTCTGGATCTCGCTGATAGTCGCTGTTGTATACGGCGTGTTCACGTCTTTGAACCAAAACTTCCCCGACGTTATGCTCTACACGCTCCTGCTTCTCGTATCCGCGATCATCGTTCTGGTACTCACGATAATCTCGTACCACAAGATCTCGAAGTCATACGGACACGGCGCGGGATACACCGTGGGCATGCTCTTCCTGTGGCCCATATTCGTGCTTATTCTGGGATATGGCAAGTCAAGGTACATAGGCCCCGAAGGCATAGCAAGATCATAACAAGCAGACAAAAACAAGGCGGATCGCTTCACTTTGGATCCGCCTTGTTTTATTGTTTTTATTCTCCGGGATACTTCATTCCCCAGCGGACGCGCATCTCGTCCATAACGCCCAGCACGAACAAGCTCTCGTTATGCGGCATTTCCGCGCACTCGATCTTTCCGTCGTTTATTGCCTTAATGCAGGCTTCGAGCTCGTATACATAGCCTGATTCAAACTTTGGAGCGATCTTGCGGATGAGCTCTTTTTTCTCGTTATATACCTTGGCGCTTTTCCAGTTCGACGGTCCCGCGATCTCGATAATCCCGTTTTCGCACATCAATGTGATCTTTGAATCCGTGCACATGTCGGTGCAGCACATCAAAGTGCCCGTCACGCCGTTTTTGTACCGGATCACGGTCAAGCTGTGGTTATCGACGCCCTCGTCGGACAAAGCTCCCGCGCTATACTCGATCTCAAAATCATCGCCCAGCAGCATCGACGCCGCGGTCACGTTGTAGATCCCCAGATCAAGCAGCGCGCCTCCGCCGAGCTTCGGGTCGTGTATCCAAACAGAACCCGTCTTTTTGGAGCCGAAGTTCGACTGCAGCATCACGGGGCTTCCTATCACGCCGCTCGAAATGATCTCTTTTATCTCGCGTGCCCACGGGAAAAATCTGGTCCAAACCGCCTCGCATATAAAGGCGTTATGCTCTCTCGCGGTTTTGAACAGATCCTCCGCCTGTGCGCGGTTTAAGCATATCGGCTTTTCGCACAGCACGCTCTTTCCCCGCTCCAGCAGCTTTTTGGAAAGCTCGTAGTGGAGAGGATGGATCGTGGCGACATACGCCAGCTCGACTTCAGGGTCCTCGATCAGCTCGTCATAGCTGCCATAGGCCTTGGGAATATCAAATTCTTTCGCGAATTTCTCCGCCGCCTCCATCGTCCTTGACGCCGCGGCGTAAAGCTCCGCGTCCTCCGTGAGCTTCACCGCCCTCGCCATCGAATGAGCGATATGCCCCGTCCCGATTATTGAAACCTTCATAAAAACCTCCTGTACCTCCATCAATAGCCTCCCATTCCTTTTAGGATGGGGAGGCGGGCGGCAGATTGCCGCCCCTACGGATTTGGCGAAGTTCATGCGGTTACGATGATACGATACGTCATAGACACCCGTAGGGGCGGATATTATCCGCCCGCTTTTGTTTTCCTTACTTCCTGTTTATCTTATTGTAAACGCTCGACACCGGCTTAATGTTCTCGGTGCCGCTCCAGATAAATCCGCGGATCTCCGCGGTATCGGCCGCGGCCGTCAATGCCGCCGAAGCCTCGCCCGATGCCGGATCATACTCTTCGATATTCGCGCCGATCAGCGCGCCGTCCTCGTCATATCCCGCGATAATTATGCTGCATGGATCATCCAAGCCGGATACGGCAAACGTTACCTCGCCGTCGGTAAAGCTTTCGACCTTCTCGCCGCCCTGGATGAATTTGAACTCGGGTCCGTTTGTGGGTTTCGGACTCTCCGTGCCGCTCGGCGCGGGAGCGTTTGACGGCGCCGGTGACGCTGTCGCCTCGGGCGGTTCCCCGATCTCGGCGGGCTCAAACGCCGCGCCGTAATACTCGCCCTTGGAACCCGCCGTGAAGATATAGTACGTGGCGCCGCCCCGCAGCTCCGCCGAAGTCGAGGTATACTCGCTCGGGTAATCCGCGTTGGGGTTCGGCGTTTCTCCGGGCTCGATCGGCGGCTCGTTTGTGTACGCCGCTATCGTATTTCCGTTTTCGTCGTTTATCTTAAACGTCTTTCCGCTGTTCACTTTATAGTAGACCGTGATTATTCCGTCCATGTCGGGAGTATACGTCATAGAGCTTCCCGATTTTCCGTCCGGACTTGAATTGTGCTCGGGGTTTGAGATATATCCGGTAAAACCGTCAACGCCCCCGATCGACAGAGGATTTTTCTTTGCCGTGTAGGTCATGTCGTCGTTGACGGTCAGACCCTTCATCAGAGTGCCGCCCAATGCCGCGCTCGTTTTCGCCATCCACATGTTCACCGCGCCGGTCCTGCCGAAGGTCACTCCGACATACCTGCCCTTGGAGCCGGCGACATACAGATAATAAGTGTGTCCCGCCTTGACCGGAGCGGTCAGCATCGCGTTTTCGCCGACGGCCGAAATATCGGCAAGGCAGTCGTCCTCTTGAGTTTTCGCTCCCTCTTCGACAATATACGCGTGCTTTTCGGAGCCGCTCGGATTTGTGTCGCTCGGAGCGGTACCGAGGGAGCTTATATACATCGTCACATATCCGTCCTCGACCGGAGTGTACTTAAATCCCGATCCCGAGGCTGTTCCGGCGGTCTTATCCCAAGTTCCGTTGGCGCCGCCCGCGATATAATATCCGTAGGTCCCGCTGAGGTCGGTCCCGTTTACGGAGTAAGAATCGACTTTTTTGCCGGTCATTGTTTCCAGAGGATAAAGCCCCTCCATCAGGCTGTCGCCCGGCCCCTTGCCGCTGTCGCTCTCCGAAGCGATCCATCGGGTCGTGGTGGACTTGACCGTGACGGTAAAGTATTTTTTCATAGTGTAATCGGTGTTAAATATCTCCGCCATCAGCGACACGGCCTCGTTGTCGCCCTCGGGACGGTTGACCGCGGTCACTTTGTTGTCGGTTATCTCGATCGCGTCGGAAGCGCTCGCCCATGTGATAACGCTGCCTTTTTTTGCTCCGACCGTCGGCAGCGGCAGATCCTCGGGCTTTACAACAAGAGCGTCGGTCAGCTTTATCGCGTCGGCGTCGGCTCTCGCGTCGGCATAGCCCGCGTAATTGCCCACGGGCTCAGACTCTGTAACGACCCCGGGCGGGAACGCGTCGACTGTCAGGTCGTTGAGATAATACTCTATATTGGTGTAGCCCTGTCCCAGGTAATCGTCTTTTGAATCATTCTTTGAAGGGTTCAGACCTCTGGCGTTTTCCCACTCGTCGGGCATGCCGTCGTTGTCCGAATCCGCGGGCGGCTGCTCGGTGCTTTTTGCGGGATAATAATCATCATAATTTATATGCTGTATACCGTATGTTTTTATGGCGCTGTTTACCGAACCGTCCTTTACCGTGCTGAAATCTCTGGCGCCGGTAAGCGAGCCCGTGCCCGTGTATGTCTCATAGAGGACCCGAGCGTCTATCAGAGGTCTTGTGGTATCATTTTCGTAGTTATAGCCGCTTGCCGTATTATCCGCGGGATGAACGCCCGCTCCCGAGTATCTTACGACCTTTTTGTAGCCTTCCTCGGCGGTGTCCATGCCGCTTAAGGTGGTGGCGTCCTCGCCGTTTACCGCGGGGACCTTAAACGGCTCGCTTGCGCGGTACACCGACTCGTTGAATCCCTCGACGCCCAGCCACTGGTTGTTGTTCTCTATGTCTTTGTTGTAATAACTGTCGTCCTTTTTCCTCATGGTGTTTCCGGTTATATAAAACCGATAATTCTCACGGCTGGAACCGCTGGAATTGTTGAGGAACCTGTAACCCTTTTTGGTCGACGGACCCGCCTTTAAATAGTTGTTGGCATAGTTGATGTGTCCCAAGGTCCCGTAGGCTGTCTGATAGCCCCAGTCGTATATGACGTTGTTGGTAAAGTCCATCGGCTCGCTGCCCTTTTCGACCTTGCCGCGGAAGTTTCTGGACAGACTGTGGCAGAGAAGATTGTGGTGCCACGAGTTTTGGCCCTTTCCGAACATGGCTCCGAATCCGTGAGCGCCCTTTGAATGGTACGAAACGCAGTTTGACGGGCCTATTATGGTGTACTGCACGGTCTGGTGCATATTGCTCGAATAAAGTCCGAACTGCTCGTCGTTCGCAAAGCCTATGGAGCAGTGATCAATTATCGAGTTGGAGCCCTTGCTGCCGCCCCACGCGTCGTAATCGGACTCGGTGCCCTTCTCGCCGGGGCGCGAGCTTACGAATCTTATTATGATATTGTCGCCGCCCATGCCGATCTTTCCGTTTCTGACGGTGATACCCTTTCCGCCCGGCGCCGTCTGTCCGGCTACGGTGACGTTGCCGCTGACAACCAGGTCTTTATTTTTCAGATCGATCGTTCCGCCCACGTCAAACACAATAATACTGTTGGAATGGCTCGCGGCCTCGCGGAACGAGCCCTCGCCGCTTGAGTTCAGATTTGTGACATGGCGCACAGTGCCGCCTCGGCCGCCGGTCGCGTATTTTCCCGCGCCCTCGGCTCCCGGGAACGCCGGCAGCAGCGACGAGCCTTCGGCGGCCGCGGGCATAACGGGCGCAGCAAAGCTTCCCGCGATCATAACGGCCGAAAGCAAAACGCTCATTAATTTTCTTTTAAATTTCATAATATCACTTCTTTCGGAACAAATATACAATAATTATATATTATTATTCGCTATCTTCAAATAAATTGTGGAATGTTGAGCAATATTTCTGTTTTATTGGACAATAAATCAATAATAAATCGCCGAGCCTCGGCGTATGGTCCCGCTTTTTCCCGGTTTTCGCAAACAAAAAAACATAATTTTATTTGACAATAAGGGCAAAAGATGGTATAATCTCTTTTATATTTTAAAGTGGGTTTTTATGCGCACCGCCGCGCGGCGCCGCACTTTATATATGTTATATGCTATTGGGGAGAAAAATATGGTATTTTCAAGCTTGTTGTTTATGTGCATATTTCTGCCGGTCGTGCTTCTGTTTTATTTTTGGAACGGAAACGTGACCTACAGGAACGTGGTACTGGTTATCGCGTCGCTGATATTTTACGCCTGGGGCGAGCCCGTCTGGGTCGTTCTGCTTATTCTCAGCGCCGCGGTCGCTTATGTCTGCGGCCTTGTTATAAACAAATATTTCGGCAGATGGCAGGCGAGGCTGGCGCTTATCCTGGCGCTGTTCATCAACCTCGGCCAGCTGGCGGTGTTTAAATACACGGGCTGGATAGTTGACTGCGTGAACTCCGCCTTTCATCTGAACATTCCGTTTTATAACTTTTCACTCCCGCTCGGCATCTCGTTCTACACCTTCCAGACTCTGTCGTACTGCATAGACATGTACAGAGGCGAGGTCAAGGTCCAGAGAAATCCGATAAACTTTTTGTGCTACGTCTCGATGTTCCCCCAGCTTGTGGCGGGCCCCATTGTGCGCTATATCGACATCGAAAAGCAGATCAACGACCGAAAAGTCACGCTCAAGGGCTTTGAGTACGGCGTGCTTCGCTTCACCCAGGGCATGATAAAAAAGGTGGTCCTCGCCAACGGCACCGGAGCGGTGGTCTCGGCGCTGCTGAGCGGGAACATGCTCGAGTCGTCGATGCTTTCGGCGTGGGTCGGCATAATCGCCTACACCTTCCAGATTTACTTTGACTTTTCGGGATATTCCGACATGGCGATCGGCATGGGCCGCATGTTCGGGTTCAACTTCCTGGAGAACTTCAACTATCCGTACATTTCGAAAAACGTCACCGATTTCTGGCGGCGCTGGCACATGTCGCTGAGCACGTTTTTCCGCGACTATGTATACATCCCGCTGGGCGGCAATCGAAAGCACCAGATATTCAACATCATGTTCGTGTGGATGCTGACCGGACTGTGGCACGGCGCCAGCTGGAACTTCGTGCTGTGGGGCCTTTACTACGGCATACTGCTGGTCATTGAGAAAAAGGCGTTCAAAGGCAAGCTGATGCGGCTGCCTGCGTTCTTCGCCCACCTTTACACGATAATCGTGTTCGTGCTGGGCTGGGCGCTGTTCTACTACACCGACTTCGGCTCTCTGCGCGACTGGTTCGTTTGCGCCTTCGGCGGCACCGGAAAGCTCTACGACTACAACGGCTTCACGACGCTCATGTCCAACCTGTGGCTGCTGATCGCCTGCGCCGTTATCTCGACGCCGATAATCAAAAAGCTTTACGAATGGTTCTCGGACAAGCTCAAGGCGGTAAACATATTGGTCGCGCCGATCCTGGTGTTCGCGCTGCTGGCGTTCTGCTTTGTGCTACTGGTGGGCGAGACATACAACCCGTTCCTGTATTTCAGGTTCTGATGCCGAAATTTGAGAATTTTTACGAGAGGACTAATATAAATGCAAACTGCGAGAAGAATTTTAACGGTCATAGCTTTTGTGCTTTTCCTGATCGCCGGCTTTGTGACGGTGGTCATTCTGCCGCGCGACGAGGCCGCCTCACAAAAAGAAAACCGCGCTCTGGCGGATTTTCCGCAGGCGAGCCTTGAGAGCGTGAGCTCGGGAAAGTTCGCGTCCGACTTTGAGACCTACCTTTCCGACAACGTGGGGTACCGCAGCGCCTTCACGGATTTCTCGTCGGGCTACAAAAACAAAAAGGGCATAAACGCATTCGGCAAGATCGTTGAGAGCAACGCCGACATGGGCACCGGCGAGGGCGGCGTGGGACGGCTGCTGGTCACCGACGATCGCGTTATGGAGATATACAAGGCCGACAAACAGGCGCAGGACGAGTATATAGACATGGTGGACTTTTACGCCAAAAAGCTGCCCGAGAGCATTAAAATGTACTCTATGATAATACCGACTCAGATCGACTTCATGCCGTTTTACAACACGGTGGGCGACAGTGAGAAAGCGGCGATCGACTATCTCTACGACAACTTCAACGACCGCGTCAAAAACATAAACGTTTACGACAGCTTAAAGGCGCACTTTGAGCAGGGCGAGTATGTATATTTCCGCACCGACCACCACTGGACACAGCTGGGCGCGTACTACGCCTACCACAAAATGGCCGAGGCGATGGGCTTTATGCCTCTTTATATCGACGAGTTTGAAAAGGGCGAGGTCAAGGACTTCACGGGCTACCTCTACAGCCAGGCGGAAGCGCCGTACCTCTACGACCACCGCGACACGATCGAGTATTACAAAAACGCGCTCAACGACATACCCTTTGACTGCATGACGTACAGTTATATCCCGGGCCAGGCCTTCCCCTACACCGGAAAGATGTTCGACACGAGCCGCGGCGCGTCATACACCATGTTTTTGGGCGGCGACCAGCCGTATATCGAGATAAACACAAACGGCGCGACCAAGAAAACGCTGCTCATGCTCAAGGACTCGTACTCCAACGCGCTGATACCGTGGCTGGCAAGCTCCTACAGCAAGATAATCGTGATCGACGCCAGAACGTTTGACCAGACCATAACAAAGATCCTGAACACCACGCCGATAGACGACTTCCTGATCACCAACTACATCCTCGGCACCAACTTCCGCGACTACATCAAAATGTGCCGGGATATATACTAACGTAGTGATTAGCGATTAGTGAATAGCGAATACGCGGAAATACACCGGCGCATACCGTTTCTGCATCCCCGCGAACGTTTGAAGTTTCTAATCACTATTCGCTAATTACTAACCACTATGTTCGTAGGGGACGGCGCCCTCGACGTCCCGTGCCTAGTACCTATCCGCTAATCTCTAGTACCTATGTTGCCTCCTCCTGGGAGGAGGTGTCAGGCGAAGCCTGACGGAGGTGGGAACACAGGGACATCTCCCAATCTCTGTGTTGTTCGAATATTAACACAAATTTGTAACTTTTTTGTTAGAATTTTGTAATTTCTCTTTACAAAATTGTAATAATATGTTATAATACAGAAAATGATTGTGAAGAGGGGTTAGATTATTGTACGGTCAAAATGATTTATCAAGAATTAAGTCCAATCTTGCCGATAATGTGGGCAACAAAGTCAGATTAACGGCCAAGAAAGGCAGAAAACAGATTGTTACAAGAGAAGGAGTCATTGAAAGCACCTATCCCAGTATTTTCACTGTGAAGCTTGATAACCAGAATGAGTTCTTCACAACCGAGCGCAGGGTTTCATACAGCTACGCTGATGTTCTGACCAAGTCGGTAGAGCTTGTTATTTACACTCCCGACGAGGGTGAGGCCGATCTTACTGAGAGTTCCGAACCCGAAATGGAGGACATTGTTTAATCGTACATTCCCGATCTTGAGTAACACAATCTAACGGGGCGCGGAGCCGCTCCGCATCACAGAGGCAGCCGAATATTCGGCTGTCTTTGTTTTTGTTATCAAAACGTAACACATATATAAAATAAATACCCGCCGCGGGCGCTTGACTTTTTTCAAAAATTCATGTATAATATATGTGTGACTTTATGTATGCACATATTTTTGTTTATGCAGATTCACTTGTATCGACTTCTTTACCTATATAAAAATATAGAAAACAAAGTTTAATCAATTGAGGAGGTGCTTTAAAATAAATATATTACCATGGATATTATTGATAGTCGTTTTTCTGCTGGGGGTTGCGGCGGCATTCGCGGCGTTTAAATACGGCTATTCATATAGAAAAAAATTCGCCGAGGTAAAAATCGGCAGCGCCGAGGAGGAGGCCGAGAGGATCCTCTCAGAGGCAAGCAAGACCGCGGAGAAAGACGCGGAAAACATCAAAAAAGAGAGACTGATCGAAGCAAAAGAAGAGATACATAAATTAAGAAGCGAGCTTGACAAAGAGACAAAAGAGAGACGAAACGAACTGCAGAGACAGGAACGCCGTGTGCAGCAAAAGGAAGACGCGATAGACAAAAAGAGCCGCATGATCGAGAAGCGCGAGGAACAGATCCAGCGCAAGCTCAACGAGGCGGAGGAGGTACAGGCCGAGGTGGAGCGTGTTAAGAAGCTCCAGATCGCTCAGCTTGAAAAAATCGCCACCATGACGGCTTCACAAGCGAAAGACCTGCTTCTCAAAGAGGTTGAGGACGACGTTAAGCACGAGTCCGCGCTGCTTATAAAAAGCGTTGAGGAACAGGCAAAGGAAGAAGCGGACGAGAAAGCCCGCAAGATCATCACAGGCGCCATACAGAGATGCGCCGCCGACCATGTTACCGAGACGACCGTTTCGGTCGTTCCCCTGCCCAACGACGAGATGAAGGGCCGCATAATCGGCCGCGAGGGCAGAAACATCAGAACCATCGAGACCCTGACGGGTATCGACTTGATCATCGACGACACGCCCGAGGCGGTTATCCTTTCGGGCTTTGACCCGGTAAGACGAGAAGTCGCCAGACGCTCCCTTGAGAAGCTTATCAGCGACGGCAGGATCCATCCGGGCAGAATTGAGGAAATGGTTGAAAAATCCCGCAGGGAGGTCAACCACATCGTAAAAAAAGAAGGCGAGAAGGCGGTGTTCGACACCAACGTTCACGGCCTCAACCCCGAGCTTATCCGTCTTATCGGACGGCTCAAGTTCAGGACCAGCTACGGCCAGAACGTGCTCCAGCACTCGATAGAGGTCTCGCACCTGGCGGGACTTATGGCGGCCGAGCTTGACGCGGACGTGGCTCTGGCGAAACGCGCCGGACTGCTGCACGACATAGGCAAGGCGGTAGACCACGAGGTCGAGGGCTCGCACGTTACAATAGGAGCCGACCTCGCCAAGAAATACAAGGAAAACGACAAGGTCGTTCACTGTATCCTGGCGCACCACGGCGATATCGAGCCTCAGACCATCGAGGCGTGCCTGGTCCAGGCGGCGGACAGCATATCTGCCGCGAGACCCGGCGCCAGACGCGAGAATCTGGAGAATTACATCAAGCGTCTTGAGCAGCTGGAAGAGATCTCCAACTCGTTCGACGGAGTTGACCGCTCGTTCGCGATCCAGGCGGGCCGCGAAGTCAGGATCATGGTCAAGGCCGACAAGGTCAGCGACGACGACACGATCCTCATGGCGAAAGATATCGTCAAAAAGATCGAGGACACCATGGAGTATCCGGGCCAGATCAAGGTCAACGTTATCCGCGAGCTGAGAGCCATCGAATACGCGAAATAAATCGGGTCTTATCATTGATAAAAAAGCGCGGATCTGTATCTGCGCTTTTTGTTTGCCGCCTGCGGCGACATGTATGTTATCACGGCCGTTCCGTTCGCCTTCGCGGTCACTGTTCCGTCGTCGGCCGCGGCCGCGACGCTCTCGTCGCTTGAATAGGCGTATACCGCCGAGTTCACGCTGATCTCGGGATAGAAGCCTATCGCGGGCCTGTATGAGGCTCCGGGTCTCAGTACTGCCTCGCTCTCGGACAGACGCAGCGCCAAGGCTTTTTTGCTCGATATCCGCAGCGCCGCGGTGTTGTCGCGCTTCGTCGTCTCTTTTGCCGAGCATTCCGCTTCGGCCGTTAATCTCAGACTTTCATAGCTCTCGGTGAAATTATACAGGGTCGAATCGACCTCCGCCTCAAATTCCGCCTCGCCTCCTCCCGCGAGAGAGGCAATATTCCGCGAAAACAGCTCTTTTCCGTTCTCGTCCTTTAAAGTGACGTCTATATCGTCGACCCTCTCCGAGCCCGCATTGCGTACCTTTATCTTCACTTTTCCGGTACCGAGCAGCGCGCTTCCGTCGATCTCGGCCGCTATATTCGCGCCGCCGATAAACGCCGACGCGGTATTGTTTGACATATCCGCGTCGCTTATCGAGGGAGCCGACACTGTGACAGACACATCCTGCGCCTCAAAGCCGAGCGGGATATCAAAGCCTATTTTCGCAGTTCCGTATTCTCCGGCGGGTATATCGGCCGCGGCGCTGCCGCTGTAAAGCTCTCCCGCTTTTGAGCCCGTAACAGTGACCGAGACCTCGCTCAGGTCCTTTGATGTGTTGTTAACGAGCATCAGCTCAAGCGCCGCCGTCTCACCCGGGGCCGCGGAGCCTTTTTGCTCGGCTCCGGCCAGGACTATATCCTCGCGCGCTTCGGCGCCGAACACCGCGAGCCTTGTGTCTCCCGCTATATTGTTGTCCGGATCGACCTTTGCCAGCACCGCGTATATCGTTATGTTTCCGTCGTCGTCCGACTCCGCGCTGTATGAGCGTATTTTTTCGTCCAGATCGGTTATCGGCACGGGTTTTCCCCATTCATAATTTTCATTTCTAAACGACGCGTACAGATTTGACTTGAACCCGTCGCTCACCTCGTATACCACGGCAGCATTTAAGCCGTTTTCAACAAGCGCCATGCTCTCTGCGCCGGGGCACTCGGCGTATTCATAGATCGAGGAATAGCTGAGTTCGCGCAGCGTTCCGTCTTTGGTGTAGTACAAATTGTCGCCCCTGCCGTAAAGACCCGTTATGCCGTCGCCGCTGTCCGCCTCGTCTTGGTCGTTATACAAAACTTTGCCGCCGCCGCTCTTTTCGGCGTAACAAAGCGTATTGCCGTTTGAGTCCACGGCCGTGTCGTACACGATCGGCAAATTATCATACACGATCTCGGCGGTTCCCGCCTCTCCGTATGCGATCTCGGTCTTTCTGACCGTCTCTCCGGTGGTGTTTGCGCCTGGCATTCCGCTGTTTTCGTTGTTCGTTGTGTACAGCACGTACGCGGTCGAATAATCAAGAGCTATGCGCGGACTGTACTCATAATCATTGCCGCTCGTTATTTCGATAGGCTCGCTCCAGGCCGAGTTTGAAAATTCGGCGTATGATATGTTTATCTTTTTCGCCGCCGAGTCAAGATCGTCGCCGTCGGTCAGAGGCTCGGACGCGTTCTGCCATACTATTGCCGCTTTGCCCGAGCGCGCCGACAGGCTGAACTCAAAGTCCGCCGTGCCGTCCGCGTCTATCTGCTGCGGCGTTGTCATAACGCCGTCCTTCGCTATGCTGTAGTAAAGCGCTGTTCGGTTGTTCGCCGTTCTTGAAGCGTCGTCGTCGAGCCAAACAACGAGCGTTCCCGCTTCACCGAGATCCGCCGTCTGCACCTCGCTGTACGGATATATGCCGGCCTTAAAGGTTCCGGGAAGCTCGGCCGCGGCCGACGCTTTGCCGAGATAATCGCGCGTCACGGGCTTTAAGTCTTTCGGTCCGTCTATCGACGCGAGAGAGATGCTTTCCGCTCTCGGCCACAGCCGCGTTCCGGCGAACTCCACGCTGTCCTCGTATGTGAAGCAAAGGAACTGCAGCGCGTAGTAGAGCTTGGCTTTAAGCTCGACCAGCGCGCTTTCCTCAAGCGACTTCACGGGCAGGCGCAGACTGTTTTCTATGCTGCCCTCTATGCCTATCTCGGCGCTCGCCGCCTTTTTCAGGCCAACGCCCACGCCGAGCCTCGGCGACAGCGCCGCCGTCATATCAAGTTTCATATCGAGCTTCGGATCGGTGTACACCGCGTTTTTCAGCTCAAATTTGGCCGAGGCACCCGCCTCGCCTTTAAGCCCGAAGGCAATGAACACATACGGCGCGGGCGGCAACGGATATCCTCCGCTGAACTCGGCCGACGCGGCCACCACAAAGCCGCCCTCCGCAAGGCTCAGCTTTCCGTTTTCGCCCTTAAATTTCAGGAACCCTCCCGCCGACATATCGGCTTCAAACCCGAAGGATTTTTTCTTGGGCTTGAACAGGTCTCCCGCCTTGATTATCTCGTCAAGCTCGACCGTTGAATCAACGGCCTTTTCGTATATGTCCACCGCCTCGTCGTACATTTCCCGCCACTCATCGCTCTCGGCGTTTTCGGGCTTTCCCTCGGGCGTGTCCTTGCCTATGTCCTCATAGTCGCCCAAAAGCACCTCGTAGCTCTTGTCGGTCTTGTTGTACGCGACCTTCACGTTTTCAAACAGGTCTTCGGTGCTGAAGCTGTACGGCAGCTCGAATATGCTGAATTCTTTGCCCGCGATGCTGATCGACGGGCCTTTGATCGTGACCGACTGATCGTTTCCGGAAAAAATATCCTCCTTGTCAAGCTCAAAGCCGTTTACCTCGACCGTGTTCACGCTGTCCTTTTTGGCGATATACACCTTGTCGCTGTGCAGCTTCTCGCCCTCTGCCGTAACTTCCATATCGCGTATCAGGCGGCTTTCGTTCAGCTTTACCACTCCGTTTTGATCGGCCGTGTGCTTTTCGCCCTTGATCGTCACCTCCGCCCCGGCTATCGGCTGCTCGGTCACCTCGTCGACCACCTGCAGCGCGTAGCTCTCGGCCGTCGGCTCTGGCGGCTCCGGCATCGCCGCCGTGCTTGAGGCGTGCTTGTACACGTTTAAGATCATATCTGTTGTATCATGCTGATTATTACAAGTCGGACAATGAGATATACCGTATCTCTCTGCTGTATTGTCGACAATATGGTGCCCCCGCGCGCACACTCCCAAATATTTTCCCGATACGCCCGTCAGCGTATTTCCGCGATTTGTTGCGGTAATATTGCCGTTGAAATGACTGTTGCGTGATTTTCCCAAAGGAGGAAGATAGTAAACATTCTCTCCTTCATCAAAATAATCAGTCACGCACTCCCATGAACCTCCGGCTCCTATAAACGTCAGGTCTCCTTCAAAATAATTATTTTCGCCGTATAATATAGCAGTTAAACTCTTACCTTGATCAAGCGTTATATTTCCTTTAAAGCAGCTGCCTGTGCCATCAACACCATCAACATCTGTGCCAACAACTGTGCCGCTACAATATATATCGCCCTCAAAATAACAGTTTGTACCCGCGACACCGGTTAAACCTGATATATTCCGAGCGTTGACGTCACCTATAAAAATGCAGTCGGTTCCGCTTAAAATGGTTGTCCACTCTGTGTAATCACGTGGGGATATATTTATATTAATGTCTCCTATAAAATAACAGCTCTTGCTATCTCCTCTGACAGCGGATGCATTGTGGTAGTTTGTCTCTTCTGCTTCATCCAATATATTGCCCTCAAAATAGCAATCCGTTCCGTTGTCTATTCCGCACGCGCTGCCCGAGGACTTTATGTCGCCTTCAAAATAGCAATCCGTGCTGCTGTTTATTCCATACGCGCTGCCCTTGGACTTCACGTCGCCTTCAAAATAGCAGTCCGCACTGTCACTTATGCCGCACGCGCTGCCCGAGGAATTTATGCCGCCCTCAAAATAGCAGTTCGTTCCGTTGTTTATTCCGACCGTCTCTATTCCGGCGTTGTCCTCGTCGGCGCGTGCGCTGACGGTTATGTCAAGCTCGGCCATGCAGTCCTCCGCGTCGTCCAGACCGAACACGCTCAAATCGGCATGTCCTCCCTCAGGGGGCGAGACGTTTCCGCCCGCCTTGACCGTTCCTGACACAGAGCAGTTTTCGGCCCGCGCGTTTCCGATCGGGCTTACCGTCATGCTGCCCGACACATTCGCCGTGATATCTATTTTGACGTTTTCAAGATCCAGATTTGTTACGAAGTTATCGGAGCCCTCTCCGCCGATAAGACCGACTGTGCCGCCGCCGAAGCTGCCCGTTATCGTCAGATTTTTTACCGCGTGCCCGTCTCCGTCTATGATCGTATCGGACACATCAAGCGGCTTGCGGGATGCTCCCGACATATCAATATCGTCGGTCAATATATATGTTCCGCCGACTGTGCCGTCGATAGCCAAAAGCTCCTCAGCGCTTGAGATCTCGACAACATCCGCGCCCTCGGCAGCCGCGGGCAGGATCGGAACCGCCGCGGCCAGCACCGCCGACATGATCAAACAAAATATCCTTTTCATAATTCGCACCTCGCTTAAAACATACTTTTTTATTGATTTGTAATATTATACATCATAATGAACAAAATGTCAATATATACAAAAAAGCGGTCGGAAACCGCGTAAGCGATCCCCGGCCGCGCAAAATCAAGCCGTTTAAATGTCTGTCGGCGGCCATCCTCATTCCTCGATATCTATCACAAGGCCGTCGTTATACTCGGCGGCCTCGCCGAGTACCGCGAGAATAAGGTCCGCTCGGCCGCCCGGGTGCTTTTTAAACCTTTTCACGCGCTTTAAAACCAGCGTGACGGGTGGCAGCTCGCACATAACGTCATACAGCGCGTCCGGATTTTTCCCGTAATGATCGGGAAAATCCAGCCGCTCTGCTATTATCTCATGAAACTCCGACTGCTTTTTGATATCCCCGCAGTCGATCACGATTTTAGATTCGTCAAACTTATACATTACCCCGCCTCTTTTTAACCGTCAAACAATGATCATTCACAAGCCTAAATATTAACATAGTGATTAGGAGCGCTGTGACTGCGACATATTCGCCGCGTTCCGCAGCATTTCCTCGCTCACACCCATGTTCTTTAAGTTCGCTATCATTGCGTCTATGCCCCGCATTTCACCTTCTCTTATGCCCTCTTTGCGGGCGTCTCTCATCATTGCTTTTTGTATCTGTTCATCATCGTACAGTGAAAACATTATATCATGCACCCCAACATAGTGATTAGTGATTAGTGAATAGTGATTAGGAAATCGGACGCTGCGTCATGTTTGCAACATTTTGTATCATCTCATCGCTTATTCCCGCTTTGCGCATATTCGCTATCATCGCGTCTATGCCTTCCATGCGGCCTCGCATTTCGCCTTCTTTTATGCCTTCCATTCGACCCCGCATTTCGCCTTCTCTTATGCCTTCTTTGCGGGCCGCTTTGGCGTGTTCTCTCATTGCGGCGTTAAATATCTGCTCATCGTCGTACAGTGAAAACATTATATCATGCACCTCGCTTTCGTGGTTTGACAGGTATTCTTTTAAGATGTTCCTGTCTTTGCATATTTTTATAGTTTCGTCTATGGCCTTTTTCGTTCTGCCATATTCCTTTACCCGGTCGTTTAATATATGCGTGAACATCACGTATTGGTTGATTATGTCTCCCTCGCGGCTTTCCGTTATCACCTTGACCCTTACATCCAATGCCATTTTCTCTCCGCCAAAATATTCCTCGCTTAAACTTATCTCTTTTTCCTCTACCTTCTTATCGCCCGTGTAGATAACATAAAGCTCAGGCTTCGGGATCTCAAGCTTCTTTGAGCTGTAGATGTTAAGCTCCTCTTTTTCGATATAGTCCTGATATGTCTGCACAAGATACATAAGGCCCCTCAGTATTATATTCACCGTCCAGGTGGACTGCGCCTCTACTAAGACTATCAGCCTTTTGTCCATCATAAAGCCAAGGTCGTTATACAGGCTGTCGGTCAGTATGTTCTTGAGAGTGACTATCTCTATCATGTCCTCGGTCACATAGCCGGCCTCGGGGTGCAGGGCTTTGTAGAGCTCCACTATATATTTTGTGTCCTGAAACAGATTGGTAAACACGCTGTCTTTGACGTTGCGCTTAACTATCTTTTTATCCGTCGGCATATTAAACACCTCATAATTTTTGATATTTATATTATACCGCATTTTTTGTTGGCAGTCAATATGTTTATTTGACACGGGCAACGTAGGCGTAGTCTAAAATAAATTAACATAACCGTCTCTTCGATTTTCGAGACGGTTATGTTGCTTTTATCGTGAATAATACGAGAAACATAACAGTTAAGATACATTACAACAAAGAGTGTTCGTATCATTCGTATTTTTTGCGCCTCAGGTCGCCTTCGGGCATGGGGATTATCGTGTACTCGCCCAGTATTCTTGAAGTCATGCGCGGACTGTAGCGCTCGTCCATCGCGGCGAAATCCAGATTGGTGGATATCACCGTGGCGAGCCTTCTGTTGAGGCGCGCGCCGAACAGGTCAAACAGCGCCGCGGCAGTGAACTGCGTCAGAAACTCGGTGCCCAGATCGTCGATTATCAGCAGGTCGGCATCCTCGGCGTATTTTTTAACGCTTTGCGCCTGCTCGGTCCTCTCGTCTCCGTCGTTTCCGAAACGCACGCTCTCCAAAAGCTCGCACAGCTTATACGCCGTCTCGTAGTAAACGGTTCTGCCCAGAGCGAGCGCGCGGTTGCCTATGCAGCTTGAGAGATAGGTTTTGCCCGTGCCCACGCCGCCCATTAACAGTATGTTTCCGCCCTCGTCGACGCTGTCGGCGAATTTTTCCGCTTTATCGTAAGCCGACCTTGCGATATCGAGCGGCGCTCTGCCTTTGGCGTCGGGCTTGGGCGAGAACAGCGAGAAGTCGAAGTTCTCGAAGGTCTGCTCCTTCATGATCTCGGTCATGTTGGAGTTTTGTATGATGTATTTCGCGGTCAGCTCCTTGAGGCAGCGGCATTTTTTGCCCTCGTCGTCAAAGCCTGTGTCGCGGCAGGTGCCGCAGCTGTATTTCTCGTCCAGATAATCCTCGGGCAGACCGAGGTTTTTCAAAACTGCCGCCTTGGCGCGCTGCTTGTTTTGGATAAAGTTTTTGATCTTGTCAAAATCCCGCTCGCCGCCCAAAATAGAGCGCAGCAGCTCGTTGCCCGCCCGCCGAAGGTCGTTTTCTATCGCGGCATACTCATCCGAGCGCGCGCGGACCTCGGCGCGCCTGCGCTCCAGTTCCGCCTCGCGGCTGTCTCTTATATTTTTAAGCTCGCCCAAAGCGAGCGCCTGAGCCGATTGCATAAAATCACTCCTTCGTTTTATTTTAATTATCAAGCATTAAGTCCAAAAGCTTTTCCTCAAGGGATGAATAGTCGGTGCCGCCACTGTCCGAAAAATTATTGAATCCCTTCGGATTTTTCTTTTTCGGCGCCGTTTTTCCGCGTATCACATCTTCGCGCTCCACTCCCGCGGAGTCTTTGATGCCGCTGTCGTGCCAGCTTTTCAGTATCTTGTTCATGTACGCCCAGGACAGCTTGCCCGTGTTCTCGACCGTTCGGTCGTACGCCAGTTCCACCAGCTCCGGCGGCGTGTCCATATCCTCGGTCCAAAGCTTTATATATTTCTTTTCGGTCTGGCTCAGCGCGCGGTCGTAGATGCCCAGGATCGAGCGTATCTTATATTCCCTGCCGTGGATCTCCTCGAGGCGGGATATGTATTCTTCGGCCTTGTCAAAGGTGTCGATGCCCTTGTCCGCCCAGTCTATCGCCACGGTCTCGAGGTAGCGTTTTCCGGTCTTGCCCATTTTGGCCGCGTAGCTCAAAAGCATGACTATTACCTCGCAGGGCAGACCGAGCCAGTCGTAGAACGAGTACAAAAGCTCCGTCTCGTTGCCCGAAAGCGTGTGTCCAAGAATACTCTCGGCCTGATAAAACATGCCCGACAGCACTCGGTTCCGCTCCGCAGCCGCGTCGATCTCGCCGCTTTTGTAGGACGGGCGCATTTTGGCGCCTCCCCTTGATCGCCTGCTTTTCGGCTTGGGCGCTTCCTCGTCCTCCGCCGCAAACGACAGCCCGCCGTTTTCATCGCGGATGACCTCGCCTTGGCTCACCCAGAAGCCCAGAATAAAATTCACGCGGTCAGCCGGTATCGAAAGTTCCTCCGCCAGCCGCTCGGCTTCGGGCACCACGCCCTCGGCGGCGCTCAAATATCGGGCGTATAAATACACCTGAATATATTGCGGATTCGAAAAACGCACGTATTTTTCGATAAAATCCGAATTTAAGCTTATCTCACTCATAATATTATCCCCATGTTTTTCGGTAATAAGTTTACTTCCCCACGCAGAAGCGGGAAAACACGTTGTCTATGATCTCCTCCTGCACGGTCTGCCCCGTGACCTCGCCAAGTGCGGCCAGAGCGTCCTCAAGGTCGATCCGCAGCAGGTCGAAAGGCATGCCCGACTCGGCTCCCTCAAGCGCCAGCTTCAGAGCCCGGCGCGCCTTTGCGAGAGAGTCGCGCTGGCGCGTGTTTGAAACATAAACGTCGCCGCTGCCGATATCGCCCAGAGCGAATTTTTCGGCGATACGCTCCTCGAGCGCGTCTATGCCCTCGGCCTTTCCGCTTTCGGGCGCCGCTGTCTCGACGACGTCGGTTATCCCGATCCCCGCCGCTTCCGCCAAAGCCTTGGCGGTCAGCCGCGTCTCGGTCTCAAGGTCGGTCTTGTTAAGCGCGCAGACCGTCGGCTTGCCTTTTACCGCCTTAAGGATACGCAGGTCCTCGGGGTCAAGCTCCGCGCTCGAGTCCGCCACAAATATGCACAGGTCCGCTCCGGCGATGCTCTCGAGCGCGCGGCTGATGCCGATCTGCTCGATCTTGTCGTCGGTCTCGCCACGTATGCCCGCCGTGTCCAAAAGGCGCATAGCCGCGCCCTTTATGTTCACAAGCTCCTCTATGGTATCGCGGGTGGTGCCCGGTATGTCGGTGACGATCGCGCGGTCGCTGCGGGTCAGAGCGTTCATCAGCGACGATTTGCCCACGTTGGGCCTGCCGACGATGACCGCCGCTATGCCGTCGCGCAGTATGCGCCCTGTCTCAAAGCCGTCGATCAGCGCGCTCACTTTTTTAAGCGCCGCCGTGATCTGTTCCGCGGTCTCCTCGGGCGGCAGGGGATCGACTTCCTCGGGATAGTCGGCCGCCGCCGCGATCTCCGCGGTGATGTTTAAAATTATGTCTCGGACCGCGTTTATCTTATCGCTCAGCGCGCCGCCCAGCGATCTCGCGGCGTTCGCGAGACCCATGCCGCTTTTTGAGTCGATTATGTCCATGACCGCCTCTGCGCCGATCATGTCGGTCTTGCCGTTTATAAAGGCGCGGCGCGTAAACTCTCCCGGCTCCGCGGGCCGCGCGCCGGCGCTCAGCAGCTCTTTTAATATCGTGTCGGCGGCCAGGTACCCGCCGTGGCAGTTGATCTCGACCACGGTCTCTCCGGTGTAGGAGCGGGGCGCGCGCATCACCGCGACAAGCGCCTCGTCGATGATATCGTCGGGATCGCCCGTTTTGTGTATGTCCGCCAGGTAAAGCCTGCGGCTCTCGGCTTTTTCAAGGGGTATCCCCCGCCTGAGCCGCGCCGCGGCGCCGGCGACGGCTACGGAATTTTCGCCGCTGACGCGTATAATAGCCACGCCGCCTGAACCTATGGGCGTGGCTATGGCCGCTATTGTGTCAAACATGTCGTTCATGAGCTAATCCCTCTTTATGTTGGCGACCAGCTCTTTTATGCTGGCCTGAAGCTCGGGGTTTTCGGTAACCATTTTCTTCATCTTTTTGACCGCGTTCATGACCGTCGAGTGGTCGCGGCGGAAGTCCTCGCCGATCTTCGAGTACGACTCGTCTAAGATAACGCGCGATATGTACATTGCGATATGGCGCGGATAGGCTATGTCGCTCGAGCGCTTTTTGGTTATCAGCGAGCCCTTGGGCAGGTGATAATACTTCTCCACCTCGTCGATAATGACCGCGGTGGTGATGTTGCGCTGGGGCAGCGTGGACAGTATCTCCTTGAGCGCCTTCTGCGCCAGCTCCATGGATATGGTGTTTGTGCGCTCGATGCCCGCGTACGCCAAGATCCGCTTGAGCGCGCCCTCGAGATCGCGGACGTTTGAGGTTATGTGGTTGGCCACATACTCCATGATCTCCTCGTCGAACGTGAAATACTCGTTTTCGATCTTGCTCTTGAGTATCGCCAGCCGCGTCTCATAGTCGGGCGGCTGGATGTCCGCCAGCAGACCCATCTGGAAACGGGTCTTGAGCCTGTCAGCCAGATGCGGGGTCTCGGACGGCAGCCTGTCCGACGTGAGGACTATCTGCTTGCCCGCCTCGTAAAGGGCGTTGAAGGTGTGGTAGAACTCCTCCTGCGCCAGCTCCTTGGTGGACAAAAACTGCACGTCGTCAAGCAGCAGCAGATCGACCGTGCGGTGCCTGTTGCGGAACTCCTGATTGGTCTTTTCGCGTATGGCGTTCACCAGCTCGTAGGTGAATTTTTCGCTGGTGGTATAAAGCACTTTTTTGCCCGGGTTGTTGGTCAGGTAATAATTGCCTATCGCCTGCAAAAGATGGGTCTTGCCCAGGCCGCTGCCGCCGTAAATAAACAGCGGATTGTATTTTCCGGCGGGGTTCTCGGCCACCGCAAGCGACGCGGCCTGCGCCAGATTGTTGTTGTTGCCGACGACGAAATTTTCGAAGGTGTACTTATTGTTGAGCATTCCCTCGTAGGTTATGGGATCGCCCGTTCGGTTGCTTCCGCCCTCCTCGTCGAAGCACACGTTGAGACTGAGGTCTTTGCCTGTGACGCTCCTGAGCGAACTTTCGATAAGCGAGCGGTATTTTGTCGTGATCATGCTCTTGCCGAGGCTGCCCTTCTGGAGCCCGCCCGGGACCTTGAGCCTGATCTCGGTCCCGGATATGCCGACAGGAACGATCGGCATTATCCAAGTGTCAAACGCTACGCCCGACATCTCGTCTCTGAGCTGAGCCGTGACGGCGGACCAAATGTCATTTATGTTTTCTGTAGTTCTCAACTTCTTCATTTCTCCTCTTGAAAATTTGGGTATAAAAACGCGCAAATACGCGGTTTTGGGCATTTAATCGGCGGCACTTAAGCCGCCTGTAACATTTATGTAAATATATTTTAACAGAAAGAAAATCAATTTTCAACACCCAAATCGGCGGAAAATTTTTTTGAAAATATAATTTTTGCCCGGTTACACAAAATATTGTTGAAGTCTTTTTTACAAATAACAATATATGCGAAAATTTTTTATAAAAATTTTTTATAAAAATTTATTTGCAAATTTTGTGTAAAATATTACTTGACAACCGAAAAAACTCGTGGTACAATTATAAAGATTTTTTGTGAGACGGCGTCGGATATCCGCGCGGCCGCGGAAGCGCCGGCTCGAAAATAACACGATAAACAATTAAGCCTATATATTGCTAAGGAGGGATATCGATGCTCAGAACATACCAGCCTAAAAAGAGACACAGATCAAAGGTCCACGGCTTCAGAAAGAGAATGAGTACCAAGAACGGCCGTAAGGTTTTGGCGAGAAGAAGACTCAAGGGCAGAAAGAAGTTATCTGCCTAAGCAATCACGAGCATGTGATCCGGACGCCGCAGTCGGCGTCTTTTTGTTTCGGCGGGTTTGAGTTTAGCGGGGACAGCGTTTATGAGCGGCATAATAAGCCTTAAAAAAAACATTGACTTTAAGCGGATATACAAGCGGGGCAAGACTGCGGTCGCCCCGACTCTTGTGGTGTACGCTCTCAAAAACAAAAGAGTGAACCGTTTAGGCATAACCGCCGGCAAAAAAGTGGGCTGCGCCGCCCGGCGCAACCGCGCCAAGCGCCGAATTAGGGCGCTCTACCGCGAGGCGGTCTTAAACGGGGACCTTCTGCCCGAGGGCTGCCGCGCCGATCTGGTCGTGGTGGCGAGAAGCTCCGCGCCCGACGCGGATTTCGAAAGACTGCGCCGAGATTTTAAGTCGGCGGTCAAAAGAGCGGTGAAACAGATTAATTTCAACAATCAGACCTGAGTTAAAATATTTATAAATTATATATTTTTATGGTAAAAAACGGTTGCAAATTTTTCGGTTTCATGTTATATTATTAAGGTCTGTTGTTGTTCTCGCTTTATGCGGGAGGGCATGACCGAAAACGAGGCAAATTGCTTTACTTGAATATTATGAAAAAAGTGTTGATCAAGATAATCAAATTTTATCAGCGGTACATCTCGCGCCTGAAGGGCAGGCCGTCGTGCAGGTTCTACCCCACCTGCTCCCAGTACGCCGTTATGGCCATCGAAAAGTACGGGGCGCTTAGGGGGAGCCTGAAAGCGATTTGGCGTATCCTTCGGTGCAACCCCCTTTCAAAGGGCGGCATAGATTATCCGTAACCGCGCGAGCGAATAAACACACACGAAATTAAACGGTAAGGAGTGCTGTAATTGTCATATATAATGCTGGCCCTCGGCTGGGTCCTCAAATTAATGTACACTGTCACCGGCAACTACGGCGTGGCGATAATTCTGTTCACGCTGATAATCAAGGCTGTTTTGATCCCGCTGACGGTCAAGCAGCAGAAGTCGATGCTCAAGACCCAGAAGCTTCAGCCGCTTTTGATGGAGATCCAGAAAAAGTACGCGAATGATAAAGATAAGCTGAATCAGGAGACCATGAAGCTCTATCAGAAATATCAGATCAATCCCATGAGCGGATGTCTGCCTATGTTCATTCAGCTTCCGATCCTGTTCGCGCTTTACTATGTTGTGCGCCAGCCAATAATCTACATCATGGGCGTGGCGAGCGCGGACGTCTGGAGGATCGTCAGTGCGGTGGACGAGTGGGGCATCTCGAATCCCGATGCGCTCAATCAATTTTTGGCCGCGCTCAACATCGAGTCGCTGAGCATATTTCCCGACAACGCTTTCAAAAACTTCGGCATCTACGAGATTCGCTTTGCCAGACTGCTGTTTGAGCATCCGGAGATAATGAACAGTCACTTTATCACCGAGACCGGCAAGAACTACATGCTGATAGACTTTAATCTTCTGGGCATAGACCTGTCGCAGACGCCCGATCTGGGCGGCCTTTTGGGCCTGGTATTCGGCAGGCTCCCCGAGGGCGGCATCACTTGGGGCACGATCGGACTGTGGCTCATTCCGCTGCTGGCCGGCGGAAGCTCGTATCTGACGAGCTATATCACCCAGAAAATGCAGCCGCCTCAACCCGTGCAGAAGGATGAAAACGGCGTTGAGAAGCCCAACACGATGAAGACAATGATGATCATGATGCCGCTGTTCTCGATCTGGATAGCATTCACGCTGCCAGCGGCGATCGGATTCTACTGGATACTGAGCGGACTTATCCAGCTGGCTCAGCAGATATTCATAAACAAGGTCGTTCATGTTGACGTGACCGACGAGGATATAAAGGAGGAAATGCAGAATGCCGCGAAAAATAGAAAAAAACGCAAAAAGTAAGGAAGAAGCCCTGCGTCTCGCCGCCGAGGAGTTCGGCGTTCCGGTCGAGGAACTGTCGTTCACGGTCGAGCGCGAGATTGGCAAGGGAATACTCGGCAAGCTCCTGGGCAGAGAAGTCATAATCTCCGCCTGGGTCACCAAAGAGGCCGAGGAGGAACAGAGAATACGCGAGACCCGCGAGCTGCGCCGCAAAAAAATGGAGCAGCAGGAAGCGGCCAAGGCCGCGGAGGAGGCCGCGAAACGCGAAAAGCGCGCGGCGAAGGCGGAAAAGCCGAAGAGACCGGCCCCCGAGAAAAAGGCCGAGCCGAAAACCGAGGTCGCGCCAAAGGCGCCGTCTTCCGCGCCGAAGCCCGAAAAGGAGCTGTCGCCCGCCGAGAAAAAGAGACGCGAGGTCACCGAGAAATCGGTCAGCGACGCTCAGTATTTCGCGGAGACCCTTATCCACATGATGGGTCTTGAGGACGCGAAGATCGAGGCCAAGAACGGCGGAAAGTCGGTCGACGTGACCGTTTCGGGCGAGCGCATGGGTCTGCTTATCGGCAAGAGAGGCGACACTCTGGACGCGGTCCAGTATCTCACCAGTCTGTATGTCAACAAAGAAAAGAACTCGTATATAAAGGTCAACATCGACACCGAGGGCTACCGCGCCAAGCGCGAGGAAACTCTCGTGAGACTGGCGAAGAGCCTGGAGCGCAGAGTTCTGCGCGAGGGACACGATATCGAGCTCGAGCCCATGTCGCCCAATGAAAGAAGGATCATCCACGCCGCTCTGCAGAGCAGCGAGGACGTTAA
Source organism: uncultured Clostridia bacterium (assembly GCA_947625905.1). Lineage (GTDB taxonomy): Bacteria > Bacillota > Clostridia > Monoglobales > Monoglobaceae > Monoglobus. Next base: position 44,231 of record CANQQJ010000002.1, on the reverse strand, counting down.
GACCTACAGCATCGGCGAGGAGCCGAACCGCAAGGTCGTTATCGCGCTTCAGGATTAGTATGGGTTACAGGTTTTTCGAGAATAAAGATTGCGAATATTACCCTTGTCACAAAGCGGAGCGGATAAACTGTCTGTTCTGCTTTTGTCCTTTATACGGCATGAGCGACTGCGGCGGAAACTTCCGCGTGCTCAAGACCGAAAACGGCGACGTGAAGGACTGCTCCGCCTGCCTTATACCCCACAGCGAGGGCGGATATGACTATGTGACAAGCAGGCTCACGAAAGGAGAATGACCGATGGAGCATTTAAATTTGGACCAAATAAAGGCTCTTGACAAAAAATATTACATGAACACCTTCGGCGACCGTATCCCTGTCTGCTTTGTCAGCGGAAACGGGATCGACTTAAAATCGACCGAGGGAGAGACATACAAAGACTTTTTCGCCGGTATAGCGGTGTCGGCTCTGGGACATAATCACGAGAGACTGACCCGCGAGCTGAGAGAGCAGGTCGGATGCCTGCTGCATACCTCTAGCGTTTATTACGTTGAGAACCAGGCGCGCCTCGCCGAAATGCTGGTCGAGAACACCTGCGCCGACAGAGTTTTCTTCTGCTCGACCGGCGCCGAGGCTAACGAGGGCGCCATAAAGCTTGCGAAAAAATATCAGGTGGAAAAGGGCAGACCGGAGAAGATCGAGTTCATAACCCTCAAAAACTCGTTCCACGGCAGAACGCTGGCGACAGTGGCGGCAACCGGCCAGCCCAAGTACCAGGCGCCGTATCTGCCGCTTATCGAAAAATTCACGCATATCGACATAAACGACATCGAGGCGCTGAGAGGCGCGGTGAACAATAAAACCGCCGGAATTATACTGGAGCTTATCCAGGGCGAGAGCGGCGTTCACCCCGCGTCGCGCGAGTTTGCCGAGGAGGCGCGGAAAATATGCTCCGAGAACGATATCGCGCTGATAATCGACGAGGTGCAAACGGGCATCGGCAGATGCGGAAAGCTGTTCGCCCACGAGCTGTACGGCATAAAGCCCGACATTTTCACGATGGCGAAGGGTCTGGGCGGCGGCGTGCCGATAGGCGCGTTCTGCGCGTGTGACAAGTTCGCGTCGGCGTTTAAGCCCGGCGACCACGGCACCACGTTCGGGGGCAATCCGCTGTCCACAAGAGCGGGGCTGGTCGTTCTGGACGAGCTGATAAACGGCGGCGTTCTCGAAAAAGCCGCGAAAGCGGGCGAATATCTGGGCGATTCTCTGAATAAGCTGATGTCGGAGTGTCCGCAGATAGCGGAGGTCCGCGGCGCGGGTCTCATGCGCGGCGTCGAGTTTAAAGAGCCTATCGCCAAAGAGGTCGGAAACAAACTGTTTGATAAAAAAATACTTGTCGGCGTCGTGGGCGATCGGGTGCTGCGGATAGTTCCGCCGCTGATCGTCACAAATTCCGATATTGACATTTTAACCGAAGCGGTCAAGGAGGTTTTATAACATGAAACATTTTATAAGCATACACGATATTTCACACGAGGAGTTCAACCAGCTGCTGTCTCTGGCGGCAAAGCTCAAAAAGGAGCAGAAGGCGGGCGTGACGCACCACATCTTAAAGGGCAAGACGCTGGCGATGATCTTCACAAAATCGTCCACCAGGACGCGCGTTTCGTTTGAAACGGGCATATACCAGCTGGGCGGCCAGGCGCTGTTCCTTTCTGCCAACGACATCCAGCTGGGCCGCGGCGAGACGATCTACGACACCGCAAAAGTCATGAGCCGCTTTGTGGACGGCATAATGATCAGGACGTTTGACCATCAGGATGTGCTGGACCTGGCGAAATACGGCTCTATCCCGATAATCAACGGCCTGACCGACCTGCTGCATCCCTGCCAGGCTCTTGCCGACCTTATGACGGTCAAGGAGCACAAGGGACGGCTGCGCGGACTCAAGCTCGCCTATATCGGCGACGGCAACAATGTCGCCCACTCGCTGCTCTACGCCTGCGCCAAGGCGGGCATGGACATCAGCGTCAGCTCGCCCAAGGGCTATGAGTGCGACCCCGAGATCGTGGCCAACGCCCGCGAGGACGCCAAGGTTTTGGGCTCAAAGATAGTTATGACCAACGCCCCCGTGGAGGCGATAACCGACGCCGACGTGGTCTATACCGACACCTGGGCAAGCATGGGCCAGGAGAGCGAAAAGGAAAAGAGGGTTAAGGCTTTTCAGGGTTATCAGATCGACCTTGAGCTGTTCAACAAATCGAAGCCCGACAGCATATTCATGCACTGCCTGCCCGCCTACCGCGGCTTTGAGATGACGGCGGACGTTATCGACGGCGAGCGCAGCGTGGTGTTCGACGAGGCCGAAAACAGACTGCACGCCCAAAAAGCGGTTATGGCGATGCTGATGGTGGGGGATAATAAAAATGAGTAAGCAGCTTTACGCGTTTGAGGTCAAGCGGGCAAGCCGCGAGGACGTACCCGCCATCAAGAAAATAACCAAGGACGCGTTTTTGAAATATTGCGAGATGGCGGGCCTCGACTACGACATAGAGGCGCTCAACGAGACAAGCGAGGACGTACTGCGCGACATCGAGAACAAAGAGGTGTTCGTCGTGTTTATCGACGATCAGCCCGTGGGCGCGGTGCGCATCGAGCTCCTCGGCGATCATGAGGCGTATCTGAGCCGATTCGCGGTCAAGTCAACGCAGCGCAACAACGGCATAGGCAAAATACTGATGAGCGTGGTCGACAAGGTTATGCGGGAGAACAACGTGAAGATCCTGCGCCTGCACACAGGCTCGCACGTCACGCCTTTGATCAGGTTTTACTACGGCAGAGGCTTTTACATAAACTCGGTCGAGCACAGCCGCGGCTATCCCCGCGCCGAGCTTATCAAGGACTACAGCAAGCAAAACAAATTTTCGCTTGATTAGGACATGATCAAAAGGACGGTATAACGAGATGAAAACAAGAATAAAAGATTTGTTCGGCGGAGGTTTCGGCGGGAAGGAAATAACCGTCAGCGGCTGGGTGCGCACCGCGCGCGTCTCCAAGAATTTCGGATTCGTGGAGCTGAACGACGGCTCCTGCTTTAAAAACCTCCAGGTTGTGATAGAGGCCGGCCGACTCGAAAATTTCACCGAAATTTCAAAGCTGAACGTGGGTTCGGCGGTGACCTTCGGCGGCGTGCTGGAGGAGACCCCGGGCGCCAAGCAGCCCTTTGAGCTCAAGGCCGGCCGCGCCGAGATCGAGGGAGCGAGCGCGCCGGAGTACCCGCTCCAGAAAAAGCGGCACACCTTTGAGTTTTTGCGCACGATGCCGCACCTGCGCCCCAGGACCAACGCCCTGTCGGCAGTGTTCAGGGTGCGCTCGATGCTGGCTCAGGCGATACACAAATATTTTTCAGAGAAGGGCTTTGTGTACGTCCACACCCCGATAATCACAGGAAGCGACTGCGAAGGCGCGGGCGAGATGTTCCGCGTGACAACGCTTGAGCCCGGAGAGACCGACGTCAAGGACGACTTTTTCGGCATTCCCGCGTCGCTGACCGTCAGCGGCCAGCTTGAGGGAGAGGCCTTCGCGATGGCGTTCGGCAATATATACACCTTCGGCCCCACGTTCCGCGCCGAAAACAGCAACACCGCCCGCCACGCGGCCGAGTTCTGGATGATCGAGCCCGAGATCGCGTTCGCCGACCTTGATGACGATATGGAGCTGGCGGAGGATATGCTGAAATATCTGATAAACTACCTTCTGGAAAACGCGGCGGATGAGCTGGAGTTTTTCAACAAATTTGTGGACAAGGGTCTGCTTGAGCGGCTCCGTCATGTGGCGGAGAGCGAGTTCGGCAGAGTGACATACACCGAGGCGGTGGAAAAGCTCAAGGCGTCGGGAAGAAAGTTCGAGTACCCCGTTAAGTGGGGCGTTGACCTTCAGACCGAGCACGAACGTTACCTAACCGAGGAGCTGTTCAAAAAGCCGGTGTTCGTAACCGACTACCCGAAGGAGATCAAGGCGTTTTATATGCGCCTAAACGACGACAACAGGACCGTTGCCGCAGTCGACTGTCTGGTCCCCGGCATCGGAGAGATAATCGGCGGCAGCCGCCGCGAGGAGCGTATTGACGTGCTTGAAAAACGCATGGACGAGCTGGGGCTCGACAAAGAGGCGTATTCAAGGTACCTCGACCTGCGCAGATTCGGCGGGTGCAGCCACGCGGGCTTCGGCCTGGGCTTTGAGAGGCTCGTGATGTATGTCACCGGAATGTCGAACATCCGCGACGTGCTGCCCTACCCAAGAACCGTGAATAATCTGGTATAACCCGCGCGGGGCGAGGAAACCCCTCTCCGCCGCCTTCGGCGCCACCTCTCCCCAAGGGGCGAGGCGGACAGGATCTCGCCAAATTCTGTAGGGGCGGATATTATCCGCCCGTTAAGGCTTCCGCCGCGCGGAACAGGGCGCGCGGAACAGGGCGGACGGAACCAATTTAAGAAAAACGAAGTTTTTCTGCATTATGACCGCAAGCGAAGCTTGCAAAAAGGAGCGAATATTATGAAATTTATCTGGCAAATACTGCTGCTCGTTGTGATCGTGTTTATAATAATCAAACGCGCGGGCATCGTGGCGCTGTTCGCCAAGCAAAAATACGCCAAAGGCGACTACCCGGGCTCGCTGAAAATTTTTAACATAGCGAGCAAGGTGGGAAACTTAGGCGCCGGAGACACGATACTTTTCGGCTACAACTGCCTGCGCTGCGGCGAGCTCAAGGCGGCGAAAAAGATTTTCTCCGACGCGTACATGCTCACCAAGCCCAACACCGCCGACCGCTACAGACTTATGTCGCTTCAGGCGCTCGTGAGCTGGAAGGAGGGCGACCTCGATTCGGCGATAGAAAAGCTTGAAGAGGTGTACGACAACGATTTTCGCATCACCACGATATATCAGAACCTGGGCATCATGTATAACCTGAAGGGCGACGGCAAAAAGGCGGTCGAGTTCAACGAGGAAGCCTATGACTACAACAGCGACGACAACATAATCACCGACAACCTGGCCGAGGCCTACGCGATAAACGGGGATTACGACAAGGCGAGAGAGATCTATGAGGAGCTGCTTAAACGCGACCCCGAGCCGAGGTTCCCGGAGGCCTACTACGGATTCGGCGAGCTTTTGATAAAACACGGCGAAAAGGAAAGAGGCATTGAGCTCATAGAAAAATCGCTGGACAAGCCGTTCTCGTTCCTGAGCCTTAAGTCCAAACAAGAGATAGAAAAAATGCTTGAAGATTACAAAAAATAAAACACGGCGGCTTTGACAACCGAATGTCAAAGCCGCTTTTTTATTTCCGAATTCAAATTGTATTATTGCCGAAAGCTACATCCAAAAGGCGATCAAATGCTGCACCGTGTAATGGAGGATCGGATTCGACTTAAAGATGGCGTCCTCGCTGTGGGCGAAAATTCTTAAATACACCGCCGCCAGCGTCAGAACGGACAGAGCGAGAACGACCAAAAGCGTACCGCGTCTGCTTTGCTCCGGCTCTGTGTCATAAATCGCGAATATCGTGAGGCACGCCGCTATAAAATCAAGCCACACAAAATCCAGGAAATATCGCGTGAGCAGTCCCGCGATCTCGGAATCAAACACGACGATCACCGCCGTTATTATCATCGAAAAGTATACCGCTCTGTATACTCTGCGGTCGGCAAAAATATTTTTCTTAAACAATCCGTACAGGCCGATCAGCAGGATCGGGAACAAGAAGAACACGCCGCCCAGCATTTTCTCCGTGAGCGTCAAGCCGACATATGTCGTAGCGGCGCTAAAGTCGTTAAGGAACGGGAACACCGCGTCAATGTTAGGCGGCTGGAACAGATACGAGAACAGGCCCAGGCCTACCCTGCCGAGCCTAAAGCCGCGGACAGTCATATCGTTTGTCGTCAAATTATAGCTCGCTCCGAAATCAAACGGCGAGCCGAAGCGCGCATAGTTGTACCACATCACAACGGCGGCGACGAACACAAACGGAAGGCATACCGCCAAAGTGGGCTTCAGTCCCTTTTTGGAGAACAGCGCCCGCTCCTTAAAAGCCGCTTTCCAAAACAGCATGATCCCGAAAGCGATTATCAGAAGCAGATTCGGACGGCAGCCCGCGATCAGCGCCACGCACAGCGAGCCCAAGCCCAGCCGCAGAGACGACAGTTTCGCTTTACCGTTTTCGTCTTTGGCATCGGCCGAGAGCCACAGCGTGAGTCCGAACAATCCGAACATTATCGCCGACATATTCGGAATGAGATACATGTCGGGCTTATAGACCGCGTATCCCAATATCGACACGGCGCCGAACACAACCGACAGCAGGAAATACAGCGCAAGCGGCGTGTTTGGATACCATTTTTTTATTACCTCCCACAAAAGCAGCAATATGCCGAGCATTATCAACAGTCCGAAAATGTACACGGCAATGTAATTCGGCAAATTCTGTCCCGTTATCAGGTTGTACGGCAAATACAGCAGCACCGCCGGCGCGGCACCGAAATATACATAATATTTTCCGTTATAGTAAGCGTGGTCCCATTTATACGGGATTTTTTTGGAATTTCTGTTTTTTGTATCGTAAGGATTTTCAAGCTGCAGCAGCTCCTCCGACGCTTCTCCCACATCCAGGCGTCCGTCTCTGAATGCCTCGACCAGCTTGTAATACTGCATCTGGTGCTCTTTTTTCTCGTGCCAGGTGAGCGCGGCGGTGTTATAATGCAGCATATGGAAAAAGCAGAGCGCCTGAACAAGCAGCAGGACCGCCGCGGCAACAAGCTGCTTTTTGTCTCTCATATTTGTCTTGATCTTATATACCGACGAGCCGGGGCGCAGAACATACAGCAGCATGAGCGCGAGCGCCAGTATCAAAAATCTCTGCCACGAAAACATCAGCGGCACTCGGGTGTTTAAAACTATGCCGTCCTCGCTGATAGATTTGCCTTTTAAGCCCTTTATTTTAAAGCTCAGCTTTGCGACATCGCCACTGAAATGCAGCCTTATATACTGCGAGCGCGGCACTCCGACAACGACGGTCCTCGTCGGCGCCTTGATCATCGTCACGGTGTTTCCCTCATCGTTTGCCGAGATCGTTACCTCGGCCGTTTTGCCATTGTCGCTGTTAGGCTCAATACGAATATATTTGATCCTTTGATTGATATTTTCATACTCGATGACCGCCTCATCGCCGGTTATTTTTATTTCTCCGTCTTTTTTCTCGGCTCCGCTGCTAATCTTTGGCGAGGCCTCGATCTCTTTATCGAACGCGGAATTCACCCACTTGAAATTAAACACAAAAACCTCAAGCAGCAGGCACAAGATAAGCAGCCCTGCGAACACCGCCGCGTATTTCGCCGCCGTTTCCCGATTCAAAAAATTTTTAATTCCCGACAATTTGCTCTTCATCTTTTCACCTTATCCTCAAAATTTAAAATTCGAGCCGCGCCCATCGGCGCCGAAAGCCGTATGCGCGGCTTTGCCGCCCGACATGTTCTAATCCGATTTTTTGCATAAATATTTATAAAAGTAAGAATTTTTATAATTTTTTGCGGCAAAATTATCAGCGTTCATGGGACCGCTTTCGTCAAAATGTTTCATAATATCGCTGTACGGCGTTGTAACGGTGCCCAAAAATTCGCGTTTTATCTCGGTCGCGGGCGTGACCGCTCCGATAATAAATATGACAAAAGCGGCGGCGAGCAGCTTTTTGTGCCGCATACAGTTATTAAAGCTGCCGTACTCGCCCCATTCGGGCATTTCCGCCATAACAACCTGTATAAAAGCAACCGCCAAATATACTAAGCCCGGTATGGAAACGCGCATACAAAAATCCGCGCTTAGGCCAAGCTGAAATATCGGTATTATCAAAAGTGAAACCAATGTACCGATAAGCACAATGTTCGGCTTGACGCGCCTTAAGACGATGCCCGCATATAAGCCTGCCTCAAGTATCATAAACGCGGCATACCATTTTGCGTAATTTTTCAGCGCGCCAACATCTTTATTTTTAAAAGCTTTATCAAAATCATCAAAAACGCGGAACCCCGTTTTCGCGGCGGCGCCGCCCCCGCCTCCGCCTCCGCTCGCCTGAGCCGCTGCTTCGGAGCCCGCAATGATCGAGTTGGCCGTGTAATAAAGAGCGCAAACCGGCGCAACGGACAGGAATCCGAGAACGTTCTGCGGCGAAAACGCGTCTTTGAAAAACGCGCCCAAATTCTTTGCTTTTATCGCCTTGCATAAAGCGGATACCGCTTTGAGCACACAGATTATCACTATGCCCAAAAACGGCAGAGGAGCATACAAAAGAGTCGATACAGCGAGCAACGCAAGGTTTTTTAACTTGGTCTCGTTGATTATGCACAATGTAATTATCCAAGACACAATGCTCTGATTGTATACCCAATAAAGACAAGTAGTGACCGAGCTGTACTGCATCCATATTTTGTTCCACCACTCAAGATGCATGTTGCCGTTGATCATATTTACTTTTTTTGTAAGCAAAATTCCCACGATATCCAGTCCGCTGAAGAATATGAACATAAATATCGCTATGAAGACCATAGGCTTTTTTCCGGTGTTGGTTATCATTGCGACCAGGAACAGCGCTATGCAGCACCCGAATACGCTCCAAAGCAGGAGCGCGATGTTTCCGACTATATACGCCGCGCGCGTGCTTCCGGAAATAAACAAAACAAGCTTTCCGAACACGGCGGGAACCATCCAATGAGCGATGTAGTAGCACATCAAGGTATTTCCGCCGTCATATGTCACGGGCCAATCCTGTGATATAATATTTTTAAATAGAGCGTTGCGGGCCACATGATCCGCGGATTGATGCACAAATCCACCCTGGCCTGCCATAAAGCACCAGACGAAGGCTATGGCGGCGATCAATAATGCTTTCTTTTTGGACAGAGTGAGCGATTTGAATTTTCCGTCTTTGTGGGACGCGTTTTTTATAAAAAAGAAAACAGCGGCCGCAGATAAGGCAATGAATAAAAATGCCGATATTATATTCAGCCATCCCGCGTAAAATATTATAATCGGCACAAATGCGTATAATACCGCCATAATTTTAAGGTTTTTATACCCGATTTTCATTGTTGTTCCGTCCTTTTTTAATAATCAAACACGAAGCATATTATATCAAACAGATAAAATAATGTCAAGTATAACACGATTCGGGCGTTCATTTTTTGAGCCGCGGCGCCGCGAATATGCCCTTTTGGGCGCTGCCGGAGGCGTCAGCGTCAGCAGAAGTGAAGCACACACATACCGCAGAATAACGCCGTAATGCCCGCCGACACATAGAAAGAATATCTGCGCGGCCTTGAATCCGAATTAATTCTGCAGTTATCCGTAAAATACGCGATAAGCGCCGCGGACGCGGGCTGCCACAGCAGCATATATCTGAAGTCCGCCGTGCACATATACGGATAGGCAAAATTAAACTGAATATACGACGCCAGCATCAGCAGCCACAGCCACAAGGCGGACCATATCTGCGTTTTGTCAAACTCCCTGCGCTTTATTATCACATAAACCGCCGAGACGACCGTCAATATGAGCAGGGCCGTATGAACATAATCAAGACCCCACGCCAGCAGGGCAGACATGCCGTTATAAGAAAATTCGCCGTGCACGCCGGTCTTGATCAATGACATAATGACGTTGACGTCCTCGCCCATATTCATATAAGGATTCTACTTAAAATGCAGAAACGGCACGTGCAGCCATTTTTCCGCAAAAGACGCGTCGCCCGTGTATACAAACGAATTTTTCCCTTGATCGAGCACATAGTTAAGAGGCTGTCCGAACTTTATATAGTTTCTTATCGGGTACCACAAACCCAGCGGGAAACATATAACGGCGAACACCGCGAGCTGTATAATTATATTTTTTATATCCTCCTTGTTTTTGGAGCGAATTGTCTTTATCAGATGATACAGCATGATCGGGCCGGTAACCAAAGCGACCAGACCGCCGTTGAGCTTTGTCATCATTCCGGCTCCGATAGTTACCGCAATACCGATAATATAGCTCATCTTTTGCTCTTTGTGCCAAAGCAGCGTAAAATAAAGCGCCATAACCATAAGCAGAAGAACAAGCGCGTCATTGTTAACGCGGCCGGAGGCGAGGATCTGCGCCGGGAACACCGCGATCAAAAGCAGCGCCGCCGCTCTCACAAATCCGCCCGCGTTCATACGTTTAAGTATTTCGTCCGTGAACACCGGCACCAGGCACGCGGCCGTGCAGGATACCATTTGCGACATATACAAAAAATTTCCGATCTCAGTTTTTCTCGTGATCAGCGAGGCCGCTTTCATAAACGCGGCTGACAACATATAAAAAAGCGGCGGATGATAAAACTGGTTCACGTTGCTCTCAGGCAAATGACCCGATAAAATGTTATAAATATATCCCGCGTGTCCGTTCGCGGTCTTTTCAAAAGGTCCGATGTCATAGGCTCTGACGCCTGTCGGAGTATACATCGTATATCCCCAGCGCAGAACTATCGCCGCCAAAATAATCATCGTAACCGCACATTCGGGCTTCAGCTTTCCGCGGTATGCCGAATAAACACCCCACGCCGCGATCGCCATAAGGGCCAGTCTCATGATCACCTTAATATCGGCTTCATTGTTAAGCTTAAGAGATCTAACAATGACCATAAACAACAACGGCAGCAAACACATCAGCAGTCGCGTTAATAATTCCTTATTTTTAACCCTCATAAACTCAATCTCCTTTTTTCCGATACTCGCCGCGATCGGCCGCCGGGCAGCGGCAAGGCCTGTCTTTACTTTGACTCGTGGTATTCCTCCTCGGTGTTCACGTTCCAGATCGGCGACTTGTCGGTCTTGTGCTCAAGTATCGCGTCAACCGTCTCAAACGACGTAACCATCGAGTGGTCCATGTTGTTGTAGCGGTGCTGGCCGTTTCTGCCCACGCAGTAAAGATTCTCATAGCCGTTTAGATACTCGATAAGCTCGTCCATACGGTCATATGTGTCAAAATATGCCGGGTACGCTTTCTTGACCCTCTCTCTGTGAGCATCCAGCACGTCTTTTTGGTCTATCACTCCGATCTTCTCGAGCTCGCCCTTCGCGAACTCGATAAAATCCTCGTCGCTCATGTTCCAGTATTTGTCGCCCTCGTCGCAGAAATACTCAAGTCCTATCCAGACCTTGTTTTCAAAATCCTCGACCATATACGGCGACCAGTTGTTGAATATCTGTATCCTGCCCAGTTTGACCGACGTGTCCTGCACGTATATCCAGCAGTCGGGCACGATATTTCCCACGGTCTTTATATCCGTTTTGTTTTCAAGCTTGAGCTTGTCGACCAAAAGTCCCACCGTGATAAAGTCGCGGTACGGCAGGCCGTCGGCGATCTTCTTCATTTCTGGCTCCGGGCTTGTGAACGCGCCGAGCAGGTCCTTGACCGGCATGGACGAGATCAGCACGTCGCACTCCATTGTCTTTCGCTCGCCGTTTTCTATATACTCAACGCCGCTTATTTTTCCGTCCTTCTCGTTTATCTTAACGACCGGGCAGTTCATCTTGACATTGGCACCCATCTCGGCCGCTCTGTCGCGCACGGTCTCCCACAGCTGGCCCGGGCCGAGCTTGGGATAGATATACTCCTCGATCAGCGAGGTCTCTACCTTCTTGTTCTTGCCGCCGAATATCTTGCCGAACATGTCTTTTATAACAGCCTTGATCGAAAGCCCCTTTACGCGCTGCGAGCCCCAGTCGGCGGAAATATATTTCGGGTGCCTGCCCCACAGCTTTTCGGTGTAACCCTCGAAGAACATCGAGTAGAGCACCTTGCCGAAACGGTTTATATAAAAGTTTTCGAGCGAGTCCTCGGGCAGTTTTTTAGCCGTAGCTCCCAGGTACGAAAATCCCGCCTTCACGGTCGTAAAAAAGCCCATGTTCTTTATCGTCTCCCATTTCATGGTAACGGGATAATCAAAGAACTTGCCGTCATAGTATATTCTGGACACGCGGTTTCTTTTCAGCATAACGTTGTTGGTCTTTTCGGGATCGGCCCCGCCCTCTTGGTACTCACGCCAGCGGCCGAGCAGGATATCATCCTTGGACGGCGCGCCCTGGGGCGGCAGTATGTTGTACCACCACTCGGTGACGCGGTCGTCCTTTGAGAAAAATCGGTGTCCGCCTATATCCATCCTGTTGCCCTTGTATCTGACCGTCTGAGAAATGCCGCCAATTCTGTCGCTTTCCTCAAGGATCGTCACGTCGTATTCCTTTGACCTGCTCAAGAGCTCGTGCGCGGCGGTCAGGCCCGCGGGTCCCGCGCCGATTATTACTGCTTTTTTCATAAAAAACTACCTTTCTGTCTCTTATTTCTTTGTATATATGATCTTCTTCCTCGCCACAAAGTTCCAGACAAGCACGATCGCCGCCGCGACGATCTTTGAAAGCAGGAAGTAGATCCCTATCACATCGGTAAACAGCCACATGATAAGCTCGGTGAGCCCCAGACCGATAACGCCGATAACCGCGTAAATTATAAACTCAGCGGTCCTGCTTGTCGTGCGCTCGCCGTCGCTGAAAACAAAGCACACCGACAGCACATAATTGACAACCAGGCCGAACACAAACGCGATCGCCGCGGCTATCAAATAATGCATGAACTTTTCGCACAGCCACAGCGCGCCGGCATCGGCCACAAACGCGATCCCGCCGACAAATATATATCTGAAAAACTGTATAAATCCGTTCGTTGTCTCCGCGCGGAAAAGAGCGTTCATGTCAAACCTTTTAAGCGCGTCAAAAAATTCTTTCATATTTTTTCCCTTCTGATGATCCGCCGTCTTGTTTAAGCGCGGCGGTTTAAGCATCCCCGCCCGAGCTATTTCTTTGTCACGGAGCAGAAATTTCCGTGCGGCGTTATGTTATATTTGCTTTGATCAAAATACGTCCTGTCGCTTGCCATGATCAAATATGCCGCGTCCTCGTTTTGCGAGGCGCTCACCACCTGCGGGCTCATGCTCACATAGGTGAACCGCTGCTTATACGGCAGCAGCCGCTTGCCGTGGTCCTCGTTGGTCTTGCCCTGAAAATACTCCGCGTCGGTCTTATCGTAAAACATCGTCAGTATCTCGCTGACGTTTGAGTAGCCCTTGCCCTGCGCGTCGGCGGTGACGTAGATTTTGTCCGCGCCGCTTTCCTCGGCCTCGGCAAGCGCGTCGCCGAATCCGTAGTAGAACTGACCCTTTATCATGTCGGCATACGAGCCGAAGTATGTCGTCACAAGCAGTATGCCCATAACGGCGTATATTCCGAGCGCGGGCCATTTAAGATATTTTATCTCGGTCGTCACAAAATAAATTCCCAAAACCGAGAACATCATGATTCCGTAATACACTATATTGATCCTGTTGACGTTAACGTTGTTGGTCAGCAGTCCCGCCCATATCCCGGTCAGCAGCGCCAGCAGCGCAAGTCCTTTCGCGCCGTCGGTTTTGCGGCGGAAAAACTCGATAAACCCCGCGAAGAAAAACGGCATTGTGAAAAGGAACATGGTTCCGAAGCCCGCTATGTCGTTCCAGGGCAGGTCTTTTTTCTGAAGCAGCGTGGTATTGAGCAGCGCTTTGACATTCGCGGCGAGCTGCTTCATCGGCGTGTCGGAAAACAGAAGTATATCATTTGAGCGCACGCTGCCCGAAAAATACTGGATAGTGACAAACGGCAGCTCGATCGTGTCCCATTTAAAGAAGTTGACCGCCATAGTCAGCAAAAACGGCCAGGCGATCGCCAGATACACTGCGGCAGATATCAAAGCGTCCTTGACGCTGAGCCTTTTTCTGATCAGATAATATACGCAGGCCGTGAGCAAAAACACGGGTATTGTGTATATCGTTATGCCGTAGCAGTACATACACAGCGCGAAGAATATCATTGAAATATAGGTGTATCTGCTTTTGCCGGTCAGGCCTTTGTTCAGAAAATACAGTCCGCCCATAAAGAAGTGGGGCAGCAGGTTACAGTCAAGAGCCCAGCGGCTCTGGACCAGCTGCCATGGATTTATCGCGACAAAAGCCGCGGCGATCAAGCCCGCGCCCTTGCCGAATATGTCGCGGATAAACAGATAAAAGAACACGCCTCCCGCGACGCTCATAATAAGCTGCGGCAGTCTCGCGGTTATCGGGCCGAGGCCGAACATCTTCACAAACACCGCCGTCATATACGAGAGCAGCGAGCTCATTTGTCCGTAGCCCCAGGCATAAAGATGCGCGGGCATAAAAGTGCCGAAGCGGTCGGTGGCATGATCGGCGAGCGCCTTAGCGTCAACAGCCGCCATCGCGCCGTCCTGGTTGAAACCTCCGGGAACCGACCCGAACTGCCAAACTCGAATCGCGACGCCGATAAACGCGATTATTCCCAGAATTATATAATAAGTCCGCGGGCTGAAAGAAATATCATTCGGCCGGAAATATTTTATCCGCGTATTCCCCGCGGGCGCTCGACCCGGCGCTTTCGCCTCGCGCCCGCTCAACGCGCGCGCGGCGTAATTCAGCGCGGCAAGAACCGCACAGACGATCGCCGCGGCGAGAAATATTTTATTCAAAATACTTAAAGCGTTTGTCACTTTTTCTCTCCCCTAGCTTTCGTTTCCGAATTTTTCGCTCGCTGTTGTTTTGCTTACTATATATCTCGGCCTGGCCTTAACTTCCTCGTATATTTTTTTTAAATATATTCCGATAATGCCCAGACATATCATTATTATAGCGCCAATTATCAAAAGCAGCATTATGACAGTTGTGAATCCGCCCTGCGCTTTGCCCGTAAAGAACATGCAGAGCGTTTGTATGCCCATCGCTATCGCGAACAGGAAAAATATTATTCCGAAAAACGTCGCCGCGTACAGCGGCACCGCTGTATAAGACGTGACCGCGTCGATCGCCAGCCTCATAAGTCCGCCCAAGGACCATTTCGACTCGCCCTCCTCGCGGTCGGCCACGTCGAACTCGTATGTCACTGTCTTAAAACCGACCCACGACGACATGCCTCTGAAAAACGTCTGCCTCTCGGGCATCGACTTCCAGGCGTCGATCGCCGCGCGGTCTATCAGCCGAAAGTCGGAGCCGTTTTTAAGGTCTATGCCCGACATCTTCTTTAGCGCCGAATAAAACGTGTTGGAGCACAAGCGGTACAAAAGGCCCTCGTTCTGGCGCTGCTTTTTGACGCCCAGCACCATCTCATATCCGTCCAGCCAGAGCTTGTACATATCGGGAATGACCTCGGGTGGGAACTGCATATCTGAATCGAGACATACAGCACAGGCCCCTTTCGCCGCGTCGAGCCCGGCACAAAGCGCGTTTTCTTTTCCGAAATTGCGCGAAAACGAGATACCCCGCATATTGTCGTATTTCTTGCAAATTTGTGTTATCTCGGCCCAAGCGCCGTTTTTGGAGCCATCGTCGATCATGATTATCTCATACGGGATATCCGCGCCCTTGAGAACGTTTGCAGTGCGTCTTATTCCGCGCTCGATATTCACTTCGTTAAAGATCGGTATTATCACCGAAAGCAGCTTGTCGCTCACCGCCAACACTCCCAAATTTCGCGTTTTCAGCGCATTTTTCCATTTATTACATATTAATCCATATTAACTATTTTACAACGTAATCTTACGAATGTCAATCTTTTTTTGCCTTATATTCTTATTTTCGGCATAATATTCATATTTTACTTAGCCGTTTTACGCCTTTGGCTGTTTTACACAAAAAAAGAGGTCCCTTTTGGGGGATTTCCATAAGACAGTAATATCAAATTACGAAGTCTGCCAAACAGGGTAAAATTTAAAACGGATAGAGAAATCTATGCTCTATCCGTTTTTCTGTGTCTTATGTCCGCATTTTATACCCTTAAAACTGCGGTGAAATCGTTTGTTTTTGAGGCCGAGATAAATCAAGCAATAAAAGAATATAACTATAATAAAAAATAGGGGCAGATGTCACGCAGTAGTGGAAAGATAGACTTCCAAAACCCACGTAAAAACGTTATTTTTAAGCCTTGAATTTTTAAAAACCAGCTATGGTAGTATAATTATATTACCAACCCCAAAATTAAAGTCTTAAATGTCCACGTTTGTATAATTGATTTTTAACTCGAAATATTTATCATATTATGGTGTTATATATTTGGCAGTCATAGTTGTAAGTGCGGAATATTCTGTGCGGAGAAACATTTGGGCATAAATAAAATATGCCTATCTAAAAGGCAGAGCCAAAACGTAAGAACGGTTGATCACTTTACTTACTTTCAAAACACATAACATTTTGTTTAAGATTTAAGGAAAAGAGCGATGCCGTGATGAAAAATATTTTTTCGGAATTTTAGTTACATTGCTTGTAATTATTGTATTAATTGCAATTTTTACATTGACATGCCAAATACCACAAAGGAAAGATCATATATGCGGGCAACATTTTCGTATTTATATTGAGATTATAATTTTGTGAGAAAAAATCTCATAAACTCTTGAAAAAATAAATAAAGTGTGATATGATGTAAATAATATATTTTCAAAATATAGTTTTAAGGAGAGTTATTATGTTAAGCCAATTTACGTTCAGTAATTTCAAATCATTTAGAGATGAGGTTACATTGGATTTTACTCCGGCACGTATCCAAGAGCACAATAACAGTTTAATTACTGACTCAAATGACGATGAAACCTTTCTTCCCGTAGCTGCACTCTATGGCCCTAACGGCGGAGGAAAGTCAACTGTATTGGAAGCGTTGATTTATTTGCGCGATTTTATTATGCGTCCAATCGTTTTGCTTAGTGGAACAAGTGATGAAAAGTTTATTGCTAAAGATGAGAATTTCTTAAACGCAATTAAAATGAACGACAAATGTTTTAAATTTGATTCACATTGCAAAGATAAACCGAATTGCTTTGATATATTATTCAGACAAAATAACATAGAGTATAAATATCAATTGCAATTGCTTCATGGGGAAATAATCGAAGAAAATTTGTATGCACGCGAAACTTCAAGTTCTGAGCCTTTAATAATTTTTGAACGCAGCATAGATGATTGTTATTTAGGCCCTGTTTTAGATGGGGTTGCTGCAGATAAAATAAAGAATACAATGTCGCTTTTGTCGTATATCTTTATAAATTATGATATTGAAATGGTAGGTAATGCGATTTCGTGGTTTGGACGGATGTACTATTTTAATTATAATGCAGCTTTAGCGGATAGGAAAATACCTGTTTTGTCGGATCAAAAGTATAAAAAGCTTTTTCTGAATATGTTAAACGAAATGGATATTGACATATCGGATTATCGAATAGAACGAGGCGATGACAAATCAATTAAGGATATTTTTGTAATGCATACCATCCCCGAAGGAAACACGGAAATATCGTTTAAAGAAGAATCAAGCGGGACTCAGAAAATGTTTAGTTTAATACCCAGAATGGTTGAAGGCTTACTGAACGGAAATTTAATTATTGCCGATGAAATGGATGCAAAACTTCATCCCAAATTGTTGGAATATATAATCAGATTGTTTACAAATAATGAGATAAACAAGCGCGGTGCACAATTATTGCTGACATCGCATGAT
Source organism: uncultured Clostridia bacterium (assembly GCA_947625905.1). Lineage (GTDB taxonomy): Bacteria > Bacillota > Clostridia > Monoglobales > Monoglobaceae > Monoglobus. The sequence goes on along the minus strand of CANQQJ010000002.1, from coordinate 26,587 downwards.
TTGACAACGATGAATTCCGGTATATTCAGACGAGATGAAATATGGTTCTGCGCACTTGATGCCGAACACAATTCAAATCTTTATTCGCTTGTATCATTCAAAAAAAGTGACGGGACAAAGACAAGAAACGATGAGTCTTATAACAAGCGATATTTGGAAGGAAGATATGGTGCGGATCCATATCTTAAACGCATTTTGAATTGGGAGGAATTATATGAGTAATAAGCCGTTAAAAGCCAGCGATTCAAAAAAGCTCAAAGATTTATTTGCAAAAAAACAAAAAGCTATTGAGACGACTCATATGTGTCCCGAATATATGTATATTATATGTGAAGGTACAAAAACAGAGCCAAATTATTTTTACGGATTAGTAGATGAAATAAACAGAAAATATTATAGATATGTTTCTGATAACAGGATCAAAGTTGAAGGCACCGGTAAAAATACAAAGGGCTTATTGGAATATGCACGGGAAGTGGTGAAAAAAAGGTGTCCGGAGGCAAAATCCGTATGGTTGGTTTATGACAAAGATGATTTTCCGTATGATAATTTTGATAATACCCAATTCAGCGCGGAAAATCGACATGACAAAGTCAAATATCATGTTGCCTGGTCAAACGAGTGCTTTGAGTTATGGATTTTGCTGCATTTTCAGGAAATGAACTCTAATATTATACGTGATGAATATAAAAAGAGACTGGATGGGCATTTTGAAAAAATGGGATATGGTAAATATGAAAAAAATATAGAAGAAATATACCGTATTTTGAAAGATAAAACCGAAATGGCAATAAAACGCGCTAGAAAGCAGTATGAGCAATACGGAAATGATCCGCCATCTAAATGTTGTCCGGCAACGAGGGTATATGAATTGGTCGAAACACTACAACAATATTTATCATAGATCTTAAACGAAAGTCATCAGAACTCTGTGTAAAAGATGTGTAGGCGATAAGCGACAGACATCGACATGGCGAAAATCATGGGTTTAAACTTAGGTTAATGTGCCAATAATTATATATTGGCTTTTGCCGCAAGGCAGGGTACGGCTTGCTGAAGAGCAACCGAAGAGGTCTTGCGGATTTTGCGGCACTGTCCCGAATTTTGTGTAAACTCCAAAACGGTAATATAATCTGTTTTATCGAGGCAGGAATTGACTTGCTCAATTTCTGCCTTAATTATACTGTAGCATAATCGGTCGGGCTTGTCAAGGGCGCCCGCAGGGCGTTCATTGGAGCGGTTTGCCGCGCAAACCCTTGACTTGACCGGTCGGCTTATGCTTTATTCCGGCAGCCGATCCGCGAAAAATATCTCAAGCTGCGAATGGATCACTCCCCAGTCCTTGCGCTTGCCTGTCCATTTTTTCGTTATGTCTATCATCGCCAGATACAGCATCTTTATCAAGCTCTCATCCGTCGGAAATACGCTTTTGTTTTTTGTCACTTTCCTCAGCTGTCGGTTGAATCCTTCTATGGTATTCGTCGTGTATATCAGCGTTCTCACCGCTTGCGGATATTTGAAATATGTCGATAAATTTGCCCAATTCTTTCGCCATGATATAGCTATTTTCGGATATTTAACGCTCCATTTTTCATCAAAATCATCAAGCTCCGAAAGAGCTGTAGGCTCGTCCACTGCCGCATATACTCGCTTCAGATCCGCCATTAGCTCCTTAATGTCCTTGTAGGATACATATTTTGTCGTATTCCTGATTTGATGGATAATGCATTGCTGTATCTCTGTTTTCGGATATACCGATTCTATCGCCGCCGGAAAGCCTGTTAAGCCGTCTACACAGGCAATTAAGATATCTTCGACGCCTCTGTTCTTCAGTCCGTTCATCACCGACAGCCAAAACTTTGCGCTCTCATTCTCGCCTACCCACATGCCAAGTACCTCTTTTAATCCGTCCATACGTATACCTATAGCTATGTATACGGCTTTTTTCACGATCCTGCCTTCGCTCCTTACGTGAAAATGTATTGCGTCCATAAAGACTACAGCGTAGATCTCTTCGAGTGGTCTGGACTGCCATTCCCGCACAACGGGCAGTATTTTATCTGTAATTCGGCTTATGGTGCTGTCGGAACATTCGAGTCCGTATATCTCCATTATATGCGTCTCTATGTCCTTAGTCGTCATTCCTTTTGCGTACATAGACAATATTTTCTCTTCGATGTCTCCTGTAAGTGTAGTCTGATTTTTCTTGACAAGCTGTGGTTCAAACTCTCCGTTGCGGTCTCTGGGAACGGCAATTTCGGTATCACCGAAGCTTGTTTTTAAGGTCTTTTTCGAATGACCGTTCCGGCTGTTGTTGACTTCTTTGCTGCGATAGTCATACTTAGAGTAACCAAGCTGTTCATCAAGCTCGGCTTCGAGTCCTCCGTCTATCACTGCGCCGATCATCATTTTGTAAACGTCATGCAGATCCTCGATCCCCTCGGCACCCATTTCGTGCACAAAATTGAGTATTTTTTCTCGTCTTTCCTTCTCCGCCGCTCGCTCAGCGGCACTCTTTTTGTAACGTGGCATAATTAAAAACCTCCAATTTGATATTTTTATTATATACCATCTTGGAGGTTTAAACAACTTACTTTACACAAAATATGGGATTGTCTCGTTTTTGTGCCCGTTTCAGTGAAAGCCAATGGTTAAATTTGGGGGATGCGGGCAGAGCTCCGCTTACGCTGTTCTTTCCTCGTGCATTATCTCAAGCTGTCGGATCACTATGTCGTACCAATTTTTGTACCTCTGCGCCAATTTCTTTGTGATATTCTTGTTAGGCAAGATGCAATATGTTCTTTAGCTAATCATATGTCGGAAACACAAATTTGCTCTTTGCGACTTTCTTGAACTATTCAGTTTAACCTCCTCAATGACACAAGCTCCGATAATATATTTATATCATACAAATCTTTTATCTATTCCTGTATATCCTGTGTAGACATACCGTGAGAATACAGAGATAATATCTTATTTTCCAAGCCGTCTGCGTTACGCTGATACTTATCGATGATCTTAGGCTCATACTCGCCGTTTCTGTCGCGGGGAACGGAAATCTCAACCTCTCCGAGCTGAGTTTTCATTCTGCGCTTGGTAGAGCCGTTTCTGTAGTTTTTCTTTTCGCTGCCGGAATCCGAGCGCTCATGTTTTTTGTAGCCGAGCTGTTCGTCAAGCTCGCACTGAAGCACCTCGTTCAGAACATCCGCAAACATAGATTTAATGCTGTCCATGATGTCGGCAGTGTTTGTAAATTTCTCGCTTTTTACATATTCCTTGATAACTTCTTTTTGTATTTTCATGTCGAAAAACCTCCTTGATAAAAATTATTTTTACCATAATTTTCACCAAAGAGGTCTTCTTTTATACCTTTTTACACATCTTTTTCCGTGGTGTTAGAGGCGATGTTTATGTGTGTATAATTCTTCTCTTTTTCTGTCTACATTATTGACATTAATCCAAATCGAACTTTGGCATATATTTAACTTATATGAATAACAATTTACACTCTTCCCTAAGTATTCCTTCATACAATTCTAACGTTGGATATCCATTATTTACAATTTCTTTGGATTTTACCCTTATTTGTCTCCAAGAAAATTTTCTATTATGATTTATATCAATATATTCCATAACATCTTCTTGATATGCCCCATATACAATTCCTTTCATTTTAGCCCAAATAGCAGCTGATGTACACATCGGACATGGCTCTAATGTAGTAAATAAATAGTAATCATTAAGGAAACGAGTCTCAAGTATTTCAGTTGCTTTTCGAATCGCTTCAATTTCAGGATGATTTGTTGGATCATACTTTTTCCTCAAACTACTACTCGACGTTGTTAACACATTCCCAGCTTGATCTGCAACAATTGCTGCTATTGGATATTGATCATTTTTTGCATTGTCCTTTGCTAAATTGATACAATAGCTCATTACTTGTCTAAGAATTTTATCATTCATTATATTAATCCTCGTATAAATTTATCCTGCTCAGGATACCCTTTTTCAATATAAATAGCACCATCTGTTTCTACCACGTAGCAATCTTTTACATAAAGATCACTAAAACTTATCTTTATGTCTGACTTATATTTTTCTTCTAATGGATATAATGATTCTAATTTTCTTCGAATATCCATGATTTCCTCTCCCTGATCAAATAATTCAATTCCCCTTCCTCGAGGAATTAATGTTTGAAATGTTACCTTTTCAACACCAGATCTAATGGCATCTTGTATAACAACTTCGGCAAGATCATAATTTTTATTCATTATAACCATATGTATTGTAACCGGTATATTGGCTGCTATAAGTTTCAAAATATTGGTATAAGTTTTCTTATAAGCACCTTCACATGTGATTGAATCGTGAAATTTTTCATCACCATGAATACTTGTTGATACGGAAATATGGTATTTTTTCAGTTGTTCAATGATGTTTTCAGATATATATAAATTACTATAAATAACAGGCTCTAACCCCAAATCAATACTATATTTGACAATTTCTATAAAACCAGTATGTAAAGTTGGTTCTCCTCCTGTTAGCTTTACCTTTTTAACACCATTTAATTGTAAAGTTTTTAAGACTTTTTTTAGTTGTTCTGTTGAAAGTTCTTGTGACTTTTCATTTATAAGACAAAATGAACAAGATAGATTACAAACTTGATTTAGTCTTATATAAATTTTTTCAGGATAAGTAAATTCCTTATTCACAAACTGCTTGTTTGTATTAAAGATATATTTCTCAAACTCACTAAGCACATCTGCATTATTAGTCCTAATTTGATTATCTTCCCACATTTCATCTAATGTCATCCACTTATATTTAGCCCCATCCAATTCAAACTCTGGTTGCTTTAATAAATCTGGAAACTCACTTATAGATACTTTATAATATTTATTGTGATATGGTCTAACTATACCACGATCAGGAGAATATTTGGATTGATTTGGTATTTCAGCAAGAAACATTACACTTATTTGTGTGTATTTGATTTTTAAACTTCTTGCTACTCGGGATTTAACATTATTTTCATCATTTTCAGCTGCGGAGCGATACGATAAAAACATATACGTCTCCCAACCGTAAGGAAAGTATTTCAATAATACTTTGTTTGCAGAGTCTCCCTCAAAATCATTTAAAATTGCTACTAAAGAATACTGATTTTCAAAAACATTTAATTGTTTTATATCATTATATAATTTTTCAAAATTATATGCTCTTTTTCCTATATTATTATAAAATTGAAAAAGGCCAAATATGATAAGACCACTCGCAAATAAATACAATGGAATACTTATTATAATTAAAGGAATTTTAGCAGAATATATTGTAACTGCCAATGATATGCCACTTATAACATTTACTATACCATTAATCCACGATCCGCCAATGTGTTCTTTCTTGCTCAAAAGCAAGTCGTGAAGACTATTATCTTCAATATCCAATCGCACAAAAATCACTCTCCAAACATTTTATAATTTATTATATATTTTTACATGAATCTATAATAATCCCTAATATCATTTTCCAACATTTCTTTTAAGGGATAATATTTAATTCATTTAGCCGTTCCATACTTAATGGTTTTTAGTTTCGATCTAATTGATAAATCTGAACGCCCTTTATCTCACTTGATACCCGTTTCACGAAGCCTCTGTTCCAATATGATATAATACTCTGTAAAATTTTTATATATTTGATTATTATCCCTGAATCCTCTATAGGATAGCTATACTATCATATAACAGACATAATGATTCAATCGAAAAATTGTTCAAGTGTATACTGCCGTATAGTATAAAAATCAAGAAATTCTTTGTACTGTTTAGGTGTTCAATCGTTTTAAATATGTCTTCTTAATTCTTAAGCAACACTCCATGTTAGTTTAAAAATTTGATAATATAATCTAAATTGGTTTCAGTAGTTACATCGTACTTTCATATATTTTAGTATATCACATTTTGCTATGTATTACAACCTATTTTTTCGTTTAAGTTTCCTCATTTTTTCAAAAATATTCCTTCGGCATATCTGAAAGTTAGTAATAATGCATATTTCTGTAGCACTATCAACTTAAAATAGTTATTGCGAGATTAAACATGGGTTTTGTGCGATTTTTTCTGAATTTTACTCAAAACTTTTTTACTGCATCCTAAAAATCTTCACTTTAAGAAAAATTTCAATAGAATATCCTAATACCAATTATAAAATTATAATGATTAATTAAATTAAAAAGGCTTTGCTCCTCAGCATTTTTTACGATATATTTATATTCTATATCCTAAAATTATAAGTCCATATGAACGCTTATTTTACATTTTATCAAACGCTAAATTAAAAACAAATATGGAATCAATTGGATTGACTACAAAAAATCTAGTTATAATTAAAAGTTTTTAATAATACAAAAGCGGGGCCGAAGCCCCGCCGAATTTAATTGGGAATTAATTATTTTTTACATATCCAGCTCCGCGGGCGAGGCCAGAGGCTCAAGACTGTCCGACCACATGAAGGCTTTGATCGTGTCGCCCGCCTCTATCTCGCATGATACCGGTATATCAACGCCGATGTCGCTGTTTGCCTCGATCTCCGCGGGAACCGTTCCGCAGGCCTTGAGCGTTCCGTCCGCCGCATATACCGCCGCGTACATATTGCACGACACCGCGCTTTCGGTATTGTTGGCCGCATTTGTGTTTATAACATATCCGCTGTCTGTTTTTGCGCAGCCCAATATTTCCGCCTCATGGTCCGCCATGCCCGATGGACTGCCAATCAAAACATATCCGTCGTTGTTGCCGAGCGACGCTTCCTCGCCGTCAAATTCCGCCTTTACGTAAATCGTCTTTGTCGCTTCGGGGAATCTCATTGAGGCTTTGTCGATCGAAAACTCAACGTGTGAAGAGTCTCCCGCGGACAGCGTCAAATTTCTTTCATCTATCACCGAATCACCGTCGCACAGACTGATCTTTACGCTGCCGGCTTTGTCATAACCGATGTTTGAAATGTCGGCGGTAATGAGCGTTTCATCCGTGTTTGCCGAAACATTGTCAACAAAAATGTCCGCATTTCCTATCACAAAGTCTTTCGAGTTGTTCTCGGTGTAATACTCCTCGCCGCTTTGTATTGAGACAGTGAGCTTAACGCTTCTTTTTGAGAAGTTCTGCGGCTTGTTGTACTCTATCGAAACGTCGGCGCTCTCTCCCGCTTTTATCGGCTGAGTTATCGTCTTTTCGGAATTTATCCCGCCGTCGTTGATCGCTATAGCGTATGAGTCAATATTGAGCTCGCCGCTGTTTTTGATAGTGGCGTATACCGTCATTGTTTCCTCGTCAATATACGCGTCCGTGATTTCCAAATCATATGACGGAACCACCGAGACGGTATACAGATCGGTCTTTACGATCTCGTTGTTTTCAAGAACACCGTTATTGAACGCCACAAGCATTGTGCCGTCGCCGTTTAAAACGCCGCTCGGATACTTCGCCTTGTTTCCGACATTTGTCACTAGGATCTCGTCGCTCCATGCGCCGTTCTTAAACAGCGTCGAGTACACCTCCGCTCCGCCGTTTTCGGCCTTTGTCCACCAGATCGCCGCGTCACCGTTATTATTGCCGCTTACCGTAAAGCTGTCGGTCAGACCCGCCTTCGCGTCCGCGAAAACAGTCTGCGCGCCCGTTCCGTCGATTTCCGAATACGCTATGTTTCCGCCGCTGTAGTAATATATCATATTATTCGCGAATATCGGGTTGCTGTCCAGAACATCGTTATGCGTGAGCTGTATCTCGCCCGCGCTTCCTATTATTTTTATATCCCTGTCATCTATGGTGTTCAGGTCGTTGTCGTCGTCCGTTACGTAAGCGGCATAAAAATCACCGTTCACGCTGCCCGCCGTTATGTTGGTTATAGCGTTAAGCCCAGATCTTATCTCGCGCGGTGCACTCCATGCCGCGCCATCAAAATCGGAGCGCATAATGCTGTTGCTTCCCGTTATTCCCATTATATCATTGTCCGTGTTCGTCGTCCACACAACGCTCGCGCCCTCGTCCGATACGGCGATCTGCGGCTGAGTGTCAAGGCTGTTGTTGTCGGTTATTCTTGCGGGCTTGTCAAAGCCGTTTCCGTTCCATTTTGAAACACATATCTCGCCGAGCTTCGCTATATCGGTAAGCGTCATATTGTCCGAAAGCGTTGTTTTTTCGTTCTGCCATACGAGATAGCCGTCTCTGAAACACGGGTAGAAATCCGCTGTTCCGTCATCGTCGACCGAAGTCGGTTCCGACCATGTACCGCTTGCCTCGTCATAAACCGAATATACGAGCATCGTTCTGTCGGCGTCGCTTCTGCTCGGATCATCCCACTGCATTATCATGATCTTTTCGCCGCCCGCTTCGCATATCTGCGGAGCGCACTCGGTATAAATATTTTCGGCCAGCCGCTTTAAATTTTTATTGCTGTATTCCGCCGCCGCTTCCGCCTCGGGCTCGGAACCGAGCCACAGCGTCGGAGTTTTGATATAGCCGCGAGGCTCGTTTTCATAAACCGCGTTCACGTCAAAGCCGAACATATCGTCGGCTTCTGCGGCAGACGCCTTGAGCTTGTTCAGCATACCCTTGCTGTTCCCTGTCTCGTAGATCAGGAAATTGCCGCTCGCGAAAATTTTTTTCGCGACTTCTTTGCCGAACACCTTGACGTTGAAATTAGCGCTTCCGTCAACATCGGCTTTGAAATACGAGTTTTGGAGGCTTTTTTTGAGGTTCAGTGCGGCCTCGCCCGCGGCGCCCGCCGTCGCGACCTTGGCGATTCCGACTCCGCCGCCTATCGAGCCCATTATCTTGCCGGTGAGATACGCCTCAAACTCCGGCGAGAATGATATGGGATTGACGTCCTTCATGCCACCCTCAAATCCAACTCCGGCTCCGCCGCCGAACTCGTAATAGAGCGGCACCACCCAAATGAATATCTGACCCTGATAGTTATACGTAAACTCAACATTCACGCAGAGTTGTCCCTCGGTGAACTGCAGTCCATTTTCGGTCATGTGCATCTCGGCGTATCCCGCCACATCAACGCTGCTGCCTTTCTCTCCGGAGCCTCCGCCGAGCAGATTTCCGCCAAACATACTCATTTTTATGTCATCGGACATCTTAAAGTCGTTTCTAAGCTGTTTTAGCGTTCTATTCTGCTTACTCGCCGCTTTTTTAATACTTTTTTTGTATTCTTTAAAATTAAAATCGCTGAAATATTCCCGCTCGCCATCCTTGGTCTTTGTTATATTGGTTCCGAAAACGACGTTTATTTTGTTGTTGTCTTCTCTGTCATACTCGACCGAAATGGGAATAAAGTCAAATTCCCAATTGATCTCCGTGCCGCCAAAAACGGGCACGCTGTCTGGTATGGTAAAGCCCGTGTCGCCGCCAAGCTTAAAATTAAGTCCTTCAACGCCGCTCTGGCCTCCGAGCTTGCCGCTCGCCAATGACGATATCTTGAGCTTGGTCTTTTTTGATGTCGATTTTCCGGTGTCCTCGTCTATCGCAAGAATGTATATATCTTTGTTCGCGGAAAAATCTTTTCCGGGCTTTATATCTTTGCAGACCCCCGTTATATCAACCTCGGTTCCGACTCCCTGCGTCACGTAAACATGCACGTTTTTGCAGCCGTTATCATCCGCTGTCGCCTCTATTGTCGCGTCCGCGCCGCTGTCCTCCTCTACGGTCACCGCCTGCTTCAGTATATCATAAGTCTCTCCGCCGTATGTCATCTTTGCCGATTTAATTATCGGCGCCTTGTCTGGGCTTAAACTTCCGCCCGAATTGGTATCATCAACAATATATGGGTCTGTTTCGATGCCCGATCCTGATTTAAAGCTTGTAGTTGCCTGATTTAAATAAAAAGCAGGACGCACTCCAAGATTTCCATTGTTGTTACCATCATGATATGCGTTAGCAATATCAATACAACCATCCGATTGAACACAACGCATTAGACGATTATAATCTGCGTCTGGAGTGCGAAGCCAGTAATTCCATTTTCCATTAATATAATTATCAGGAACAGAATACTCAGAATATTTCACCGCTTTACTGCTAAGTCTGCCTATATAATAATCACCCAAAATGTTTCTATTATTATACACCATATATATTTGCTTTATATCAAGCAGAAACATTTTATCGGATATATATTCTGAGTAGGCGCTATCATAATTTGCAACCACATCTGCTATATCTGTAACATATCTTAGCTTTTCATTTCCAATTTTTACCATTCCGGCATCTATTTCTGGGTATGATAAAATCGACTTTTGTGTCACTTCTTTTATTGCTTTAAGCTCTTCTTGCGTGAAGTTCGTCAAAAATCCCGCTTCTTGGTCGTAATCGTTCCATCCGTTCCATACGTGAGACGCGTCTGGCGGATTGCCGCACAGCCAATTTACGTTTCCCGCAGACGCATTTGAATTAAGCCATGAGCGCATATTGCTATCGCCCCAATAGTTTGATCCCCAAGATTTTCTGCCAGAATCTCTGCCATGAGAACCGGTTGTTATATTTGCCTCTCCCGCAGCGTCAAAAGGCTTTATGCAAATTATTTTATCAGAAAAAATAAGAGGTCCTTTTTCATCTATACCCACACAGCGCCACAGGATCGGTTCGTCATAATACGTTCCCATCTTAATATAATCACCTATATGTATGTTGTATACCGCGATTTCAGTATTTGTGTCGACTCCTGTCTCAGCGCTTGCCACGGTCGGCACAGTGATAATCATTGACATAAGCACGAGCACCAGAACTAAACTTAAAATCCTTTTCATAACATCATACCTCCATATAATAAAAATGCGTTGCCACAATACGGAGCAACGCATGAAAAATGCAACTCCGAATTGCTGCGACACAAGTTTTCAATACTTTTGACATGAGCATGTGAAAATAAGAGTATGCATTTTTACCAATGAAAAATACATATCATGTCAAAATATTAACTTATGTCGCAAATTAAATATACCACACCTCGAAAAAAATAGCAAGTATTTTTATAAAATAAAAAGTGTGTGGTCACAAACGGAACCACACACGAAAAATACATAGCTCCAATTTGCTACCACACAAAATTATTCGTACTTTACATATCACAAAAAGTATGCGAAAGTAGAGCTTGTATTTTTGCCTAAAGACAAAAAATACATACTATTTGCAACAAAAATGCAAAGCGCAAATATTTAATTTTGTGTGGTAAAAATATTATAGCACAATACGGAGTTATAGTCAACGAAAATATCAAAAACAATATCAGGGTTTGGGAGAGACTCCCAATTTTTACAATATTCGCAGCGGGAGGCGAATGAGTGAAAATTCGCAAGTGTGTACACATTTGCTGTGCTTGCTATTCTCTCAAAATAGCAGGCATAGGCAAATCTTTTATTAAAAGTGTGGCCACACTTGCTGTGCTTGCTATTATCTTATATTTTATCCGTTTTCCGAATTATGTCGATATTTTTTGTACTGTTTTAGGTCTTATCCGCTTGAAATTCTTTCGTTTTTGAGGTTAGATATTCATATGAAAAATCAATATTTTTATAATTGGAGTGTTTTAATATATGAATTATTCCGAGCCGATAAAGACTAAAAATCCTTCCGCCTGTTCTCTGCCCGATATAGTGCTGTCTCTTGAAATAGGCGGAACTGTTTACCGCTTTAAGGGAGTGTATGACGGACAAAGGGCGTTGTCCGCCAAACTTGTTCACCTTATGGATAATGAAAAATTTTTTGATGAAGGGGCTGACAAATAGTATTATGCGCGTTATACTTTATACATACTATCCTGTTTTGGCAGACTGTTTGATCGCAAAGGAGGAAAATATATCATGAAACAGTCTGATAAAATAACTGCTCTTTATTGCCGCCTGAGCCGAGATGATGAGATTCAAGGCGACAGCAACAGTATTGTAAATCAAAAGGCTATACTCACAAAATACGCAAAAGACAATGGATTCAAGAATATTGAAATATTTGTTGACGACGGATATTCGGGAACCAACTTTCACAGACCCGGATGGGAAAGACTGATAAGTCTTGTGGAGGATAACAAAGTAGGAACCATAATAGTAAAAGATATGTCAAGACTCGGCCGTGATTATTTGAAAGTCGGTTTCTATACCGAAGTAATGTTTGCGGAAAAAGATATTCGCTTTATAGCCGTAAACAACGGAATAGACAGCGCGAACCAAGTTGACAGCGACTTTACGCCGTTTCTTAATATAATCAACGAGTGGTATGCGAAAGACACGTCAAAGAAAATCAAAGCCGTGTTCAAGGCGAAAGGCGAATCGGGCAAACATCTTACAACCATACCGCCGTACGGATATATGAAAGATCCCGATGACAAAGACCGATGGATAATCGATGATGAGGCAGCTAAAATTGTAAAGAAAATATTCGGTCTCTGTCTTGAGGGCTTCGGACCGACACAGATAGCAAAACAGCTTCAAGCCGAGCGGATATTAACGCCGCTTGCGCATTGGAAGAAAACGGAACTGATCTCTGTTTCAAACGAGATAGAATATCCGTACAATTGGGCTGCAAGAACCGTCGGCGATATTTTGGAAAGACGGGAGTATATCGGTGACACCGTGAACTTTAAAACTCATAAATTATCATATAAATCAAAAAAGAAGGTAGAGAACCCGAAAGAAGATCAGATGATTTTTGAGAATACTCACGAGCCGATCATTGATATTGACACATTTGAAAAAGTGCAGGAGCTTCGCAAAAACAAAAGGCGTCCTTCAAGGACGGGAAAGACAAATATGTTTTCGGGCATAGCCTACTGCGCCGATTGCGGTCAAAAGCTATACTACTGCACAAGCAAATACTTTGAAAGCAGACAAGACCATTTTGTTTGCTCAACTTCCAGGAAGAAAGGCAAAGATGTTTGCGGAACTCATTTCATAAGAGCAGTCGTGCTCGAAACCGGGGTATTGGCGCACATGAGATATGTATTGAGCTATGTGGAAAATTATGAATACAGGTTCAGACAGATCATGAGCGAAAGGCAGAAAGCCGAGACCAAAAAAGAGCTTGCCGCTAAGCGCAGAATGATAACTAAATCGGAAAAACGGATAAATGAACTCGATAGGCTTTTTAAATCGATCTATGAAGATAAAGCCAACGGACTGCTATCCGAAAGCCGATTTCAAAAGCTTGCCGATGAATACGAGCGGGAGCAAGACGAGCTAAAGCAAAGTGTTAGGCCTTTGACAGAAGAAATATCAAAACAAGAGGAGCAGAGCAGCAATCTTGAACGCTTTATCTCCAAAGTACATAAGTATTTCGATTTGGAAGAGCTTACGCCGACAATTCTGAATGATTTGGTAAAGCGTGTTTACGTTCACTCTCCGCAAAAAGACGAAAACGGCAAACGCACACAGGACATAGACATACACTATGACTTAGTAGGCCTTCTCCCATTATCATTATTCCAAAAAGACGAAGCAACGGCATAGCCCAAACTATGCCGTTGCCAAAAATCAAAACATTACTGTTTTATTGAGTGCTCCCTTTCGGGACCTCTCATAATTCGGTAATTAATTATTTAACAACCGTGTACTCATACTGACGCTGCATGTAGATAACTACGTCGCCTGTTCTCTCGTATGTTCTTACATATACATAGTCGAGCATTCCGGCTACGGGGTTCTGCTCTGAGAAGCTGCCGTAGGTGATTACGTCGTTTGTTGTAACGCCTTCGTCGCCGGCGAGGTAACGGTCAACATAGATGTCGCCGATGCCGCCCAGACCTACTCTGGATCTGCTGCTTCTGGAAGCGTCATATACGTAGTAGTTAGCCTGTACGTTGTTGAGCGATACAGATGTGATGTTGTTAAAGTCGGGCAGAACGTCGCCTTCCTCCATGGGAGCGATTCTTACTCTGTTGCCGTTTCTTCCAACAACAGCACCGAATGTAACAACCTCATCAGTTGTTCCGGGATACAGTCTGTTGATCTGCGGAACACCGGGGTTAGCGCCGCCGCTTGTGATGTCGGATCTGATGTCGCCATCGAATGTCAGGTAAGGTGTAGCCGATGTGATATAATCACCGGTCTTACCGAACTTGAACAGTGAACCGGCCTGAGTGTCTCTTGTCAGGTCAGCATCGTTGAAGTCCTCGGATGTCTGAGCCTGGATGAGCTCGCCGTTCTGATAGTAGCTTACGGACAGAGTGCCGTTTGAGCCTTCGCCGACAGATGTTATCATAGCAACGCCGGACTCGGGGCTTGTGGCGATATCTGTGTTGTAGAGAACTACTACGTCAGCATATCCGTTGGTGTTAGCGTTCGAGTATGCAACAGCTGCGTTACCGTCCATTGTTACGAGGTTAGAACCGTTTGTAACTGTGCAGTCTTCTGTAGGCAGACCGGAAGCGGACTCGCCATACTTGAAGTTGTCACCGGGTCTGCCGATGAAGAATACTGTTGTATCCTGAGTTACGTCGATTCTCTTTGTGCCGATTCTCAGTTCCTGAGTTTCCTGATCGTATGTGAACTGGTCAACGCCGGCCAGGAGATCCAGTGTGGAATCAGCATCAACGCCCGGCTGATTGTCATAAGGCAGAGTGATCGATCTGATCGAGCCGCTGGAAGCGCTCAGAGTAACGATCTGACCTATCATTGAATCAAGAGCGTCCTGAACGTTGTCGTGGTTCTTATACTGATATGTGATGTAGTCGCTGGTTGTGCCGCCGTCTACGAATTCGGGTGTCGGATTGTAGATAGTAACGTTCTGAGCGAAGTTAGCTGTATTCACATTACCGTCCTTGTATACGAACTGGATAACGGGAGCTGTCTCGCCGAAGTTACCGGAAGCAAGCTCTGCGTTCAGAATGTAAGCGTAGTTAGCGCCTGTGCCGCTTGTAGCGTTCAGGTCTCTGTTGTAAGCAACGATCTTGCCGTACTTGTCAACATAGAATGTACCCGACGAACCGGCTCTGATAGTTGAAGGTGTGTAAGCGCCCTCGGCTACGTCATAAGCTGTACCGTTGATCTCGTAAGCGGATCCTGTAGACGATGTATCCGAAGTAACCACACGGTTAACTGTGCCCGCGATAGCTGTAGCATCGCCGTTAAGAACCTCGATGTCATAGTACTCGCTGCCGCTGTTTGAAGTGTTAGCTACGATAGAAAGTACATCCCACTCCTTGAGCTGTGTATAATCGTAGGGCTGACCGTCCTTTGTGATCTTGATGTAAGCGTTGTTAGCTGTAGACTCAAACTCAACTCTGTTAACCAGGTTGTCCTTGCCTCTGTCGCCTACGGCGTTCTTGAAGGAAAGGATGCCTCTGTTCGACAGCTCCTCAACTACGCCGCCTACCGCGAGGTCAACGAAGATGAAGTCATAACCTGCTGTCTGGTTGTTGTCTATCAGTGTAACCTGTCCGCTGTAAGCGCTGTCAGCAGCAACCTTGTAGTTGGTGTTGTTGGCGTCGCCCTGAGGAGCGAATACGCTTGCGATGTCATAACCGCAGATTCCGTTGTAAACAACGTAAGCGCCGTTATCATCGATGGGCAGTCTTGTGGGTGTTCTGTCATTCTCGCCTCTCATGTAGTACAGAGCGGGACGATTTGTTGTGTCATAGTAGCTGAACTGATCGATGTTGAATGTAGCCGAAGAGTTCTGTCCCTCTGTGGGGATGATAGAAATCAGAGTAGCGATATCTGTGCCGTTTGTGCGGGCATAAGCTGTTACATCATAACCGAAGTAATCCGCAGCGTTTGTCGTGCCAACATAGAAATCATACTCGGGATTGTAGCCTTCATAAGGTGTGTCATAGTTGTTCGACTGAACCTTAAAGAGGTCTGTCAGAGCGATTCTAACTGTCTCGTCTCTGTAGGAGTTAACGCTCATAGCGCCGTTTAAGCCTGTAACCTCGTTGGATACAACGTTACCTCTCAGCTTGGTGATGCCGAGGTACTCGCTCAGGCAGGTTCTCATGGGCTGCCATGTGCCGTCATAGATTACGTACTGGCCGTTGCCGCCGTAAGCCATTCTGTCCATCAAAGGTGCCTCGATAGCGTTGTCAACCATCTGAGCAACCATTCCTCTTGTAGCCTCAACGCCGTCAGCGCCGCCGATAACACCGTCCAGAACCTTCTGTCTCTGAGCAGCGATCTCATATCCTACGGGATATCCGCCGTTCTCGAGAGCGTAGTTCTTGTAACCCAGTGTCTCCATGATCATCTTAACAACATCCTGATACAGAACGTTATCATCGGGACCAAAGTTACCGTCGCCGTAACCGTTGATTATCTGTGTGCTTGTAGCCGCCTGGATATAACCGGAAGCCCAGTGGCTGGCGGGAACATCCTTAAAGATTGTCTCTGTCTGAGCAACCGCGCCTGTACGACCCTGCATTCTCGCAATGATAGCTGTGATCTCAGCTCTTGTGATAGTGTCGTTGGGACGGAAGCTCATAACGCCGTCATTGTTTGCATCGTCGCCTGTCAAAATGCCAAGCTGGTTTAATGTTTCGATTGCCGCAGCGTATGTATCGTTCTCAGCAACATCATCAAATGTAGCCGCAAACGCAACTGTGCTTACCAACATAGCAAACACCGCTACTAAGGCAATCACCTTTTTGAGATTTCTCATATGTCTCAAATCCTCCTTAAAATATTAAAATTTTAATTTTTTTTACAAAATTAATTATCGAGCCAAGCAAAATATGAACAGAACATTTTTATCCTATCATACTTTTTTCTTAGCTTACTACAGATTATAACACCAAATAGGGCAAATTGTCAATAAGTATTTTAGCTTTTCACACAATTGTAACAAAATAACCAAATTATTTAACAGTTTTTTGTGAACAAAGTAGCGAATTATATATAAATTGCTTAAATAACGGGTGCGGTTTGTTGGGTCTGGATTTAAATTCCGGGTGGAACTGCACGCCCACGAACCAGGGATGATCCTTTACCTCAATGATCTCAACCAGACGATTGTCCGGCGAGGTACCCGCTATCACAAGCCCCATATCGGTCAGATCTTTGATGAAGTCGTTATTCATCTCGTATCTGTGTCTGTGTCTCTCTTTTATCTTTTCAAATCCGCCGTACGCCTCGGAGGCGAACCTGCTGTTCTCTCTTATCTTGCATGGATAAGCTCCGAGCCTCATCGTTCCGCCCATGTCGGAAATATTTTTCTGCTCGGGCATCAGGTCGATGACCGGATACGGCGTGTCGGGATCAAGCTCCGAGCTGTGCGCCCCCTTGAGCCCCGCGACGTTTCTGGCGAACTCAACCACCGCCAGCTGCATGCCCAGGCATATGCCCAGATATGGCACCTTGTTCTTTCTGGCGTATTTGATAGCCGAGATCTTGCCGTCTATGCCCCGGTCGCCGAATCCGCCGGGAACCAGAATTCCGTCCGCGTCTCCGATGCGCTCGCGCACGTTGTCGTCGTTTACCTCCTCGGCGTCCACCCAGTCGATCTCGACCTCGGCGCCGCAGGCGTAGCCACCGTGGTGCAGCGCCTCCGCGACGCTGAGATACGCATCGTGCAGCGCCACGTACTTTCCGACCAGCGCGATCTTGACCTTTTTGTCAAGGCTGTTCACCCGTTTTATTATATCGTACCACTCGTGGAGGTCGGGCTCCGGGGTCTCGATTCCCAGTCTCTCGCAGACCTTTCCCGAAAGGTTCTGGTTCTCAAGCATGATCGGCACGTCGTAGATCGTGTCGCAGTTGAGGTTCTGGAAAACGCAGTCGCGGTCCACATTGCAGAACAGCGCTATCTTATCGCGCTGGGAATCCTCAAGCGGCACCTCGCTGCGGCAGATCAGCATGTCGGGCTGTATTCCTATGCTCAAAAGCTCCTTGACGCTGTGCTGCGTGGGCTTTGACTTGAGCTCGCCCGATGTCTTGAGGTAAGGCACCAGCGTCACATGGATATACATAACGTTTTTTCTGCCCTTGTCGTAGGCCACCTGGCGTATCGCCTCCAGAAACGGCTGGCTCTCGATATCGCCGACCGTTCCGCCGATCTCGGTGATGACCACGTCCGACTCGCCCTCGTCGCCCACGTCGTAGATCTTCTGCTTGATCTCGTCGGTGATGTGGGGTATTACCTGGACCGTTCCGCCCAGGTACGCGCCCTGGCGCTCCTTGGTGATGACCGAGTGGTAAACCTTGCCGGTGGTGATATTGCTGTTTTTTGTCAGGCTCTCGTCGATAAATCTCTCGTAGTGGCCCAGGTCAAGGTCTGTCTCGGCTCCGTCGTCGGTGACGAACACCTCGCCGTGCTGGTACGGGCTCATGGTTCCCGGGTCTATATTTATGTAGGGGTCAAATTTCTGTATCGTGACCCTCAGGCCCCTGGACTTAAGCAGTCTGCCCAGCGACGCCGCGGTTATGCCCTTGCCTATGCCGGACACAACTCCGCCGGTCACGAAAACGTATTTAACGGCCATAACGATCTCCCCCTTTTCAATAGTTATAATAAAAAGCAAAATACACTTTAACTCTTGTATTTTAATACCTAAATCGACAGATGTCAAGGGGTTTGAATCAATTTGTATAAAATTTGTAATTCTTTGTAACCCTGTTTGTAACTTTATGTAACAAAAAGATATTGCAATTTGTTCCAAAGTGTGCTATACTCATTTTTGCCGGCATAGAGAGAGCGAAAATCGGCCTCTCACTATGTATGACGACAAAAGCTTTGATTGGGTTCCCAACAGAGACTGATTTTTTTAAAAATTTTTCAAAATCGACAGTTTCGCGCAAATTATGCGCGGGATCCGCGTTTTGACGTTCTCTGTAAGGATACCGCATGTTGGGTATCCTGTTTTTATGCACACAATAATATGTAGTTTTGGATTTATATTATATATAATATAATGAAGAAACTCATACTAAAAGCTGAAATTAAAGTAAAGGAGAATGAAAAATGGCAGAAAAGAAGATCACCACAAAAACCGTTCGGGCAATGAAGGGCCGAGAGAAGATTTCCATGCTGACCTCTTACGATTACTCGATGGCAAAGCTGGTTGACGGCGCGGGCGTCGACATGATACTTGTGGGCGACTCGCTGGGCAACGTTATGCTGGGCTATGACAACACCACCCACGTCACCATGGCGGACATGATACACCACACAAAAGCGGTGGCGAGAGGCGCAAGACGCGCAATGGTCGTGGCCGACATGCCGTTTTTGTCCTGTCACTTAGGCAAGTATGAGGCCGTGAAAAACGCCGGCGCCCTTATAGCGGAAGGGAACGCGGCGGCGGTCAAGATCGAGGGCGGCGAGGAAGTCGCCGAGGTCATAAAGGCGATAACCGACGCGGGAATACCCGTGTGCGCGCACCTGGGACTGACGCCGCAGAGCGTGAACCAGCTGGGCGGCTTCGGAGTTCAGGCGAAGACCGACGCGGCCGCGGAAAAGCTGCTGCGCGACGCGAAAGCGACGGAGGAGGCGGGAGCCTTCGCGCTGGTGCTTGAGTGCATCCCCCGCGATCTTGCGAAAAAAGTTACCGAGAGCCTCACGATCCCGACGATCGGCATAGGCGCTGGCCCCGACTGCGACGGGCAGGTGCTGGTGCTGCACGACATGCTGGGCATGTTCGACGACTACGTGCCGTCGTTCGTGAAGCGCTTCGCCGAGGTCGGCCAAGCGATAACCGCCGGCGTCTCGGACTATATAACCGAAGTAAAAGAGGGACGTTTCCCGCAAAATAACTAAGGCGAGGCAAACGGGCGGATAATATCCGCCCCTACGACATTTTGCGAACAATGGCCGTAGGGAACGACGACCCCGGCGTCCCGAAAGGCTCGCCCCTTGGGGATAATCAGCAAGCTTGCTTGCGGGTTCAGAGCTATCTTTCAAAATTGCTTGCAATTTTGACCAAGAGCTTCCTTAATGCTGTCTGCGGCCGGAGCCGCGTTAGCGGGTTCGTGGCACTATCGTACTCCGATTTCGCATATAAACGAGGCCACAAATCATTAACGTGAGCGGATATGGGGCGAAGCTGACTGAGAGGGGTTCCTAGTTCCTACGCTGCCACCTCATCCGGCTTTTTGCCCATTCGGGCAAAAACCCACCTTCCCCTCAAGGGGAAGGCAAGAGAGGCTTCCCCTTGAGGGGAAGCTGTCAGCGGCTTGTCCGCTGACTGATGAGGTGTCCTATTCTTATTCACTAATCACTACGCTAGGAGGAAACACCATGCAAATAATAAAAACACCGGCGGAGCTTAACGCCGTTTCGAAAAAATTAAAAGCCGAAGGCAAAACCATCGGTCTTGTGCCCACAATGGGCTACCTTCACGAGGGCCACAAGTCGCTGATACGCAAAAGCGCCGAGCAAAACGACATAACGATCGTCAGCGTTTTCGTCAACCCGACCCAGTTCGGCCCCGGTGAGGACCTTGAGACCTACCCACGCGACCTTGAGCGCGACAAAGAGGCCGCCGAATCGGCCGGCGCGGACTATATTTTCCACCCGGAGCCCGAGGATATGTACCCGGACGGCTACGGAACCTTTGTCAGCGTTGACAGCGGCATCACCAAGATACTCTGCGGCAAGACCAGACCCGGCCACTTCCGCGGCGTCGCGACGGTAGTTACCAAGCTGTTCAACATCTCGATGGCCGACCGCGCCTACTTCGGACAGAAGGACGCGCAGCAGCTGGCGGTCATTATGCGCATGGTGTCCGACCTCAACATGAACATCGAGATCGTGCCCTGCCCGATAGTGCGCGAAAAAGACGGCCTCGCCATGAGCAGCCGCAACACATATTTATCGGCCGAGGAGCGCGAACAGGCGCTCAGCCTCAGCGCGGCGCTGAAAGAGGCGGAGGATAATATCAAAGGCGGCGAGACTGACCTTGAGAAAATAAAGCAGGACATAAGGACGCGGATATCAAAATCACCCCTCGCGGATATCGAGTATATCGAAAGCTGCGCCTTCCCGAGCCTTGAGCCCTGCGGCGGCAGGCTCGACCAAAAAACGCTGATCGCGCTGGCGGTCCGCTTTGGAAAGACGCGACTGATTGACAATATCATAGCAGAGCCCGAAAATTAGGAGGTGCGCGCATGAACATAGAGATCATGAACTCAAAGATCCACAGAGCCACGGTGACCGACGCCAATTTAAACTACATCGGCTCGATAACGATCGACGAGGACTGGATGGACGAGGTGGGCATCCTCACCAACCAGCAGGTGCATGTGGTAAACATAAACAACGGCGAACGCCTGATAACCTATGCCATTCCCGGCGAGCGCGGCAGCGGAGTGGTCTGCTTAAACGGCGCCGCCGCCCACAAAGCGAGCGTGGGCGACAAGGTGATAATCATAGCCTACGCCACCATGGACTACGAGCAAGCCAAGACCCACAAACCCAAAATAAAATTCATAGAAAACAGCATATAAAACTTTATAAAAGCGCGGTCTTAATTTTGCCGCGCTTTATTAAATCCCTTTTGAAACAAGCCTTTGATAAAAACGTTAACGGGTCTCATAACAACAGCCGTTATAAGTGTGCTGCCGACAATGAGCAGCGTTTTTTCTATTGTGCCCCTGTTTGCGAAAATTTCCAAATAAATAAATTGGTAAAAGTATATCTCGGCGGAATATTTACTTAAAAACCTAAGAACCGCGTTGTCAAACCGAACAAATTGAAGAACTACAACCAAAGCCGAAAGAAATGCGGCACACATAATATTTCTGAGATATACGCTCGCAAAAATATTACCGTCCCACAACATGCTGCAAAGACCGACAGCGGTCGTTACCGCAATTGTAAAAATTCCTTTTGTCGAACGAAAAAATCGAACCGATTTCTCATAATAAGTATAAAACAACAAACCCATCAAAAAGCCTATTGCGCTTATATAAAACGGAATATCAAAGTGCGCAAAATACATTATGTGTACAATTATTACAACAAGTATCGATGTCCATAAAACCTTTCGTTTTTTAACAAACGAATATACAGCCCAGAACAAAATGTAAAACAGCATAAGTTCCCAAATATACCAATTTGTATCTTCAAAAATACATGAAAAAACATTTCCCGTCCATCCAAGATTTTTATGAAGTATAAATCTGATCAATTCATTTTGCAAAAAACACACCATAGCAATTGAAAACAGCGTTCCGCACTTTTTGATTAGAAAGCCGCGCATATAATCGGGCTTTAGGTCATAAGACCGCGCCATTCCGAAGGCCGAAGCAAAAAAGAAAAAGGAAACTCCTATAAACATAAATTCGCCCAGCATAAAAAGCATTGTGTTTCCGCTATAATGTACCGCATGCCCCAAAACAATTTCAATAGCAAATATGCCTCTGAGGGCATTCATATTATAAAAGAACTCTACCCCCCCCCGATTAACGTTGCCGTTAAAATTAAAACGACAACCGACAAGAAGAGTTGCCAATAAAGCGCCATAAACAATCAAGGTAAAATATAACATAAATCTCTTCCTTTTTAAATTTTTCACAGTAAGTCATAAATATTATAGCTTTTCCGTTATTGCCTGTCAACATTATTCTTTGAGCGTCTTTCTTTGCTTATGTTAACTTTTAAAAACGTTCCAAATCTTTAATATAATATCGTTGCCCAATTATTCTCCAATCCTTTGTAAAGATAATTTAATTTTACTTTTGTCGAAATTCATGATATAATGCGGATATCAAAGGTAAAGCAGAGCGGTTCGGCCACCTCATTCTCAAAAGGAAGGAGGTGAACCTCTGAGATATTCCTCGGTTTTCCGAGAGTCTATTGAAGGAGGTGTTGCTGCGTGAAACATGTTTTGGGAATAATATTCCTTACATTTTTGTTTCTTGTTATATTCACTATGAAAGTGATATAGCCGCCCTGATTTGACCGGAGGGCAGCTATATCTGATATTCTGTTTTTCGGCCGGCCGCATTGCGGTTGCCTTTGATGCTTTAAGGGGCCTTCGGGCTCCTTTTTGCGTTTATATTATAACATTCTTTTTCTGCTTTGTCAAGCGCTATATCAGCGGGGCCTTGAGGGCGGCGGTCAGCTCCTTGACGCCGTCTATTTTGTCGGCCTCGGTCTTGCCCGCGGCAATCGTTTTGACAATGGCGCTGCCGACTATAAGGCCGTCGCAGTATTTCTTTAAACTCTCGATATGCTCGGGCTTTGATATGCCGAATCCTATGCACTTCGGGATGTCGGAATACTTGTTAAGCATGGCGAACATACGGTCAAAATCGGTGGAAAAATCCTCCCGCGTTCCAGTGACGCCCATCGAGGACACGCAGTAAAGAAAGCCTCTCGCCCTCTCGCAGATCGCCTTTGACCGCTCCTCCGACGATGTGGGCGCGATCATCGAGATCTGCCATACTCCGTATTTCTGCGTCAGGTCATAGATCTCGCCGCTCTCCTCAAACGGCAGATCGGGGATAATAACGCCGTCCACGCCCGCGTCCTTGCACCCCGCGAAAAACTTTTCGGGGCCGTAACTTAAAATCGAGTTGAAATACATCAAAAACACCAGCGGAACCTGCGTGGACTCCCTCAGCTCGGACACAGCCTTAAATATTATGTCGAGATTTATCTCATGCTTCAGGGCGCGCACATTCGCCGCCTGGATAACCGGGCCCTCGGCCATCGGGTCGGAGAACGGTATTCCCAGTTCTATCAGATCGGCTCCGGCCTGCTCCATGGCGAGCACGAGCTTTTTCGAAGTCTCGATGTCAGGGTCCCCGAAGGTCAGAAACGTCACCAGCGCCTTTTTATCTTTTTCTCTCAGGGCTTCAAACATTGAGTCTATTCTATTTTTCATTGATTTCCACCCCCATATATCTGGCTACCGAATATACGTCCTTGTCGCCTCTGCCCGAAAGATTTATAACAACGATCTTGTCCTTGTCCATTTTGGGCACGATCTTCATCGCCTGCGCCACCGCGTGGGAGCTTTCGATCGCGGGGATTATGCCCTCTATCCTCGTCAGGTAGCGGAAGGCGTCGACCGCCTCGGCGTCGGTTATCGGATAATATTCGGCGCGGCCGCTGTCTCGCAGAGCCGCGTGCTCGGGACCCACACCGGGATAATCGAGACCCGCGGAGATCGAGTAGACCGGCATTATGCCGCCCGATTTGTCCTGCAAAAATATCGACTTCATGCCGTGGAGCACGCCCACGGTGCCTTTTGTCATGGTGGCGGCGTGGCGCTCGGTATCTATTCCGTCGCCCGCTGCCTCGGCTCCGATAAGCCGCACCGACTTGTCGCCGATAAAATCATAAAACGCGCCCATGGCGTTGCTGCCACCGCCCACGCAGGCGATGACCGCGTCGGGCAGACGGCCCTCTTTTTCGAGCATCTGCTCCTTGATCTCTTTTCCGATAACGCTCTGGAAGTCGCGCACGATCGTGGGGTACGGGTGCGGGCCCATGGTGGAGCCCAGCAGATAGAGCGTGTCGTTCGCCCTTGCAGCCCACGCGCGGAGCGCCTCGTTGCAGGCGTCCTTGAGCGTGCCGGTGCCCGATGTGACGGGCGTCACCTTGGCGCCCAGCAGGTTCATGCGGAACACGTTGAGCTCCTGGCGCCGCGTGTCCTCCTCGCCCATGAAGACCTCGCACTCCATGCCGAACAGCGCCGCCGCCGTGGCCGCGGCCACTCCGTGCTGGCCCGCTCCGGTCTCGGCGATGACCTTCTTTTTGCCCATGCGCCTCGCCAAAAGCGCCTGGCCCAGCACGTTGTTGATCTTGTGGGCCCCGGTGTGGTTCAGGTCCTCGCGCTTTATGTACACCTTGGCGCCGCCCAGGTCCTTTGTCATGTTTTCCGCGTAATAGAGCAGAGACGGCCTGCCGGCGTACTCATTCAAATAGAATTCAAGTTCTTTTTGGAACCCCGGGTCCGCCTTCGCCTCGCTGTAGGCGGCCTCAAGCTCGTTCAGGGCGCGCATCAGGGTCTCGGGAGCGTACTGTCCCCCGTAGAGCCCGAATCTGCCCTTTGATTTATTTTCCATAATTTTATACCTCGTTTTGATTTATTTTATATTTCTTATGATATTCACGATGTCCTTTATCTTCTCTGCGTCCTTTTGCCCGTCGGTCTCGGCGCCGCTGCTGACGTCGACCCCGTAGGGACGGTACCTTTCGACCGCGTCCGCGATGTTGCCCGCGTTCAGACCGCCGGCCAGCATAACGCCGCTCAGGTCAATGCCGCGCAGGCGCTCATCCTCGATCTTTTTGCCCTTGCCGCCGTAGCCCTCGACATACGCGTCCAGCAGCAGACGATCGGCATTTTTGTATTTTTCGAGGCTTTTCGGGTCAAAGCCGTCTCCGACCCGCGCCGCTTTCCAAACTTCCAGACCGGAGCAAAGCGTTTTTAGTTTTTCTATATCCTCCGCGGTCTCTCCGCCGTGCAGCTGAGCGATGTCAAGCGGAACAGAATTTACCAGCTCCGCAATTTTTTGGGGCGGCATATTGACAAACACGCCTACGGCCTTGATCTTCGGGTCGAGCCGAGCGCGTATCGCGCGCGCTTTGTCGGCCGTCAGGCAGCGGCGGCTTTTCTCGTAGAACACAAATCCCGCGCAGTCGGGCCCGGCCGCGTTTACCGCGTCGGCATCCGCCTCGCGCATGAGGCCGCAGATCTTTATTTTAACGCTCATATCAACCCAGCCTTCCGTTTCTCAGATCGTCGACCGCGGCGGAAATATGCAGCCGCCGCATAAACAGCTCGCCAATAAGCGCCGCGTCGGCGCCCAGCGACTCGATATATTTAAGGTCGCGGCTGCTCCTGATGCCGCTCTCGGACACAAGGACTTTTTTGTCGCGCTCCTCGAGCAGGTTCAAAAGCCGCTCGGTGGTGCCCAGGTCTTCCTCAAAGGTCTTGAGATTGCGGTTGTTGACCCCCACGATCCTCGCGCCCAGCGCGTTGACGCGGCGCAGTTCCTCCTCGTTGTGGACCTCCACAAGGCAGTCTAGGTCAAGCTCGCGGGCGATTTTCATAAACTCGCCCATTGTCTTATCGTCCAGGATTGCCGCGATCAGCAGGATCGCGGACGCGCCGAGGCCGCTCGCCTCGTATATCTGATAGTCGTCGATCACGAAGTCCTTGCGCAGCAGCGGGATTTTGGAGATCAGGCTGATATCGCGCAAAAACTCGGGCTTGCCGAGGAAGAAGTCGGTCTCGGTCAGCACCGACATTGCCTGCACGTCGGACTTTAGGTATTCCCGAGCCACGTCCATGTGGTTAAGGTCGGGACGTATAAGCCCTTTTGAGGGCGACGCCTTTTTGACCTCGGCGATGATCGAGATCTTTTTGTAGTCCTTCAAAGCATTGTAAAAGCTGATCACCTTGCGCGAGCCGAACGATCTCTCAACCCCGCTCCTTAAGGTCTTGTAGCTGATCTTCTGCTTTTGGTTCTCCAGATATATTTTCTTTTTTGTTACGATTTTTTCAAGTATGTCCATGAATATTTCCTCTCATTGACGCATGTCTGCCTCCCCCCTCAGCCGCCGTTGGCGGCAGGGCATGTTATCATGTGAAGTGCAACAGTAAATAAAAATAGACAACATAGCAACTTTTGTGTAAAATGAAACTAACA
>CANQQJ010000001.1 GCA_947625905.1 uncultured Clostridia bacterium | reverse complement strand
AATCGCAGGTAAATAAACGGAGGAAAAATATGTGGTTATAACGCTCGGCACGAAATCCGGCAGAGACGGCGACAAGCTCGCGCTTACGAAAATCACTCCGAAGGCGGTAAACAACGGCGTGGCGTTCAACGAGGCGCACACGACGTTTGTATGCAAAAAGATATATAACCAAGATCTCGACACCTCGAATATGCCGCCGGAGGTTGTCGCGAGCGCGTATGCAAACGAGCCGCCGCACAGAATGTATATCGCGGAAGTGGAAGAGATTTTTTAATTCACGAAATAATCTCAATAGAAAATATCCTCAGTTAATGTAATATACCTGTTTCCTCGTGTGAACAACAGCTTTCCCAAATCTATCTGCGACGTGAAAGTGCAGGCCGCGAAATATACAATAACTCCACCGCAACGGAAATACTCTGTTTGCACGAAAGCACTCCTTCGTCCCTTTTCGCGTCTCTCATAAATAAAAATGATGTGTTTCCGCAAACAACCTTTGCCATTATGGACGTATTATTCAAATTGTCTGTAACCGCATTTGACTTGCGATTATGCTCTTAGTATGAGTGGAACAATAGAACCTCATTTTGAGGGATTAAGTATATGGCCGCGGCTGTTTTTGGCTTTAAAAACAACGTTTTTACGTCACTCGCAGGACTCTATTTTTCCACTCCGGCACCTTGAAAACCGAAAATATTTTCAAAGTAATAACTATACAGAATGGAACGGGGCGGGAAAGGAGAATTGCGAAAAAATGATTATCGGATTTGCGATACTGCTTATTGCGGGCGTGTGCCAGGGCAGTTTCGGTTTGGGATATAAAAAATACGAGCCGTTTTCATGGGCGGCTTTTTGGGGTATATATAATATTTTATGCATTGTAACTTCCGTAGGCTGCGCTTGGCTGTCGGCACCGAAGCTTTGAACGATAATATCCGAAAATGGGTTCGCCCACCAAATCGTTCCGATACTTTGCGGCGCGCTGTGGAGGTTGTCGGCAATAGGGTTTTCAAAGGCTATTGACAAAATAGGTATGTCAATGGTATACGGCATATCCATGGGTATTTCAACCATAGTCGGCTCGGTGACGCCTATGATAATAAACCGCTCGTTCCCCGTCGGGCTCTCCGCGGCGATGTTCATTACAGGTCTTGTTTTGACTATTTTGGGCGTAATAATTGTAACGATAGCGGGGATGAGACGCGACGGCGGCATAAAAGGCTCGATATCCGGCATCTTGCTTGCCGTTCTGTCCGGCCTCGGTTCGGGCGCTATGAATGTCGGTTTCGCTCACTCCGAGAGCATAACCGGGCAGTTCGCGCTTCTCGGTTACTCTCAGGCGGCGGCGTCAAGCGCGAGATGGATGCCAGTTTTGGTCGGCGGATGTCTCGCGGGGATCGTATGGTGCGCGATCGTGCCTTCGCCCTGCTCAAAGCCCTGTCAAGAGCGTTATTGAGCTTTTCCGCGCTCATCTGCTTCTCAAACTCCGTCTGCTGTCTCTTGTTCTCGTTCTGAAGCTCCGTGATCTTGTTATTAAGGCTCTCAACGTCAACGTCTTTAAGACCCTCGAGCTGGCCGCTGAGCGTCGCGTTCATCTTTTTCTGCTGCTTGAGGCTGTTGTTCACCTCGTCAAACCGCTCCTTCGGGATATACGCGCCGCTTATGTGAGACTGCACCCTTTCAACGATCTTGTCGATCGTCTCCTCGGCAATTCCAAACTCCGTTAAATTCAAACTGCTTTTTAAACTCATTTTGTTTGCTCCTTTCAAAACTACATTTTTTAACGCGGTATAGTCCGCGCCTGTCTGTCTTGCGTTTAACGCCCGCAATACCAAACGGCGATATATTTAATTAATTTTTTGCATAATAAAAGCACACCCGAAGATGTGCTTTTTCGATAAGGTTTCATAGAAAAACCGCTTTGATTTCTCAAAGCGGTCTATAATTTGCATTTTGGCGGGTGTGCCCCTTCCCGCATTTCTTTTGACCCAAAGGGTGCGTAGCAGCACAATCTCTACTTCAAAATGCTATATTATTATATATATATATATTATACCACAACTATTCTTTTTTGTAAAGTATTTTATTTTTATTTTCCATTTACGCTCCCGGCACACTTTCCTTTACTCCTTTAAGGAAACGCGCCGCTTTTGCCATAAGGCTGTTTTCCTGCAAAAACTCCAACCCCTTTTGTGTTATCTTCACATCAAGCAGCTTGATTCCCGGCGCGCCGCCGATCCTCGGCACAGTGGTTATTCCGGTTATATATCCTTCGTTCATCATGCTTTCCATCACGTTGTTCCAATATCCGTTGTTTATCCCGAGCGCGTCCGCGCCGAACCATTCAACATCCGCTCGCTCGCCGCT
The DNA here is from genome assembly GCA_947625905.1 of uncultured Clostridia bacterium. Lineage (GTDB taxonomy): Bacteria > Bacillota > Clostridia > Monoglobales > Monoglobaceae > Monoglobus. Next base: position 133,804 of record CANQQJ010000001.1, on the reverse strand, counting down.
CATAAAACACTCACGCAAATACACAAGTATTCTGTACACGATCACAAAATAATCATTCTTCGCCACTTCTGCACATCCCATAATTCCCGTCAAAAAAGCACCCGTTTTCATAGGTGCTTTTTAATCAATATATCCACATTCTTTTTGCAACTCCACATTCGGTTCAAAGTGGAAACCGGGGGCACACTCTTTGAGCTTTGCCACTTCCACGCGTTCAAAAATATAGTCTTGCGGCAGTCCGTCAGGGTATGCTTCACAGCATGGTATCCAACCATCTTTGTTTGGCAATATATGAATGCAAAGGTTGCAGCTGTCTTTGCCGGGCACTCTAATCATTGTTGTCACTTCCTTTTTATATTTCAAAATTACCGCTCATTACGTTATCATATAAATCTTTGGCTTGTTTTGGTATAACCGATCCTCTGTGCAGCAATATTTCGATTTCCGCTACCGCTTCGGCCCCATCATTTAATGCTATAACGCTTATTCCATCTACACCCATTTTTTCTAACTTTTTATACATTGTTTCGATGTCTCTAAAACGGTTGGAAAAAATCGTTTTAGCATGTCCTACCTCATGTATAACGGCTTCTTCGAATGTCTGCGCAATATTGTTTTTATAATTTTTCAGCTTTTTATTTAGAACTTCAATACTGCAACCTTTAAAAATATCTTCGTTTAACACAATATCGGTTTCATACATATTGCCACGTTTTTTAGCTATGGTTTGTATAAGCGGTCTACCTTTTTCTTTTTCGTTTTCTTCTTCAATTTGAATAGACTTCATGCTTATATTATTGATGTAATATCCATCTGCCAAACTGTTATCAACAAAATGTTTTTTTATGATTTTTACAGCTTCTTCGTCTACATCTTTACCATAAATGGCAAGATCCAAATCATCAACATCTATATTTTTAATTATACCACTTTCGGCAGATTTGTCAACTTTCTTCTTTCTGTCCTGTTTTTTGAGCTTCACAAACGCCGCGCGTTCCTCGCTGTCGAGGCTTTCGTACCATTCCTTGTATGTCATATTTGCAGGGACATAATAGTTTTTGCCCTTGGAGTCCCTCGCGATCCTTGTGTCGCCTTCCGTCAGCTCCGGATCGTCGATATACGGTGCCGTGGTCGTCCTGCAATTCGGATGAAACGGCGGATAATTCACGCCCGTTTTCTTATTCTCGACGGGAAAGTGTTTGCCGTCCATATCCCGGCAGATCTCCGATGTCTTATAATCCAGCGTCGCTATGATCTCATATTCCTCGGTGCCGCACTCTTTATAGCTGTTATATGTCGCTTCCTCGGCAAAATACGCGTCCTCGGTTCGAAGCAGCCGCTCCGCCTGTCTCTCGCTGACGTTAAACTTTTTCTTTATTTCGGGCGCCAGCTTTACGGGATTTTCACCCGTCACAAGCATTTTTCTGAGCGATTTGTTAAGCTCCTGCACCAGCTCGGCGCGTCTGTCGCCCCATATCCTCTCGCTGAAATGCTTGCCGTCCGCCGCCCACGGCTTATCGAGCACAAGATTTATTTCGTCCTGATCAAGCATTGAAAAGCCTGTTTGTGACGCCATAGTGTGGCAATGCTCGAGAAGCGCGGATATTTGCGATGAAGTTGAAAAACTTGGGTATGGAGAGTTAATAAGACAAAAAACAGGAATTAAATTATCTCCGTATTTTCCCGCGTCAAAGCTCGCGTGGATATTAAGAAATATTGACGGAGCGCTGTTCGGACATGGATGCTTGAGCAAAGGTATGGTGAAGGCAACCTAAGGAACGGGCTCGTCGGTCATGATGAATGTGGGGGAAAGTCCGATTGATGCCGAAGATGTGACAACGTCGCTTGCGTGGAAAATAGGCGGACGGGTAGAATATGTGCTTGAAGGCAATATAAATTATGCGGGAGCGGTTATATCATGGCTCAAGGACGAGGTAACTGTTTTTAAGTTCGGGGAATTTAACAAGTACAGTGTCCGCCATCCATTGAGCCCATCTGTGATTTATCGCAAAACCGCTCATCATATCTCCTCCGCGAATGATTTCAGCTTGGCGTAAAGATCCTCGAGAATAAAGCGCGGATCAATGTTTTTATACACCCGTATCGGTCTGTGTTTTCCGTTGTGGATATAGCTCATGTCTTTGGCAAATTCGGGAGCGGGCCTCATTTCCCATTCTCCGCAGTCGCCGTATATTATAACGCCGATCGCGGGCGAATCTCCGAGGATCCGGAACTCGGCGGGTCTTGACAGGGCCGCGTTATTGAAGTCAACGACGTTTTCGGCAAGATACCTGCCTATTTCACCGTGCGGGCGGACCTTGTCATAAAGCTCCGCGAACGAAACCGGCATCATGCGGTACACGTTTCTGGGTATCTGCCACACGGGCATTTCCGATTTAAACAAAACATTCGCGGCACTTATGTCGTTGTTAAGATTGTATTCCCAGCCGCCGTCGGGCCAGTCTCTGCCGCCTATCCACACGACTGTGACGTTTTGACCGCAGATCTTGGGCTCCGTGAGTATCGCCGACGCGACGTCCGTCATGGTTCCCAGCACCGCGATATAAAGCGGCCTCGGATCATCTCTCATTGCCTCATCGACAATAAAGCTCGAACCCTCGGAGACGATCGGCGTGTTTTCGTCGGGGATCGCGCCGGGCGCGCCGTTTAAAAGTCTGACTTTGTCTGTCATACCCATTTTTTCGAGGATAAGCATTCCCTCGTCATAGCTGTCCTTCTGGCTGTGAGGGGACTTGTTGGGTCCGAAATGCGAGGGTATCACGGCACGCAGGTCAAAAGACTCGGTCAGAACTGCCTGCACCATCGCGAACTGGTCGTCAACCTCGTTTTTCAGGTCCGTGCTTAATATAACGCGGACTTTCTTTTCTTCGGGAATATTGAATTTAAACATAAGAGCACCTCGTTTCAAAACAGTTATATTAAATTTAAATCGGAGCAATGCTCTGCCTTGCTTGCAAGGGGCAGAGCTTGCGAACGATTGCAATCTGTACAGCGGAGCGTTAGCTCCTCAGGGTTTCAGTGGTGGAACCCCCACTGAAATTCTGATATGTCCTCCGCCGCCTATAGAGGCGGGGGGGACATCTGTACTTAGATTATATATTAAACACAGCTTAATTTCAAGCCGAAATTAAGCTGTGTTAACTTAATTTTCGATTTAAGTTTTGAGTTTTTTGAATGACTTGAAAAACCCCTCCCGAGTTTTCGAGAGGGGCAAATTTTATTTTACTTCTCAGATATAGGATACGCGCCGCACAGAGGTTTCATGCTTTCGACGCCGTCCCAAAGGAATACCTTAAAGCTTTCGTCCGAAGCCGACGCAAAGCCTTCGATAACATATGTTCCCGCGCCGGAAACGGCCGGGCCCTGCTTGAATTCGGTCATAACGCCCGTCGAGGCGTTGTATTTAGCCGCGCAAAGCACTCCCGCGGGAGCCGCATCGGTGCCGCTGTACGTCACCGTGACGCTGAGGCCGCTGTTGTCCGCGGCGGGTCCCGCGCTCGTTATCTCATAAATTCCCGGCTCGATCGCCGCGGTCGTGGTGAACGTCTTGATATCGGCGGCGTCCTCTTCTGTCGCCGCTCCGAACGCGCGATAGTAATACTTGGTATTGGGCTTTAAGCCTCCGATCGCCATACTGTAGTCGCCGCTCACGCTCGCGGTCGTGCCGGTGTCGTGCACGGCTCTTTCAAAGCTGCCGTCTTCCCAGATCTCGAATTTGCACGAGGCGACGGGAGTGATCGTCGAGCCCTCGGGCAGCGTTATTTCAACGTGTCCGTTCAGCGTCGCGCCCGCGTCGGTGATATCCGTCGCGTCTTTGGTGGTGTACTTGTACGTGGGCGGATCGTCTTCCGTCACGATAACGCGCGCCGTGCTCTCGACCTTGATCGTTTTGCCGCTCATCGCGGGGTCGGGATGGGTGAACTCGGCGGTCGCCGTCAGCCTTGAGCTGTCGTACAGAATTCCGTTTATCGTCGCTCCCGACTTGTCGTCCTTTCCGACAACGCTCGCTATATCGCTGTTTTCCAAAGACCAATCCACTTTTTCTATGACGTAGCTTTCGTGCGATTTCACTATATTGATATCGGCGTTGGCGTTTTGTTTGAGATATACCTGCGCCGGATCGAGGGTGAAGCCGACCTGCGGATAATACTCTACCGGATTAACGGTCTCGGAATCCTGTATGTGCACGTATATGGTGCCGCCGACTTCGTTGAGCTCGTTGTCGAGCATGATCATGACATCGGTATTGTTCATTTCCTCGGTGATCTTAACATCATTGCTCAGCGGGTCTGTCATTTCCGCGTCATGATAGAACGTCACGGTGTCGCCGGGAATAAGATTTATTCCGTCTACCCAAACATACGCGTAGTCGCCGCCGACTTCGGTCCTCGGTATATTGTAGACCTTGGCCGAAGGCGCGCGTGTGTTTTTGTTAATGCCGACCGCCGCGCTTCCGGTGACCGAAGAGTAGTTGAGATCCTCGGGATAGAATAACCAATCATAGGTCCCCTCGCTGTCGATAACCACATCGGACGGACTTACAAGTCCTACGCTCTGCCATGCGATAACTCCGCTCAGCGGCTCGTTTTTCACGCCTCTGAAGCTGTAGTTAAGCTTCGAATCGTTCAGCGTTTCGCCCTTGTTGACGCTCGCCGCCGACACGGAGCCCTGCGGCGCAGCCTGCAGGATCGTCATCGTCTTGGTTATGCTGTTTTCGGCATAATTTCCGTAGGCGTAGATCGTTCCGCGGACATCGTATGTTCCGGCGTTGACGGGCGGCTCGTTCGTCCAGTTCTCATCCTGTATCTCGGCGACGTGCGGATCTATATCGCGCCTTCTGTATTCCACGGAGGTATTCGCCGCCTCGACGCTCGACTTGATCGTAACGGGATGCGGGTTTCCGTCATAGACTATCTCTTCCGGAACGTTGAAATCGGTTATCGGGGCTATCGGTTTGTCGCCCACGACAATTTCCATTTCTCCGGTGAGGATATCGTAGTTTTTCTGATCCTTGGGCGTATATTTCCACTTATACATGCTCTTGTCTTTTGAGAGCGTTTCGCTCGGATTCTCCCACTCGAGCTTTCCGTCCTTCAACGTCTCGTGGCTGTAGGGGTTCTCGAATGTTCCCGTGAAGTGCTCGTCGACAAGGCTTGCAAGCGTCTGGCCCACGACGCCGTTGTCGGAGTTTATCGACACCATTTTGGGCGTGGTCTTTTCCACAACGATCTTGCCCACGGGGTTCGCGGTGTCGATCTCGTAGTTATAACCGCTGATATTCAACGGTATTTTCACTTTAACGTCGTAGGTACCAACCTCACCGGAGGCTGTCTCAACGCTTTGGTCGGTGTAGAGCTCGAACTTCGCTTTGTCTACAGTGTCGCCCGGGGCAAGGCCGCCGCCTTCCGCCTGAACATCCGCCGGTTTGCAGTCGCTCAGGGTAAACGGACGGTTCTCGCCGTAGTGCTTGTGTATCTCCTCTTTCAAAACGAGGGTCAGCGGACGTCTGTTTATCTTACCCGTAGTGTGGATGGAATCTTCCGACAGCGTGTAATTCGCCGCGTCCTTTCCGTAAAGCGGATAAGTTGCGGGAACCTCGACGCCCGGATTGGCCTTTTGGAACTGTTCTTTCGTCAGCACGTTGAGGGTCACATTCTTTACATAATACGGATCGGCGTTCGCGTCCGCGTATGTTCCTCTGAGAGCGCCCTGAACGATATAGACTTCGTCCTCGGGTCTCTGCTTGGTGTATGTTATCTTTGAGGTATCGGCTATCGCGGTATTGGTTCCGTCGTATATCTTATCGAGAGCGCTGCGCAGGCTCAGCTTTTTCGAATCCAGCGTGCTGGGTCTGATAATCATAACAGCATTCACAACGCTGGGCGCGTAAATATTGTTTCCTTCGCAGGTTGCATGAACTTTATAGGTGCCCGCTTCTATCGGCGGGCTTGAGGTGTAGCCTTCCGCCTCATCAAAATTAACGTCTCCGTCAAAAGACTCGTTTCCGTCGGTCACGGGTTTATATACAACCGTAACATGTGTTCCGACTTCCAGCGTGCCGCCGCGGGCCCATTTGAATGAGGGTACCTGCTCTTTTCCGTTATATGTCTTTTCGGTCGTGGTCATTGTGAGGTTGGTGGCTAATCTTGACGATACAACGACCGTGGCTGTTCCGTTGGCCGGCGGGTCATAGTTTTCCGTGTCGTTGGGTGTGAACTTGTATTGTTCGGTCAATACCCCGGCTGATGTTATCGGTTTATCGGGCTCGACCCATTCCAAAGTGCCTTTAACTTCCTCATGCGAATTCCTATTAACATATATGCCGCTAAGTTTTGAGCTTGAAAGCGTTTTGCCTTCGCTTGTGCCTGAAGCTGTAACGGCTTTGTTTATGGTCGGAGTGACTTTAGTGACGGTTATTTGGGTTTTTGGTTCGTCATCTTTGAGACTGACATCAAAATTTCCTCCGTCAATAGCGTTGCTTTTTATGTTGGTAAAATCATAAGGCCCATCCTTTACTGTCGCTTCTTTAGCTATTCCTTCGCTTTCAAGTTCAACGCCGAGCTCCGCCGCTGTCAGATCAGTGCCGATATCTATGCCATCGCTGTCGTATACATCGCACTTAATATCCGCGGGCGTCAGCAGTTTTCCGTACGGCTTTTCCATGCTCTGCGGCTTGATCTTTACTTCCTTCTTAGAAATAGTGACAGTCAGATCAAAATTCGTCTCAACTCGGCCGCCGCCGGACATGTTCATTGTTTTTATCTGAGTGTTGTATGTTCCGACTCCGATGCCCTGCTTGGGCGTGATCGTGACCTCGGCATAGTCTTTCCAGTCCTTACCCGCCTGTTCGCTTACATCTTTCGCTGTGGGTATGTAAAAAATGCTATTATCCTTGCCAAGCACTTCATCCGCGCCCTCTTTGCCCAAGTTCATATTTTTTATCTCGACCGTAAAATTGCTGTCCTGGGTCCATACGCGGACATGCTCGCGCTGGTTTCCGGTGTTCTTAAGGCGCAGCACAAGAGGCGTGACAGTCGCCGCCGGCTCGTACTCGACTTTCACATCCTCATCACCGTTTTCGCTCAGCAGCTTATTATACGATGCCGGAGCCGCTGTGGGGTTCGGTTCCGCCGAAGTCTCGGGAGGCGCCGTCGGGAAAGCGGCTTTGCCTTCGTCTTTATTCTCCCGGAATTCATACGCGTAGATTTTCGGCTCGCCGAGCACCGCCTCGAGGGTTATCTTGTTGTCATTGGTGCCGTCAAAGCTGTCGGAAGGAACGGTTCCGTCCGCACCGCCTTGATCGGCTTGATCTCCGCTGCCAACTTTACTCCAGCCGGTGATCACTTTCTTCTCTCCGCCAACTCTCGAAGAATCAAGCACGGGCTGGGACAGGACCAGATACTCGCCTTCCATAACAAGTATTGTGGCCGTTTTTCCTTCATCATCAGTTGTGCCTACCTCAGCATTCGGCACGGTGAGCTTATAGCCGTCGCTCTTATCTTGTTCACTCAGTCTGAACTTGGCCTCTAAAATCCTGACAGAATGAGACGAGACGAGCATTCTGTCCTCGCATTTCATGTATGTATTCGGATCGGCCGTGCTTTCCGCTTCCGGCTCCGCCGAGCTTATCGCGTCGGGAGCAGCCGCGAGCTCCTCGGCCGTGGGATTGAGCTGCCAAAGTCTCACGGTGTAGTCGCCTATCTGATAGTCGTGATCCTCATCCCGATGGAACACCGTGCCTATCTGCCAGCCGTGATAGCGGTGCGTTTTCGCGTTTCCGTCGGGATCGTCAACATTCTCATCACTGATATCGCCCGATATGTCGTTGCCCGGGTAAATGGAGCTGGGCGCGTGTGTACCCTGCGGACCTTCAGCCGGGCCGTGAGCGGGACGGGCGATCTCGATCTGATACAGGCTGCCATCAAGATCATAGGTTTTGTTAATCTCGTTAAAAGCCGCGGCATGATCTAACCTGCTCGAAAACTCGGTCCAGATCAGATTCTTTTCAACATCATTATCAAAAATGCTGACGTTTGAGGTATCCGCCTTGAACTTCGCGTTTATCAGACGGACTTTGTCCGCGCCGTCGCTCGCCGTTACGATAAGGGGAGTGTCCTTTGTCGTGATCTCGGTCACATTGCTTTTATCTCCTTTTATATCGCCATTGATACTTTCGATCGGGCTTGCGTCTATTTCACTCTCACTCTTAAACACTCTGATCTTGTATTGGCCGACAGGCGCGCCGGGCGTGACCTCGATATCATAGCGCTTCGGCCAAGACTTGAAATTATCTTTATTAAGAAAGCTCCACGCGAATGTCGCGTGCGTGTTGTCGCCCTTTGCTTGCACGCCGTACGAGTCGCCCGTGGGCGCGCCGATCTCGAACCACAGGTTATCGGTATCATTCGGGATCTCGCCGTCGCTGAAAGTCACGTACATTATCTGATTATCTGTGGGCTGCGGAGACGCGATGCCCGTTTTAACATCCTCGGGGATGTTTTTGTTCTCGCGCACAAACGCGCCGCTCAATGTGACGTCCGCCAGCTCGACAAAGCCTTCCTCTATTTCGGGGGCGGGCTGCGCCTCCGCCGCGGCTATCTCGGGCCCTTCTTCATAGGCGGGCTCGGCCGCGATAATATCGGGCTGCGCTGTTTCTTCAATTTCAATCTGCTCCGCGGGCGCCGCTTCGTCCTGCTCGGCGGGCACCGTCTCGTCCACTGTCAACGCTTCGTCCGCGGCGGACACTGCCGCTCCGCCGTCGCTCGGCTCCGCCGCCGCTATCGACGGCACAAGCGCCAATATCATTGACAGCGCCAGCAGAAATGATAATAATTTTTTGTTTTTCATAATACTTCCTCCTTGCAATTTCATTGTTGCCTGATATTTTTCTCCCTTTTGTTTACGGCCCGAAATATCCGAGCCTGATTCTTACCTTTGTAAATATTTTTATATTGAATCGTTAATTTTTTCACAACAGTCGGATAAACATCAAATCCCACCATGTTTCAGGGTGTAATAACCTATAGTAATCATACACTATAACGACCGTTTTGTCAACAGGAAAATAACATAGGGAATAGGAAAATAGATTCTAGGGACTAGGATCCCCCTCATAAATGAATTGGAGCCCCAGGCGGCTGTCTGCCTCGCCCCTTGGGGAGAGGTGTCAGGCGTAAGCCTGACGGAGAGGGGTAACTTGTGCGGATGCGGGAAACGAACCCCTCTCAGTCGCCTTCGGCGCCAGCTCTCCCCAAGGGGCGAGCCTATTTTATGCCTCCTCCCGGGAGGAGGTGGATTTTCGCCGAAGGCGAAAAGACGGAGGTGGGAACTCGGAATTTCGGGTTGAAAATTTTGGGGTGATATGTTAAAATAACATTATTAATAAATAATCTGTGGGAGAGGTTTTTATGGAATTTTCATCAATAAATGCCGCGGTTTCGGCGTTGTTCGGCTCGGAGGTTGAATCGTCCGAACGGCTGTACGGCGGCGATATAAACAACGCTTTCGCGCTGCGGCTCAAAAACGGCGGGCTCGCCTTTATGAAATCAAACAGGTCGGCCCCGCCCGGGTTTTTCAAGGCCGAGATCGAGGGCCTGAGCGCCATCGCGAAAACCGAAACGATAGGCACGCCCCGCGCGCTCGGGTACGGCTCGGAAAACGGGCGGGCATTTTTGATACTCGAATACGTCTCGGAGGGCAGACGCACCAAAAGCTTTTGGGAAACGTTCGGCCGCCGCCTCGCCGCGATGCACGCGGCGGACACATCGCCATACGTTCACAGCGGACGCTTCGGCTTTGACTTAGGCAACTACATCGGGCGCACAAGACAGATCAATTCCCCGAAAGACACCTGGATAGACTTTTTCCGAGAATGCCGCCTCGAGCCGCAGTTTAAAGCCGCGGAAAGGTTTTTCGGCGCGTCCGACATAAAGCGGATAAACTCGCTGCTCGATGATCTCGGCAATTACTTGACCGAGCCCCGGCGCCCCTCCCTCCTCCACGGCGATCTGTGGTCGGGCAACTTTATGACGGGGCCCGACGGCGAGGCTTGGCTCATCGACCCCGCGGTCTATGTCGGCCACGCCGAGGCGGATATCGCCATGACCGAGCTGTTCGGCGGCTTTGACTCAAGGTTTTACGCCGCCTACCGCGAAGCGGCGCCGCTCGAGCCCGGCTATCCCGACAGACGCGACCTTTACAACCTGTACCAGCTGCTGAACCACCTGAACATATTCGGCGGCTCCTACCTGGGCTCGGTGATGAGGATAGTTAAAAGATACGCTTAGCGCTTTGATGACAAAATTAAAATATTGCTTGACAATTGGGTTTGAGTATGTTATTATAATCATGTAAAAAGAGAGATTGCCGAAGCAACCTCTCAATTGCGGAAGGCCGGACGGTTGCCGCAAGTTGACATTACACAATATATAGTGAATATATCACTACATAATCATGAGCCGTCTGTTGCAGCAGACGGCTCACTTCTTCTTTCTATCGTGTAAATCAAGAACAAACTTGATCACACAGACGAATGTACTGATAACTGTACACACGCCTATAAAACAAGAAAAAGTAATATGTATCAACCTCCTTTCGAGAATATTTCCCGTCAAGAGCTGTACATTCGCCTCCATTCCGCTCAAGCGGGATGTCAAGGCAACCGTCTTAGCCGTCAAGCCGCCCGCGCATGGCAAAGCGGCGGCTTCCACGTTTTTTATTATACCAAATTCGACACATATTGTCAAGCAAGCGCCCTGCCTTTCGGCACCGGCGTTTTTTGTTGTTGCAATTTCAAAACGGTTGTGCTATAATACTTTTTAGTAATTAATATGTAATGAAACGGAGTAATTTTATGGGAATTTTTAACAGAGATTACAGCAAGCCAGGAAAAGGCGTTGACGAGAGCGGCGCTGGCAGCGAGGGCGCTGTCCTGTTTTTTGAGATCTACATCCGCAAGTTCTGGAAAATGATCCAGGTGAACCTGCTGTTCTGCCTCGCCAATATCCCGGCGTTTTTGATATTGTTTTATTTGAGCGGCGTTTTCTCAAACGCGGTATTCGGCTCGTTTCCGAACCAGATCGCGGCTATCGCGGGGCTCTCGGCTCCCGACTTTAACAACCCCGACTTTCTGCTGGTGTACCGCGCCGTGGACATAGGCATACGCGCGGCGGTCACGATACTTTTTATCACTTTTTGGGGCTCGGGCCCGGCTTACGCGGCCATGCACTACGTTCTGCGCAACTACTCCCGCGAGGAGCACTCGTTTATACTGAGCGACTTTTGGGACGCGATAAAGGACAACCTCAGGCAGTCGCTGGCGGTGTTTGTCATCGACATAATATTCATGTTCCTGTTTTTCTACGGCATATCCTTCTACGGCTCGCGGCAGGGCATTATCAAATACGCCAAATATCTGGTCTACTGCCTGTTCGCGTTTTACATCATATCGCATCTGTTCGTGTACCCGCTGATGGTTCGCTACCGCCTGAAATTCACGCAGCTTCTGCGCAACTCGGCTCTGTTCGCCATTGCCAGCCTGCCCTACAGTATTCTGGTCGTAATTATTCTGGCGGCGCTGACGTTGGGGATTTGGTACATCGGAATATTTGTGCTGAGCGGCACGGCTATGACGTCGCTGCTGGCGATATATGTGATCGCGGAGCTTGTTATCCTGACATCGACCTGCGCGTTTATCATAAGTTACAACGCGGAGCGGCAGATAAAACGCCACATGGCGGAGGACGCAAGCGTCGAGGAAAAGGCTGTTTTTGAGAAAAACACCGAGCCCCAAAACCCGCGGAAGCTCTACTGATAACCCGCGGATATTGGGGATATGGACGGCATATTTAAAAAACTTGTAATATTTTTATGCAAAATGCCTTGACATATTAATTTTAAACGGTTATAATTGTTCGAGTAGAGTTTATGACTTCTAAGTGTTTTTAAAATACTCGGAGGGAGGGAAGAAAATAATGGCAGAAGTTAGAGTTAAAGAAAATGAATCGCTGGACAGCGCGCTTCGCCGCTTCAAGCGTTCATGCGCCAAGGCAGGTGTTTTATCCGAGGTCAGAAAGAGAGAGCACTATGAAAAGCCCAGCGTCAGACGCAAGAAGAAATCAGAGGCCGCAAGAAAGCGCAAGTATTAGTTTTCTGTTATTGACATTCCCCGCCGCGTAACGGCAAAATATTTAGAATGTTAATTTAATTAGTTTATTTGGACCGCAAAAAGACGAGCGAATTGTTTTGCGGTCCTTTTATTTTAAAAAATTCGGAGGAAAAACATGGGCAGACTCAAAGACCGCTTTTTGCCGGACATGTATCTCAGTGACATATACGAGCTTGACATCAGCGGCATAAAAAGCCGCGGCATTGAGGCGGTTATTTTCGACATAGACAACACCCTGGTGACATACGACGACGCGGCGGCGCCCGAGCGCACGGTCGAATTTTTCGTTCGGCTGCGCGAGGCGGGACTAAAGACATACATCGTGTCAAACAACAACGAAAAGCGCGTCAGAATATTTTCCGAGTCTTTGGGCGTGCCGTATTACGCCGCGGCTCTCAAGCCGTTTAAAAAATACCTGAAAAAGGCGTGCCGCGACATGGGCGCCGACCCGAGCCGCACGCTGCTTGTCGGGGACCAGCTGTTCACCGACATATACGGCGGACGGCGCATGGGAATGTCCACGCTTTTGGTGAAGCCCGTGTCGCAAAAGGACGCCGGGCTGGTGGGCATAAAACGGAAATTTGAAAAGTTGGTTCTGAAAGGCGAGGATTACTATGAAGCTTGAGTTTAAAAACGAGGACTTCGCGCTGTTCGGTCCCGCGGGCAACTCGGAGGATTTTTACGAGTCGGGCGGGCGCACGGTGTTTCAAATACCCGACTGGCTGAGCGGGCACGGGCTCTCGGCGTATGAGTACCAGTGCGGCAGAGGCGTCAAGATATCCGAGGACTCGGCACGCGACTTCGGAAAGCTCGCGACCGAAAAAAACATCCGCCTCTCGATACACGCGCCCTACTACATAAGCCTGTCGTCGGTCGAGCCCGAAAAACGCGACCGCAGCATAGACTATATCATGCAGACCCTCAGAGCGGCCGATCAAATGGGAGCCGACCGCATTGTGGTGCATTCGGGCTCCTGCGGGCAGATAACGCGGCTCGAGGCGCTGCGCCTTGCGGCCGACACGCTGAGCCGCGCCGTGAAGACGGCCGACGAGGCGGGGCTGGGACACATCAGGATATGCCCCGAGACCATGGGCAAGGTCAAGCAGCTCGGGAACGTCGATGAGGTGATAAAGCTCTGCCTGATCGACGAGCGCATGATCCCGACCCTCGACTTCGGCCACATAAACGCGCAGTCGCTGGGCGAATATAACACAAAAGAGGCGATCGGCGGGATATTCGACCGCATTTATGACAAGCTGGGCGCGGAGAGAGCGAAAAACTTCCACGCCCACTACTCCAGGATAGAGTACACCCGAGCGGGTGAAAAAAAGCATCACACATTGGCCGAGACCGAGTTCGAGCCCGACTTTGAGCCGATCGCGGTGCTTATCGCCGAGCGCGGTCTGACGCCCAGGATCATATGCGAGTCGGCGGGGACCCAGACGTCCGACGCCGCCCAGATGCAAAAGCTGTACAGAAAATTTTTAAACGGGGGCAACTGACATGACAAATTTGTTTTCATCTCTCGGCCTTAAGCCCGGCGAGGGCGCGCTGCTGACGTCGCCGCACAACATGCGGGCGGCAAGCGGATTTTCGGGCGGCGAGGGGTACGTGCTTATAACCGAGAAACACAACTATATTATGGTCGACTCGCGCTATACCGGCGCCGCCTCGGAGGAGGCGCTTCGCGGTTTTGAGGTGCGCGAGTTCGGAGCCGACGCGCCGCTTACCGAAATGCTGCGCGGCTTTGCCGAAAGCTTGGGGATAACAGCTCTGATTTTTGAAGACGAGCATTTGACCGCGGCGGCGCTCGAAAGGCTTAAAAAGATGCTGCCCGAGACCGAATTCCGCCCTGCGGGGAACAGGATAGACGAGCTGCGCATGATCAAAACCAAAGCCGAGCTTGAGCTCATAGCCGAGGCGGAGCAGATCGGCGTTGACGCCTTTGACCATGTTCTAGGGCTTATAAAGCCGGGCGTCACAGAGTCGTATATCGCGGCGGAGCTTGAGTATTTTATGAAAAAGCGCGGAGCGCAAAAGACATCGTTTGACACCATCGTGCTGAGCGGAGCGCGCTGCGCCCTGCCCCACGGAGTTCCCGGCGAAAACCCGATAAAAAACAACGAGCCCGTCCTGATGGACTTCGGCTGCGTTTATAAAGGCTATTGCTCCGACATGACACGAACGGTAGTCGTCGGAAAGGCGGAGCCGGAGTTCAAGAAAATATACAACATCGTAAAAGAAGCGCAGCAGACCGGCCTTGACACCATACGCCCCGGGATAGCCGGAAAAGAGGCGGACGCCGCGGCGAGACAAGTCATCGAAAACGCGGGGTACGGCAAATGCTTCGGCCACTCGCTGGGCCACGGAGTTGGCCTTTTGATACACGAGCTGCCCAACCTGTCGCCCAAAAGCGATATAATTCTCAAGCCCGGAATGGTGGTGTCCTGCGAACCGGGGATATATATCTACGGCAAGACCGGCGTTCGGATAGAGGACCTTGTCGCCGTCACCGAAAACGGCTGCGAAAACCTCACCAAGCTGACAAAAGATTTGATTGAATTATAAATGTCCGCTTGACACTGTATCATTTTTATAGTATTATTATATAAAAATAAATATAAAATTTTTGTATGGGGTTGATAGCTATGAATATTAAACCGTCAGCGGCGATAAGAAACAGCTATAATGACATTTCAAATTATTGCAAAACCACCGGCGAGCCCGTTTATCTCACCAAAAACGGCGAGGGCGATCTGGTTGTTATGGACATCGAGGCCTTTACAAGGCGCGAAAAAATGCTGAAGCTGCGCGAGGAGCTTATCGCGGTCGAGGAAGACAGACTATCCGGCAAACGCGGATATACGGTCCGCGAGCTTGACAAAATGCTTTCGGACACTATAGCGGAGGCAGGCAATGGCGACTAAAGAATATAACGTGATAATCTCCGACAGAGCCGCTTCGGAGCTTAAAAATCATATCGCTTTTTTGGCGCGCGTGGCTCCGGATGCCGCGAAACGCCTTCACAAAGAATTGATCTCGGAAATTGAATCATTGGCTTTTATGCCCGAAAGCTTCCCGTGGCTTTATCATGAGCTGCTGCCAAAAAATAAATACCGCAAAAAGCTTGCCGCAAAAAGGTATTTGTTGATCTATCAGATCAAAGGCAATACGGTTTATTTGGATTATATTTTGGATTGCAGACGCGACTACGCAAATTTACTTTGTTAATTAAAATATAATATCCTTATACATATAGAGGCTTCCCATTATTATAACGGGGAGCTTTTTGGTTTGGGCGTAACGGATCGCCGCGCGGCAGCCATCTGCCACGCACGAAAAATGCTCGGACGGAACGCCGAAGGCCTCAAAACGCTCCGCCAATGTCTTCGCGGGCAGCGCGCGGGGGTTGTCGGGTGTCACCGCGAACGAGCGCTCGGCTCGGGGCGCTAAGATCTCGATCATTTTTTCATAATCCTTGTCGGCCATGACTCCCATAACAAGCGCCGCCTTTTTTTCTCCGAAGTAAATTTTCAGGCTCTCGGCGGCCTTCGCCGCTCCGTTCGGATTGTGGGCGCCGTCGTAGATAACGATCGGGCCGCGGCGCAGCAACTCGAATCTGCCGCGGTGGCGCAAAGTTCCGAAGCCCTCGTATATGTTGTCGCGGCCGAGCTTTAAACCGTTTTTGCAAAGAACCTCCGCCGCGGTCAGCGCGACAGCCGCGTTTTTCGGCTGATACGCTCCGAGCAGCGGCATGGAAAGCTCTTTATATTTCCCGAAATCAAACACGGTCCGCTCAAGTGAAAATCTCGGATTTTCAAGCCGCCCGTGATCAACGGTCACAAGCGGCGAGCCGAGTTTTTCGCACTCGCTTTTTATCACATCCGAAGCCTCGGGGTCGGTCCCGCCGAACACAGCCGGGCGGCCGCGCTTGATTATGCCCGCCTTTTCGGCGGCGATCTCGGCGGCGGTCGAGCCCAGATACTCGGTGTGGTCAAGAGCGACGTCGGTTATGACCGACAGAAGCGGCGACGGGCATATATTCGTGGTGTCCCGCCTTCCGCCCATGCATGCCTCCAGTATCACGATATCGCAGCGCCGCTCCTTGAAATAAAGCAGCGCCATCGCGGTCAGCACCTCGAACTCGGCGGGCTTGTCGGTCATGCTTTGCTCGGCGTCACGGACAATGCCGCAAAGTCTCAGGAAATCCTCATGTTCAACGGGCTTTCGGTCTACCCTTATATACTCATCGGGCGAGACGAGGCAGGGCGACTCAAACAAGCCGCATCTATATCCCGCGGCGCAGAGGATGCCCTCAAGCATTTTTGAGACCGAGCCCTTGCCGTTGGTGCCGGCTATGTGTATTATATTCATGCCGTTTTGCGGCTCGTTAAGCAGCGACAAAAGCTCGCTTATCCGCTCAAGCCCGGGCTTGCTGCCTCTTTTGGGCAGAGCTTTGAAATATTGTTCGGGTGTTTCGCGCATTTTCTATTTCCTCATATCTTCAATTCGGCGGACAAACGCCTTGTTTTTCATCAGCAGATAAATTATATACGCCTCGACGGCTCCGGTTAATATGTAGAGCGGTGCTCTCAGCGCCAGCATGGTCCACGGACTGCCGTAGGCCAGGTGCAGGCCTATCGACTTTATGACCACCGAGCCGATAAGGTGCGCGAGTCCCACCGCCGCGATTATCCGCAGCGCGGGGCGGTTCTTGAGACAGCGTCCGTACACTATGCCCGGCACGCAGCCTATCACCGCGGCGCCGAGCGTGATTATCGGGATTATCGTGAAGCCCGATATAAAGCAGCCCAGAATGTCCGCCGCGACGCCGCAGACAAAGCCGACGGCCGGGCCCAGCATGATGCCCGACAGCAGCAGCGGCAAATTCTCAAGACTGAACCTGAACGGCCCCGCGGTTATGCTGAACCTCTTAAGTGTCATGCTGAGCGCGATCAGCAGCGCTGCAGCGATAAGCGTTTTAAGCCCTCGGGCGCCGCCTTTTTGACTTTTGTTTTTTTGATCGGAAATTTGCATAAAAATAACAGCCTCCTTTCAGCCTCACCCATATAGCAAGGTAAAGAAAACTGCTTTATGCGCGCAGAATTTTAACATTGCTCTATGAAGCGGGATGCAAAGCGCGAACCGCAAGCCTAAGCTTTTCGTTCATCGGACAACTCCCCGTCCCGACAACACTTAACGCACGCGCTCTTACTCTTCAAATTTTATTTTCAAAACACAAATTTCGCTTTTATTATAATCCGCTGATACTCCGCTGTCAATAGGTTTCGGCAAAATATTGCATTGTTATGGGATTTGACCATAAACGCGGAGCGGCGGAAAATTTATTCGTTAATTTTTTCGCGTATTTTGCCGCCGCGCCGCCAAGCGCAAAAAATTTTCAAACTCGCAGCCTATATTCGTCAAAATCACTTGATTTTTTTAACAATTTGTGGTTTAATAATAAGATAGGGAAAATATGTTGCGGCGCGTCGGCCGCCTTCGGGAGTTTGGATGCGCGCAAGGCCCAATATAATTAAGAAAAGAAGTGAAGCGAATGATATATAACGAAAAGACCGTCTCCTCGAAAGAGATATTCGACGGGCGCATTATACGGCTGCGGGTCGATACGGTCGAAATGCCGGGCGGGAATTTGGCGGAGCGCGAGATAATCGAGCACCCCGGCGGAGTCGGCATCGTGGCGATAACCGACAGCGACGAGATCATCATGGTAAAGCAGTTCAGAAAACCGATCGAAAAGGCGATATACGAGGTGCCGGCGGGCAAGCTGGACAAGGGCGAGGATCACCGCCTGTGCGGCATACGCGAGCTCGGCGAGGAAACCGGGTACACAGCGGAAAACTTTGTGTATCTTGGATATATGTACCCGTCGCCGGGATTCGCAGACGAGGTCACGCATCTGTACCTCGGGACCGGTCTTACGCCCGGCGAGGCGCATCTTGACCCGGACGAATATCTGGACATCGAATATATTAAGACATCAAAGGTTGTTGACATGATAATGAACAACGAGATCAACGACGCGAAAACGATATTCGGGGTATTCAAGGCCCTTGAGTATTTAAAGCGCCGCGAGTCTTAATTTTAAACGAGGGGTTGATAAGGATATGGACACAAAAATGGAAGTTAAAATTAATAATATGGAATATGTTGTGGTGAGCAACGAGCCCGAGGAATACGTTCAGCGCGTGGCTCTCCTTGTCAACAAAAAAATTTCCGAGGTGAAAAACACCAACGGCCATCTGAGCACGGCGATGCTGTCGGTGATGGCGTGCATGAACCTGGCGGACGAGCTCCTGAAAGCGAGCGACTCGCTCGGCAATCTGAGAAACGAGATCGGCGGATATATGGAGGACGCGCAGAAAACCGGAGCGGAGCTCGAGGAAAAGAAACTTGAGGTCGAGAATCTCAGAGAGGATATGCACAAGCTTGAGATCGAGCTTGCCAAGCGAGACACCGAGCTCGAGAATCTGCGCATGATACAGACTCAGCAAAGACAGACCGAAAGCCGTCAGTACAGAAGCGCGGCGGAACAGCCCCGCGCTCAGCAGACCTACAGACAGCCGCAGCGGCAGGAATCGGCTCCGATAAAAGAAATGCAGAGCAAATACGGCTCGAGCGTGATAAGCCGCGGCATGCCGAAAAATTCACCGATCGACAAGTGAGAATGAACAGCTTGCCGGGCAAAAAACCGCCCGAGCTTCTGGCTCCGGCGGGAAATTACGAGTGCTTCCGCGCCGCGCTCGCGATGGGCGCCGACGCGGTCTATCTGGCGGGCAAGAACTTCGGCGCGCGGAGCTACGCCGACAATTTTGAGCGTGCCGAGATCGAAAGCTGCGTTCAATTCGCGCATTTAAGAGGCGCGAAGGTGTACGCCGCGGTCAACACGCTCGTCGGGGACCGGGAAATCCCCGAGCTCGTTGATTTTTTGAAATTTCTCCAAAGCGCCCGCGTTGACGGCGTGATCGTTCAGGATACGGCGATCCCCGAGCTTGCGCGGCGGCACAATATCGCTCTCGGGCTCCACGCCAGCACCCAGATGACGGTGCATAATCTAAACGGCGCCAAAGCCGCGGCGGAGCTGGGATTTTCGCGGGTGGTGCTCGCGAGGGAGCTGAGCTTTGACGAGATAAAATACATTTCCGAAAACTGCGGCATCGAAACCGAGATATTCGTCCACGGCGCCATGTGCATGTCCTACTCGGGCCAATGCCTGATGAGCAGCGCGCTGGGCGGCAGAAGCGGCAACCGCGGCAGGTGCGCGCAGCCATGCAGGCAGCCGTACCGTACCGACAGAGGCGAAAAATTCGTTCTGAGCCTTAAAGACATGGCTCTGATAAACGAGATAGATAAGCTGACAGACTGCGGCGCGGCGTCGCTCAAAATAGAGGGACGCATGAAGGGCGCCGCATATACGGCGTCGGTCGTTGAGATCTACAGACGCTGCCTTGACGAGCGGCGCAAGCCGACCAAAGACGAGCTTGACCGACTAAACCGCGTATTTTACCGCGGCGGGCTAAGCTCCGGATATTTTGACGGCAAAACGGGACCGAGAATGTTCGCCTTCGACAAGCCCGACAACCCCTACGCCGAAAGCGTCCGAGAGGCCGAAAAGGCGGTCCTTGCGCGCGCGGCTCAAAACGAAAACAACTTTAAGATCCCGCTTAAGGCGGAGATCCGTTTTAATACGGGCGCTCCGATACGGCTAAAGGTCAAAGCCCAAAGCGGCGCGTCAACCGATGTGAAAAGCGATTATATCGTGCAGGCGGCGAAAACCAAACCTACCGACGCAGACAAAATCATCGGCCAGCTTTCAAAAACCGGAGGCAGCGTTTTTGAGTTTGACGATATAAGCGTAAAACACGGCGGCGGATTCGCCCCGCTGTCGGAAATAAACGCGCTGCGGCGGCTCGCGCTCGAGAATGTCAAAGCCGATATCCTGAGGCGGTACGACGGGGCCGGTCCCGCAAAGCCCAAGCTTCCTCCTCCGCCGAACGATATCCCCGACGGCCCCGAGAGGCGCGGCGTCACGGCGGATGTGCGCGATCGCGGACAGTTCCGCGCGCTGCTTGAGTTTGAGCGCGAAAACGAAAAAGAGCTCGCATATATCGGCGTGCCGATTGACGAGCTTTGCGAAGATCCCGCGCCGTATGAGCCCGAGACGGAAAGAATAATCATTCTGCCGCGGAATATAATGCACAAGGACGAGTACGAGAATTACGAAAAGCAGTTAAAGCGGCTCAAAGGGCTCGGGTTCACGAGGCTCAGGATCGAGAATATATCCGAGATATTGAGGCGGGACGAGTTTGAGCTCTTCGGCGGACGTCGGCTCAACATAACCAACGGTCTGTCGGCGGAACTGATGAGAAGATCGGCGGGCCTCCGCTCGATTTTTCTCTCGCCCGAGCTGAACATGGCCCAGATACGGGAAACCGCCGCGTGCCTGCCGTGCGAAATCGTTATATACGGATATCAGCCGCTTATGCTCACCGAAAACTGCGTCGCGAGAAATCTCGGGCGCTGCCCCTGCGGAAACGAGATAAATTATCTCACCGACCGATTGGGCAAAAAATTTCCGATCATCCGCGACGGCGGGAGCTGCAAAACGGTGCTGCTAAACACGTGCCCCACGTTTATGTGCGACAAAATGGGCGAAGTCAAACAAAGCGGCGCCGCGCTGCTCAACCTCTGCTTTACGATCGAAGGCGGAGACGCGGTCAAAAAAATATGCGCGGCGTGCTTCGGCGGGAATTACCGCCCGCGCGAGTTTACCAGATTTCACTATTATAAAGGTGCTATCACCGAAAAGGCGAACAGAATAAAAATTTAAACATCGAACGCATCAAATACGATAAAGGACAGAAGTACCAATGAAAATAATTTTGGCGTCGGCTTCGCCCAGAAGGCGCGAGCTGATCAAAAATCTCGGGACAGAATATGAGGTAAAAACCGCGGACTGCGAGGAGAAAACAGTGCCCGGAGAACATCCCAAGGACACGGTGACAAGGCTTTCGAGAACCAAGGCGCTGTGGGTGGCGGAGCGAGAAACGGAGCCGGCTATCGTTATCGGAGCCGACACGGTCGTCGCGATAGATGATAAAATTCTGGGCAAACCCGCAAACAGAGACGAAGCGGCAAAAATGCTTCGGGAGCTCTCGGGCAGGACCCACCGCGTTTACACCGGCATAACCGTCACTGACGGTCATAAAACCGTCAGCGAATACGTCAGGACCGACGTTAAATTCCGTGAGCTCTCGGACAAGCAGATCGAAAGCTACGTGAACACGGGCGAGCCTATGGACAAGGCGGGCGCCTACGGCATACAGGAATACGGCTCGCTGCTGGTGGAGAGCATAAGCGGCGACTACTTCAACGTGGTGGGACTGCCGGTCAGCCGGCTGTGCCGCGTGCTAAACGAAAAATTCGGCGTTAAAACGCTTATATAGTCGGAGGTATATATGGCAATAGATTTGGGTATAGATCTGGGAACGGCCAACTCACGGATCTTCAGCAGGAAAGAAAACAAGGTGATCGCAAACGCGCCCACGGCGGTGGCGATAAATTCGAGCGGCGAGGTCACGGCGGCGGGCGAAAAGGCACTGGAGATGCTCGGCCGCGCAAGCGACGGCGTTACCGTGACAGAGCCGGTGAAATACGGCGCGATAACCAATTTTGACGCGGCTGTCGGCCTGCTCAAAAGCTTGCTGGCGGGCGGCCTCAGCAGCCCGTTTTCAAAGGTCCGCGCGGCGGTTTGCGTGCCGCCCGGGATAGGAGATGTGGAAAGGCGCGCCGTTGAGGAGGCCGCTATCTCGGCGGGCGTTAAAGACGTGTATCTGATCGAGTCGCTTTTGGCGGGAGCCATCGGCGCGGGCATTGACATAAACGAGCCCAAGGGATACGTTGTGGTCGACGTCGGCGCGGGAACGACCGAGGCGGCGTCCGTGTCGCTCGGCGGAGTTGTGGTCTCAAAATCAGTCAAGGTGGCCGGAAACGCCATAGACAACGACATAATACAAATGATAAAAAAACGGTATAATATAGAGATCGCCCGCGGCACCGCCGAAAAGGTGAAGCTGCGCCTGGCGAACGCTCTGGGTTCCGTCGGCAGCGAGATCGTTTCGGTCAAGGGCAAGGATATGTACAGCGGCGTTCCCAAAACCGTGGCGATAAGCTCAAACGAGCTTAACCTCGCCATACGCGAGGACATAACGCGGATAATCGAAACGGTCCGCGCCGTGCTCGAGGAAACCCCGCCCGAACTTTCGGCGGACCTGCTGGAGACCGGAATCATTCTGACCGGAGGCGGATCAGCCCTGCGCGGCTTGGGCAAGCTGATAAAAAGCAGCACGGGCATCAACGTCTATATGTCGGAAGACCCGATATGCTCCACCGCCAAAGGCGCGGCCATGGCCCTTAAAAACAAAAGCCTGCTGCGCTCGGCTCTGACAAACGGCAGGGCCCGCAAAACCTATTAAAATCCAAAGGATGTAGATTCAGTTGAAATTTATAAACGAGCATAAAACAAAATTGATCATCGGCGCCTGCGCAGCGCTCATCCTCGCGCTGCTGGTATTGTTCGGCGTGTATGACGACGCGCCCGCGCCGGAGAACGCGGTCATGACCGCCGTAAGCCCGGTCCGGAAATTTTTTAAAAACATAAGCGCAAACACGTATGACGTGACCCACAGCCTGGGGCTGCTCAAGGATCTGAGGTCACGGGTCGCCGAGCTTGAAAAGGCAAACTCGGATTACGAAAATCGTCTGAGCGGCAGCGAGGATCTTGAAAAAGAGAACGACCGCTTAAAACGGATGCTTGAGCTGAGAAACGACAACACCGATCTTGACATGACCGCCGCCTCGGTCGCGGCCGACGAGCCGTCAAACTGGTTCTCGGGCTTCACGATAGACAAAGGCAAAAACAGCGGCATCGCGCAGAACAACATCGTTGTGTCGGAGGACGGATTTTTGATCGGCAAGGTCGTTGAGGCGGGAACCAATTGGGCCGCCGTGATGACGATAACCGATCCCGCGTTCTCGGCGGGCGTTATGATAGAGCGCTCGCGCGATCTGGTAATAGCCGAAGGCGGCGCGGAGCTGCGGACAAAGCAGCAATTCCGTCTCGCCAATATGTCGAGAGCCACGGATGTGCAGGAGGGCGACTATGTGACCACGACCGGTCTCGGCGGTATATTCCCGGCGGGATTCCGCCTGGGGAAGGTCGCCGAGATCGTCGAGGACCCGGTGACAATGACGAAGGCCGCGTATGTTGATCTTTGCGTTGACATGAGTAATCTGCGCACCGTTTTTGTGATAACCAACAGCATGGATATAGTGCTTGACGAGGAAAACGCCAACATGAAAGAAGCCCGCGAGGAAGCCGAGCGCAAGCAGGAGGAGCTCGACCGCGCCGAGCGGGAACGCTTGGAAAAGGAAAACGAAGACAAGGACGGCTCGGAAAATGACTCCGACAGCGATTCGGACAGCGACTCCGACAGCAACTCCGACAGCGACTCGGGCAGCGGCTCGGACAGCGATTACGAAAATGACAGCGGGGACGAGATCGACGAGGATTACGACGAGGAATAGCCGCTTAAAAACGATTGGATGTGTAAACAATGAAGGTGCTGCATCACGCCGCTTGGCTGCTGGCGGCAATGATACTGCAAACAATGATATTTAATTATATAAATATTTTCGGCACTCACGCCGACCTGTTTCTTGTGGCGGTGATCGCCATAGCTTTGCTGTGCGGAAAAATTCAGGGAATGCTCTGCGGCATGGTTTTCGGTCTGATCTGCGACTTTTTGATCGGGCGCCTGGTCGGGACCAACATGCTCTCGTTCGCGATCATCGGTTATATTTGCGGCGCGATAGGCGGCAGATATTATTCCGCTCCGCCATTTTATGTTTTTATGGGCATAGGCGCCGCGGCGACGGCGGCGGCCGAGATCGTTTATTTGATCCCCTACACCGCCGGGCTTGAGATACACGTTCCGCTTTGGTACGCGCTCAAAAATATTTTTATCGAGGCGGTAATGAACGGCATTTTGACAGTGCCCGCGCTGTGGTGCATAAGACGAACGATCAAATTATTCGGCATACAAAACATTAACACTTTTCGGTGATAGATATGGAATTTAACAAAAAAACTGTAAAGGCTCTGGTTATGGCGGGCATCGTGGGATGCCTGGCGCTCGCCTGCGTCATCCGCCTGTATAACCTTCAGATAGTGAACGGCGAGGACTATCGCGCCGCCGCGGACGGCAGCTCGGTCAGGACATACATCAGCAAGGCGCCGCGCGGTGAAATTCTGGACAGAAACGGCTCTCCCATCGTTGAAAACAAAACGGGGTATAATATTCAGATATTCAAAACCGATATTTCAAACGATGAGCTCAACCAAAATCTCGCCGATATCGCGGATCTTCTGCGCGAAAACGGCGGAACGCTGAGCTCTGCGTTCCCGATCGCGTACAACCCCGAGACCGACGCGCCGGAATACGTCTTTGAGGGCATAGACAGCGACAGCGCCGAGTATCCGCGGAAAATAGCCGAATGGGAGTCGGAAAACGAGTTGACGGATTTCTCCACACTTCGCGAGATCGTAGGCTATTACGAGGATAAATACGGCGTGTCCGACGCGTATGACCCGCAGACCGCGCTTGACGTGTGCGCCGTGCGTTACGAAATGGAGCAGCGCCATTTCGGCCGCCTCAATCCTTTTATAATGGCGACCGGAGTAAGCGAGATCGTCCTGCAGAAAATCGAGGAGACATACGCCGCACAAGGGTTTGCGGATGTCTCGATCGACACGGTGAGGACCTACGCGAAAGGCAATATGGCCGCGCATATACTCGGCAGGACCGGCATAATTTACGCCGAGGAATACGAAAAACTTAAGGACCAAGGCTACGGCATGAACGACATAATCGGCAAGGACGGACTTGAAGCCGTGCTGGAGCCGTACCTTAAGGGCAAGGACGGGTACCGCAGAGTGCGTCTCGGGACCGACGGAAGATATGACGACGAGGTGGCATCGGAAGCGCCCCACCCCGGGAACTATGCCGAGCTGACTATCGACGCGGATCTCCAGGAAGCCGTCGAGAGCTCACTCAAAACGCGGGTGACCGAGGCCGTCGGCTCCGACGGCGCGGGCGCGGCGATCGCCGTTGACCCGAAAAGCGGCGAGATACTCGCCATCGCGTCTTATCCGAACTACAATCCGGAAACATTCACCCGGGATTATGACAAGCTTTTAAAGCGGGAGTCAAATCCTTTGTTTAACCGCGCTCTAAACGGCGCATACGCGCCGGGCTCCACATTTAAGATACTCACATCAATCGCGGGCCTTGAGAGCGGAACAATAACACCCGACACCTACATCACCGACCGCGGCGTTTATACCTATTATTCCGACTACCGCCCCACATGCCTCGTGTACTCATCGAGCGGCGCCACCCACGGCACGATCAACGTTTCGGAGGCGATCGGAGTTTCCTGCAATTACTTCTTCTATGACATAGGCAGAAAAATGGGTATCGACACCATAGACGAATACTGCGAAAAATTCGGTCTCGGCAAACCTACCGGCATCGAGCTTTCGGAAAGCAGCGGAACGGTCTCGGGTCCCGAGGAACGCGAGGCCGCCGGGGGAGAGTGGCAGCCGGGCGACGTGCTGCAGACCGCCATAGGCCAGTCGGACAATCTTTTCACTCCCGCGCAGATCGCGAGCTATATCAGCACCATGCTGAACAAGGGCACAAGGTACCGCCTGCACCTCGTTAAGCGGACGGTCGACTATGAGACAGGCGAGGTCACAATGGAAAACGAGCCCGAAATCATTTCAGAAAATCCCATCAGCGACTCCACGTTTGAGGCGGTCAAAGACGGAATGCGCCGGGTTGTGGCCGACGGAACCGCGGCTAAGGTGTTTAACGACTTTGCGCTGAAGGTCGGCGGCAAAACGGGAACGGCGGAGGTATCCGACGGCGCCGACAACGTGCTGTTCACGGGCTTCGCACCCTACGACGACCCCGAGATCGTGGTCGCTGTCGTTATCGAGCACGGCGCCACAAGCTCTTTCGCGGCGCAGATCGGCAGAGATATATTCGAAAAATACATGGAGCTTTATCACGGCGGGATCAATAATACAGCCGATTCGGCCGCCGATAACAACGCGGATTAGGGCAATATATCTGTAGCTTATACAGATATATTAACTGATTTTGATTTTTTTGACGTTTTTTGAATATTTCTTGATAAATAATATAATTATTTTAAAAAAAGACTTTACATTTTGTGAAACTTGTGGTATAGTCTAAGTGCTTGAAGATTGTTTATTTTCAGACAATGGTTGTGGTAGCCATATTAAAATTTAATATGAGTATTCATAGCAAACTGCACAATTACGGACACTTTTATCAAAACTATGAAGTTTAAGGAGGCGAAAGGAAATGAACATAGCGCTTATTGCGCATGATAAAAAGAAGGATCTGATGATCGATTTCTGCATATCATACAGCGCAATATTGAAAAAGCATAACATTTGCGCTACGGGAACAACCGGAGCTGTGGTATCGGATGCCACGGGTCTTCCCATTAAGTGTTTTTTGCCGGGGGTGGACGGCGGCGACCAGCAAATTGGCGCCAGGATCGCATATAACGAAATCGACGCGGTATTGTTTTTCCGCGACCCGCTGACACAGCAAAAGTACGAGCCCAATATCGACTCGCTGTACAGACTGTGCGATGTTCATAACGTTCCGCTCGCCACAAATATCGCGACAGCCGAGCTTTTGATCATGGGCATTGAGCACGGCGACTTAGACTGGCGCGAATATGTCAATTCCAAACGTATTGTGTAAAACGAAGGCTCCGCTCGGCGGAGCCTTTTTAAAAATCGGGAGAAAGCATGAGCAGCATAAAAACATTGACCGCATCAAAGCTTAAACTGATCGCGATCTTCGCTATGGCGGCGGGGCACGCGGCTTTTCTGGTGCCCGCGGGCGCGGCGGCGTTCACGCTCGCGGTCCCGCCGCTTGACGCGGTAAGCCGCGTGACAATGCCGATCATGTGCTTTTTTATTTCGGAGGGCTTTTCCGCGACAAGAAACCTTAAGAAATATATGATTCGCCTGCTCGCTTTCGCTTTGGCATCGCAGGTCCCGTTTTATATGTTCCGCGCCGCGGTAATGCCCGAGGCGGCAGCAGATATTTGGGACGGATTTCTGTATTTAAACGTGCTTTTCACGCTTGCGACGGGACTCGCCGCGCTTCGGGCTTATCACAGCGGGTCCTTTAGGCCCGCGCTTAAGGCGGTCGTAATATCCGCGCTCGCGCTTCTGACATTTCACTGCGACTACGCCGTGTTCGGCGTGCTATGGGTCTTGTCGTTCGGGATATTCCGAAATGACAAAAACAGACAATTTGCCGCGTTCGGCGCGGTCACTCTCGCAAAATCCGCGTATATGCTGTTTTTCGGCGCGGGAGCATACGCTGCGGCGATGCAGCTTTTCGCCCTCGCCGCGCTGCCGCTCATTGACATGTACGGCGGAGAGCGGGGCAAGAACTTAAAATATTTGTTTTATATATTCTACCCCGCCCACCTGTTGATTTTGGCGCTGATCAAAATGTTAATTTTAAGTTAATACCGCTCCGATATCCGGATTATATATTGACTGATCATGATTTTTGTTGTAAAATAAAATGAAAAAACAGGAGGTCAGGGCTTTGGATTTCGCGCATCTGCATACACACACGGCTTACAGCCTGCTAGACGGGCAGGGCACAATACCGAAGATACTCGACCGCGCCAAAGAGCTGGGTCAGACCGCGATGGCGATCACCGACCACGGCAATATGTACGGCGTGATCGAGTTTTATGAGTACGCGAAAAAAATCGGTCTCAAGCCCGTTCTCGGCTGTGAGGTGTACCTGGCTGTGCGCAGCAGGTTTGACAAGGTGTACGAATTCGACAAGGAAAGGTACCACCTGATACTGCTGGCGGAAAACAACGAGGGCTACCAAAATCTTATGAAGATCGTGTCGAGCGGCTTTATTGACGGCTTCTATTTCAAGCCCCGCGTCGACATCGAGCTTTTGAGAAAATACAGCGGCGGCATAATCGCCCTGAGCGGCTGTATGTTCGGTCCGCTGTCACGCAGGATACTGGCCGGGAATTACGACAAGGCGCTGGAGTGCGCCAAAGAGTTTATCGACATATTCGGAAAAGACAATTTCTTTGTTGAGATACAGGACCACGGCCTGTATGAGCAGAAAAAGCTGAACTCGGGCCTTATAAAACTGGCTCGGGAGCTGGACCTGGGTCTCGCAGCCACAAACGACATACACTACGTGAGCAAGAGCGACGCGGAATTTCAGGACATACTGATGTGCGTCCAGACCGGAAAAACGGTCGACGACCCCGACCGCATGAAAATGGAAAGCTCGGAGCTCTATGTGAAATCCGCGGACGAGATGGAAGCGCTGTTCGGCCATATTCCCGAGGCGCTTGAGAACACGATAAAAATCGCCGAAAGGTGCAATGTGGATATCGAGTTCGGAAAGCTGCACCTGCCCGAGTTTGACATCCCCGACGGCAAAACCGCGGAGGAATATTTATTCGAGCTTTGCATGGACGGCTATCGGTTCCGCTACCCGAACGAGCCCGAAGACGAGAGCGGCGCGGTTTACCGCAGAATGATGTATGAGCTCGACACCATAAAAAGCATGGGATACGTGGACTATTTTTTGATCGTCCGCGACTTTATAAAATACGCCCGCGACCATGAGATACCTGTCGGCCCCGGCAGGGGCAGCGCCGCGGGAAGCGTCGCGGCGTACTGTCTGAACATCACGAACATCGACCCGATAAAATACGACCTGATATTTGAAAGGTTTTTAAACCCCGAAAGGGTCAGCATGCCGGATATCGACGTGGACTTCTGCTATGAGCGGCGGCAGGAGGTCATTGATTACGTTAACAAAAAATACGGCAGCGACCGCGTGTGCCAGATAATCACGTTCGGCACAATGGCGGCGCGCCAGGCCGTGCGCGACGTTGGCAGGGCTCTGAATATGTCATACGCCTCGGCCGACGCGGTGGCGAAGCAGATACCCTTCGTCCCGCACATGACCCTTGACAAAGCTCTCGCCATAAATCCGCGGCTCAAGCAGATGTACGACGGAGACTCCGCGGTCAAACGGCTTATCGATGTCGCGAAGGAGCTTGAGGGGCTGCCGCGTCACGCCTCGACCCACGCAGCGGGCGTTGTTATCACTAAGGAGCCTGTCGTCAACTACGTGCCGCTGCAGAAAAACGACGACGTTATAACCACGCAGTTCCCCATGACTACCATAGAGCGGCTCGGGCTGCTCAAGATGGACTTTCTGGGGCTGCGCACCCTGACCGTCATACGCGACGCGGTGGAAATGATATATGAAAACTACGGCGTGAAAATTGATGTAGACCATATAACCTTTGACGATAAAGACGTCTACGACATGATATCAAAGGGAAAAAGCGACGGGGTGTTCCAGCTGGAAAGCGCGGGCATGAAGCGTTTCATGACCGAGCTTAAGCCATCGTCCCTCGAGGATATCATAGCGGGCATCTCCCTCTACCGCCCGGGGCCGATGGAGTCGATACCCACTTACCTCGCCTACAAGAACGACCCGAAGATCATAAAATACAAGCATCCGCTGCTGAAGCCGATACTCAAGGTGACATACGGCTGCATCATCTATCAGGAGCAGGTCATGCAGATAGTGCGCGAGCTGGGCGGCTACTCTCTGGGCCGCGCCGATCTGGTGCGCCGCGCCATGAGCAAAAAGAAGGCCGACGTGATGATGAAAGAGCGTGACGTGTTTTTAAGCGGCGCGGCAAAGCGCGGCATCGACGGCAAAACCGCGGGCTCGATATTCGACGAGATGATGGATTTCGCGTCGTACGCCTTTAACAAATCCCACGCGGCGGCGTACGCCGTTGTGGGCTATCAGACCGCCTACTTAAAGCGGCACTATCCCGCCGAGTTTTTCGCGGCGCTTTTAAACTCGTTCATCGACCACACCGAAAAAATCAGCAAATATATTTTGATAGCGAAAAACGAGGGCGTCAAGATGACCCCTCCCGACATAAACGTGAGCGGCAGCAAATTCAAAGCCAAGGACGGCGGCATCGTGTTCGGCCTGGGCGCGGTCAAAAACGTCGGCGAAGGCGTTGTGCGCGAGATTGAGGCCGAGCGCAAGCGCGGCGGAAGATTTCTGACGTTCACCGATTTCTGCCGCAGAATGACCGGCAAAAAGGTAACCAAGCGCGTTGTTGAAAACCTGATACGCTGCGGCGCTTTTGACAGTCTCGGACTGAGGCGCAGCGTTTTGCTGTACGAATACGAAACAGTCATTGACAGATTCGCGCAGACGGCCAAAAACGAGATCCCGGGCCAGATCAGCCTGTTTGATATGGGCCCCGGCGAGGCGGAGCAAAAGCCCGGCGCCGACAATTTCAAAGACAGGCCCGAGCTTCCCAAATCGGCCATGCTGGCCATGGAAAAAGACAGCATAGGCATGTATGTCTCGGGCCACCCGCTTGATGACTGCCGCGCTTTGCAGTTCTCGCCCGGCATAACAACGATACTCAGCGTTCTCGAAAACGAGGACGGCGCCTTTACCTCCGACACGCCGGTCACAATGATAGGCATAATCTCGGAACTGCACACCCGCCGCACCAAGCGAAACGAAATAATGAAATATATCACTCTTGAGGATCTGACAGGCTCGATCGAATGTCTGGTGTTCCCCGCGGGAGTCGCGGCCTACGACAGCCTTATCGAAAAAGACAAACTTATTCAAATACGAGGCGATCTGGACATAACCGAGAATCAGCCGCCCAAAGTCCGCATCAGGACGATAGAGCCCCTCAAAAAGGCTCCGGCATCAAAGCTCTATATCCGTCTTGACACCCGAGACGGCGAAAAGCTGAACGCGATAAAGCAAGTGCTGAGCGGCGCGAGCGGCGGAACCGAGATCTACGTGTATTTCGCCGACGAAAAGAAAACGTCAAAGGCGCGCGCCACAATTGACCCCGAAGACGGCCGCGTATCGATCCTTGAAAACATGCTGGGAAAAGAAAATATAAGAATGATAAATAAATGATTGAACAGAAAGGACGCAGAATAATGACAACAAAAGAGACTGTTCTTCAAATATTGAATCAAAAAATGGGAGAGACCGTATCGGGCGAGGAGCTGGCGCGGATGATCGGCGTGTCCCGCGCCTCGATATGGAAATCGGTCAAGGCTCTGCGCGGCGAGGGCTACAGCATCAGCGCCAAGCAAAACTCAGGCTATGTCCTGTCGCCCGGCAACGTGCTCTCGGCCGCCATCATCGGCAAATACTTAAACGACAAAGCTCTCGAGGAGCGGATCTCGATATATCCCGAGGTCACGTCGACCAACAATGTTGCCAAACAATACGCGGCGGAACACGGCTGCGAACATCCCGTTGAGCGCGTGTTTATCGCGGAAAAGCAAACAGCGGGGCGCGGCAGGCAGGGACGCAGCTTCTATTCTCCCCCGGGCAGCGGCGTTTACATGAGCTTTCTGCTGTGTCCGCGGGTCGGCGCGTACGAGGCGGCCAGATTCACGACCGCGGCCTCTGTGGCGGTGTGCAAAGCCATCGAGAAAGCGTTCGGGCTCAAACCCGACATCAAATGGGTTAACGATGTTTTTTTGAACGACAAAAAAATCTGCGGTATTCTGACCGAGGCGGTCACCGATTTTGAGACGGGAGGCGTCGACAGCGTGGTCATCGGGATCGGCGTCAATATGTTCACCGACAAATTTCCTAAAGAACTCCGCGGAGTCGCGGGCTCGCTGGGCAGCGACAAGGAAAAACTCGACCGCAACCGCCTGATCGCCGAGATAATAAACTGCATGACCGACCTGATCGAGATAACGGACGACAAAAAGATCCTTATCAAGGACTATATCGACGAGTACAAAAAGCGCTCGCGGGTCCTTGGCAAGACGATAAAGATCCTCAATACCGGCGAGACCGCCGAGGCGGCAGACATAAACAAAAACGGAGGTCTTATCGTTAAGACCTCGGAGGGAGTTAAAACGCTGCAAAGCGGCGAAATAAGCATTCGCCTCAAATAATCATAATATAAAGGAGAAAACATGAAAAAGAACCTTAAAAAATTTGCCGCGTCGGCACTCGCGCTCATGCTGCTGTGCGCGAGCTCGATCTGCTGCGCTATCGGATTCAACATGGACGAGATCTGCGACTCGGTCGTTGTAGTGCACTCCTCCAATTCGGTGGGCACGGGCTTCGCGATCTCGGGAAACATGATCGTTACCAACCACCATGTGGTCGACACGACTACCAGATACACCATCGAGACACGCTCGGGCGCGCTGCTCGAGGGACGGCTCATAGGCTCTGACGAGGCGCGTGACCTGAGCCTCGTTGAGGTGATCGGCGGTGACCTGCCGACCATACCCATGACGACTGACATCCCGCCTCTGGGCGCACAGGTTTTCGCGGTGGGTTCGCCTCAGGGACTGGGCTTCACGGTAAGCGGCGGGATCCTCTCCACCGCCGAACGAGAGGTTGACGGCGTGACATATATACAGACGGACGCGGCGATCAATCCCGGCAACAGCGGCGGGCCGCTGCTCAACGAGCTGGGTCAGGTCATAGGCGTTAACAACATGAAGGTGCAGGACGCGGACAGGATATCTCTCGCGATACCTATGACCTCGGTAGTGGACTTTCTGAGAGAACTCAACATCGAAGTGAACTACGCTGATATTTCGGACACCGATCTTGAGGGCCTGAGCGGCGTGATCATTCAAAGCTCCTCGATCGAGGGCGGAACGCAGGAATCCTACGAGCAGTATTCCAACAGCCTAAGGAACCAGTATAACGACATATTAAAAACGATTCAGAATGAGAACAAGATCCTGCTGGGCGGAGTTATCGTCATAGCCGTGCTGTGCTTTATACTGATGCTCGCCATGCTTTCTCAGAAGGAAAAAGTCAAAGCGTCGGAGAGGAACCTTAACAAAGCGATCGACGCGCTCAAAAAGCAGAGCGTTCAGATAAAGGCGCTTAGCCGAATGGCGGCCGCAAGCCGAACGGAAAGCGAGGAAAACGCGCCGCCCGCTCCTCCGCCGCCGAACGCTTCAAACGGTTTTTCGGAGCCGCGCCCCGTGAGACGCAATCCGATGAGCAACTCGGCAAAACCGAGCCCCAGACGAATATACAAAGACCAATAAAATTCACATTATATTTATTGAAATATAATGATCATTGTGATATAATAAGAGAACAGGTTTTAAAAAAGGAGAAAATACATGCCAAATAAAAACGAAAGCCCCTGCCGGAAGACAAAGAAAACGTCGATCGGCGGGCAGGCGGTTATAGAAGGCGTTATGATGCGCGGCCCGTTCAAGATCGCCACCGCGGTGCGCAAGCCCGACGGCGAGATCATTGTGGACGAGCAGGAAATAAAAAAGAAAAAATCGGGCAGGGTCGCGGAGCTGCCGATAATCCGCGGCTGCGTCAACTTTTTCGGCTCAATGATAATCGGCGTCAAGGCGCTGATGTTCTCGGCCAAATTTTTTGACGTGGACGAGGACGGCAACGAGATAGAGCAGGAACCCGGCAGGTTCGAGAAGTGGCTTAACGAAAAGCTGGACTCGGAGGCCGCCATGAACGTGGTTATCTACTGCTCGGTCATACTGTCGCTGTTTTTGTCGGTCGGTCTGTTTATACTTCTGCCCACGCTTATCGCGGGCTTTATGACCGACTTTCTGCATGTTGAAAGCGGCACGATGCTGACCCTGATCGAGGGAGTTGTGCGAATAGCGATCTTCGTTCTGTATCTGTCACTTGTGGCGCAGATGAAGGATATCAAGCGCGTGTTTATGTACCACGGCGCCGAGCATAAGTCGATCTTCTGCTACGAGAAGGGTCTGCCGCTGACGGTCGAGAACGTGCGCGTCCAGTCGCGGCTGCACCCGAGGTGCGGAACCAGCTTTCTGCTTATAGTTATGGTTATCAGTATTCTGGTTTTCTCGATCATACCGTGGCAGCAGGAAACATTCGCCGCCATCCCCAGGATCGGCGTGATCTTTTCGGCTATGCCCTGGGCGATATGGCGCGTTATACTGCGTCTGCTGCTGCTGCCGATAGTGGCGGGAATATCGTATGAGATCATCAAGTTCGCAGGCAGACACGACAATCCGTTTACCCGCGCCATCAGCGCGCCCGGAATGTGGTTCCAGCACATAACGACCAACGAGCCCGACGACAGCATGATAGAAGTTGCGATAAGGTCCCTTACCGCCGTTATCCCCGAGGACGAAACGGCAGACATATGGTAACGTAGTGATTAGTAATTAGTGATTAGCGAATAGGTACTAAAAAGATGACACTGAAACAACTGCGCAGGAGCGCTCACGAAAAACTTATAAACCACGGCGGCATCGGCTCTCCGGAGCTCGACGCCGACCTTATTATTATGCATGTTCTCGGCATTGACAAAACCGAGCTTTTGACCCGCGATCCCGCCGTGTCGGACGCGGCCGCGATCGAGGTCAACGCGGCGATAAACAGACGGCTGAGCGGTATGCCCGTTCGGTATATCATCGGCAAAACCGAGTTCATGTCGCTTGATTTTGAGGTAAACAAACACGTGCTTATCCCGCGCGCGGACACCGAAATATTGGTCGAGGCGGTGATAGAAAAGCTGAAAAGCCGCGGCGCCGTCAAGATACTGGACATCGGCTGCGGCAGCGGCTGCATCGGCGTCAGTCTGGCGTATTATCTGCCGCGTGCGTCGGTGACCTGCCTTGATATCTCAGAGAAAGCCCTGCACGTCGCGAAGCGTAACGGAGAGCGGCACCGACTGAGCGGACGGATGAATTTTGTCCTCGGCGATATCAAAGACGAGGCGGTTTGCGCCGAGATAAGAAAATCGGAATATGACTGCATCGTGTCAAATCCGCCGTATATCCCGACCGACGACATATTCGGCCTTCAGACCGAGATCGTGGGCCACGAGCCACTCGGTGCCCTTGACGGCGGCGATGACGGCCTCGACTTTTACAGAGTTATAACCGAAAAAACCGCCCCGAAAAGAGGCGGCATCACGGCGTTTGAAGTCGGGATAAACCAAGCGGACGACGTGGCGGACATGATGTACTCCAAAGGATACGCGAAGATCGAGATAATCCCCGACCTCGCGGGCATCGACCGCGCGGTCCTCGGAACCTTGTAGGCTTTAAAATCAATCAAGCTTGCGGCGTCGGTATTCGGCGCCGTTTTTTAAGTCTTTCCAGATATATTCACCGTTTTCGTATATGATATAGGAATGTCGGCTGCCCTCTTTCGGGATCGAGACCGAGCCGGGGTTTATATAAACATACCCGTTCTTTTCCTCGCACTTGGGGATATGGGTGTGGCCGCAGATAAGAGCGCCGCCTCTTAAACCCTTGGGCGGGTCATCCTCGCCGTATATATGGCCGTGGCTCAGATACATGACAGAGCCGTCAAAAATCACGGCGTAGTCCGCCATGATCGGAAAATCGAGCACCATCTGATCTACCTCGGTGTCGCAGTTGCCGCGCACGCATAGTATCTCGCCGGAAATCCCGTTGAGCGCCTCGATCACCGCCTTCGGGTCATATTCCCGCGGCAGATCGTTCCTCGGCCCGTGGTACAGAATATCGCCGAGCAGGACAAGCCGTTCCGCTCCCTCGCGGCGGTACGCCTCAAGCATTTTTTCGCAGTAATATTTTGAGCCGTGTATGTCGCTCGCTATCATCAGTTTCATTTTATCACCATTCTGTATTATTTTTTAAACTCGGCCACTATGGGCGCGATCGCGTCTTTATCCGTGAAGTCATTGCTCTTGCCGCACAGCTCAAGCAGCAGCTTGCCGTCCTCGCTGAGATCGGTCTTCTTGGAAAGGACAGCCTTCAAAACGCCCAGCTCCTTGCGGTGCACAAAGCTCAGTTCCTCCATTATCATCTTGCCGGGCAGATTGAATATCTTTACGCGGCTCTGTATCTCCCGGCTCAGGTTCCTGTCCGCCACCGA
The DNA here is from genome assembly GCA_947625905.1 of uncultured Clostridia bacterium. Taxonomy (GTDB): domain Bacteria; phylum Bacillota; class Clostridia; order Monoglobales; family Monoglobaceae; genus Monoglobus. The sequence continues at coordinate 97,492 of CANQQJ010000001.1, read as the reverse complement.
CTTATAATATTTTTTGTGCCCGGGGTCGGTCAGACCGACAGTGAATATAACGACTTTTTTGTCACTAAGCTTGTCAAAATTTTTTGTGATAAGCGACACGCCGTCAATGCTCTCGGAGTACATGCCGCCGCCGAAAATTATGTTATCGTATTTTTCAAGCTCGGCCGCATTAATGTCCCTCGCGCTCACCGCGCCGCAGCCCAGCTCCTCCGCTATCCACTCGGCGTACTGCTTTGTGGAGCCGTATTTGCTTTTATAAATTACAATTGTGTTCATAACATCACGCTCCAATCGTTGTTTCTAACCAATATATGCGCCACAAGTTAAATTATACCCGAAAACAGACGGATTGTCAACACGACGAAGCCTTCCGAAATAAACTCGGAAGGCCTTGAAGCGTATTATCAGTTTTGCTTGCGGACGATGGTGTAGTCGTCTCCGGGGCGGTAGAACGGACATTCCTTGTGCCGCCCGAGCATTATCCTCGCCATATCGTCCTCGTCCATGTTGGCCTGGCACACGTATTCCTCGTAGTCCTCGTCGTAATCGTAATAAATACATTCCTCGCAATTGCTGTTCATTTGCTCGCTCCTCCGCCTTGATTTTATCACACGCGCCGAAAAGTGTCAATCCTTATCGGGCAGAATTTTTGACGCGAGCCACAGCCCGCCGACGATCAAGGCGCACCACAATATCTCGCCGCCAACCAGGATAAGATAGCGCTTTACGTCAAGCGGAGGAAGGGTGTAAAGATACAATGAATTTTCGGAAAGCTGTCCGCCGTCCGCCAAAAACGCGTCCGCGAAGCCTCCGCCCAAAAGCGGCGCGGCGGCAAAGGTCAGACCGAAGGCGAACGCCGCCTGGACCGCCTTGCCCAGCGCGTAGTATTTCATCGAAAGGCCGCTGCCCGATATGATCGAGGCGGTCTGGAAAAACACCGACAGGCCCGACAGCGCCAGAAACATCGAGATAAGCGGAAACTTGAGCCCCGGAGCCATGCTCATTTTTGAGACCTCGGCGAGCCCGCCCGTTATCTCGAGCAGACAGTTTAAAAACTCGCGCCCGCAAAACCGCGGAATGACGCTCTCCGCCACCGCGAAAAACACAACAAAGCCGCACACGTTTAAGATCGTCGTGACGCTCTTTGCCACCGAGCCGCCGAACGCGTCCGCGAGCTTCGCGGCCGCATGACGGTTTTTAACAAGCCTCGGGTTTATAACTTCCTCTCCGCCTCGTATGAGGCGCGCGGCCACAAAGCCCGCCAGCAGCGCCGCGGCTATGTGAATTATATATAATATTCCGCCGATGCGGGCGCTGCCGCTCATGGCGGCGCCCACCGTGCCGATTATAAACAGCGGGCCCGAGTTGTTGCAAAAGCACAGCAGCCGCTCCGCCTCGGTTTTGGATATTCTTCCCGAATCATAAAGCTCCGCGGCGCAGCCCGCGCCGACGGGATAGCCGCTGATTATCCCGAGGACCACCGCCAGAGCGCCGCTGCCGTCGACCCTGAATGCGGGCCGCATAACGCCGCTCAGCGCTCTGCCGCATATTTCGGCGCCGCCCAGCGCCACGAGCAGATTGCTGGCGACAAAAAACGGGAACAGCGACGGGATCACCGACGACGCGCACAGCGCCAGGGCGTCCGCCGCCGCGCTCATGCAGCGTTCGGGCCAAAGCCCCATACACAGGATCATGCAGCACAGGCACAGCATAACCGCGCCCCTGAGCCATCTCATAAAACCACCTCCGGTTAAATCTATGCTTTCGCATTAAATTTAATTCTGATATTGATTTGGCAGAAATAATATGATATAATACAAGCATAACGGAGGTTGATAATTATGATGTATCCTTACATGACTCTCTCTGACGAAACGGAAATCGTTCATTCGCATATCATTGATGATGACGGAAAGAAAAAGGTGCTTGTGCATTTCGAGCGGCCTACGGATAACGGATTTGACTCTGCCAGATGCGAGCTTCCCGATTACAATTGGATATACAAAAACGGATATACGGACAGCGAAATAGAAATGTTTGAAAAGTTACTGCACAGCAACGCGCATCTGTTATATAAATACGCAGCGAGCGGAGGTATTAACATTGCCTAATCTGTTTACAGTAAGCGGTTACAAAATATTTTTTTGGTCTAACGAATTCGGCGAGCCGATTCATGTGCATATTGCAAAAGGCAAACCCGGACCTAACAGTACAAAGGTATGGCTTACGAGCTCCGGCGGCTGCGTTCTCGCAAGCAACGGAAGCAATATTCCTCAGAAAGAATTAAACGAGCTGCTTGAATTTATATCGGCCCAGTTCTTTTTGATCTGCATTGAATGGAAAAAGTTTTTTGTAACCGATAAAATCAGTTTTTATTGCTAAAATCATTGCAAAACGTAAACCGATATGTTATATTTATATTAATAAATATTATTTAACCGAAAAAGGAGTGTTTGAAAATGAGGTATGTTATAGGCGTTGATATCGGCACCAGCGGCACAAAGACCGTGCTGTTTGACGAAAAGGGCACCGTTATGGCCGACTATCTGGTGGAATATCCGCTCTATCAGCCTAAGATCGGCTGGGCCGAGCAGGATCCCGAGGACTGGTGGCACGCCACCTACTCAAGCGTTAAGGCGGTCATTGAGATGTCGGGCGTTGACTCCAAGGACATCAAGGGCGTCGGACTCTCGGGACAGATGCACGGTCTGGTCATGCTGGACAAGGACGGAAACGTGCTGCGCAAGTCGATCATCTGGTGCGACCAGAGAACCACCGCCGAAGCCGACGAGCTGACCGAGAAGATCGGCAGAGACAAGCTGATCGAGATAACCGGCAGCCCCGCGATCACGGGTTTCACCGCGGCGAAAATACTGTGGGTGCAGAAGAACGAGCCCGAGCTTTACGCGAAGGCCTCCAAGATCCTGCTTCCCAAGGACTATATAAGATACAAACTGACCGGCGAGTTCGCCACCGAGGTCTCGGACGCCAGCGGAATGCAGCTGATGGACATCAAAAACCGCTGCTGGTCGGATGAGATACTTGAGAAATTAAACATAGACAAAAGCCTGCTGGGCAAGATGTACGAGTCATGCGAGGTGACCGGAACCGTCCACGCCGAGGCCTCTGAGCTAACTGGACTCAGCGAGGGCACGATCGTTGTGGGCGGCGCGGGCGACCAAGCCGCGGGCGCCGTGGGAAACGGCATAGTTAAGACCGGCATCATCTCGTCCACTATCGGAACCTCGGGCGTTGTTTTTGCCCATATGGACAATCTTGAGATCGACAAGGGCGGCAGGATGCACATCCTGTGCCACGCCGTTCCCGGAAAATGGCACGTTATGGGATGCACCCAAGGCGCGGGACTGTCGCTCAAATGGTACCGCGACAACTTCTGCCGCGCCGAGACGGACGCTGCTGAAGGCATGGGCGTTGACCCGTACTACCTGATGGATAAGCAGGCGGAGAGAGTAGCTCCGGGCTGCGACGGTTTAATTTATCTGCCCTACATGATGGGCGAGAGAAGCCCGATAAACGACCCCGCGGCGAAGGGCGTGTTCTTCGGACTGTCGGCGCGCCACAACAAGTATGACATGCTGCGCGCGGTCATGGAGGGCGTTGCCTACAGCCTGAACGACTGCCTCGACATAATCAAAGGAATGGGCGTTGACACCTCGGAGGTGCGCGCTTCGGGAGGCGGCGGCAAGAGCAAGCTATGGCGCCAGATGCAGGCCGACATATTCGACTGCGACATCAACACGATAAACGTTTCCGAAGGACCCGCGCTGGGCGTGGCGCTGCTGGCGGCGGTAGGCGCCGGAATATACAAAAGCGTCCCCGAGGCCTGCGAGGCGGTCATCAGCGTTAAGGACACGATCAAGCCGATACCCGAGAACGTTGAAACATACAAAAAATACTTTCCCGTATACCGCGGCATCTACCAAGCACTCAAGCCGCAGTTCGCGAAAGTCGCCGAGATATTGAGATAATAAAATTCGGGCTCTCCGCGCCGGCGGGGAGCCCTTTTTGTTTTTATTGACTATTCGGTTTTGGGAAGCTTTTTGAGATATTCCTCAATCTCTTCGTCGGTGGGAACATAGTCGGTCATTTCGCCGTCGTGGAACTTCTCGTAGGCTACCATATCGAAATATCCGGTGCCGGTGAGACCGAACACGATGGTCTTTTCCTCGCCGCTTTCCTTGCACTTCATTGCCTCGTCTATAGCGCCCTTGATGGCGTGGCTGCTCTCGGGCGCAGGCAGTATGCCCTCGCAGCGCGCGAACAGCTCGGCCGCCTCAAATACCTCGGTCTGCTTGTACGATCTGGCTTCCATAAGGCCGTCGTGATAGAGCTGCGACAGGATCGAGCTCATGCCGTGATAGCGCAGTCCGCCCGCGTGGTTTGGAGCGGGAATAAAGCCGCTGCCCAGAGTGTACATCTTTGCCAGAGGGCAAACCATTCCGGTGTCGCAGAAGTCATACGCGAACTTGCCTCTCGTGAAGCTGGGGCAGGACGAGGGTTCGATGGCGATGATTCTGTAGTCGTTCTCGCCGCGCAGCTTTTCGCCCATAAACGGCGAGATAAGGCCGCCCAGGTTCGAGCCGCCGCCCGCGCAGCCGATGATGATGTCGGCCTTCTCGCCGACCTTGTCGAGGGCTATCTTGGTCTCAAGACCGATTATCGACTGGTGCAGCAACACCTGATTCAGAACGCTGCCCAGAACATATCTGTAGCCTTCGGTCGAAACGGCCTTTTCGACTGCCTCGGAAATGGCGCAGCCCAGGCTGCCCGTGGTTCCGGGATGCTCGGCCAGTATCTTTTTGCCGACCTCGGTCTCTGTTGAGGGCGAGGGTGTTACCGACGCGCCGTAGGTCCTCATTACCTCGCGGCGGAACGGCTTTTGCTCATACGAAACCTTTACCATATATACCTTGCAGTCGAGGTCAAAGTAAGCGCACGCCATAGAGAGAGCCGTGCCCCACTGGCCCGCGCCCGTCTCGGTGGTAACGCCTTTAAGGCCCTGCTTCTTGGCGTAGTAGGCCTGAGCGATCGCCGAGTTCAGCTTATGGCTGCCGCTGGTGTTGTTGCCCTCGAATTTATAATAGATCTTCGCGGGGGTGCCGAGCTTTTTCTCAAGGCAGTACGCGCGAACCAATGGCGACGGGCGGTACATCTTGTAGAAGTTCAGGATCTCCTCGGGAATGTCAAAATGAGCTGTGTCGTTGTCAAGCTCCTGAGCAACAAGGTCGGCGCAGAAAACGCCTTCCAGCTCCTCCGCCTTCATCGGCTGAAGCGTGCCGGGATTGAGCAGCGGAGCGGGTTTGTTTTTCATATCCGCGCGGAGGTTGTACCACTGTTTGGGCATCTCGCTCTCGCTCAGATATATTTTGTAGGGAATTTCAGACATTGTTCATGTCTCCTTTCTTTGTATATATAATTTATACTTATTATCAGCTTTTGCGGATCGGGATAACGCTTTTCCAGAACTCGGGCGCCAGCAGCACCAGCATGGGATAAAGCTCAAGTCTGCCCGCCAGCATATCAAACGCCATTACGTATTTCGAAAATCCCGAAAACAGCGAGAAACATTCGGACGGACCTGCCTTTCCGAGACCGGGTCCGATGTTGTTTATGGTAGCAGCTATCGCCGAAAAGTTTGTGGTAAAGTCATATCCGTCAAACGATATCAGCAGCACCGACGCCGCGTACACGAATATATAGGCACAGATAAAAACGTTTATCGAGCGTATCGTCTCGGTCGGGACCGTCTTTCCCTCGCTCCTCACGTTCATGACGCGTTTGGGGTGGAAAAACAGGGTTATCTCTTTTTTGACGGTGCGGTGCAGGGTCACGATCCTCGAGACCTTGATTCCGCCGCCCGTGCTGCCCGCGCAGGCGCCCATAAACATCAGACCGAGCAGTATCATAACAGCAAACTGCGGCCACAGCGTCTCGTAGTCTATCGTTGTAAATCCGGTGGTGGTTATGATAGACGCCACCTGGAAGAACACGTGCCGCACCTTGTCGGCAAAGCCCATCTCGGGCATCGAACCGGTGATATAAAGCGAGCCCGTGATCACTGCCACCGCCAGCAGTATTATGATTATGTAATATCTGGCTTCCTCGTGTGAGGCGGCGGCACGGAACTTTCTTCTGTACAGCAAAAAGTACACCGCGAAATTGACGCCGAACAGCATCATGAACACTGCGACTACCCATTGGATATAGGGCGAATAGCTCGCCATGCTGTCTCCCTTTATGCCGAAGCCTCCGGTACCCGCGGTTCCCACCGCGGTGGTGAGCGCGTCAAACACAGGCATGCGGCCCAATATCAAAAACAAAAACTCCGCCACGGTCAGCGTTATATATATCGCGTAAAGCACTACCGCGGTCTCGCGAACCTTGGGCAGCAGCTTGCTGACGGTCGGGCCCGGGCTTTCGGCCTTCATGATGTTCATGGGCGAGCCGCCCGTCATCGGTATCAGCGCCAGCAGGAACACCAGAACGCCCATGCCGCCTATCCAGTGAGTGAAGCTGCGCCAGAAAAGCGACGCGTGCGACAGCGCCTCAACGTCGTTGAGTATACTGGCTCCCGTTGTGGTAAAGCCCGACACGGTCTCAAAAAACGCGTCGGTGAAATTCGGTATATCGCCGTTTATCACAAACGGCAGACAGCCGAAAAGACTCATCACGATCCATGTGAGCGCGGTTACGGCAAAACCCTCGCGGGTATAAAATGTCAGGTTTTTCGGCTTTTTGAATATGGAAATACCGCCGCACGCCAGGCAAACGGCCGCCATTATCAAAAACGAATAGGCCTGGGGCTCGCCGTATATTATTCCCACCAGAAACGGCAGGAGCAGCAGCGCGCCCTCGATATTAAGTATCCAGCCGAGTATATAACTAACAGCCTTAAAATTCAAAGCTATGACCTCCCAACGTAGTGATTAGGGATTAGTGAATAGTGATTACGCGGAAACAATACATCAAAATCGCAAATATCATCCCGCGAACTCCCGGCTCGCCCCTTGGGGAGAGCTGTCACCGTAGGTGACTGAGAGGGGTTTACAATCCGTGCCGGCGGGCGGATAATATCCGCACCTGCCAACGTAGTGATTAGGGATTAGTGAATAGTGATTACGCGGAAACAATAATCAAAATCGCAAATATCATCCCGCGAACGTTCATTTAACATCTTCGAGATCAATCAAAGATCTCTTCTATGCTGCTGAGTCCCTTGTGAGTTGTGACGATCGTTACCGAGTCGCCCGCCTTGAGCACGTCGTCGCCGCCGGGAATAAACGCTCTGCCGTCTCTGTAAATGCACGCGATCAGAAGATTGTCCTTGAGTTTCAATTCCTTAAGCGGCTTGTCGGTGTGCTTGAGCTCACCGTGAACGTTAAACTCTATCGCCTCCACCCTGTCGTTTGACAGGTGATAAAGCGTTACTATATCGCTGCCGATCGTGTTCTTCCTGGCGCGGACGTATTTTATGATCGTCTCGGCGGTCATCCGCCTAGGATATACCACGCTGCCAAGCTCCAGCTCGTTGATAACGCTGCTGAAGTTTATATGATTGACCTTGGTGATCGCCTTGATCCCCGGAGCCACCTTCATTCCGTAGAGCGAGAGCAGCACGTTTTCCTCGTCGATGCCCGTGAGCGGGATAAGCGCGCCCGCGTGCGTTATATCCTCCTGATTGAGCAGCCCCTCGTCGGTCCCGTTGCCGTTCACGATAACAACGTCGTCGGGCAGAAGGTTGCTCAGCTCCTCGCAGCGCGCGGGATTTACCTCGATGATCTTGACATCCATACCCGTGCGCACAAGCTGCCGCGCCAGATAGAACGAGGTCTTTCCTCCGCCTATTATCATAGCCGAGCCGACGCTTCTGGTCTCGATATTTATGCGCTTGAAAAACTCAAACGAGTCGTGCGGAGTGGCGATAAACGATATCACATCGCCCGTGCGCAGCTCGAAGGTTCCGTTGGGGATATATACCATGTCGCCCCGCTCAACGATGCAGATCAGAACATTGAACGAGCTGTTGTTCTGAAAGCTCGAAAGCTTCATGCCGTCGAGGAAATTGTCCGACGGGATCTTGAACTTGATAAGCTCCGCGGCTCCCTTGGCGAACGAGTTGACCGATATGGCCAGCGGGAAATGCAGTATTCTAGCGATCTCCTTGGCGGCCTCAAGCTCGGGATTGATTATAATAGAAATACCCAGCTTGTCTCTGAGGTAGTCCAGCTCGTCGCTGTAGTCGGGGTCGCGTACTCTGGCTACCGCGGTGCAGTCGCCCACCTTTTTCGCGAGCGTGCAGCACAGCAGGTTCAGCTCGTCGCTGTCGGTGACCGCGATGGTCAGATCGGCGCTCTCGACGCCGGCCTCGATCAGCGTTCCGTAGCTTGAGCCGTTGCCCACTACCCCCATAATGTCGTAGGCCTCGGCGAGCTTATCCACGACCTCGCGGTTCTTGTCCACGATCGTAACGTCGCAGCCCTCCTCCGCCAGCTTTCCCGCAAGCGTTGAGCCCACCTTTCCGGTGCCGACGATTATGATCTTCAAGGTCTTTCCCTTGTTGGGCATAAATTTTTTGAGTATAGACATAAACACTCCTCCATATAGCGATATATCCAAAAAATTTAATAATGTCTCGGCATCAACTGCCTAACATTTTTATTTTACCATATCAATAATAAAATATCAATATGTTATTTTCAAAAATTACATAACCTTCCGAATTTTTACAAAAAATTAAATGAGAAATTAAAAATTTCAAAATTATTCCACCTATCATCGGAGTATATTAATACCGCCGTTTACAGATAATATTGTTACAGATTTTGTTTTAAAGCCAAATTTGTTTATTAAATTCAGAATAAAGGAGCGATAATATATATGAAAGCGACAGGAATTGTCAGAAGAATAGATGACCTGGGCAGAATAGTAATACCGAAGGAGATAAGAAGGACCCTTAGGATCCATGAGGGCGATCCTCTGGAAATTTTTACCGAAAGCGACGGCGAGGTGATATTCAAAAAATACTCGCCGATCGGCGAACTGGGCGAATTCGCGCTGCAGTACGCCGACACGCTCAACAAGTCGACCGGACTTTTGACCTGCATAACCGACAAAGACAGCGTTATAGCCGCCAGCGGCACGGGCAAGCGCGAGCTCAAGGAAAAGCGCGTGTCGGGCGAGGTAGAGCGCATAATGGAGAAAAAATCGCTGTTCTGCTCGACCGACGAGGGCGGCAGCATCAAGATAATCGACGATAACGACAAGTACAAGGCCGGAGTTGTGGCCCCGATCGTACATGACGGCGACCCCGTGGGAACGGTAATATTTATCGCCGAGCCCGAAAAGAGCATGAACGAGGTAGAGCAAAAGCTCGCCGAGACCGCCGCCGGATTTTTGAGCAAAGCCCTTGAATAAGAAAACATCCCCCTATTTCGGGGGATGTTTGGATTTTTGAGCATTGACACCTCTCAGTCACCTTCGGTGACAGCTCTCCCCAAGGGGCGAGCCGGATTCTGCCTCTCCCCTTGGGGATAATCAGCAAGCTTGCTTGCGGGTTCAAAGCTATATTTCAAAATTGCTTGCAATTTTGACTAAGAGCTTCCTTAATGGTGCCTGCGAAGCAGGCGGAGAGGGGTTATTTATTTACTTATTTCTGTCTCAAAGCTGTCGTTTTCGAGATTTATTGTGTATAATAGGCCTTTAAAATATCGTCTTTTGCCCAATGCGTGTCGGGCACATCCGTGAAAATATTTCCAAGCGGCGCGTTGCTGTTTTTGACAATACGGTTTATCACAGCGGTAAACTCCGCTCGGGTGATTTGCTCGTCCGGCCTGAATGTTCCGTCCTCATATCCCTTCAAATAACCGAGCCTCGCAAAATCCGCGATATACTCTTTTGCCCAATGTCCCGCAGTATCCGAAAAAGCCGCGTCTTTATACGCCGGTTTGACATCCAGAACGATCGCCATGACTTTTACAAATTCGGCTCGGCTCAGTCCGCCGTCGCCCCGAAAGCTTCCGTCTTCATACCCCTCGATGATCCCCGCGCCGGCAAATGATCCGACAAGTTTTTCGTATTCCTTCGGCACATCGGAAAACGGAGCCGAGGCCGCGGCGTTGCTTATTTCAACCAAGCTGTTCAGCGCCGAAAGCATCTCATACCGCGTGATCGCTTCATCAGGACAAAACTCTTTGCCGCTGCGGCCGGTGATATAGCGGATCCGCTCCGCGTTTGCCTTTATCTCTATCGTCGGTTTTATGACCGTAAACGTCCTGCTTTCCGCTTTGCCGGAACGCCCGTTTACCACCGCCAGATATTTTACCGTCATATCTTTATCGATCGTGATCGGTTCGGTATACAGCGTGCTTTTTTCGCTTGGTGTTGTTCCGTCCGTTGTATAATATATTTGGGCGTTATTGTATCCGCTCGTAAGCTCAAGCTTTGTTCCGGCCGCCACTTCGCCCGACTGCAGACTTGCCTTCGGCGCCGCTATCGTTCCGCCTCCGCCCGCGCCGCCGCCCGTGCTGCGTGTTTGTCCCGATATCATAAACGGTTCCGTTTGGTACATCTGCGCTCGAACACCGTCCTCATCCATCTGTATCTTGGTATCATCATAGGTGATCGAATTTCCGTTTTCATCGGTATATGGTTCCGGGGAAAGCAACTCATGATTAAATTCGACCTGTATTTGCAAATCGCCGTAAACACTGCCGCTGTTCCCCGACAGAGTTAATTCCAATGTTTTTTCATCTAATCTCTCTACTTTTTCTACAAGAAGTTCATCACTTCCCTTTATGTTCCACTGCGATTTCCACCAAGCAAGGATCTCCGCCTTTTGCTCCTCGTTCTCTGCGGCGTCATAGTCTTTGCGCCATTCTGCCGGAAATTCTTCTTCGCGGAATATACCGTAGTTGGTTTTTAAAAGAAGTTTCTGTCCGTCCTCCCTGCCTTTAACAAGGGGCTCCTTCGATGTAAGCGTAATTTCAATCGGTTCATACTTATCCGCCTCACACCATGCTGCAAAATACTCCAAATTGTATCCCGGAAATAACGGTTGAGGGTCGCAGAAAAATATCCCGCTTCCCATCCGAACTTTCCAACCGCAGAAAACATATCCTTGCTTTTCCGGTATCGGAGGAAAATCAATAATATCGTTTCGATCCATCCTATCTGTCGTGAAATAAACTTCGGGATCAATTTCGCTCCCATCATCATTACGTTTTGGAACATCATTATAAAATGTTACGGTATAAAGCATTGGTTCTGCATATATAACATACACGCCAAGCTTATCAGCTGTAAAACTAACCCCTGTATAACTGCTTGATAAGATGTTCTCGGATATATTAGTTAAATGTTGATCTTCCTGTCCCATAAAAAACAAACGGTATTTTTCTCCAAAGAACACAGCTACTCCACCGGGCTGAGGCAGCTCTGCCACAGCGCGTGCAGGCTCAATTTCAGGATATGGGTCCTTTATATCATCGGTTCTCATATCCCATACCAAAACCAAATCTCCTTCATTGGCGCTAGCGAGAATTTCCGAATCGAAATTCACATGTTCCGGAATATTTTCCGAATACGCAAGGTTCTTTTCTTCGCCTGCTATTGTTTTAAGATCATGCAAATATAATCTTGCAGTTCTCTGCATATCCCCGTTTAAATCATAAACTCCGCCATCTATTCTTTGTTCCGCCGCCGATATGGTAAGACTGTATACACATATAACACAAAAAATAATTCCAATTATTCTTTTCATATTGACCCCCTATTCTCAATAATTCCATACGGCATAATCATTTAAAATATATAAGGGAATAACCCTCTCGCTCGATAAATGATTACCGCCTTTTGATTTCATGGATGTTTGTATATGTAATACGTATTTCGCATCTTCAATGTAACCTGTTTGACTCGGAGGATATACTGTAATAACATTATTGGATACAACACATTTAGGATATATTTTTTGATTATCAGGAGTCATAATATAAATTCCATTTTCTGCCGATTCAGCCTGAATATTAGCTGCTTGCGGATTCTTTCGCCTTATATTTAACACTGTCAACCATAAAGCGCGCCTCTCTTCCGTCAAAAAACGGTATCACCCCATGTTGTCATTTATATTGTATCATATTTCCCTATATATTTCAATATCGTCCGGAAAATTTTATGCTTTTCACTTTACGTTGATCGGCCAAACAACACAAATAAACATCCCCCCCCCGATTTTAGGGGATGTTTTGCGGGCAGGCTCCGACTTGTCCGCAGACTGAGGGGGGGGAAGCCTAGTCCCTAGACCCTATTCCCTAGTCCCTACGTTGCCACCTCCGTCTTTTCGCCTTTGGCGAAAATCCACCTCCTCCCGGGAGGAGGCAAAGAACGACTCCCCCTCCTAAAGGAAGGGGAGCCTAACGGGTTACTTACTTATTTCAATCTCAAAGCTGTCATTTTCGGGGTTTATTGTTGTATAGTTTATCTTATATCCAAACTTTTCAAGGTCGCGGAGCCTTGCCCAATATGTGTCATAATGCAAACCGCCGTCTATCGGGATCGCCTTGCGCTCTCCGTCGCCGAATCAGATTTTTCCGTTTTTAACGGCTTGAACAAATGTGTCATAATCCGGCTTTATAAATCCGAAATTTCCGCGGCTGTCCGGGAAAACAGCACAAAACGCGTATGCTCCGTCAAAACTGGTTTCAAGGGTGTACACCGTAAATCCGCCGACCTTGTTATACCTGATCCCGATATATTTGCACATGAGAAGCTCGTTATAATCTTTCATTGTAATTATCGCGATCTTATCCCCGTTGTTTCCATCAACATAATCTATCTTTGTTATATTTTCCTCGGGCGCGAGACCGCATTCATTCACAGCATTTTCGAGAAAAACATTCAAATCTTCATTGTTGTCAAACGCGTAATCCGTATCCGAATCGACCAACAAGGAGATAACATCCGCGTAAGCCGTGACTCTCCACGCTTTATAAATCAGCTGACTGAAATCATTTTGATCGTTTATGTCTTTTTCTTCCGTTTCGTCATATATGCAGCCGGGAAGCGACCGCTGCTCGAAGTCGTATCTTATATCATAATATATATCATTGATCGCGGCCTTATCCGCCTCGCTGATTTTCGGAATGTCGGCGTTCGGCGCAGGCGCTGATGCCGCCGCGGCAGTCGGCGTCGGCGAGGCTGCGGCAGTCGGCACGGGCGAGACTGTAACGGTCGGTTCAGATGCCGCTTTTTTGGAAACTGTAATCTCCTCGGCCGCATCGTCGTAGCTCACATCAGCCCCAAATGTCTCGGAAATAAATCTTAAAGGGATCATGGTAAAGCCTCTGTCGGTCAGCTGCGGAGCTTCCGCAAGCTCGGCCGGCGTTCCGTTAACCGACGCGGTTTTGTTACCGATTTGAAGCACTATTCCGATATCTTCATAATCAACGGTCACCGTTTCGCTTTCCTCGACCCAGCCGACCGCCGCTCCAAACGCTTCGGATATGACCCTGATCGGAACCAAAGTCGTGCCCGCTCCGACTACATACGGCTTTTCCACCTCGATTTTTTCACCGTTTATCGTCAGCATACTGTCGCCAACCTTGAAAGAAATTTCCACGTTTTCGTTTTCGGCGTACACCGGCATGCTCAGAAGCATAACAGCAGCCAAAATTAAGCAAATCAGTTTTTTCATAAAATACCTCCTGTGATTTTATTATTATTTAATTATTTGTTTTTTTGCGTAATTTTTTAATAATGCTCAAAATTACCTCCTTTGAACAACTCGGATCCAAGCGAAAAACAGCACAAAAAATACGCGGCCTTTTTCAAAGCCGCGCATAAAAACGCAGCCTTGATTTATGCTGCCACGCATTCACGTCATGTTCAACCTGTAATAGATATGACAATCAAAGCGTGCGCTTTTAGCTAAAGCGCAAACTATTACAGGATAAACATATTAAAATACGTGGCAGATTTATTTTATCACATTATTTTAAAAAGGTCAATGTAAATTTTGATAATTATTTGGAATTTTAAAACCAGTGAAATAAATATACCGAAAATCCGCTCGGCATGGCCGAGCGGATAAACATAAATTTCTAATCAATTTTTATAAGCTCATATTCTTTTGTGCCGAAGCCGAGGTCGGTGGCGGCGTCTATTGTGTGGGAGCCGTGGAGCGACTCGACGCGCTCGATAAAGTGGCCGCGGCCGGGGTCGTTTGATGAGTAGATCAGGTCCATGCACGCCTTGTCGAGAGCCACGGGGTCGAGGGAAGACAGGATACCTATGTCCGCCATGCACGGGTCCTCGGCCACCGCGCAGCAGTCACAGTCGACAGAAAGGTTGCACATCATGTTGACGTACGCGATTTTATCGCCGAACATCTGATGCACGGTCATGGCGGCGTCCGCCATGGACTCGCAGAAAATGTCCTGCTCGGCCATGTGCTCCCAGACTATGTTCTGGTCGGTTATCGTGCCGCCCGAGTGGATAAGGCACTTGCCCACGGTGGACGCGCAGCCGATCGAGAGCTGCTTCAGCGCTCCGCCGTAGCCGCCCGCCGGATGGCCCTTAAAGTGGGACAGCACCAGCATTGAATCATAGTTCGTGATGTTCTTGCCCACCAGATTTTCTTTGAGGACCTTGCCGTTTTGGACCTTGAGACTGAGATCGGGGCCCTCGGCGTCCATCAGATCGACATTGAAATATTTTGACCAGCCGTGCTCCTCAATGAGCTTTATATGCTTGTCGGTATAGTTGCGCTCGCCGTCGTAGGCGGTGTTGCACTCGACCACCGTGCCGCCTACATACTCTATCATCGGGCGCAGGAACTCGGGGCGCAGATAGTTCTGGTTGCCCTTCTCGCCCGAATGGAGCTTGACCGCTGTTTTTCCGGGAAGCTCGCGGTTTAAGACCTTGTACATCTCGATCACGGCCTCGGGCGTTATTTTGTCTGTGAAATAAACTTTTGATTTTTGCATATTATTCACCTCAATATTATATTTTTAAAATTGAGCGGGCGGATAATATCCGTCCCTACAAACGCGGCGATTCGCGGGTCACCGCTAACTATTGTCTTCAAAGCAGACTGAGATGGAGACCTAGTCCCTAGTTGCTAATTCCCAGTACCTATGTTAACCCCTCTCCGTCTTTCCGCCTTAGGCGGAAATCCACCTCTCCCCAATGGGCGAGGCAATATTAGTCTTTGGATTTTGAGGCTATTTTATCCAGGATAAGCGCCAGGAAGTCGCTCATGGGCATTGAGCCGATGTCGCCGTTCTTTCTGTCGCGGACCGAAACAGCCTTTTCTTCCTGCTCCTTCTCGCCCACGACCAGAATATACGGCACGCGCTCCAGACGCGCCTCTCTGATCTTGTAGCCTATCTTCTCTTTTCTGGTGTCGAGCTCGTTTCTGATACCGTACTTGTCAAGCTCCGCCTTTACGCTCTCGGCGTATTCCATATACTTATCGGAAATTGGCAGGACCTTTACCTGCACCGGGGCCAGCCATGTGGGGAACGCGCCCGCGTACTTCTCGATAAGCAGCGCCAGCGTTCTCTCGTAGCAGCCGATCGAGGTCCTGTGGATTATATATGGATTCTTCTTGGTGCCGTCCTTGTCCACATACTCCATACCGAACTTCTCGGCCAGCATCTGGTCTATCTGGATCGTGATAAGCGTGTCTTCTTTGCCGAACACGTTCTTTATCTGAATGTCAAGCTTCGGGCCGTAGAACGCCGCCTCGCCTATTCCGATAACGTAGGGGATCTTGAGGTCGTCCAGAATGTTTTTCATAACGCCCTGCGCCTCGTCCCACTGTTCGGAAGTGCCGATGTACTTTTCGCGGTCGTTTGGGTCCCACTGAGAAAATCTGTAGGAAACGTCCTCGTCAAGACCAAGGGTCTCAAGCATGAAGTTGCACAGCTCCAGGCAGCCCTTGAACTCGTCCTCGAGCTGCTCGGGGGTGCACATCAGGTGTCCCTCGGAAATCGTGAACTGGCGCACTCTGATAAGGCCGTGCATCTCGCCCGACGACTCGTTTCTGAACAATGTCGACGTCTCGTTGAGGCGCATGGGCAGGTCGCGGTACGAGCGGCCGCGGTTCAAAAACGCCTGGTACTGGAACGGGCAGGTCATGGGACGCAGCGCGTAAACCTCTTTGTCCTTTTCCTCGTCGCCCAGAACGAACATGCCCTCTTTGTAGTGGTCCCAATGTCCGGAGATCTTATAGAGGTCGCTCTTTGCCATGAGCGGAGTTTTGGTCAGCTGCCAGCCGCGCTTCTGTTCCTCGTCCTCTACGAATCTTTGCAGAAGCTGGATAACCCTCGCGCCCTTGGGCAGCATGATCGGCAGTCCCTGGCCGATATAATCGACCGTGGTGAACAGCTCAAGCTCGCGGCCCAGCTTGTTGTGGTCGCGCTTTCTGGCTTCCTCCATCTGCTCGAGGTATTCGTTGAGCTCGGTCTTGTTTTTAAAAGCCGTGCCGTAAATGCGCTGGAGCATCTTGTTTTTCTCGTCGCCGCGCCAATACGCGCCCGTGGCGCTGAGCAGCTTCACGGCCTTAACCTTTCCGGTGTAGTTCACGTGCGGGCCCGCGCACAGGTCGGTGAACTCGCCCTGCTTGTAGAACGAGATCGTCTCGCCCTCGGGCAGGTCGTTGATAAGCTCGATCTTGTAGGGCTCATCCTTCATCAGTTCGAGAGCCTCGTCGCGGGGCAGCTCGAAACGCTCGATCTTGAGGTTCTCCTTGGCGATTTTTTTCATCTCGGCCTCGATCTTTTCAAGATCGTCGTTTGTGAATGTGTGCTCGGTGTCGAAGTCATAGTAAAATCCGTTGTCGATTGCCGGGCCGATCGCCAGCTTTACGTCCGGCCACAGGCGCTTTATCGCCTGCGCCATCACGTGCGACGCCGAGTGTCTTAATGTTTGCAGTTGTTCATCCATTTTTAAATTTCCTTTCGTTTATTATATTTAAAAAGCAAAAACACCCTAAAGCGCGGAATACTCCGAGCCTTAGGGGTGCATAATTTTACGCACGGTTCCACCCTAATTACAGCTTTCGCTGTCTCTTATTATGTCCTTGTCGCGGACGGACGGCGGCACTTAGTCGAACAGTCTTTCAGTGCGCAGCTCCCGAGTGGTGTTCACACGCCGCCCGCACGGAAGCGCTCTCAGCCCTCGGCGCTTCCTCTCTTTGAGCTTTTACGGTGTGTTACTGTCTCGTTCATCGCTCTTTTAGAATAATATCACGGTTTTTTGGTTTTGTCAATATATTTTTTATTTCTTGAATAAATCCGCGTGCGTGCCGGTTTCAACCAGAGTAAGCGTAAGAATATCGTCCTCGATCAAATAAATCAAAAGCCAATCCGGCTGAACATGACACTCTCTGTAGCCCGCGTAATCTCCGCTTAAAGCGTGGTCTCTGTATTTTTCATCCAAAGGAACACGGTTTTGAATCTTCACAACCACACTCTCAAGCAGCGATATGTCAAGACCTCTTTTAGCCGCCAGCTTTAGGCCTTTTTTGAATCGGCTTGTGTATTTTACGTTAAGCTTCATCTAATATCTCCCTGAACATCAAATTAACATCACTGTATGCCTTAACACTCGGGTCGCGGCTGATCTTTTTGGCCTCGGCCATTGCTTCCAGCACTTCGTCTTTATACTCGGGATACTTTACCTCAAACGGGAGACCCCTCTGCAAAACCACCTGACGCAGGAACATATTCACTGCGTCGGACAGATTAAGTCCGAGTCCCTCGAGCAGTTCAACGGCGATTTTTTTTGTGTTTTCCTCAACGCGTATCTGAGTCGGTGTTGTAGCCATAATAAAACCCCTTTCGTTGTTTTGATATTATTATACTACATGCGGTTTACATTGTCAATACAAAATTTAAATTATGCTCCCGCAATCGCGCAGGCGATTATTGAGAAAACTATGCCTAAGACGGCGCCGGCGGCTACTTGAAGGGGAGTGTGGCCCAAAATCTCTTTGAGTTTTTCATCGCTCAGGAACGGATTTTTGCTCTCCCACGCTTCCTCCCATGCCTCGACTATTATATTGATTATCTTGGCGTGCTCGCCCGCGGCGCGGCGCACTCCCGACGCGTCGTACATAACGATAAGCGCCAGCGCGCAGCATACCACAAACAGAGGCGAGTCGAATCCTTCATAAATGCCGACGCAGGTGGCAAGGCTGGAAACGATCGTCGAATGGGACGAGGGCATTCCGCCGGGGCCGAAAAATCTGCCCCAATCTATGCGCCTCGTTCTGCATATCTCGATCAGGCCTTTCAGGACGCATGACGTCAGCCACGCGAAAAGCACAATAAAAAATATTTGATTGTCAATAAATTCGTGAATTATTCTCATATATTTACGCCCCGTCAGCTAATTGTCTCTTAAAACCAGCCGCCGCGCCAATTCTTTTAGGAACGCGGCCTTTTCGCCGAAAATATCGAGCGCCCCGACCGCCGCGCGGGTATACTCGTTTTGCCGCTTTTCCGCGCCGTCAATGCCCAGCAGCGTCACGAACGTGGTTTTGCCCTCCTGCTCGTCGCTCCCTATCGGCTTGCCCAAAACGGCCTCGTTTCCCGTGACGTCCAGAATGTCGTCCTGTATCTGAAACGCCAAGCCCAAATTCCTCGCGAAACGGCCGACTGCCGAATATTCGGCGGAACCCGCAGAGACGCCCGATACGGCGGCGCCCATAAGCGCGGCCGCCTCGATCATGGCGCCGGTCTTTTTTTTGTGCATTCTGAGCAGCAGATCTTCGGGCACGCCGGGCTTGTTTTCGCTCATAAGGTCGATAACCTGTCCGCCTATCATTCCGTTTGCGCCAGACGCCGCGGACAGCAGCCCGATCAGCCGCAGCGCGGTCTTTTCGCTTATCGACTTAAATTCCGACATATCGGACAGAATTTCAAACGCGCGGTTTAAAAGCCCGTCGCCCGCCAAAAGCGCGATGTTCTCCGGAAAAACCTTATGGCAGGTGGGCTTGCCGCGCCTTAAATCGTCATTGTCCATGCAGGGCAGATCGTCGTGTATCAGCGAGTATGTGTGCACGCACTCAAGAGCGCAGCCCGCCGTCAGGGCGTCGTCGGTGTCTCCGCCGAGCATCGCAGCCGCGGCGACTGTCAAAACAGGCCGAAGGCGCTTGCCTCCCGCCAGCAGACTGTATCTCATCGCCTCATACACCGCCGACTCGGGCGCGTCGGGCACTGCCGCGATACCTTCGAGCTTTTCGTTCACAGCGCGGACAATATTTTTTAAAGTATTGTCAAAATCATTTAAATTGTTTGAAACGCTCGGCATATTACTCACCCGCGCCTCCGAAGGGCCGCTCGACTATCTCGCCGGTCTCTTTGTTTTTCATAAGTATGTTTATTTTCTGCTCGGCCGAGTCAAGGGCGTTTGTGCACTGCTTGGTCAGCACTATGCCGCGCTCGAACAGCTCGAGCATTTGGTCGAGAGTGACCTCTCCGCCCTCAAGCGTTTTTACGACGCCCTCAAGCTCTTTTAAATTTTTTTCAAATAAATCTTTTGTGTTATCCATGATTCTCCTCAAATTCTATGTTATCGACCGTGGCTCGGGCGGTTCCGTCGCTGAGCGTCACGCTGATCTTGTCGCCTTTGTTTAACCGTTTCGCGCTTTTCACCACCGCGCCGCTCTCGTCTCTCGTCAGAGAAAATCCGCGGCTCAAAGCCCCCAGCGGGCTAAGCGCGTCGAGCTTCGAGGCTGTGACCGCAAGATTGCGCCGCTTGTCGCCCATGATGTTTTTGTACGCGCCCTCCATGGTCTTGCTCAAAGAGTCCAGATATATGCGGCTGTTGTCGATTATCGCCATCGGATTTTTGAGCGCCGCGCTCTCGGCGCTGACCTTAAGCTGCAGTCTGCCCCGCTCAACTATTCGGTTCGCGCAGGAATAAAGGCGCGCGTACACGTTGTTGAACTTTTCGCGCAGCTCGACCTGCGACGGAACGACAAGCTCCGCCGCCGCGCTCGGAGTGGGCGCCCTGAGATCGGCTGCAAAATCCGATATCGTGAAATCTATCTCATGCCCCACGGCCGAAACGACCGGAATATGGCTGCTATATATGGCCCGCGCAACAATCTCCTCGTTGAACGACCACAGGTCCTCGATAGAGCCTCCGCCTCTGCCGACGATCAGCACGTCGACCGAGTCGGAAGCATTGAAATACTCTATCGCCTCAACTATGCTGCGCGCCGAGTTTTCACCCTGCACCAGCACGGGATAGAGCACCACGTCGGAATACGAAAAACGGCGGGTCAGGATATTAAGTATATCCCGTATCGCCGCTCCCGTGGGCGCGGTCACAACGCCGATGCGCTTGGGATACTTGGGCAGCGGCTTTTTATGGCTCGGCGAAAACAGACCCTCCTCGTCCAGCTTTTTCTTGAGCCGCTCGAACGCGATGTGAAGGTCTCCTATTCCGTCCTGTTCCATATGCTCTATGTATAATTGATACTGTCCGTCGCGCTCGTACACCCCGATCCTGCCGCGGGCTATCACCTTCATGCCGTTTGCGGGCCTGAACGCGAGCCGCGCCGCAGCGCTCCTGAACATGACCGCGCGCATGACGCCGGTCTCGTCTTTCAGGGACATATACATATGTCCCGAAGAGTGAGCCTTGAAATTCGAAAGCTCACCCTTTACAAGTATATTATTTAAAATATCGTCCCGCCCCAGCACCTGCTTGATATACAGATTGACCTGGGTCACGGTAAACGGTTCGCGCTGATAATTCATTTCCGCACCTTACTTCTGTTTTTCGATCTCTATTTCATATTGCCGAGTATTCCGTTGACGAAGTCCACCGTCTCGGGACCCGCGAACTTTCGGGTCAGATTGACCGCCTCGTTGACCGCCACCGGATTCGGAATATCATCGCAAAACAGCAGCTCGTAAGCGCCCAGGCGCAGCGCCGCCAGACTGACGGCGTTTATTCGGTCAACGCTCCAGCCCTTGGAATATTCCGATATTTTTTTATCGATCGCGTCAATGTTTTCGATCGTTCCGCGCACGGCGCCCTCAATATATTTTCTCTGGTTCGCGGGGTCGTTTTCCTCAAGGAACTCCGCAATGATCTCCTCGGCGTCGCTCGGGCGGAATTTATACTGAAAAATCATTGTGAACGCGTGTTCTCTCGCTTTTCTTCTGTCCATATTTTTAGTCAAAGCCGCCTCGCTCTATTCGGCCTCCGGCTCTTCGGCGGGTTCCTCGGGCTCGGTGATCTCGATAACAATGTCCTGCGCTTCATCGTCGGCGTCCTCGTCGATATCCTCGTCATCATCGGCCGCGTCTTTGGCCTTGCTTATCAGTTCCTCGACCTTTTCCTCGGCTTTTTCGGCGATATCTTCCGCTTTTTCGGCTATTATCTCGATCGCCTCTTCCGCGGTTTCCTTGATCTGAGCCGCGGGCTCGCCGTCCGCGCCCTTTACGGGCTTTGCGGGGATTTTGCCCGCATCGTTTTTGGGCACGTTAACGCCCTCGACGCTGACGTTGACCGAGACAACATTAAGACCCGTCATGGCCTCGACCTCGCTCTTTACCTTCTCTTGGATCTCCCACGCTACGTCGGGGATCTTAGCGCCGTACTCCACTATGATCGAGAGATTGAGGGTCACGTCCTTGTCCGCGACGCTCACCTTGACGCCCTTTGACATATTCTTTTTGCCCAGCAGCTCGGCTATGCCGCCCGACATAGAGCTCACCATGCCCGACACGCCCTTGACGCTGCCCGCCGCGAGAGAAGCCACGATCGACACAACGTCATTGGAAATGTTGACGCTGCCGCTTTTATGGGTCTCCTGCTCTTTTACGGTCTTGTTTTCCTCTGCCATAATAAAACCTCCTGTGCAACTAAATTCAATTTATTGCCGTTATTTTATTAAATTATATCATAACAGCTTTAAGATTACAATAAATATTTTGAATTTAATTGTTATTTTTATTACTTTGCAGATGCGGCGCGAATTACTCGGCGCTTATTTTTATTTTTGACGCCGCGGCTCCGGTCTCGGCGATTATGATATCCTTGATCTGAGCCACCGCCGCGCTGTCCGTTTTGCCGCCCTTTACTATCACGGACACGCCGCTGTCGGTGACCTGAGCGAAGCAGTCGTCAAAGCCCTTGGATTTCACGTTGGTCTCGATGGCGTTCTCCTGCTCGGAATACTCCGTCAGCCTGAGCACGCTGTCCTCCGCCTCTTTTTTCGCGCTTTCCGACGCGTCCGAGTTGGCGGCGATCTCCTTCCAACGGTCCATGGTCTCGCCCCTGAGCCTGTCTCTGTCCTGTCTGGCTTTTATTATCACGCTCGCCGAATCGCTCTGTTTGCTGTCGTTTTCGCCGCTTGGCTCTGTTTCTCCGCCGTCGTTATTATCGGTGTTATTGTTATCATCGCTCTTTTCGTCGTCCTTGTCTTTTGACCAAAATGTTTCGGCGTCCTCTTTTTTTGCCGCATCTGCGGGAGAAGGGGATTCGGGTCCGGCGGTGCTTGACACGCTGACCGCCTCGTTTTCGATGCTGCCCAGCGTCCAGCGATAGTATCCCGCCGCAAGGACCAGAGCCACCAGACCCACCACGAGCAGCTGTCTGCCGCCCCGCAGACGGGCTTTGCCCTCGCCGCCGCTCTTGTTCGTTTTTTTGCTTTTTTTGGAATTCATAGATTCAGTCTCCTTTATTTATGTATTTTTTAATATGTGACTTTGATCCTGTTGGCCGACAGACCGTACAGCGCCTTCACGGCCTCGTATATCTCGTTCCTGACTCTTTCGTCCGAGGCGCCCTCGGCAACTACCACCACGCCTATGGGATAGGGCAGCTTTTCCCGCACCACATAAGGCTCGCCGCCGCTGCCGAGGCCTCCCGAGGCTCCGGCGGGCTTTGACTCTCCGGTGCTGCTTTCCTTTTTACCGCTTTCGCTCTCGCTGACCTCGCTGCTGGTCTTGCTGTCCTTTGCCAGCACCTTCTCGTTGGTGCTGTCGATATAGATCCTCACGCTGACCTCGCCCGCGCCGCTGATCTTGCTAAGTATATCCCGAAGCTCCCTCTCTGTTTTTGTCACGTACTCGTCCTGCGACACAAGCTCCGACGAGGCGGCAGGCTCTTTCTTTTCGGCTCCGTCCCTGCCCGCGCCGGGCTTTATGAAAACAAGCGTGAGCGCCGCCGCGGCGATCGCCAGGATAACAATAGGATTTACGCGATTTTTGTCATCGCCTCCGCGGCTCCGGAATTTTTGAAAAAAATCCGCTATCCACCGCGCAAGCGTTTGTTTGTTAGTCTGTTTTTCCATTTTGTGCTCCCGCGCCGCGCTCCTTAACCGTTATTCTGCCGCTCGGCAGCCCCGTCATTTCGGCCGCCGCCGCTTTTATCTCCGCGCTCTTTGAGGCGTCCGCGGCCTCTGTCTCGATGATCATTCCCTCAAGGCTGCCGAACACCGAGTCGGAGATCTCGGCCTCGACCCTCGTCGGGACCGCTCCGCACTCGCGCTCAATACCCTCCGCGACGCTGCTCTCCAAGCTGTCCTTATATATTTTTATAATGTCGTTTTTCTGCTTTTCCTCTATTTCGGCCGCCTCGCGCTCGGTTTGCTCCTCCGCCGCGGAAAACGAGGCGGCGTACTCCTCCGCTGCTTCGCCGAGGCCGCCGCTTATCAGCGCGGCGGCGGGTTTTGTCAGCGTGAGCAAAAGCACCATGCCCAGTATAAGGCGGATATATTTTCTGTATGAGTCGGACGGCAGCGCGGTCTCGGCAAGGGTGCCGAACACCACCGTCGCCGCCACGGAATACGCCCACTGTCTTAAACTCTCCATAGCTTTTCTCCCAAAGCAAACACCGAATAAATAACGCCTCGCGGCTTGGCGCGCCCTATTTAATCAGTGTTTGCCAAAGCGCTCGGCCGCTAAACCGAAACGCTTATCATAACGGTCAGCATTATGATAAACATGATCGACACGGCCGCCAGCATCGAAAACACGGCTGCGATCCCGTCCGCCATCACGCTCAGACATTCGGTGACGCTCTTTTCGCCGATAGGCTCGCACAGAGCAGCGGTCAGACGAAATACGACCAGCGCCGAGACGATCTCAAGCACCGGCGTCAGCGCGATGAAAAACACGAGGATTATCCCCAAAACGCCCAGAGCGTTTTTTATCACCGCGCCGCACCTCATGACGGTCTCGACCGAGTCGGACAATATTCCGCCCACAAGCGGTATCAGATTCGACGAGGCGAACTTGGTGAGCTTGAGCGTCAGCGCGTCGGCGCCCGATGCGGCAATGCCCCGGAGCCCGGAAAACGCCGTGAATATCATCAAGAGCACGCTCAGACCGTACTTCACGGCTCCGTTTATAAACTCGACCAGGCGCGCGGTCTTGAGCCCCTCGGACATGGCGTTCACCGTGCCCAGCCCAGCCCCTATCATGACGAGCGGAACAAAGACCGAGCGGATAAGGCTCACAGCTATCTCTATGATAGCCAGCAGCGTCGGCTCAAGGGCGGCGGCGCTGACCGCGGCTCCGCTTGACAGCAGGGCCGTCATCATTACCGGAACGGCGCAGCGCATAAAAACAGCCAGGTTTTCAATCGCGGAAGACGCGCTCACAAGGCAGCCGTAAAACACCGACGCCGCCATCGACGCCACCGCTATAAAGCAGACGTACGTCGCCGCCTTAAACGCCGCGCCGCGCTCGAATCCACTGACAGAGTTTGCCAAAAAAGCGCTGAGGACGGCCGCCGCCAGGACTCCGGCCATGTTTTTTGCCGCTGACAGAATTTTCCCGCTCAAGGCCCGAAACAGCTCGCGCGACAGCGACTTTATATCAAACGGAACATCCCCGGCCGCTATTCTCGAAAGCAGCTCGCCTATCGAGAAACCGTCCGCGTACGGCGTTAACGCGTCGAAGATCACTCCGCCCGCGCCCTCGTCGAGCCTCTCTCCGTATATCCCTAAATACTCATCAACGAGGTCTTGAGGCGCGGACGGTTCCTCGGCGTGCGCCGCGCCGCAGAAGAGCATGACCGCCGCCGCGAGTATTACGACAGTTTTGATTTTATGACTTCGCATATTTTCTCACTTGTACATAATTATCTCCCTCACAAGATCGAGCAGCCGCTTTATTATCGGCACCGACATGGCGAGTATCATAAGCTTGCCGCCCAGCTCGATCTTTGTCGCAATCGCGTTTTCGCCCGCGTCCTTGCACAGCTCCGCCGAAAACGACGCCAGATATGACACGCCGATGATTTTTATTATGACCGTCATATACGCGCCGTTTATTCCCGCAGCGGCCGAAAGGTCGCTCAATTCTCCGACGATACCTCCGAGATAGGGCATCACGCCGAGCAGCACGATGATCGACACCGCGATCGGCACCATCATTGAAAGCTCGGGCTTTGACCGCCGTATCAGAATCGAGATCACGCCTCCGGCAAGCCCGATACCCACGATCTTCGCTATCTCCATGGCTACAGCCCGAATATGTCCTGTATCATGGTGAACAGATTGCTTATCTCGCGTATCACCATGAGCAGCACCACGATAAGCCCCGCGATCGTCGTCATCATAGCCTGATCGTCGCGTCCGGCGCGGCACAGCAGCATGTTGAGCACAGCCACAAGTATTCCGATCGCCGCCACTCTGAAAATCAAGTCAACGCCCGTCATTTTATCCCCTCCGTTTTTGTCAAAGCAAAAGCACCGTTATCAGTATGCCGCAGGCGAAACCCAGACTGCGGTACAGTCTGCCGCTTTCGGCCTTTTTGAGCCGCGCCTTTTCTTCCTCGAGGCGCAGCTTTTCACGGGCGGCGCGGATATTGTCTCTCTCCCGCTCTCGGTCGCCGCGGCCGAGGCTTGAGGCGAACGCCGATATTATGTCAAGCGCGTCCGCGCTCACGCAGAGCCGCTTTTTGTTGTTTTCGATCGCCATGCGCCACACCTCACTCATATCGCCGCCGCCGAGAGCTTCGACCCCTCGCGCGGCCCCCAAGAAAATATCTTTAACAACTCCGCTCTGCGGCTTTGACGCGGCATACAGCGCCTCGCTGAGAACCGAGTTGTTGACCGTCATCTCGATCTCCAAAAGTCCGAGCGCGTCCGAAAATCCGCGTGTCTGCCTTATCCGCGCGTCCAGCGCGGAGGCCGCCGACATACCCGCGGAGCCGCAGCCCAGTATTATGACTGCGGCGCAGATCAGCTTGATAGTCATACCGCCCGCCTGACTTCCGCGTCGAGCATGCCTCCGCTCCTGCCTTTGATCAGGATAAGCAGGTCGAACACGCGGTTTTCAAACAGCGGCCTGAAAATGGGCATCCGGCTCAGCTCGTCAAACGAGCCGCCGTGGACCGAGGCGATCACCGCGGCGCCGCTGCCCTTTGCCAGACAGACGGCGCGGACCTCACTCTCGGTCACTATCTCGTCTGTGATTATGACCTGCGGCGACATAGTGCGGATAAGAATTTCAACGCCGCGGCCCTTGGGCGCGTATTCCACCACGTCGGTATTCGCGCCTATATCGTTTGAGGGCGCGCCTCGGAACATGGCGGCTATCTCGCCGCGGTCGTCTGATATGCCGACTTTGAAGCCCGCGTTTGATATGAGCCGCGCCGCGTCGCGCAGAAAAGTAGTCTTTCCCAGCCCGGGCGGCGCTATGACAAGCGCGCTTTTTACTCTCCCTCCCCGCACGATGCCGCCGATATAGGGCGAGGCGCAGCCGATTATCTCGCGGGCGATCCTGATATTTATCGAGTTTATGTCTCTGAAGCTTTCCGCGTCTCCGTCCCGTCCCAACACCGCGCGCCCCGTGAAGCCTGCGCGGTGGCCGCCCCTCAGGGTCACAAATCCGCGGCGTATCTCGTCGGCGTAGGCGTAGGGCGAATTTTCGCACAAGGCACGGAAAACCGCGGTCACCGCCGCTTTGCTCACTATCAAACCGTCGGACGGGGCAGCGCTGAGCTCACCCGCGGGCGTCACATAACGCACATGCCCGTCATACACCGACAGCGGCCTCTCGCTGCGCAAGCGTATTTCCTCGGCCTTCACGCCGCCGAGCGCCCGCTCCAGCGCCCGCCGCAGGTTCCCCTGCGGGATAAATTTTAAAATTCCGTCATATTCTCCCATTTCCGTCACCGTTTATCCTTATCTCTGATCGGCTTGTTTTTAGTATTGTATGAGGCTTTGTCCGAAAGTAGAACATGCGGCGGCGCTAATTTTGATATTGACATATCGTGAAACAGTGATATAATATCTAATTGGAATATTATTTAACGGGGGCCTCGGAATGAACGCAAATCATTTGAATGACGCCGAAAAAAAGAAAAAAAGCGACAAGCGCAAGATCATCCATATTGTGCTGAGCGCGCTTGTTATCTTGGTCATGATCAGGCAGTTTTTCATGGGCAACTACACAAATGTTTTTACCTGCATACTGACGATCCTGCTTTTCACTATCCCGACATTTGTGGATCATCGGCTCAACATAAAAATGCCGATACTGCTTGAGGTGATAATCCTGTTCTTCATTTTCGCGGCGGAAATAATGGGCGAGATACAGAGCTTTTATACCATCATTCCGCTGTGGGACACGATACTGCACACGATAAACGGATTCATTATGGCGTCCATAGGCTTTGCCATGATCGACATACTCAACCAGTCGCCCAGGATACATATCACCATGTCGCCGTGGTTCGTGGCGTTTGTGACGTTCTGCTTCTCTATGACGATCGGCGTGCTGTGGGAATTTTTCGAATACGGCATGGACCGTATCTTCCTGACAGATATGCAAAAGGACTGGATGGTCCACGACATAGCCTCGGTGCTGCTCAACCCAAGCGGCCTCAATGACCCAATCACAATAAAAGACGTGACGCGCACCGTTATCTCGGGCACCATCGACGGCGTTCCGCGGGACTGGGTGATTGACGGCTCGTACCTTGACGTGGGGCTCGTCGACACAATGAAGGACTTGATCGTCAACTGCATCGGCGCGATCGTGTTCTCGATATTCGGATTTCTTTACATAAAGACACGCGGCAAGGGCCGTCTCGTGACAAGTCTGATACCAAAGCTCAAGACCCGCGAGGAAATTCAGGAAACGCGGCTCATGCTCGACTCAAAAAAGAAAAAGAACGGGAAAAATAAAAAACTTTCAAAAAAGTCTTGACAAACGTATTTTAATTTGCTATAATTATTAAGCGTTCAAAGAGAGCGCTTATGCGGGAGTGGCTCAGTGGTAGAGCGTCACCTTGCCAAGGTGAACGTCGCGAGTTCGAATCTCGTCTTCCGCTCCATAAAAAAGCACCGAATTTTCGGTGCTTTTTATTTTTCTGTTTTTAATCAGCGGGGCGGGAGATGAGGCGGTCAAAGGCGACCTGCTCCCATTTTGTGCCGGGTCTGCCGTAGTTGGCGTACGGATGTATAGAGATGCCGCCGCGGGGCGTGAACCGCCCGAACACCTCGATATACTTGGGTTCCATCAGCTTTATCAGATCCTTCATTATCGTGTTCACGCAGTCCTCGTGAAAATCGCCGTGGTTCCTGAAGCTGAACAGATACAGCTTGAGCGACTTGCTCTCGACCATTTTGACGTCGGGCACATAGGATATGATTATTTCGGCAAAGTCGGGCTGTCCGGTTATCGGACAGAGCGACGTGAACTCGGGACAGTTGAATCGCACCCAATAATCGTTTTCCTTGTGCTTGTTTTCAAACGTCTCGAGCACCTCGGGCGCGTAGTTTGATTTATATTCGGTGTTTTTGTTTCCCAAAAGGGTCAGGTTTTCGTTTTTTCGATTCATAAAATTTCCTCTCTTTTTTAATCTATATCAAGGCCGTTGGCCTCGAATGCGGCTTTTCGGTCGCGGCAGGTTCCGCACACGCCGCAGGGCTTATCTCCGCCCTCGTAGCAGCTCCAGGTCATCTCGTATGGCACGCCGAGCTTTACTCCCATCGCCACGACCTCGCTCTTTGTGATGCCCACAAACGGCGCGCGGATCCTGACTTGGCGCCCCGTGCCCTCGTATATGGCAGCGTTCATGGCGCTGTTAAAAGCCTCGCTGCAGTCGGGATACGCGTTTCCCGCCGCGTCGTCGCTGTGGGCGCCGTAAAATATCTCGTCCGCGCCGAGGCTCACCGCGTACGCCGCGGCGGCCGACAAAAAAAGTCCGTTGCGGAACGGCACATAGGTTGAGACCGGAGCGCCGCCCGTTTTGCTAACCTGCTCGCCGTAGCTCTCTTTGGGGATCTCGGCGTCGGGATTTTTGCTCAGCAGCGAGCAATCGCTGAACCTGAACATATCGGTCAGGTCAAGCTCGAGCCGCCTCACGCCGTAATGCGCGGCGATTTTTTCCGCCGCCTCGATCTCTTTAACGTGTTTCTGGCCGTAATATATCGAGAGAGCCGTCACGTTTTCGGCGCCGAACTCGTCCGCGGCCGCAGCCAAGGCGGTGGCGCTGTCCACTCCGCCGCTCAGCAGAACCAATGCTTTTTTCGCTTTTGTCATTTTGTCACCCCATTACCCTTTCCGCAAGCTTCTCGTCGGTCTCAAACCTGCCGCGCAGCGTTCTTGTGCGCGTTTTGGCCGACGGCTTTGATATTCCTCTCGCCGTCATGCAGCTGTGGCTCGCCTCGATTATCACCGCCACGTCGGGGCTTTCGGTTATTTTTTGGATTATCTCGGCTATGTCGGCGCCCAGCCGCTCCTGTATCTGGAGGCGCTTCGCCGCCATGTCGGCTATCCTGGCGATCTTGCTGAGTCCTATGACTTTGCCCCGCGGTATATACGCCACCGACGCGGTCATGTTGTACATCAGCGCCATGTGATGCTCGCAGTAGCTGAATATCTCTATATCCTTGACGATCACCATATCATTTGAACTCTGGTACGAGTCGGGGTCGTCCTCAAAGGTCTTGTTGAACATCTCGGCTATCTCATCGTTTGTGTAGTTCATGCCCTCAAAGACCTCGGAATACATTTTCGCCACCCGTTTCGGGGTGTCTTTGAGGCCCTCGCGCTCCGGATCGTCGCCCAGAGCCTCCAAAATCCCCCGCACATGCTTTTCTATCGCTTTTTCGTCTATCATTACACACCTCTCCTGTCGGGCTCCCAAATAACTTTGTGGAGCTGTATCTGCAAATTTACGCGGTTAAGTTTTTGCCTTATCATAAAATCGACTATGTCTTTAGGGGCTATAGCGCCGAACACCGGGCTTATATACACTCCGCAGCGCTCGGTCAGATCGTATTTTTTTATGATCTCAAGCGTGCGGCTGAGATCGCCCTCGGAGCCCGCCACAAACTTTACGCAGTCGCCGCGGCCGAGGAGATCAAAATTGCTCGGAACCATTTTGTCCTCCATGCCGCTTGAGGGCAGCTTATAGTCCACAGTGAAGCAGTCGGGTCTTGTGCCGCTCTCTGAAAACGCATCGAGAGGCACCGCGCCGTTTGTCTCGACCTCAACGCTCTTTCCCGCAGAGTTAAGCCTCGCCATTAGGCCGCCGATCCCGGTCCGCAGCAGCGGCTCGCCGCCGGTCAGAGTGACGTTCGTTATGCCCGTGCTTTCGATATATCTCAAGATATCGTCCGCCGTCAGCTCCTCCGCGGGCGCTTCCGGGGAATTTGCCCACGCGGTGTCGCAGTAGGAGCAGCGCAAATTGCAGCCGCGGAACCTTATAAACACCGCGGTCTGCCCGGCGCGCCTGCCCTCGCCGTTTATGCTGACGAATTTTTCGCACACCGGGAACGTTATATTATTCGCTGTATTCCGCATAGGCGTCCTCCGATTCGTACACGCGGACCTTGCCCGGCTTGATGCCGTCCGCGCACAGCTCGTCGTATATGTATTTTGCAAAGTTTTCGGCGGTCGGTCTGAACGGCACGACAGCCGCCGCGAAGCCCTCGCGCTCAAGGGCGGCCGCCGTCTCTGGCAGCAAGGTCCCGTTCTCGACGATCAGCTTGTGGTCGAGGCTGTCCGCTATTTTTCTAAGTCTCGGCTTTATCTCGCCGAAATCAATTACCATTCCGCGGCTCTCTCCCTCGGGAATAAGCTCCTCCGCGCCGACATACGCGCGGACCCTCCAGCGGTGGCCGTGGATATTGGCGCATTTGCCGCCGTGCCCTTTGAGAAAGTGCGCCGCATCGAAATGCGTCTCACATGAAATCGTGTACATAATATTTCTCCTGTATTTTTAAATTTTGTCAATTATTTTGAAATAGTAATTTTGTAGTCTTTGCGGTCGGAATCAGCGCAGTAAAGCGTTTCGGAATAGTCAACGTTATAGCCGAGCTTTCCGAGATCCCGCGCCTTGATATACCACATCTCCTCCGAAAAGGGATTCGCTCTAAACAGCGTTCCGTCTGTCTTTATAAATTCCCCGTTCCGCTCGATAAACGCGCATCCCGCGTTCTCATTCCAGACCACATTCTCGCCGAGACGTTCGGCCGTGGCTCTCAGCGGAACATATATGCTGCCGTTTTCGTCGGTGAGCAGCCTTATTCCGGGCCCGCTTTCCAGGCCGAAATCGGAATAAGATATCGGATACGACATGCCCGAAACGCGCTTTTCCGACGCGAACGCCATAGCGAATCTTGTTGTGGTAAAATTCGCTTCCGGTATCTGCGCGTCTATGCTATCGCCGTTTTCGGAATAGTCTTGTTGCTCAAACTCGATCGCGGCCACCGGGTCCAGCTCGTCATATAACGCCTTATACTCCTCGTAAGAAACAACATTTTCGGGCAGCGCTTTCTCAACATCCGCGGGTGTGATATTTTCCGTGAAGGATTCTATAGCGTAGGGCGCGTCGTAACTGTTCTCTAAAAAGCTGTGCTCGTACATTTCGCGGCTGCCGGAACTTTGGATATACGAATAATCCCGCACGGTCTCGTAAGTGTTTGTATATGTCCCGTCGATAAGCTCGGTCGTGAGCGTTACGCTGTTTTTGTTATCGAGCGGCTCGGCTTTCTCTCGCGCGATGCTTTCGCGGATATGCTCGATAAACTCGTCGCGGCTCAGCTTTCTGAGGTTGTTAGCCATAAAATCAAACTCGCTGCTCAGCTCAAGATCAAATCCAAGACTTTCGGCGTATCCTGCGTAGGCCGAGTACGCGTGCTCCGCGTTGTCCGCCATGTACTTATCCAATCTGTCGGTCACGGCTCTGCTTGTCCTGCTGTCGACCGTGACGGAGTATCCGTTTTCGGTCTTTTCCACAATGCCCGAGTCGAAGCCGCTCAAGCTGTCATAAAGATAATCGCGCTGCGCGGCGTCGGCAAACGGCCTTATTCCGTTGTTTGAGTTTATGCCGAGAAGCGCATAGCCCGCGGCGATATTCCGAACCTCGTCGGTATATCCGAAAATGGCACTGTCGCCCGAAAAGTCGTCTCCGACCTGCACGAAACAATCGCTTCCGAGCCGCTCCTTAAGCGCCGCGTAAATCGGATCAAGTGCGCCGGCGGGCGCGTCCCCGGACGCAAAATTCATATCATTGATGCGCGCCACAGCATCAAGGCTCAGATATTTTTTCCCGCCCGCGCCGTAGATTTCCATAGGCGCCTTGAGCTCCGTTCCGTATTCGGTGCCGCACAGTATGTAATGATAATACGGGTCTTCGGGATCCGACATATTCACATATTTCTCAAACTCGGTGTCAAAATAATCGGGATCCATCGACGGCGCAAACCCGCCCGACCCGCTTAAATTTGCATTGCCCGATTTGTAGGTCCCGTTCGCGGAATACCGATCCATGGAATGCGAATCATATATCATGCCCGTCATCCCGATCTCGTTCTCGCCGCAGCCGCAAAGCAGAAGCGCGAAGCATACCGCGGCCAAAACCAATACCTTTTTCATAACAACATTCCTCCCCAAGACAAGTCGAACAAATACCGTTATTTAATTATAACACATAACCCGGCGGATTACAATAGCTTATAAAACAAAAAAGCCCCGAAGGGCTTTTTTGAAAAACAAATTATTTCTCGGAGGCAAGAGCCTTATAGACAACAGCCGCAAGGATCGCGCCAATTATCGGCGCGACTATAAACAGCCATACCTGAGCGATCGGCTGCGACTCACCCGCGAACAGCATAACCAGAGCGGGACCGAAGCTTCGAGCCGGATTAACCGATGTTCCGGTAAAGGGAATTCCGAGTATGTGGACCAGAGTCAGCGTGAGGCCTATAACAAGGCCCGTTACTGCGGTGTTCTCGGTCTTGCTTGTGACGCCGATTATCGCGATTACAAACACAAACGTGAGCACGACCTCAACCAAAAACGCCTGTCCCATATTGGCGCCTATCGCGCTGGCCTCGCCGTATCCGTTTTGGCCGAGACCGTTCGCGGCGGTGCCGAGCATCGCCAGGAGGATCAAGGCTCCCGCTATGCCGCCCAAAAATTGAGCCACGAGATAGCCGATATAATCGTTGACCGTCATCTTGCCCGAAACCAGCATGCCCGTCGAGACCGCCGGATTGATATGGCATCCCGATATGTTGCCGATCGAGTACGCCATCGCCACGATGACCAAGCCGAACGCGAACGCGATCAGCAGCGTGGTCAGCGCCAGCGCGCTTCCCGAAAGCGCGGACTGACCGAATTCAAGTTTGCCTACGAGCGTGTTCGCCGCGACCGCGCTTCCGCAGCCGAAGATGACCAATACCGCTGTGCCGATAAATTCGGCAATGTACTTTTTCATAGATTTCAACCCCTTAATATAAATTATAAATTTTAAATAAATTTTAATTATAATTTTATAATATTATATCACATTTCCGATACGATGGCAATAAAACAGTAGTTGCTCTTCCTTACAAAAAAGTTACGGTAATATCACAATTTATTCACCGAGGCGCAGGAACGCCTTTTCGCTTTCGTGCTTCTTGTCTCTGCCCATCAGGTTTTTAAGCGCTTCCGCAGTCGACATATTTTCAAACAGCACTTTATAAGCCTCGTTGACTATCGGCATCTCTATCCCATATTTTTCCGAAAGTTCCTTCGCGGCGCGGCAGGTGCGCACGCCCTCGACCACCATCTTGACCTCGTTCTTCGCTTCTTCGGCGGTCTTGCCTTGTCCAATAAGTATTCCGGCCCTGCGATTGCGGGAATGCATGCTGGTGCAGGTGACGATCAGATCGCCCAGTCCGGAAAGGCCGCTGAACGTCTCGGCTTTGGCGCCCATAGCCACGCCCAGGCGCGACATTTCGACAAGTCCGCGCGTCATCAGCGCAGCCTTAGTGTTGTCGCCCAGGCCCATGCCGTCGAGTATGCCGGCGCACAGCGCGATCACGTTTTTAAGCGAGCCGCCCAGCTCCACTCCCAAAACGTCGGGATTGGTGTATATTCTGAAATTCGGGTTCATAAACGAGTCCTGCACATATCGGGCGATCTTTTCATCCGCGCAGGCCACGACATTGGTCGTCGGGATCCCGCGGGAGACCTCCTCGGCGTGGCTCGGGCCCGACATGACCGCGATCGCGCAGTTTGGTATCTCCTGTTTTATGACCTGCGACAAGGTGCAGTAGGTCCCCTCCTCGATGCCCTTGGCTATATTGACCACAAGCTGCCCATCGCTTATATACGGCGCCATGGCCTTTGCGGTGGCGCGAACACCGTGTGACGGGGTCGCCATAACAACTATATCGGCGCCCTTCGCGCAGCTTATATCATTCGTAAAGCATATGCCGTCCGGGAACCTGACGCCCGGCAGGAACGGCTTGTTTTCGCGGTATTTTTTAAGATCTTCGCACTCGCTCTCAAGGTACGACCAAACCGTCACGTCATGCCCGTTCTCGGCGAGCATTATGGCGACCGCGCTTCCCCAGCCGCCGCTTCCTATAACGCTTATTTTTGACATTTTGTTTCACTCCTGCTCGGTATAAAATTTATCAAATCTCCATTTCATGGGATTATTTTCAATATATAAACTGATTTCTTCATAATCTCTCGTTTCCCTTATAATATGGTCATAAAACGAGCGCTGCCAAATCGAATATCCGATTTCTTTGTTTACAAACCGCTTAAATGCGCTGATAATCTGACTGATCGTAGGGGACGACGACCCCGGCGTCCCGCTCGACAGGATTAATATTAGATGCACATGATTCGGCATAATAACATATCTGTCCAATGACACATTTTGATACGATGATTCTATCATATTTAAATACTTATCGACAATCGACCCAATTTTAGTATAATTATTTTTTATATTATCAGATCTATCTTCACAAACAATATCGCTCAAAATACATCTATTGCCGCGGGTGCATATTGTTATAAAATATCCGCCCGGTTCGGCATAATCAAAATCTTTTATGCGGTTACGCTTTCTTTTAGGTAATTCCGACATGGCTGCGCCCTTTCTATATTTATCACTTGGTACGCAAGCATACCGACGCGTGCGACCGAGGTCGTCCGCCCCCCTTATAATGTTACATATAATTTGTTGGTTTGCGGGGCGCCGAGGTCGTCGCCCCCTACGAACATAGTAATTAGTAATTAGTGATTAGTAAATAGTGTCTACACGGAATTACCTTGTTCGTAATCGCCTTATATACTCTGCGCTTTATATATTTTATTCATGTTTTTTTCCCAGTTTGTTTTCGGTGCCGTTTAGAAGGCGCTTTATGTTGGCGCGGTGGCGGATAACGATCAGCGCGCCCATGATTATTATGCAGATCATGCCGACAGGCTTTATATCACCCGTCACAAGATCCTTTATTATCTCAATTATCACAAACATCACGCTGCCCAAAACAGAGCCAAGCGACACATACCTCGTCGCCGCCATGATAGCGAGCGACACGATCATGACGATAAGTCCGACCTTCCAGTCAAGAGTCATCACAACGCCCAGCGATGTGGCGACGCCCTTGCCGCCCTTAAAGCCGAAATATATCGGGAAATTGTGGCCCAGCACGGCGCACAGACCCGCTATATACGGCAGGCAGATATTTTCAAGCCCGGCGCCGCCCGCGCGGCCAACAAAAATCTTTGCGAAAACCACGCACGCCACTCCCTTTAAAACGTCAAGTATCAAGGTTGCGGCCGCGGGCGCCTTGCCGAGAGTGCGCAGCATGTTTGTGGCTCCGGCGTTGCCCGAGCCGCTCTTTCTTATATCCTCGCCGGAGATCAGCCTTGAAAGTATGATCGAAAAATTGACCGAGCCTATGAGATACGACAGAACTCCCGCGATAACCGCTGTTAAAACCGCCATTTATTTTTTCTCCCCTTTTTCTCGAATTATAAATTTTATCGGCGAGCCCTCAAATCCGAAGCGCGCCCTGAACTGGTTCTCGATATATCTGACATATGAATAATGCGCCAGCTTTCCGCTGTTGACAAACAGCACAAAGGTGGGCGGCTTTATCGCGGCCTGGGTCGCGTAGTAGATCTTGAGCCTGCGTCCCTTGTCGCTGGGCGGCTGCACAGCCGCCACCGCGTCATTAAGCACGTCGTTCAGGACTCCCGTTGAAATGCGCTTTGAATTCTGCTCCACAGCCGCGTCCATGACCTCAAACAAATCATTCACGCGGAGACCGGTCTTTGCCGAGATAAAAACCGACGGCGCGTACATCATAAAATTAAAGCCCTCTTTGACTTTGTTTTTAAAGTTGCGCATGGTGTTGGTCTCTTTTTCGATCAGGTCCCACTTGTTCACAACGATCACCGACGCCTTGCCCGCCTCGTGGACATAGCCCGCAATCTTGGTGTCCTGCTCGGTTATGCCCTCGGCGGCGTCGACCATTATAAGGCACACGTCGGCGCGGTCGACCGCGTTCAGGGCGCGGGTCACGCTGTAGCGCTCGACATTCTCGTTGATCTTGCCCCGCTTGCGCATGCCCGCGGTGTCGATCAGCATATATTTTTGGCCGTTTCGCTCATACAGCGTGTCGATGGCGTCGCGGGTGGTTCCCGCTATGTCGCTGACTATCACTCGCTCCTCGCCCAGTATCTTATTCACGAGCGACGATTTGCCCGCGTTGGGTTTGCCGACGATCGCCACGTGAATAATGTCGCTCTCGTCTTCCGGCTCCGCGTCCTCGGGAAAATACTTCACTATCTCGTCGAGCAGATCGCCGAGCCCCAAGCCGTGGACCGAGGAAATGGGCCACGGATCGCCCAAGCCGAGGTTATAAAACTCATACATCTCCAAGGGCGGCTCGCCGGGACTGTCGACCTTGTTGGCGGCCAGGACCACGGGTTTGCCGCTCTTTTGCAGCATGGCGGCAACGTCGCTGTCGGCGGCGGTCACCCCGTCGCGCACGTTGACGATAAGCACTATAACGTCCGCCATGTCGATGGCGAGCTCGGCCTGAGCGCGCATCTGACTTAATATAACATCATCGGTGCCGGGCTCTATTCCGCCGGTGTCGATCATGGTAAATTCGCGGCCGCACCACTCGGCGTCCACGTAGATTCTGTCACGCGTCACGCCCGGAGTGTCCTCTATTATTGATATCCGTTTTCCGGCGACCTTGTTGAAAAATGTGGATTTGCCCACATTGGGCCGCCCCACAACGGCGACTGTCGGTTTCATAACTTTTCCTCCTTGATACTGATTTTAATTCTATCATATAATCAACATGATTTCAAGGCGTAAAACAAAAAACGCCGCGGAGTTCGCGGCGCCGTTTCACGAGTGTTAGTCCTCCACAGCGATAACCTCTCTGCCCTTGTATGAACCGCAGGCTTTGCAGGCTCTGTGAGGGAGCTTAAGCTCTCCGCACTGGGGGCAAGCCACCAGACCGGGAACCGCCAGCTTCCAGTTTGCTCTTCTCTTATCTCTTCTCGCTTTTGATGTTTTTCTCTTTGGAACTGCCATTTACTTTACACCTCTTTTCAAATTATATGGAACAGCCTTAGGCTTTATTTTATACGTATTTGTTTGCGGGACGCCGAGGTCGTCGTCCCCTACAATGAGGGGTCCGATTGATTCGGGACGCCGAGGTCGTCGTCCCCTACGATGAGGGGTCCGATTATTTCGGAACGCCTTCCCTACTCGATGTCCAGACTGTCGAGTATATCGAATCTGGGGTCGGTCGGGCGCGTGTCGCAGCGGCACGGACCGTCGTTGAGATTGGCTCCGCACTCGGGACACAGGCCTTTGCAGTCCTCGCGGCACAAATGCTTTCCCGGCAGGCTGACGACAAGGCCGCTGTACACGTATTCGTCAAGGTCTATGCTGTCGCCCGAAAATCCGATTATATCGGGATTCTCATTCTCCTCGCCTCGCTCAAACCTCTCGGTCTCCTTGAAGCTCTCGATTATGTCAAACTCCGCGCGGGCCTCGTATTCCTCGGCGCATCTGTCGCAGATCATGCGCAGCGCCGCCGCTCCTTTGGCGTCAAGCTCGATCGTGCCGCCGAAGTTGCGTATTGCGCCCTTCACTTTTATCGGAGCGATGATCTCAAAATCGTCACCCTCGCGGCCTTTCAGATCGATCTCGCAGTCAATGGGAATACTCTTGCCCTCGTAGTTCTTGATCGACGCTATGTTAATGTCCATTTTGTTCTCCCGTTTAAACCGCGCGCGTGCGCGGAATCCATGCAACTAAACAGACAGCGATTATTATACATCAATCGCGGTCTGTTTGTCAACATATTTTTGAAAATTTCTCTAAATTTTTTAAATTACGCCTCTTTTGACTTGAGATAACTGTTGATCTTGTCAACAAGCTCGCCGCAGTTCACGCCGTGGACCGCGCACGCCTGCTCGATGCTCTCGCCGCTTGACGAGGGGCAGCCGAGGCAGTGCATGCCTATCTCAAAAAAGAATTCCGCGGTGCCGGGATCAAGCTGAAGCGCTTCCATGATTATCGTGTCTTTTGTTACCTGTTTTGCCATAATATATTCCTCCTTATTTTATCTCTGTAAATATTATAACCTATTTTGACAAAAAATCAAGGGGTTTCAAGAAATTTATTCGGCTGTTACTTCCGCCGACGCTTTGTTCCACATCTCGTGGGCTATGTCTGACGCCTGCTCGTACTGCGCGGCCATACCTGTGAGCTGCGATAAGTCCCCGCCTTCCGCGGCCTGAACTCTCGGCTCGAGACCCTCGAATATCTTTTGTATCGTGGCGACGACCGCCTCAAGGTCCTTGTGCGCCTCGGCCTTGTCTTCGGGACACAGCATTTCGGCGGCGCTCAGCTCGTTGAACCAGTGGCCGCAGCGCTCGTTGTATTTGTCATAGGTCTCCTTCCACTGCGCGAAGTTGTCGGCGTTAAGACCGCCCACGCCCCTCAGCACCGTGTCCATGTCGCCGTTTACGAACTCTCCGAACTCCTTTGTGAACGACTCGGCGTAGTTTGAATATTTTGAGGTCAGCTCGTTCGGCAAAGAATTGCCTTGAGCCGAAGCCTGCGCCGCTTTGGGCTGCTCGGACGTCTTTTGCACGCTCTCCCCCGAGCCGCCGCAAGCCGTGAGCGACAGAGCCGCAGCCGCGAACGCGGCGAGCACTATCATCTTTTTAGATTTCATAATTATCAGAACCTTTCTTGTTTTTAATTCGCACGTATAATTTTTTTATCATATTAATTACTTGTTTTATCAGCAGCTTTACAAAGTGCCAAAGCAGCCAGAATATTATCGGGACCGAATACGCCGCGGCGGTTATTATGCCGAAGCGCTCCGTGACATTTGTTATGCCCGCCTCTGTGATCAGATAATCATTGAGCCACAGCACCACCAGACAGTGCGACAGATATATGTTGTAGCACTGTTCGTCAAGGGCGCGGGTGAGCCATGTTGCCTTTTTGCGGCTGCCGGCCGGCAGCGACGTCAGCATAAAGAAGAACAATATCGCGGCCGTGCAGTAGACGATATGCACTTCCTCCATCCACGGCGCCGCGGCGTTGTAGGTCTTGTACGCCAGAAAAATATCCAGCGCCGCCGACAGCAGAAACAATACGGTTATCAGCAGTTTTTTGCTCATGACCGCCTTTTTGAAGGCGGTGTAGTTCATGCCCGCATAGCAGCCCAAAACCCAGTAGAAGAGATATTTTGTGAATATCACATCACCACCCTCGAACACGTAGTTCGGGAAAACCGCTCCCAGTATGTTGCTCAGATTAAAGCCGAACACGACCGATATAAGTATCGAGCAAACAATGCCCGCGGCGGTGTCTGTTCGGCGCAGCACGTACATCCAGATCGGCATAAGCAGATAGAACTGCACTATGATTATCACAAAATAGAAGTGCCCGACCAGATCGCCGCAGACCCATGAGTGTATAAGCTTGTCCCACGAAAAGTCAAAAAAGTGATGACTCACAAAGAACATCATGTATATAACGACCCACAGCATGTACGGCAGGACCACGCGGATAATGCGCCCCTCGTAGAACTTGAAATAATTTATACGCTTGTCGGTCAAAAAGTACTTGACGCCGCTCATGAATATGAACGCGGGCACCACGAAGGTGCTGAACCGCCAAGGCACAAACACAATGTTAAACGCCGCGTCGGCTTTTGTGGTCCCGCCGATAAGCACCGAGGCGCAATGAATGAATATAACCAGCAGAGCGCAGATTATATTCATGTATGACAATTCAATTTTCGGCGTCCGTTTGGCTATCATTTGATCTCATCTCACAAGTTTACTTATCCGGCGTTGATCCTGCGCCTCTCGTTTCTGAGCTGCTGGCGCCTCTCGCCCAGCTCCCATTCCATGCGCTGCTCCTCGTCCTCGAGGATAAGTCTCGGGACCCGCACGGGCTTCTCGTTCTCGTCAAGCGCCACAAGGACCAGATACGCCTTGTTGATCGTGCGCTTCTCGCCCTCGTAGTCCTCGACCATGGTGCGCACGCAAACCTCCATAGAAGTGTTGCCCACCCATGTCACCTGTCCCGCGAGGACAAGCGTGTCGTTGGGATAGGCGGGCGCGCGGAAGCAGAGCGTGTCTACCATCGCGGTGGTCACGTTGCATCCGCTGTGGCGGCGCGCCACGATGCCCGCCACAACGTCTATCCACTCCATCAAACGGCCGCCGAACAGTCTGCCGTAGCCGTTTAAGTCCTGCGACGTTATCATTTGCACCTGCTCGGTGTACGAATGGGACACCGGTCTGGATTTTTCCGCCAATATTCTCACTCCCTTTTGATCTTGTTATTTCACGGCCGCGTTAAGCGCGTTTTCGATATCCTCGATAATATCGTCCGCGTCTTCTATTCCTACCGAGAAGCGGATAAGGTCGGGCGTAACGCCCGCGGCTTTAAGCTCCTCGTCGTTCATCTGGCGATGGGTATGGCTGGCAGGGTGCAGCACCGAGGTGCGCGCGTCCGCCACATGAGTAACGATCGCCGCCAGCTTGAGGCTGTCCATAAACTTGACGGCGTTATCTCTGCCGCCCTTGACGCCGAACGAGATAACTCCGCAGGAGCCGCTCGGCATATATTTTTGCGCCAGCTCATGATACTTGTCGCCCTCAAGGCCCGAAAAGCTAACCCATGAGACCTTGTCGTTTTTGCTCAGATATTCGGCGATCTTTTGGGCGTTCTCGCAATGCTTGCGCATGCGGAGCGCCAGCGTTTCAAGACCGAGATTAAGCAGGAACGAGTTGTGCGGCGAGGGTATCGAGCCCAGATCGCGCATGAGCGTGGCGGTGGCCTTTGTGATATATGCCGCCTTGCCGAATCTCTCGGTGTACACGACCCCGTGGTACGACTCATCGGGAGTGGTGAGGCCCGGGAACTTGTTGCTGTGGGCTTCCCAGTCAAAGTTTCCGCTGTCAACTATCGCGCCGCCCACCGATGTGGCGTGACCGTCCATATACTTTGTGGTGGAATGGACCACGATATCGGCTCCCCACTCTATGGGGCGGCAGTTTATCGGCGTGGCGAACGTGTTGTCAACGATCAGCGGAACGCCGTGGTCGTGGGCGACCTTCGCGAATTTTTCTATATCGAGCACAACAAGCGCCGGGTTCGCGATCGTCTCGCCGAACAGCGCCTTTGTGTTGGGTCTGAACGCCGCGGCTATCTTCTCGGCGGGTGCGTCGGGGTCAACGAACGTGACGTCGATACCCAGCTTTTTCATCGTGACCGAAAACAGGTTGTAGGTGCCGCCGTAAATGCTGGTTGAGCACACGAAGTGATCCCCCGCCTCGCAGATATTGAATATCGAGTAGAAGCAGGCCGACTGTCCCGACGATGTGAGCATTCCCGCGACGCCGCCCTCAAGGTCGGCGATCTTGGCCGCCACCGCGTCGTTGGTGGGGTTGGCGAGACGCGTGTAGAAATATCCGTCCTCCTCAAGGTCGAACAGGCGTCCCATATGCTCGGTCGAATCATATTTAAACGTGGTGCTTTGATAGATCGGCAGGATCCTCGCCTCGCCGTTCTTGGGCGTGTAGCCCGACTGGATACATTTTGTGTCTATTCTCATAACAATTCTCCTATATATAAATTTATTTTTATCTTATTTGTCCGCTGCCCTCGATAATATACTTGGTCGAGGTGAGCTCCCTGAGCCCCATTGGGCCGCGAGCGTGGGTCTTTTGGGTGCTGATGCCGATCTCGGCTCCGAACCCGAACTCAAATCCGTCGGTGAATCTGGTCGAGGCGTTGACATAGACCGCCGCCGCGTCGACCTCGTCAAGGAACTTCTGCGCGTTTTGGTAGCTGCTCGTGACGATCGCCTCGGAATGGCCGCTGTTGTACTTGTTGATGTGGGCTATCGCTTCATCTACACTTCCGATCACCTTTACTCCGATCTTAAGTTCGAGATACTCGGTGTACCAGTCGTCTTCCGTCGCAGCGCCGGCATCAGGCCAAAGGGCGCGGCACCGCTCGTCGCCGACTATCTCAACGCCGCGGTCGGATAATTCCTTAAGCATATTCGGCAGGAACTCCGCCGCTATTTTCTCATGGACCAGCAGCTTTTCCTCGGCGTTGCACACC
The DNA here is from genome assembly GCA_947625905.1 of uncultured Clostridia bacterium. Classification (GTDB taxonomy): domain Bacteria; phylum Bacillota; class Clostridia; order Monoglobales; family Monoglobaceae; genus Monoglobus. The sequence goes on along the minus strand of CANQQJ010000001.1, from coordinate 54,557 downwards.
GACGGACGCTGAGTCTTGGCGTTTATAACAATATTTTTCGCCATTTCAAGGTCGGCGCTCTCGTCGACATACACATGACAGTTTCCGGTCCCGGTCTCGATGGCGGGCACCGTGGCGTTTTCCACTACCGCCTTTATAAGGCCCGCTCCGCCTCTGGGTATGATCACGTCCAGATACTCGTTGAGCCGCATCAGAGCGGTCGAGCTCTCGCGGGTCGTGTTCTCGACCAGATTTATCGAGCCCTCGGGCAGGCCCGCCGCGTATCCGGCCTCCTGCATGACCTTGACTATCGCCATGTTGGAGTTAAAGGCCTCCTTGCCCCCGCGGAGTATCACCGCGTTGCCCGACTTGACGCACAGACCCGCCGCGTCGGCCGTCACGTTGGGGCGCGCTTCGTATATTATTCCGATAACGCCCAGCGGCACGCGCACTTTGGTTATTTTGAGCCCGTTGGGCCGCGTCACGCGGGACACCGCCTCGCCGATCGGGTCGGGCAGCGCGGCAATCTGGCGCAGCCCCTCGGCGATCCCCGCGATCCTGTCGGCGTTCAGCATGAGCCTGTCTATAAGGCCCTCTCTGAGGCCGCTCCCGCGTCCCGCCTCTATGTCCTTTTTGTTTTCACCTATGATATATTCCGCCGAATTTTCAAGAGCGTCCGCCATACTAAGCAGCGCCTTGTCCTTGACGGAAGTCGAAAGCACGGCCAGCTTCCGCGCCGCGGCCTTTGCCAGCTTTCCTTTTTCGTCTAATTCGCGCATGATTTCTCACCTCATACAAATTTTTTCATATCTTATTGATTATATCACAGTTTTATGGTATAATCAAGAAAAATTTACTGTGATCAACAATTACTCAAGGCGAAAGCGAGGAAAATATCATGAAACTGTTTGACACCCACGCTCATCTTGACGACAGCCGGTTCGACGCCGACCGCGAGGCTGTCATCGAAAAAATTAAAAACAGCGGCGTGGCCCGCGTGATCGAGGTCGGCTCGGACGTGAAAAGCTCCGAGACCGCGGTCGGGATCGCGAACTCGCACGACTTTATATACTGCGCCGCGGGCATACACCCCGAGGCGGCGGACGACGTTTCGGACGCGGACTTTGAAAGGATAAAGGAGCTGGCTCTCAAAAATCCCAAAGTCAAGGCGATAGGCGAGATCGGCATCGACTACCACTACGACGGCTGCGCGCCGAGAGAAAAGCAGATCTCCTGCTTTGAGAGGCAGCTGGACATGGCGGCGGAGCTGGGTCTGCCCGCCGTCATACACGACAGGGAATCAAAGGGCGACGTGCTGAAAATATTAAAAGAAAAAAATGTGTCAAACGCGGTCATGCACTGCTTTTCGGGCAGCGCCGAGACCGCCAAGGTGCTGGTTAAAATGGGACTTATGATCTCGTTCACCGGAGTCATCACGTTCAAAAACGCCAGAAAGGCCGTTGAGGCGCTGAAAGTGATACCGCTCGAGCGCTTAATGATCGAGACCGACAGCCCCTATATGGCTCCCGAGCCCCACCGAGGCAGGCGCAACGACAGTTCATATGTGCGGCACATCGCCGAAAAAATGGCCGAGATCAAGGGCGTGAGCTTTGAAGAACTGTGCGATATAACCTACGAAAACGCGATGAAGTTTTTTAATATAGATTAACCGTTTACTGCGTTTACGGGACGCCGAGGTCGTCGCCCCCCACCTTACGGCATGGGAGGCAAACGGGCGGATAATATCCGCTCCTACAGGGTGGAACGATATCTCGCGGAAATATGCGAATATTTTACGCCGAATTATTTCCGCGTATTCGCTAGTCGCTAATCCCTAGTACCTACGTTCCCACCTCCGTCTTTTCGCCAAGGCGAAAATCCACCTCCTCCCGGGAGGAGGCAAACGGGCGGCAGATTGCCGCCCTGCGGGACGCCGAGGTCGTCGTCCCCTACGTCCAAATCGTGTAAAACGTCGTAGGGGCGGACGACCCCGGCCGCCCGTTCTATTCGCTATTCACTAATCTCTAATCACTACGCTGAAAGGAAAAATTATTATGAAAAAATTTATATCATGGAACGTGAACGGCCTGCGGGCCTGCGTTCAAAAAGGGTTCTGCGAATACTTCAAAGAGGCCGACGCGGACGTTTTCTGCATCCAGGAAACCAAGCTGCAAAAAGGCCAGATCGACCTTTCGGAAATGCTCGCCGGATATCACGACTTTTGGAACTGTGCCGAGAAAAAGGGTTATTCCGGCGTCGCCATGTTCACCAAAGACGAGCCGATATCCGTGGCGTACGGCATGGGCATTCCCGAGCACGACACCGAGGGCAGGCTGATCACCGCCGAGTTTGAGGACTATTACCTTATCACCTGCTACACGCCCAACTCGCAAAACGAGCTCAGGCGGCTGGACTATCGTATTGAGTGGGAAAAGGCGCTGCGAGGATACATCGCGGGCATTGAGCAAAAAAAGCCCGTAATAATTTGCGGAGACCTCAATGTGGCGCATAATGAGATCGACCTCAAAAACCCGAAAACCAACCGCAGGAACGCGGGCTTTACCGACGAGGAGCGCGCCGAGATGACGAACCTTTTAGGCATGGGCTATATCGACACCTACAGGCATTTTTATCCCGACGCCGAGGGCGAGTATTCCTGGTGGTCGTATCGCTTCCGCGCCAGGGAAAAGAACGCCGGATGGCGCATCGACTACTTCATCGCGTCGGATAAATTAAAAGGCCGCCTGAGATCGGCCGCCATTCATCAAGAAATATTCGGCTCCGACCACTGCCCGGTGGAGCTTGTTATCGAATAAGCTCCGCGCGTGTATAAATTCGAATCTTCGGTCAATACTTCTTAATAAATTCATAATTTGGAGGTAAAATATGCCGAAGATCAATTATATGCGGCTCATAGGCGTAATTCTCGCGGCGGCGCTCGCCGCGGTGATATACCTGAGCTTTGTCGACCAAGAGACCGAGGACATACAGTCAAGCGTGCTGAGGCTGCACATCGTGGCGAACAGCGACTCGGAGGCGGATCAGGCGCTGAAGCTCAAGGTCAGGGACGAGATAATCGAGCGCTGCGGATTTTTGTTCCGCAACTGCCGCACCCTTGAGGAATCCGAACGCGCGGCAAGCAACAATCTCGGCTTTATAAAATATGTGGCGCGTGACGTTATTCGGAGCGAGGGCTATGACTATGACGTGAGCTGCGAAGTTGAGCGGCGCGCGTTTCCCACGAAGCGCTATGAGCGGCCGTTCGACGCTGTGTCCCTGCCGCGGGGCGAGTATTCGGCGCTGAACGTCGGGATAGGCAGCGCGGCGGGCGCCAACTGGTGGTGCGTCATGTATCCGCCGCTTTGCTTTGTGGACGGCGTGACCGCCGAGGAGGCCGACGAAAGGCTGCGCGACAGCCTCACAGACTCGGAATACGAGCTTATAACAGGCGATTCGCCCGAAATAAAAATCAAATTCAAAATAGCCGAGCTTCTCGGAAAATAGTTTTGTTGACATAATTCCGCGCCCGGTTTATAATATTGTCATAAAAGGGGAATTTATTATGGATATTATAAAATTCTACGGCACCGACACGGAAAAACGCGAGTTTATAAATCACGACAGCGAGCCGCTGATGGCGGTGATCGCCCATGACGGCTCACGCGCGGCGGTGTCGCTGCTTGACGAAGGCGGCGAACACCATATACTTCTGGCGAACGCCATGGACAGACACGACATCGACAAATTTTTCAGAATAATTTTTGACAACGAGGGCTGCGACTGGACATTCGTGTGCCCGCCGGATTACAAAAACATTTCCGACAAAGAGCGGCGCATTACCCGTTTCTTCGCAGACGGCGTTAATGTTATCACCGAGTTTTTAAAAGCCGTCGGTTATGATGTGCCGATAGAGATCCCCCGCCGCTATAGGCGGCATATTGATTATTTGAAATAAACAAGGCTGTTCTTCTCTCAATAATATTGACAAAACAGCGAAAGGTGGTATAATTAAAGAAAAAAGTTGAAACGGCGGGAAATGATGTGAATTTTGTCGGAAAACTGGATAGAAATCTTTATAAAGCTATTGCAGAAAACATAATTACAGATGATGTTATTATTACCGATGAGCGAATTAATCATATCATACAACGTCGCGGAAAAGATTTTTATGAAGAATATAAATCTGTTTTTGCAGAAGTTGTTAAAAACCCCGATTATATATTCAGAGATAAAATGGAAAATACAGCACTTGCGGCAAAAAGAATTATACAAGACGGTTCAAGCGTAAATTTAGTAGTTCGTTTAGTGACAGAAAACGACGATCCAAATTTTAAAAATTCAATTATAACCGCAATGATAGAAGGGCGAAAACGTTTCGAGCAAAGACTCAGAAATAATAAGCCGATATATGAAAAGCTTGACAAAATCAAATAAAAATGATACAATATGAATATAATAAATTAGTTATTCGAGGTGGTAAATTTCGTAGCGACCACACGCCGACGGTACGACAAGGGCGAATGCCCCGAGAGATGCAGGAGACGGCTACGCCTGCCGAATAACGATTTTAAACCGCTTTGAGAAATCAAGGCGGTTTTTTTATATGACACAAATATAGCGATACAACACGGTGATTTAATTAGCTCGGGCGGATAATATCCGCCCGTCCTAGTCTCTAGTACCTATTTCCCAGTCCCTACGTTGCCACCTCATCCGACTTTTTGCCCGTTCGGGCAAAAACCCACCTTCCCCCTCAAGGGGAAGGCAAGTTTTTGTTATGACATCAATTGAAGAAGTAGGCATCGGTGCCGAAGGTGGTGGAGACTGTGTCGCCGTCGCTAAAGGAAATAACGTCGGCGCCGCTGAAGGCTTCCGGGTCATATTGATAATATCTGCCCTCGTCGTTATAGCATTTGAGGACCGCGAATGTCACGCGGCGCGGGACCGGCTCGCAGGCGCTGTGGCTTTCGTTTACATATCCGTATCCGCCGAAAGCGTCATCGCCGTATCTGTAACGGTCTTCAGTTCCGGGGAAATTGATCGCTTTAAGCAGGATCTCATATTCCTCACTGTAATCTATGACCCCGTCGGGGTCAAAGTTCCCGCTGTCGTTCCCGCTTATCAGACCGCGGTTTTTTGCCTCATATATGACGCCGTTGGCCCAATGTCCCTCGGTGTCGGGGAAGGCTGCGGGGGCGCCGTCGTCTATCTGCCAACCGTCTATCCTTGAAAGCAGCGCCAAAAACTCGGCGCGGGTGGTGGGCTCGTTCGTCCTCAGTTCCTCGGGAGTTTTGCCCGTGACGTAATTATTATCAACGAACCACTGCGCAAAATCGTCGAGCTCCGGCTCGCCGACGTACGGGGAAATATCTATCGGCTGCGGATCGTCGGCAAGCTTCGCGGAATAGTACTGCGGTTCGCTTCCGCCCGTGATAAGCCTCAGAACGCCGTCTGACTCAAGCCGAATATCATCGAATATCGGGGGCAGCAGCCAGTCGCCGCTCTCGCTCATCAGGCCGACGCAATAATCCATATCGCTGCAGCTTACGCCGCCTACCGTGTAGTAAAGGTTTTCTCCGACCTTGATGATGTTCGGGTAAACGTCGCCTTTAAAACCACCAATCTCCTTCATGGATCCGTCGTCAAGCAGGAAGCAGGTCTTGCAGTCCTTTTGGCCTATCGGATACACGGCGTAGTCAAACTGAGGCTCATACACGATATTTCCGCGGCGGTCGGCAAAACCGATCTTGCCGTTTTGGGTGATCTTTATCAGGCTGTCGCCGGGGCCGAAGCCGCCCTGCGCGTCATAACCGCCCAAAACGAGGTTTCCGTCCGCACCGAAATAGTAAGCGCGCGCAATTCCGTTTTCGTCGCGCTGCCGATCTATCACTCGAATAAGCGTGGGCAGATCCTTTGAATATCTCATCGGAAAATCCGAACCGTAAAAATAGTACGTATCGTAGGCCTTCATTAAGATAGGGTCCATGTATTTACCGCCGTCGCTCAGTACCGTGCGTCCGCTGTCGTCGCAGATCTCGAACGACTGCTCGATCTCGCCGTTTTCTTTGACGGTGTCGCTGCTGAACACAAACAAGCCGTCGGCGTAGTCCGAGATATCGGACGCCTCTTTTTCGAACAGCTTTTCGCCGCTATCGGAATATATCTCGATATACCCGTCGTCGCGGGTCACGGAAAAATACTTTCCGTCAATGCTTGAGGGCTCGTACTCCGAGAGGGGCATTATCTCTCGGCCCGTTTTGTCGATCAACGTGTAGCCGTAGTCGCGGCCGACGACGATATAATCTCCCACCGCGCAGCTCTGGGCGTAGTCGTATATGGGCTTTACTATCTCGTTTCCGGATAGGTCAGCGAATCCTATTTTGTCATCGTCTGTCATAAAGCGTATCTTGTCATAGTCGATCACGACCTCTTTGTACTCGCAGGGCATGATCAGACTGCCGCTTGAAATATCCAGGCAGCCCCACTTGCCGTCTTTCTTGACCGCGACGATCGGCTTTTCCGCGAAGGCTTCGACCTTCTCGGCGTCGTCCTCGCCCAAAATATACATGAATCTGTCAAACGACGTGGTCTCGCGGAAGCTGACCGAGTTATATTTGTGTGTGAGCTCGATCTCGCTTGCCGAGAACGAGTTTACGCTTCGGCCCCCGAAGTAGTTCCTTCCGAAGTTCACGTCGTCCCATATCGGCTCGACCGCGACATCGGTTCCGTATTTAACGCCGTACTTGCCGTTTTCCGCCAAATAGGGCTTGTAATTGATATAGGTGTTATCGCCGCGCCGAACGACATCGGTCAGATTCGGCAGCGCCGATACGTCGGCGGCGGGATCTTCGGCGTAAGCCGCGGGCATCGCCGCCAGCATCGCCGCCGCGGCGATCGCCGCGATCGTTTGTTTTAATTTGTTTTTCATAATAATCATCCTTTCGTTTTGTGATTTGGGTTTTGTAAAAAAGCATTGGAGCGGGCGGATAATATCCGCCCCTACGAGGTAAGCAAATATCAACGCCCCTTCCACCGCTATCGCGGTCCCCCTCCCCACTATCGCAGGGGAGGCAAGCGGGCGGATAATATCCGCCCGACGGGACGCCGGGGTCGTCGTCCCCTACGACTACTGTACGCAAAATGCCGTAGGGGCGGACGACCTCGGCCGCCCGATTTAGTTCGGAACACAAACCCCTCTCAGTCGCCTTCGGCGCCAGCTCTCCCCAAGGGGCGAGCCTGACTTAGAGCGCGGGAATATGCGAAAGTTTTACGCCATACTGTTTCCGCGTATTCACTATTCGCTAATCACTAGTCCCTACGTTAGTAGCACAGCGCCTTGCCGTTTGAGGTAGAGGTGAGCGTGATCAGATAGCTCTCGCCGGGGGTCAGGCCGTGGATCGAGTATTCGGTGAACGTCCTGGGCTTGGCGTATATCGTTCCGATACTCTCGCGCGTGGCCGCGGGGCATATCCCGATCTTTATCATATCGGATGTGTCCGACGTGAAATACAGCGAAATATTTCCGTTTTCGTCGGCTGTTTTGCCAAGCGAGGTCTCGCCGTTTGTCAATGCAGCGGTTTGCGCCTCGGGATGCGCATTGGTCATATAAACCCAATTTGTGCCGGGTCTCAGGCGGTTTGCCGAAATTCCGGCGCCGTCGGCGTAAGCCGCGGGCATTGCCGCCAGCACCGCCGCCGCGGCGATCGCCGCGATCGTTTGTTTTAATTTGTTTTTCATAATAATCATCCTTTCGTTTTGTGATATGGGTTTTGTAAAAAAGCATTGGAGCGGGCGGATAATATCCGCCCCTACGAGGTAAGCAAATATCAACGCCCCTTCCACCGCTATCGCGGTCCCCCTCCCCACTATCGCAGGGGAGGCAAGCGGGCGGATAATATCCGCCCGACGGGACGCCGGGGTCGTCGTCCCCTACGACTACTGTACGCAAAATGCCGTAGGGGCGGACGACCTCGGCCGCCCGTTCTATTCGCTAATCACTAATCACTACGTTAGTAGATCAGCGCCTTGGTCGGAGCGGCGGCGGTGATCTCGAGGCGGCAGATACCGCTCAGTCCCGACACCGTGTAGGAGGCAAATGTCCTGGGTTTTAAAAACAGCCTTCCGAGCGCTGTCCCGCCCTCGCTCACTTCAACAGTCACCAGGTCGGAGCTTTCGGAGCTCAGGTAAACGCTGACCTCGCCGTTTGTCGGCTCTTTGTCGGCGGCCCGAGTTTCGCCCGCGGCGACCTCGATCTCATCGGGCAGCTTTCCCTCCGCCTCCGCCTCGGCTCTTACGTCGTCGTAATCCGTGCCGGGCATCAGTCGGTTCGACTTGACCGAAACATTCGCGCCGTCACCTCGTGAATACAGAACCGTTTCAGTTTCGCTCCCGCCGTTTGCCTCCGACTCGGTCTGCACCGCGCCGTTTGAGGAGTATATCCCCGCGTCTCGGATTATGACCGTAGCCGGGGTTTGATCGGACATATCCGATTCGCCATCGCTCACGGTTTGGCGGCTGCCATCGGTTGCGCCGTCAGTCCGCGGAACTTCTGCCGCAGTATTCAGTGCAGATTCAGCGGAACTTTCAACGCCGATATCTTCCGAGGGCCGCGCGTCAGAGATGTCGGCGGAGCTATGCGCGTTTTTTAAGCTCGGGCTGAACCGATGCTCGGTAACTATCGCTTGATACAGCTCGCTGCTCTCGGGGCGTATCGACTCGGGAAGCTTGGCGTTTGTCAGGCAGGTGCAGCCGACAAGGATCACGGCAGCCGAGCAGAGAACTCGGCATATCACCGCGGGTTTTTTGAACGCGGCCACGCTTTTGATCCTGCTCTTTATGCCGCGCTTTTCGCCCGACATACCCACCGCCGCGGAAGCGAATGCCGAGAACTTTGCGGCTGTGTTTATGATCGTCATTCCGTATCCTATTCGCTCGTCGTTTTTCATATAGCCCATCGCTTTGGCGTCGGCCGCCATTTCCATTTCCTGCCGCGCCTTATGCTCAAACAGGTACACAAGCGGATCGAACCAGTACACCGCCCGCACGATCGAAAGCAGGTATCCCGACAAAATGTCGCGCCGCTTTACATGGCAGCACTCGTGTAGAATTATGTGGCGCAGCTCCTCGAGCGGCATCTCGGCGGCGTCTTTGCCGAGCAGCAGTTTCGGCCGAAAACAGCCGAATACCGCGGGGGTCTCGATCTCACTCTGCATGATCGGAACAATCTTTTTCTTTATCCTCAGCCTTTTCGCGCAGGCGCTCAGCTCGGCTTCAAAAATCGGGTCGTCGTATTCCTTGAGCCGCGATATCCTGCGGCTCATCACGGACCACGCTGATATCTCGCGGATGATCAGCAGAGCCGCGACCGACAGCCATATTATCCCGAGTATCAAAAACACGTCGCTCCCGCCCGAAAGCGGTACTTCCTTGACTGCCGAAACACTCTCGGCCCGGCGCGGCAGCAGATTGAACAGACTGAACCTCGTCTCGGGCGCAAGCGGAACCATAAATCTGATCGCGGCGATCAGCCACAGGGCGAATCTGAAACCCGCCGGGACCTGCTTTTTGAGCAGCAGATTCAAGAGATACACGATCATGCCGAGTATGGTGCCGTAGAGCGCGGCGGTCAGGCAAAAGCTGAACAACAGTTTTACAGCCATAGCTCCTCCTTTTTAGCCGCCGTTTGATTTGAGCATGTTTTTAAGCTCCTCGATGTCGTCTTTGGTAAGGTCGTTCTTTTGGATAAATCCGGCCATCATCCTGTTGACCGAACCGCCGAACATCCGCTTAACGAAAGACTCCGCCTCGTGATACTTGTACTCATCCTCTCCGACGGCCGCGGTGTAGATATTGGAATGAAGATTGATCTTCTCGGCCGCAATCGCGCCCTTGGCGCTCAGACGCTTGATCAATGTGTGGATCGTCTTGGGCTTCCACTCGCTGACCTTCGACACCTCGGCAACGATCTCGGCGCTCGTCATTGAGCCGTTTCTCCACAGCACATTCATGACCTCGAGCTCAGAGGCCGAAATCTGCGGAATTTTTTCGGGGGTTTTCATAATATTCATCCTCCTGTTCAAATTCAGACTACTTAAGTACTCTGAATTTATCTTACACCCGTACGAGGGATTTGTCAAGAGTTTTTTTGAAATTTTTTGAAAAAATTTTTAAACAAAATTTGCCGAACATGATTTTCGAGCCGCAAATCGGCTCACAAAATGACAGCGGCGCGTTTTTGGAGCAAAATAAAAGGGCGGCAGCTGCCGCCCTATGCCATCACGTTTATTAAAGTTAAGATAAAGACGATCGCCAGAGCCGCCGCGTAGAGCTTGGCCTCTTTGCGGATCGTTTTCAGATTCGGGTCGCCCAGATAATCGGTGTTGAACATGCTCTGAAGGCCGATGTACACGGGACGCTTGGGCTGCTTTGTGCCGGTTATGAGAACGTTGTAGAACCGGTCGTAAAGATCGGGGTGGTTCTCTTTTATATAAGCGTCGCTCTTTTTGGCTATTTTCATGTACGCGATAACCATTACGATAAGCGACAGGAAGAAATAAATCCCCCTGAACCAGCCCGACAGATACTGAGCCTCAAGGTTGCCCTTAAACGTTGAATACACGACGTATATCACGCCGCATACGATAAGATAAATATATAAATTCGATTTGTATCTGTTCATGCTATCGCTCCCAAACAATATTTTTTTAATTGTATCACGAAATTCGGCTCTTGTCAACTGTTTGTGTCACTCCGCGGCACGCGCTCGGGATTACAATAAAAGAGGATACCACAGAAGAATATCAATCAATTTTAGAAAGGAGACAAGCCATGGCACTATGGTATGACTCGAAAAGGCGCGAATACGCCTCGGACGGCAAAAACGGCTGGTTTCAAAAATACTGCGACAGGCTCGCGGCCGACATCAAGGAACTGTGCGAGGCGCACTTCAAAGGCCTTTCAAACCGACACAACGCCCGCGATGTGGACTATGACGAGGAGATGACCGTCAGAGACAAACTGGACAATATCGACAGCGACATAAGCGAGTCGGTAAATAATCTTCAAAACAAGCTGAACACCGAAACGTCGGAGCGCAAATCGGCTGACGCGGCTCTCGGAGGAAGGATAGACACCGAAGCCTCCGCGCGCCAGACAGCCGACCGCGGTTTGCAAACCGATATCAACAACGAGATCTCGGCAAGACAGAGCGCGGACACGGCTCTCGGCGGCAGGATAGACGCCGAAGCTTCGGAGCGTAAAGCGGCGGACACAAATCTCGGAGGCAGGATAAACGACGAAGCCTCCGCGCGCGAGACAGCAGACAAGGACACTCGGGACAAATTTGACAAAATAATCGGCAGTCTTTCGGATCTGGTGACCGTTGATACCGAATCGATCGTTAACGCCATAAACACTTTAGCGCTCGGTCAAAGCGTGAATTTTGAGCCCGACAGCTATACTTCGCACGTTGATGATTTTTCATGGGACAGCTATAACCAACCCGGAAATTATCGAATTGTTAATTACGAAGAGGGCTATGAAAGCGAGCCCGATTTTTATACCGGAACGGATATTTTAAAAGTAATAACCTTCCCCGCGCCCCAAGCCTCGGGCTTGAAGGACTACACGGTGCAGTATCTGATTTCAACTTACCGAAATGAATCGTTGGGAGGCCCGTATGTCAGGGTCGGCGTCGATAACGGCGAACAAATGATATGGGGAGAATGGATAAAACTTGCGACATCCGAAGATATCGGCGAATTAAGCGGTCTTAAAACGACCGACAGATCCAATATCGTGGCGGCGATAAATGAGGTCAAAAAGGAAGCGAACGAGATCAAAGACGGAGCCGTTACCCACACCAAAATCGCCGAAAACTCGGTTTGGGAGGAGCAGCTCGGGAGCCAGGCCGTGACTAACGATAAGATCGCGAACGGCGCCGTTTCGCACAACAAGATCGAGGACGGCGCGATCATCACGGCAAAGCTATTTGACGGCGCCGTGACCAACGAAAAGATCGCCGGTAATTCGATAACCCATGATAAGCTCAGATCAAATTCGGTTTGGGAGAATCATATAGGAGAAGCGGCGGTAACGACAGCGAAAATAGCCGATCATACAGTGACGGCCGAGAAACTGGCCGACGGGGCGCTTGCCGGCACACTTAAAAATCCTATTGCTGTAACCAAAGAACAACTTGATAAAACATGGCGGTCGGGATGGTATATGTGTCAATTTAATTTGCCAAATGAAACCTATGGCAAGCCGCAACATCTGATACGCGTGAATAGCAGTTATGATTTTGAAAATTGTTGGTTTGTATCGCAGACTTTATACGCCCATGCGGGAGAACCTCAATTAATGCGGTGGGTATATAATGACTGCCAAAACCTCGCAGAGATATTTGACGACTGTGCGTTTGGTGACTGGATAGACGTGAACAGATACTCCGGTCTGCAAAGATCCGCCACGCTTGTGGTCGCGGCGTCGGACAGCTCGACCAAGTCCAAAGCGGGAGCAGACCATCTCTGCGACGGCACGGCGGATCAAGTCGAGATACAAAATGCTATAAACGCTCTGCCCGCAGGCGGCGGTAAAATTGTATTGCTTGAAGGAACATATAACATTTCCGCTCCCGTTACAATTGCCAAGTCCGCCGTGACTGTCGAGGGTATGGGCAATTCCACGATCCTTAAGAGGATGTTTAACGACAGAGGCGGAAACGCGTTCTACGAAGACGGAGTGATACACGCAAACGACTGCAGTTATTGCAAGGTTCAAAATCTGCGCATAGACGGAAACAAATCGAATTATACCACGAACAACAACGGCGCGGTAAAAATGGTTAATTGCAAGTACATGACGGTCAGCGGCGTTACGGTCGAGAACGAGTTTAAGGGAATACAGTCCAGCAGCGGCTCGTACCACCTCTTTGTGGAGAACAATACCGTTCGAAACACCACAGACATAGGAATATATTTTTATCTGACATTTGAATCACGTATTTCGGACAATTACATAGAAAACTCCGGAACGGGAATAAAGTTTGATTGGAACGCCAGCAAAAATAAGGTCTGTGATAATTATATTAAGCGGGACGCGGCATATACCGACGCCCAGCATTCGATCTTTGTGAGCTCAAACAGCAGCGGCAACTATGTGTCGGACAACTATATTGCAGGCAAAAACTATACAAACGAAGGCGGAACGACAAACACATTCGAAAACAACAGGTATGAGTAAGGAGGTTGCGGCGATATGGTTTTGAAATACAGATTTAACGGAGATACGCTTCGGCTGTTAAAATACGAGCTGACCGTAAAGAGGAGTTTCGGCGACGATGAGCATGACGAGATTATCCGAGCCGTAAGCGAAAATGAGAAGGAGGAGCTTTTGAAGCAATATCCCGAGGCGGAGGTCGCCGAGATAGACAACACGGGCTATGAGTGGCTGGACGGAATGATATTCACGCAGGAGCAGCTGCGCGCGGGAGAGCTTGAACGTGCGATAGAACTTGGAGAAGTCGAGTATAAGCGACAAAAACAAGAGTCCGACCCCGAATACCGCGTATCGGTGCTTGAGGAAGCGTTGATGGAGTTGGCGTCAATCGTTGGAGGTGAATAGCAATGGTTAAATTGTATGTTATGAAAATACACCAGGGAAAAATAACGATCGATGACGTGCCCGCGCTTTGGCGGGATAAGGTCAAGGCGGAGCTTGATTAAGCAACAAAACCCCGCGGGATACCGCGGGGTTTTCTGGTGACTCCTAGGGGATTCGAACCCCTGTAGCCGGCGTGAGAGGCCGGAGTCTTAACCACTTGACCAAGGAGCCGGGTGTTGGTAGCGGTAACTGGATTTGAACCAGTGACACTACGGGTATGAACCGTATGCTCTAGCCAACTGAGCTATACCGCCATGTCTCAATATCCGCGAGCTTTGGCGGACTACTCATAAACAACATTGACAATTATAGCAAAATAGTTTTGAGATGTCAAGACTTTTTTTGAAAAATTTTTTAAATAATTTTAAAGGTATATTTTTACTTTAAGGCGCAATACTAAACGTATGGTTATACGTTATATTATTTACGGACTTCTGGGAATGAACATGGAGATCTTTTGGACAGGCCTCGCGCCAAACGGCGGAAAAACGCTGAATTTCATCGGCCACACCTCGATCTGGATGTTTTTTATCTACGGGCTGGCCGCGGCCGTGCTGGAGCCCGTCCACAGGCTGATCGGAAACGAGAACTGGTTCCTGCGCGGCTGCGTCTGGGCGTCGATGATCTTCGCGCTGGAGTTTTTAAGCGGCGGCATCCTGCGGCTTTTCGGGATCGAGGCGTGGCGCTATACGGGAGGGCTGTCGGTCTTGGGGCTTATCCGTCTCGATTACGCTCCCGTATGGTTCGCCGTGGGGCTGATCTTCGAGCGCGTACACGATCTGCTCGTCGCCTACAATATAGGTTAGCTCGTCAGCATTTTGGTCATGTCCTTGCGCAGGCGCTTTATGATCCGCTTTTCAAGCCTTGATATGTATGACTGCGAGATCCCCAAAAGATCCGCCACTTCCTTTTGGGTCATCTCATCGCCGCCGCGCCCTATGCCGAAACGCATCTCCACAATGCTGCGCTCTCTGCCGCCCAGCTTGCTCAGCGCGATGCTCAGCAGCTCGCGGTCGGTCTCATCCTCTATGCTCTTTTGGGTAACGTCGCCGTCGGTCCCCAGTATGTCGGACAGCAGCAGTTCCTTCCCGTCCCAGTCCACGTTGAGCGGCTCGTCGATCGACACCTCGGTTTTGGCGTTGCTGTTTTTGCGCAGGTACATAAGTATTTCGTTTTCGATGCAGCGCGAGGCATAGGTCGCGAGCTTGATTTTCTTCTCGAGCCTGAAGGTGTTGATAGCCTTTATAAGCCCGATAGTGCCGATCGAGATCAGGTCTTCAATGCCTATGCCCGTGCTGTCAAACCGCTTGGCGATGTACACCACCAGCCGCAGGTTCCGCTCGATCAGCAGCTGCCGCGCCTCCTCGGCGAAGTCGGGGTCGCCGAGCCTTGCGAGCCATATCTGCTCTTCTTCTCTCTCAAGGGGCGGCGGCAGGGTGTCGCTTCCTCCTATGTAATGAACGCGGCCTTTTTTGAGCCGCGCCAGCTTAACAAGCGCGCGAACGAGCAGCGCCCTGATTCTGTCTGTGAGCCCTTTCATTCTCATTCCTCCCAATAATAATTTTTTGTGTTTAAAATAAAACGCCTCGGGCGGCGCGACGCCGTTATACAGGCCGTCGCCCGCAAACTCGGCCTCGGTGAACGCGACGAGGCAGCGGCCCGCGTCGATCCCGAACTCCCTGTCCCGACAGATGATCCTGTCGGCTTTTTTAGCGAACACCACGCCGTCTCCCGCAACGGTGCCGAGCGCTATCGGAACGCCGCTCTTAAGCGGCGTTCCGCGGACAAGCAGCACCGGCCGCCCGCCCAGCGGCTCAAACAGCTCGCATCCCGTGTCGATCAGCACTCTCGCCCTTGCCTTTTGTCCGCCCGAAAAAATCGTCATATGCACAATGCCGCGGCTCAGGTTTCTTGTGTATATGTCCGCGGTGAGCTTGATCATCACAAAGGCCGCGGCAGAAGCGGCCAGCAGTTTTTTGAGGCTCAGGTCAAAACAGGGCACGCCGTTTGAGATAACGGTCCCGGGCAGGCACGCCGCTGCCGCGAACGCCGCTCCGCACACTATGAGCGACAGCGCGAAAAACACCGCGGTCCGCCGAATCAGCGCGATCGGGGTCTTGGGGCGGTAGAACAGCAGCACGAACAGCGCGGTGCAGATTATCTTGCCCGTGACCGTGAGCAGCGGCCCCGCGCGCGGAAAAAACATGATAACCGAGTAGCACGAAAGGACAGCGCCGCCCAGCAGCGCCCGCGCCGCCGTCATCCGCTCGCGGAATATGATCCCCGACCACAGAACGAGCATTGAGTTTATTATCAGATTGCTCAAAAACAGCATGTCGATATACACCGTCACTTTTATCACCGCCATAATTATAAACCCGAGCCGATGAAAATTCTGTCAAAACAGCGGCGGATTTTTATTTTATTTAGGATTTTTTTGGATAAAACCCCTTGAAATAATCGGATATGTATGTTATACTAAATTAGTTTAAATTAAAAATAATATAATTCTATATCAGGAAGGGTTGATAAAAGTGGAAATTAAAGTAATCAAAACACAAAATCCCAAGGCTAAGCCGGACATGAAGGACCTGCCTTTCGGCGTTTATTTCTCGGACCACATGTTCGTTATGGACTACGACGAGGGCAAGGGCTGGCATGACCCGAGGATCGTGCCCTACGGCCCGATAGACCTTGATCCGTCAGCCATGGTTTTCCACTACGCGCAGGAGGTTTTCGAGGGCCTCAAGGCTTATAAGTCCGCTGACGGACACGTTCGCCTTTTCAGACCCGACAAGAATTTTGAGAGACTGAACGTTTCAAACGAGCGTCTGGCTATACCGCAAATCGACGAGAAACTCTGCCTGGAGGGTCTCAAGCAGCTGGTTGAGCTGGACCGCGACTGGATCCCCGAGCAGGAGGGCACATCGCTCTACATCAGGCCGTTTATTATAGCGACCGATCCTTTCCTCGGCGTGAGACCGTCGCACTCGTACAAGTTTATGATCATCTGCTCTCCCAGCGGACTGTACTATCCCGAAGGACTGGCTCCGGTCAAGATCTATGTCGAGGATTCGTATGTTCGCGCGGTGCGCGGCGGCACGGGCTTCACCAAGACCGGCGGCAACTACGCGGGAAGCATCAGAGCGCAGGTCGTGGCTCACGAGAAGGGCTATTCACAGGTGCTCTGGCTGGACGGCGTTGAGCAGAAGTACATCGAGGAAGTCGGCTCGATGAACATCTTCTTCAAGATCAACGGCGAGGTAGTGACCCCGGCGCTGAACGGCAGCATACTGAGCGGCATCACCAGAATGTCCGCCATACAGCTGCTCAAAAAGTGGGGCGTTCCGGTTTCCGAGAAGCGGATCTCGATCCAGGAGGTTGCCGACGCATACGACAACGGAACTCTTGAGGAATGCTTCGGCACCGGCACGGCGGCCATTATATCGCCCGTCGGCGAGCTGCGCTGGGAAGACAAGGTTATGCACATCAACAACAACGAGATCGGCGAGGTAACTCAGCGGATTTTCGACGCCATAACCAACATCCAGACCGGCAAAGCCGAGGACGAAATGGGCTGGGTCGTAACTGTTGACTAAATAAAAAATATGACACCTCATCAGGCGCTGCCTGTCGGATGGGGTGTCTCGCTTTGTTAATTTGACTTTTTACGCAAGTCGAGGGGGTTATTCTATGGAACGCGGCAGCGGTATCTTAATGCATATATCATCATTTCCGGGGAAATACGGGATCGGGACCATGGGCAGCGAGGCTCATCGGTTCGTTGACTTTCTGCAAAAAAGCAATCAGAAATACTGGCAGATACTGCCGATCGGCCCCACGGGCTACGGCGACTCGCCCTATCAGTCGTTCTCGACCTTCGCGGGCAATCCGTATTTTATCGACTTTGACCTGCTGCGCGAGGACGGGGCGCTGAATTTTGAGGACTACGCCTATATCGACTGGGGCGCGGATTTGGGAAAGGTCGACTATGAAAAAATATTCCGCGGCAAGTTCCGCGTGCTGAGGATCGCGTTTGAGCGCGACAAGGCGCGCAAAAAAGAGGAGATAGAAAAGTTCCGCGTTGAGAACTCATACTGGATCGAGAACTACGCTATGTTCATGGCGCTCAAGTTCGACAGCGGCCACAAGATGTACCGCGACTGGGACGATGACATAGTGCGCCGCGAGCCCGAGGCGATCATAAAGGTCTACAACCGCCTGGATGACGAGATAAATTTCTGGGTCTACGTTCAGTATCGGTTCTACGAGCAGTGGAACGAGCTCAAGTCATACGCCAACAAGCAGGGCATAAAAATAATCGGCGACATACCGATATACGTGGCCGAGGACAGCGCCGACGCATGGGCCCACAACGAGGTGCTTATGCTGAATCCCGACAGGACGCCGATCAAGGTCGCGGGCTGCCCGCCCGACGGCTACGCGCCCAAGGGCCAGCTCTGGGGAAACCCGCTCTACAACTGGGACTATCTGGCGCAGACCGGATACGAGTGGTGGATGAAGCGGCTGTCCGCGGCTCTCAATATGTACGACATCGTGAGGATCGACCATTTCCGCGGCTTTGACGCGTTCTACGCCATAGAGTACGGAAAGCCCGACGCGGTTGAGGGCGAGTGGCTAAAAGGCCCCGGCAGCGATTTCTTCAACAAGGTGAAAGAGGAGTTCGGCGAGACGCCGCCTCTGATCGCCGAGGACCTGGGCACCATAACCGACGACGTGCGCGCGCTGCTGAAATTCAGCGGCATGCCCGGTATGAAAGTCATGCAGTTCGGTTTCACTCCGGGAGAGGACAGCGACTACCTGCCCCACAACTTCCCCGAGAACTCGGTGGCCTATATCGGCACCCACGACAACGACACCTTAAAGGGCTGGTTTGAGTCTCTGCCCGACTACATGAGAGATTTCGCGGTCGACTATCTGCGCCTCACAAAGGACGAGGGCTGTAACTGGGGCTTTATAAAAAGTCTGATGATGAGCACCGCGGACACCGCGATAATCACAATGCAGGACATCCTGGACCTGGGCAGCGATGCGAGAATGAACACCCCGTCGACCCTCGGCGGGAACTGGGCGTGGCGCCTGCCTGACATAAACGTCCTGACCGACGACCTCGCCGCCAAGCTCCTGAAGATCACAAAAACATATTCAAGATAAACAACCCTCCCGCTGGCTCCGCGCCGCTTTGCCTCCTCCCGGGAGGAGGTGGATTTTCGCCAAAGGCGAAAAGACGGAGGTGGGAACGTAGGGACTAGGGAATAGGATATAGGGACTAGGACGGGCGGCAGGTTGCCGCCCTGCGGGACGCCGAGGTCGTCGTCCCCTACGACCGTAGTTTGCAAAATATCGTAGGGGCGGACGACCTCGGCCGCCCGTCTGCCTTCTCCCGGGAGGAGGTGGATTTCCACCAAAGGCGAAAAGACGGAGGTGGGAACGTAGGGACTAGGGAATAGGATCTAGGGACTAGAACGGGCGGCAGATTGCCGCCCTGCGGGACGCCGGGGTCGTCGTCCCCTACGACCGTAGTTTGCAAAATACTGTAGGGGTGGATATTACCCGCCCGTTTGCCTCCTCCCGGGAGGAGGTGGATTTTCGCCAAAGGCGAAAAGACGGAGGTGGGAACGTAGGGACTAGGGAATAGGATCTAGGGACTAGGACGGGCGGCAGATTGCCGCCCTGCGGGACGCCGGGGTCGTCGTCCCCTACGGCAAAAGTGCGCAAAATGTTGTAGGGGACGGCGCCCTCGACGTCCCTATTAACGAATAGTAATTAGGCCTCCCCCCCCCTCAGTCTGCGGACAAGCCGCAGCCGGCATTAAGGAAGCTCTTGGTCAAAATTGCAAGCAATTTTGAAAGATAGCTTTGAACCCGCAAGCAAGCTTGCTGATTATCCCCGAGGGGGCGCCTATTTTTTGCGTTCCCTACGGCCGTGATGCGCAAAAAGTCGTAGGGGCGGACGACCTCGGCCGCCCGCCCTTTTGGATTTAATTGGGAATTTTTAATTATTTTTTCAAATTTATATATTCGGCTATGTCGGTTATCGGTTCGAGACTTCCGTCTTTGTTCCACACGAATACCTTTATATGGTCGGCCTTCGCGTTGTTTTCAAGCGTGCCTTGTATATTCTTTCCGTCGTAATCCGCGATATAGCTGTCGATCAGTGCGTCGTTTTTATCATAAAGCGCCACGTATACCTTTGATTTTTGCTTTTTCTCCGGCTCAACCAGATTGTCAAGATTGGTGCTTATCTCGATCCTGTCATTTTGCACGACGACCTCGCTCACGGGCATATCGTAGTTATAGTGAATAGTCGCGTTGATCAATGGTTCGTTATTTCCCCCTATTTTAGTGCTTTTCCATTGCTCCTCGCTGCCGGAATAATATATATTGGTTAAAGCATCGCAGTCACCAAATGCATAATAGCCGATGTACGTCATACTATTCGACATTACTACTTTTGTTAAATCGTCATTGCCGTTAAAAGCGCCACTGCCGATATACGTCACGCCGGCGGGTATATTTATGCTTGTTATGCCGCTGCATACAGCAAACCCATAATTATGTATCCTTGTTACACCGTCGGGTATTTTTATATTTTCCGGAGTAATGTGACAACGCTGAAAAGCTCCATGACCTATATACTTTAAATTTTTTGGCAAAT
Organism: uncultured Clostridia bacterium; assembly: GCA_947625905.1. Taxonomy (GTDB): domain Bacteria; phylum Bacillota; class Clostridia; order Monoglobales; family Monoglobaceae; genus Monoglobus. The sequence continues at coordinate 34,238 of CANQQJ010000001.1, read as the reverse complement.
TGACTTCTGTTTCGCGAAGAGCATATTCTTCAACTCTTTCAATGCTGTCGGGAAGTATAACTTTATCCGCACTTTTGGAAATAGCAGAAAAACCAAAAAATTCGGAGCATATTACCCTTGTACCCTCTTTTATCCGGACAACATCGGGAACTATGTTTCCTTCGGGACCTTTCTCCGATTTATAATGGTATGCAATGTCGCCTATATATACAACTCCAATAGGCTGATTATCATACCACGAAATGCTGCCGTTGACATCAAATCTTTGACCTTTTATACTGATCAAGTCGGACGGAAATTTAATATCGGCCAAGTTTTTGCAACCCGCCAAGGTCTCTCCTATATACTTTACGCTGTCGGGAAAAACAAGCTTGGTAATTTTTTGATTATGTTCGTAGGATCCCGGCCATTCTTGCGATTCTTGCAAAAATATTTCGTCAGCGACAATTCTCACTCCGTCGGGTATTATGACTTCTTTGCCGCTGCCCGTATATTCTACAAGTATATCATCTCCCAAAAATCTAAAATCACCCTTTTGACTTATTAAAGGTGTTCCTTCAAAAGCTATTCGACCGATCTTCGTTAAGCTTTGGGGAATATTTATCTTTTTAAGCTTTGAGCATCCTTTAAAAGCACTTCCACTTATTTCTTCCAATGTGTCGGGCAAATTAACATCCGACATATTTACGCAGCCCGAAAAAGCAGAAGAACCTATATAAATTAGTCCGTCCGGCAAAACCACTTTTTTTATATCGGTCACATAGTCTTTCCATGGCGCGGTTCGTCCGTAGCCTGACATATCGTTCATTTCGCCAAATCCGCTGATCGTCAAAGTTCCGTCCGAGTCAAACTCCCATTTTAAATCTATGCCGCATTCGCCGCTGTCTATTATTGACACAGCAGTTGCGGGCATAAATGTCAAAAGTGAGCAAAGCATTGTTAATACCATACTTAAACATAAAACCCTTTTCATAAAAATATACCTCCTAAAATAAAAAGTGTTTAGCCTCAACCGAAGCTAAACACGAAAAACACATAGCTCCGATTGCTGCCACACAACTTTCGATTCTATAAACAGTACGCGAAAAATAGAGCCTGTATTTTTGCCTAAAGGCATAAAAATACGCACTGCAAATAGAAACAATATTAAGTTATGTGGCATTTTTATTCTATCATATTATCCCCAAAAGGTCAATGCGAAATTTAAAAATATTCATTATTTTAAATAATTTTGGAAATGATATTAGGGAAAGAGGTGGTTTTTATGGAACAGATACGCTGCGATCTGGCGCTTGAGGCGAAGGAGATGTACTCCGAGAGCGTGGAGCACGAGCCCGACATGAGCGGGATATCGGTGGACGAGTACACCGAGGCGGACATCATAAAGGTGACGCGAGTGGTGATAAACAGCCCGAAAGGCGAACAAAGCCTTGGCAAGCCGATGGGCGACTATATCACGATCGAGATGCCCCAAAGGTTTTACGGCGAACAAAAGATATACGAGGAGATGTGCCGCGTGTGCGCCAAGGAGCTCAAGTCGCTGACCGACAAATTTTTGAGCGGCGACGACGACGTTATCCTTGTGGTGGGGCTCGGGAACCGAAACATAACGGCCGACGCGCTGGGGCCCAAGGTGATATCGTCGCTGATGATAACGCGGCACCTTAAAGAATACGTGCCCGACGAGATACAGAAGGGCGTGCGCTCGATATGCGGGATAGAGCCCGGGGTGCTTGGGCTGACCGGCATCGAGACCGGCGAGATAATCCGCGGCGTGACCGACAAGATAAAGCCCAAGCTGGTAATCGCGATAGACGCGCTGTGCTCGCGCAAGATGGAGCGCGTCAACACGACGATACAGATCGCCGACACGGGGATAACCCCGGGCGAGGGCGTGGGCAACAAGCGAAAGGGCCTGAGCCGCGAAACTCTGGGCGTGCCGGTGATCGCTATCGGTGTGCCGACCGTGGTGGACGCCGCGACGATAGCGGGCGACACGCTCGACATGCTGGTCGAGGCGGCGGACGAGCGGAGCCGTATCAAGGACAAGCCCACGGCGAAGATCCTTAAAATAATCGGCGGCATGGCGGACGAAAAATACGAGCTGATACGCGAGGTGATAAAGCCGCGGTTCGGCAGCTTTATCGTGGCGCCTAAGGACGTTGACACCATAATCGGCGACATATCATCGGTCGTGGCAAACGGCATAAACATCGCGGTCAACGAAGGCATAACCTTAAGCGACGTTGACAGATACAGATAAGCGCGAAAATCCGAGCTTGCAAACGCACGCGAACTGTTGTATAATGATTTGAGTATCCTTCAAAACATTTAGGGAAGTGATGACTTGGATCTTAAAATCGGAAACATCGTGCTTGACGGCAATGTGCTGCTGGCGCCCATGGCGGGCGTCACAGACAAGGCCTTTCGGCTGATCGCGAAGCCCTTCGGCCCGTCTTTGATGTACACCGAGATGGTGTCGGGCAAGGGTCTGCTTTACAAAAACAAAAAGACCGAGGTGCTGCTTGAGGTCCTCGACGAGGAAAAACCCGCAGCGGCGCAGATCTTCGGCCACGAGCCCGAGGTGATGGCTAAGATCACCGAGGGCGCGCTCCGCAGCGGCGCCGACATGATCGACATCAACATGGGCTGCCCCGCGCCGAAAATAGTGAACAACGGCGACGGCTGCGCGCTGATGAAAGACCCGCGCCTGGCCGGAGAAATAATTAAAAGCGTGAAAAAAGCCGCGCCCTGCCCGGTGACGGTCAAGTTCCGCATGGGCTGGGACGAGGGCAGCGTGAACGCTGTGGAGTTCGCCAAGATCGCCGAGCAGAGCGGCGCCGACGCGTTGACCGTCCACGGCAGGACGAGAACGCAGTTCTACTCGGGCGAAGCCGACCTTGACATTATCAAAAAGGTCAAGGCCGCGGTGAAAATCCCGGTCATCGGGAACGGCGACGTGCGCGGCGGAGAGTCGGCCAAAAAAATGCTCGAATACACCGGCTGCGACGGCGTGATGATCGGCAGAGCGGCGCAGGGCGACCCGTGGATATTCGAGCGGGTGAACGCCTACCTAAAAGACGGCGCCATTCTTCCTCCGCCATCGCTCAGGGAGCGGTGCGAGGTCGCGGCGCGGCACCTTGAGCTTTTGGTCAAATTCAAGGGCGAGCGGCGCGGCACCTTAGAGGGGCGCAAGCACATGGCGTGGTACTTCAAAGGGATGCCCGGCGGTGCGGCGCTCAGGGAAAAAATAAACAAATGCGAGAGCTCCGCGGAGACTCTCGCTCTGATAAAATACGAAAATTTAAAGCCTCGGTAAAACGGCGCGCGGCGCTTAAATTATCGAGGCCAGCACCCACAGTATAACAAAGCCCGGAGGACCGAACACCCCGATCGTCAGGGCGTTGAACGGGTTTATCGGCAGGTACACTCCCGCCTTGGCGAAAATCAGGTTGAACACAAAAATGCCGACCGCGCCCAGCGCGCAGCTTATAAGAAATCTTGCCGCCCAGCCGAGCGGCTTTTTTAATACCCGAAACAGGATGATCAGCAGTCCCAAGCCGAATATATAAACCAAAATGCTGCGCATATCAAAGCTCACAGAACCAACCCCCAAGCAAGTTATAATTAATTATATGCTTGTTCGGCCTTTAAAATGCCTGATCTTCCAAATCGCGAAGGCTCCGCCGCGGCGTTCGATTATTTCACTCGATCAACTTATCAACGTTTTTCGTTTTGCATCTTCTCTGTTATGTCCGCGTACTCGACCAATGTCACATTTCCCGTTTCGGCCGCCTTATCTTTGCAGCCCTTTGTAAAGCCGGATTTTGAAAACAGATAAAAATGCTTTGTCGTATAATTAAACAGATTGCTTCGCCTAACAAGGGTTTCCAAAACGCCGATGTCAACCTTTTCGTTTGTCCATTTACACTCCGCAAAAAGGGCTGTGTTTTTATCCTGCTCGCCCATAATGTCGATCTCTTCCTGCCGCTTTTCTCTCGGATTATTGCCCCACCAGCGGCCGAGAGAAGAAAACTCCACCGGACAATCGCCGTTTAAAAGCGCTTTCCAAAGGTACTGCTTGCAGATCTCCTCAAAGACCTTGCCCATATATTCCGAAAAATGCGGCTCAATGCGCTTATACAGCAGATCCGCGGCGCCGCGGGCGATGATCGAATTGTTTTCAAACACAAACCGATACCAAAACCTAAACATATTATCCTCGATCGAATAGATCGACTTTCGCGACATCTTTTCCCCGTAAGGCGTTTCTTTTCGCACAATGCCGAGATTTACAAGATTTTTCAAATACATCGAGCAAACGTTCGCGTCCTCGCCGACTTTGCTTGAAATTTCCGACATTCTTGACGCCCCCGCGGCTATAGCGGCGATAACCGCCGTATAGATTGACGGCTCCCTGACCTCCTGCTTTAGCAGATTTATCGGTTCCTCATACAAAAACGAAACAGGATTCAAAAATGTATTTTTAATATTTTCCTCAACGCTCAGTTTATTGTCGATCTGCAAAAGGTATTGCGGAGTACCGCCGACGGCTCCGTAAATCAAGGCTTTGTCCCTGTCCGAAAATTCTTTGAGATAGCGGCAGACTTCCTCAAAATCAAACGGCAAAAGCTTCATCTGAGCCGTTCTCCTGCCGTATAGCGGCGCTTTATACGCGAGGACGTGATCATCCATATATGACATTGACGAGCCGCACAGGATAAGCATAAGCTTTGACGTGTCTTTATTTTTATCAATTAAAAGCTGCAAGGTCGAAGCAAGGCTCTTGGACGAACGGGCAACATAAGGATACTCGTCGATCGCGAGCACAAGTCTTTTGTTTTCCGCAAGCTTAAAAACGTATTCAAACGCCGCCTGAAAAGATTGGAACGACATTTCCGCGTCAATTCCGCTCGCGTATTCCATAATACTTTTTGAAAAATTTTCAAGATTTTGCTTCGCGTTGCTTTCAACGCCCGTGAAATATATCGCGCTTTTGTCGGCAATAAACTTGTTGATAAGCGCGGTTTTGCCGACGCGCCGTCTGCCGTAGATGACCGCGAATTCAAACTTGTCCGAATCATATAATCTCTCAAGAGCCGCAAGCTCGCGTTCTCTGCCTATAAACATGTCATGACCTCCGATCATTTTGATGTTTATATTATATCACACAAGTTTGATTTAGTCAAGTACGATTTGATAAATCATACTTGAGTAAATTTAAGAAACTCCGAAATTTCAGTTACATGAGTGCCTTGATCTTTTAGCTGCTTCAAATATTCATTTGTCACCGGCACAATACAGAGGTGCATCCGCTCGCCTATGGCAAAATACGGATATAGGCCGATACTGTCATTATAATAAATTATCGACGGCGAAACGTTCAACGAATATGGCGTTGTTGTAATGAAATCATACGCCTTTTGATTTAAGTCTTGATAAATTGCTTTAATTTCATCACCCGATAAATCCGGCATTACCGCCTTTATCGCGTAATAACACAATTCCTCATATTGTTTAAAGAGATTTGGCGAGTAGCTGTGGTCGTCAAAGTTAAGGCTTATTTCCCGAATATAATCATTGTCTAAAAAAGAGTATACGGAAACAGTCGGCAGCGACCAAATGTCAGGTTCACGGCTGAATGTGTATAGCACCGTTTCGCGGCCATCTCTTTCGGCATAGTCGGAGGCTGTCCATTCGGAAAGAGCCGGCAAAAAATCAGTTCCTTTGTCAGTTTTATAGGCCTTGTTAAAAGCATTAATAAACTCATCGGACACGGCCGAAAAACACAGAACGCCGTTTGCAGCTTCTTCGGCATTAAAAACTACGGAGCCTTCACCCGAGTTTACCTCGGCGGGCTCCTGTCTGTTATTACAAAATATAGTCGCGCACAATGCCGCGGCAATCAGAATCAGTACAGCGGCGGTCGTCACTATTATATTGGATTTATTCATAATGTATTCTCCGGCAAACTATCTGTCGTGATATAAATTATTGCCCTTGGTGTCTATTATCACGGTGAGGGGGAAGTTTTCGACAGTCAGGCGTCTGATCGCCTCGGCGCCCAGATCCTCGTAGGCCACAACCTCGGCCGAGGTCACGCACTTTGAGATAAGCGCGCCCGCGCCGCCGATGGCGCCGAAATACACCGCGCCGCATTCCGTCATGGCGCTCACAACCTCGTCGGAGCGCTCGCCCTTGCCTATCATTCCGGTGAGCCCCAGGCGAATCAGCGTCGGGGCGTAGGCGTCCATGCGCCCGCTGGTGGTGGGACCGCATGAGCCGATGACCCTGCCCGGCTTGGCCGGAGCGGGGCCCGCGTAGTATATAGTCTGATCTTTTATCTCTATCGGCAGCTTTTCGCCGCGCTCGAGGGCCTCGATCATTCTCTTGTGCGCCGCGTCTCGTGCGGTGTAGATCGTGCCACTGAGCAGTACGCTGTCGCCCGCCTTTAAAATTTTTATCTTATCCTTTGTTATCGGTGTGGTTATCTTGATCGCATCGCTCATATTATCCCGCCTTTTAAATTTTTTCGGGCAAAAATCCCATTATATCGTCAAAAATATAGTCCGCCTTGTTGGTCTTGAAATACGCCTCGGCAGCAGCTTTATCAACTCCGGTCAGCACTCCGACAAACGGCATTTCGGCGACTCTGGCCGCCAGAAAATCACTGGGCGCGTCACCAACTACCGCGGTGGCTCTCGCGACGCTCTTGGCGTACGCGCTGCCCACAATCTTTTTGTCGGGATAATCGAGGCCCAGCGCCGCCTTTAAAAACACGTACGGGTGCGGCTTGGCGATCGACGTCGTCAGCCTCAGACTTTGCTCGGCCGCCGAGACCTCGTCGTATGTGACTATCATGTTTTCGTCAAAAAACTTGAGTATGTCCCAAGCCTTCAGCGGATACATGATCTCGTCCCTCGGGCGGCCTGTGCCGATGCCGAGCCGAAGACCCGATTTTTTGAGATAATCAAGGGCCGCGCGTATCTTGTCTATCGCTATCAGCGGCTTTTCGCGTCTGCACATGCCGTCGTCCTTGAACCAGCGCTGAAAGCAGGAATACAGATTTTTCCACAGCTCTCCGCTTGCGCGCTCAAATTCCTCCTTCGGCTTTCCGCAGGCGCCTGCCGCCAGCTCGCCAACTAAGCCGTAGACCTCGGGCGCTTTGGCCACGATGTTCTCGATAAACATGCGCACCGAGCGGAAGTGCCACTCGTCAAGGCCGGCAAGCTCGGGCTCGAGGTAGCGCGAAACGCAGAATGTCAGATACGCCAGGTCCCAGTTGGTGTTGACGCCCAGCGCCTTGACCGCGCGTATCGTTTTATCGTTATCAAAAATCAGCCGCCTCAGCTCGCCGTAGTTTTCGAGGCAGCTTTCGCGGTCAATCTCACTCTTTCCGTAAAAGCGATAATCGAGCAGCAGCTCGTACACAGTAAGAGCGGCGGTATCCCAATAGATATACTCGCTTGTGATAACGCCGTCCATATCGAATATTATATTTTTAAAATCACTCGGCTGAAATTTCATACATCACTTCTCCCGCAACTCCGGAGGTTTTGCCCTTTCTGTTCGGGTCGACCGAGAGCGCCTGTCCCAGCGCGATGCCCACGCCGCGGTAGACCGCCTCCCAGATGTGGTGCCCGTTCCGGCCGCAGCGCAGCTCCACAAAGAGCGTGCAGCGCGCACCCTGGGCGAATCCGTCAAGGAATGTTAAAAGCTCCTCGGAGGGCATGTTTTCCACCGTCTCGCAGTATTCCACATCGGTTTTGAAGTTAAACAGCGAGCGGTCCTCAAACGAGATCACCGCGTCAGCGACGGCCTCGTCTATCATGCCGATACCCGAGCCGTAGCCCGAGGGCACGTTAAGGCGCACAAACTCGCCCACGGCTTTGCCGAGAGTCATTCCCACATCCTCGCAGACAAGGTGGTTGAGCTCGAAGGCGTCAAAATCCATGCCGATCGAAATGTTCAGCCCCGCTCTCCACGCGATGTGCTCGATCATGTGGTTTAGGAAGGGCAGCGGCGTCTTTATCCGCTTTCTGTAGTTCGGAACAAGCTCGCCCTTTTCGATCTTGACGGTTATGGCCGTCTCGGTCGATCTTCTGGTGACCGTAATCGTATTTTTCATAATATCACCCCAAATAATTTATTTTCGTGTTTTGACCGCGAGGCCGCGGATATTGATTGCTTAATTATTCTGCCTGCAATAATTCATTTTGCGATCGCTCGCGAGGCCGCGGGTGTCAATTGCCTGATTATTTTTGCAAAAAATAATTTATTTTCTCTCTTTTACGGCAAGGCCGTGGGTATCAAAACCCTCGACAGTCGCTATTCTGTAGGCGTAGTCGCGGACGCGCTCGAAGCCCTCGCGGCTGGCGTAGCCCACCGACGAGCGCTTGAGGAAATCCAGAACGGACACGCTCGAGTAGGTCTTGGCGAACTGGCCCGTGGGCAGTATCGCGTTGGGGCCCAGCACAAAGTTGCACAGCGTGACCGGCGTGTAGTCGCCCAGAAGTATCTCGCCCGCGTTCTTTATCTTGGGCAGCACGTCAAACGGCTTTTCAGTCATTACCTCCATGTGCTCGGGCGCGTACTCGTTGACAAACGCGATGCTCTCCTCGAGGCTGTCGGTTATGATCGCTCCGCCGTAGGTATTGAAGTTGGTCGTCACGAACTCGCGGCGCTTATCGGAGATCTTTTCGAGCTGGCGCTCGGTTATCTTAGCCGCCTTATGCGCGAGCTCCTCGCTGTTTGTGACCAGCAGCGCCGCCGAATCGGGGCCGTGCTCCGCCTCTATCATCCAGTCGAGCGCGACCTTTTCGGGGTCGGCGTGCTCGTCGGCCAGGATTATGCACTCGCTGGGGCCCGCGGGCAGACCCGAGTCTATGTAGTTCGCCAGCACGCGCTTTGCCGCGGTTGCGTAAGCGTTGCCGGGGCCGATTATCTTATGACATTTGGGTATTGTCTCGGTGCCGTAAGCTACAGCCGCCACGGCCTGTATTCCGCCGACTTTGTATATCTCGGAAACGCCGATTATCTTGGCGGCGGCCAGTATCGCGTCGTCAACGCCGCCCTGCTCGTTGGGCGGAGTCACGACCACTATTTTCTCAACTCCCGCTACCACAGCCGGAGTCGCCAGCATGCACAGCACCGACGGAAAGCTGCCCTTGCCGCGGGGCACATACAGGCAGACGTCAACGATGGGCGTGGTCTTTTCGCCGACCATCAGACCCTTGTCCACCTCGGTGAACCACATTTCCTCGGGCATCTGCTTTGAGTGGAAGTCGCGGATGTTGCCGATCGCGTAGGCCAGCGCCTCGCGGGTCTTTTCGTCGAGGCGTTTATAGCCTTCTTCTATCTCCTCGGGCTTTACCTTCATGCGGTCGGCGGTCAGCTTAACGCGGTCAAACTTTTCGGTGTACTCAAGCACCGCCTCGTCGCCGCGGCGCCTTATATCATCCGACACCTCTTTGGCGACCTTCATCTGCTCGGAGATATCAAGCTCCGCGCGCTTCATGATAAAGTCCTTTTTTTCGGGCGTCATTTCGGATAATTTATAAATATTCATGTAAAAACTCCTTAGTCTTAGTTTTGCGCGTGCGCGCACTAAATAATTATATAACAAAAAAGCCCAAATTTCAAGGGCTTTTTATAATTTTTTATTATCTCACGCAAACCACGCATTGAGGATTTCCGCTCACCTTGACTTTATCTTCGGTCGGCCGCCCGGCCTTTTTATTGTTTCGGCCGCGGCCGCCGCCAAGACCGCGAACAGAGGCGCCGACACCAAAGGCACGGCCGCCGCGGAAACCGACATAAAGAATCCGCCTCCGCTCAGCGCGGTATAGGCCGCGGCGCCGCCGATCCCCAGCGCGGCTCCGATCAGCGAGCCGACGAGCGCGAGCAAAAACGACGGGCATATCCCTCTTTTTAAAATATAAATATATTTGTCAGCGGCGGCGAAGCCCTCCGAAAAATCGGCTGCCTTCCTCGACGGGAACAGGAGGAACATAACCAGCGTGATGCCGCAGATTATCAGCATGAGAATGTAGAGCGCGATCCATGCCGCCGAAGGCCCGTCCGAAGTCTTTCCCAAAATCTCGGTCTCGCAGCTTCCGCCGGATACTTTGTTCATGTTTGAATTCACGAATCCGTCGATTTTTTTGAGCGCGGCATCCGTGTCGCCGCGCGTAATAAACACGTACTCGTTCGGTTCGGACGAGTTGAGCACCAGCCTGGCGGCGCCCGACGGCAGTATCACGCTGCCGCTCAGATCGCAGCCGTTTTTCCCGCCGAACAATCCGATAACGTCGTATGAGCGGTTGTTGATCCTGACGCTCTGACCCACGGGCTCGGCCTCACCGAACAGCCCCTCGGCCAGGTCCTCGGAGATCAGCGCCTCGCTTTTGCCGAGACCGGCCCGCGTCAGCTCGGCGCCTTTTGTGACGTCTATCGCTCCGTACTCAAAAAACAAATCGTCGGTGACTATCGCGGTGCCGATAAGGCCCTTGCCCGAAGTTCCGCGCAGCTCGACGCCGTCCGCTTTAGCAAAGGGAACGACCGCCTCAAACAGATCGAGATTTTCCGAAGCGAGCGACGTCAGCCCGTCCGCCGTTATTCCGGTGCGCTCGCCGTTGATCTTGAGGGCAACTGTGTCGGCCCCCAGCGGATTTGAGGCGTAGGCCGCATTTAGGGCGGACGAGTTTAAAGCGAGCCCGATCGCCACAGCCGCGAAAACCGCGGCCGCAAAAGCGATAACAACAAAGCCCGCCTGAGTTTTATTCAGTTTTATCCGCGCGATACCGTCCCTCGCGCCCGATACCGCGGCTTTCGCCGCGCGCTTCAAACGCGCCGGCGCTCCGTTTTCGCTCGCGCTGTTAAAGTTTACCATCCGTACACTCCAATTAATACAATTAAATATCCATAACGCCCGTGGCCGCTTTTCCGGTGGACTCCAGGTTTTCGGAATCCTCCTCGGGCGCGACCGCATCGTCGTCTCTGTCATCCGCATCGTCGGGCGCCGCGGGCTTTTTGTTATCGGCGGGTTTCGTCTCGGATTCGCTTTCGCCTTCCTCGGACGCCTTGTGAAGGACCGCGTCGCCAACGCTCAGGCCCGATATGATCTCAACGTTGTCGCCGTCGCTGACTCCGTATTTTACCTTTACCAGTCTGTAGCCCGAAGGCACGGTGATATCGGGATAATCCGCGGGATCGACAACCTCGCCGTCCTCTCCGCCGTCTGTTATAACAAGCGCGTTTTCGCCGTCGGACTCATAGAGCGCCGACTCGGGAAGCGAAAGCACATTGATAGCCGAGTCTATGATGATCTTCGCGTCAACATTCATACCCGACTTGATCTTGCCCGGGTCGTTCACGGTTATCTCTACCGCGTAGGATGTTACGCCGTCGCCCTTCTTTTCGCCCTCTCCGGCAATGTTTGTGATCTCGCCGCTGAAGGTCTCGCCGGGCAGCGCGCTGACCGTGATAACAACGGTTTGACCGAGTTCGATATTCCAGATGTCCAGCTCGTCAACGTCGATCTTAAGCTTCATTTTGCTCATATCGGCTATCACCATCATGGGCTGATCGCTCGCGCCTTCGGCAACGCTTTCGCCCACCTTGGCGTTTTTGACAAGAATGGTGCCGTCTATGGGCGCCGCTATCTTGTATTTTTCAAGGTCCTTCTGCGCCTGCTCAAGAGCCAGATTAGCGGCTGTTATGTCGTTTTCTCTTGTGTTCGCGCCCGCGCTTGATGCGCTGTCGGCGGCAACAACAGCGACGACCTGCCCCGAGCTGACCGTGGAACCGTTGCTTACGTTTACTCTCTCGACCGTTCCGGTAACCGACGGGATAAGCCCTATTTCGGTGCCGTTGGCCTGTGTTATAGTCGCGATCTGGCCGCCGTTTATGCGGCTGCCCGACGAGATATTGAGTCCCCTTATCGTTCCCGACGAGTTGGCGTATATATTCACCCGCCCGGACGATGTTGTTGAGCCGGTCGGTTCCTGCTGGGCGCGGCTGACCGCGTTCTGGGCCTGCTGCACCGCTATCTGCGCGTTTGTGTCGTCGATCTTATAGACCAGCTCGCCCGCGCGAACCGTATCGCCCGCGTTCAGAGGCGACTCGATTATCGTTCCGCTAACCGGCGGGATTATGTTGTACCTGGCGTTCGGCTCAACGTTTCCGCCCGCCTCCATTGTCTTAATTATGTTGCCCTTTGTGACGTACAGCTCGGTATATCCCATCAGAGGGTTCATGCGCCAGCGGGCGAAAAACAGCGCTCCGACAGTAGTCAGAACAACCGCCGCCGCGACCGCCGCGCCGATGATCCACTTTTTGTTTTTGGTTACGAAATTCTTGAATCTGCTCTCTTTTTCGGGCTCGGGATCAAGATCCTCCATGTCGTCCAGATCATAGTACGAGGTCTCGGTGACCTTCGGACGCATGCTCTTGGGCGCGTAGGCGGTGTATACCTCCTCGGTGTCGATGTCCCCGCTCAAAAGCGCGTATGACGGATCGTCCACCGAAACGGGCATCCTATCCGCCGCGTCCGAAACAGTCTCATACTCGGGCTCGGACTCCACGTAGCCGTCCGCCTCTTTCATGGCGTTGATCAGCTGATCAACGTCCATCTCGTCGGTATCGCCCTTATCGTCCTCAAAGGCCGCGTACGCGTCTTTCTCGTCAAAAACATCTTCGGACCCGGGCGAATCGTTCTCGGGCTCGGCGGCGCCGTCCTCGGACGCACGGAGCATTTCCTCCGGCTCGGTTTCCTCGGTATCCGCCCCGAATCCGTACTCCTCGGCATCAAGCGCGTCGTCCGCGTATCGTTTATCGGGTATTGATTCTTCGTCCGCATATTCCGCGGTCAAAGGTTCGGGTTCATATTCGGGCGGCTCAAATTCCGCCTCCGGCTCGGTTTCATATTCTAAAGCGCCCTTCTCGGGCTCGAGCGTGATCTCGAGAGCCTCGTTTTCGGCGTCTTGAACGATATCGGGGATTTCGGATACGCCAAAACCGCCGACGGAGCGCTCCGCGGCGTCTGATGGCAGCTCTTCATTGTCTGTCATAAACTCAATTTCGTCATAAGCCGACATTGGGTCGGCGGCGCTGTTTTCGTCCAGGATCCTGTCCGGATCCAGGTCGCTCTCATCGCCCAAGCTCTCATATACCCGGTCCAAATATTCCGACTCATTGTTTTCCTTGTCCTTATCGGAAAACAATTTCCCAAAAAAGCTCATCCGTTGTCCTCCCGTATGCAATCACGATATTTACATACATTACTATTTTAACACATTTTTGTCAAAAGTTTATCACGTAATTATTAAACAAATGTTAACATTCTATTACGCGCGGCGCTTTATTTGCGTTACGCCCGCGTACTTGTCTGCGATATAATCGTTGGCGAGAATCTCTATTCCGTCGTCCAGCGGCTCAAGCCCCTCAAAATCCGGGTACTTGCGCTTGAGCGCCCGCTCGAGGATATAGTCGCAGAGCTGCGGGTTCTTCGGCAGAAGCGGACCGTGGAGATAGGTGGCTATAACGTTTTTGTACAAAACGCCCTCGTATCCGCTGTCGCCCGTATTGCCGTTCCCGAACAGCACCCTGCCCAGAGGGGTCACTCCCTCGCCCAGGTAGGTCCTGCCCGCATGGTTCTCAAATCCCACTATCGGCATTTTGAATCTGCCGCACTCAAGCACCACGTTGCTGATAAGGCGCGTGTCGCCCGAGTCGGTGTATATATCCAGTATCCCGAGGCCCTCGATCTTGGTGTTCGCGGTCTTGTAGTATTTTCCCAGCAGCTGATAGCCGCCGCAGACCGCCACGAGCACGCCGTCGGATTCCACGTGCTTTATAAGCTCGTCCTTCTTTTTGAGCAGCAGATTGCACACGATCTCCTGCTCGCGGTCGGAGCCGCCGCCCACGAAAATTATATCCGCGCCCGACAGATCAATGCTGTGGTCCTTGTTGGTGCAGGTCCTGACGTTGGCTTTGATGCCCCGCCACTCGAGGCGCTTTTCCATGCAGGCGATATTGCCGCGGTCGCCGTAAAGGTTCAAAAGGTCGGGATAAAGATGTATTATATTTATCTCATAGTTATTCTGCACTCAAGGCACCTCCCTTATCCGTCGGGGCGGGAAGCGCCGCGTCGGCTTCCTTTTTGTATTCGAGCATCGCGGTCTGTGTGGGATAAAGCGCGGTGTAGTTGACCAGCACATAGCACACCTCGGTGTCTTTATTGCCAAAGCACCTCGTGAGCGCGAACTTCATATCCTCGGTGGCCAGATCGACCTTCATATCGGCGTACTTAAAACGCAGGCACATATCGTACCGCCGTATTCCGGAGGTTATAAGCTGCCTGAGGTTGGCTCCGCCGAGCTTGTCAAAATCCACGTCCCACAGCCACGACACGTCGCGCCCGTCGTTGGCGAGGTCGTTTATCGCGACGATAACGTCCTTGGGCCGCTTGTCGAGCAGCACGGTCTGTATAGCCTGATTGAAGCCCGCGGGGTTCTTGGCAAGGTTTAAGATAAACGGCTTGCCGCCCATCGGTATCAGCTCCATTCTGCCGATCTGGGGCTTGTAGTCCGAGAGTATCTCGTTGAAGTTTTCGGTCTTGATGCCTATCGTGTTCAGCGCGGCGTACACCGCGAGTATGTTGTAGATGTTGTAAAAACCGCGGTAATTGACATCTATCCGCCTGCCGCCCACCGTGAATTTCATCGACTCCGAAAGGTCGACGCCGGTGGCGGCGTAGTCGATATTCGGGCGCTTGTTGCCGCAGTTTGGGCAGTAGTAGTCGCCCAGCTGGCTGTAGTGGAAATAGTTATACTCCTGCTCGGCGCCGCACTTTAAGCAAAAACGTCCCTCTTTGGTCTCGTTGGTCTCGGGCAGCACCTGCTCCGAGATTCCGAAATAGACCGCGTCGCGGCCCTCGCCGAACTGCGCGGTCAGCGGGTCGTCGCCGTTTAGGATAAGCTTCACGCCGTCCGCCATGTTGATCGCCTCGTTGAGCAGGTCGACGGTTATGTCGATCTCGCCGTAGCGGTCCAGCTGGTCGCGGAAAAGGTTGGTTATCAGCATATAGTCGGGCTTGATGTGCTTAAATACTCGGCGCGCCGAGGCCTCGTCGACCTCAAGCACCGCGTAGTCGGCCTTGAACCTGCCGAAAATATCGCACGCCTGCGCGAACGCCGTGGCGATCCCGCCCACCATGTTGGCGCCCAGCGTGTTGCACACCGTGGCGTATCCGTATTTTTTCAGCGAACTGTTGAGCAGATTGTTCGTGGTCGTCTTGCCGTTGGTGCCGCAGGTCACTATAACGCCCTTTTTAACGTTTTTCTTGAGCGTGCTTATAAGACTCGGGCATATCTTGAGCGCCAGCACTCCGGGCGACGACGATGATTTTTTGCCTATGATCCTTCCCGCGACGGACGCCAGCTTGGCCGCCCAGATCGCGAGGATCAATCGTATCGCGTTCAATGTATTTCAATCCTTTCGGAGCTTTATTCGGTTTATCGGGTCCCAAATGCCAATAAAAACCCAATTATGATACATTATATCCCAAAAACGCCGTCAATTCAAGTATATATTACACAAAATATGCCGCTATTACCTTCAAAATTTGGCAAGCCCGCACAAAAAAATATCCCACGGCGCCGCCGAGGGACATTTTTTGTTAAATTTTATTTCATCGCTATCGCTTCTTTGGCTTTCGCCGCGATGGTCTTGGCATCGAGGCCGTACATCTCAAGCAACGGGTACGGCTTTCCGGAACGTCCGAAAACGTCCTGCGTGCCGACGCGCTTCATGGGAACGGGCGCGTTCTCGACCAGGACTTCCGCAACAGCGCTGCCCAGTCCGCCGATAACGTTGTGCTCCTCGGCGGTGACCACGGCTCCGGTCTCCTTGGCCGCTTTTATAATTATGTCCTTGTCTATGGGCTTGATCGTCGCCATATTGATGACCCTCGCGCTTATGCCCTCGCCGGCTAATATCTCAGCCGCCTCGGTGCAGGCGGGAACCAAAAGGCCGGTGCCTATCAGCGTTACGTCGGAGCCGTCCTTAAGCAAGACGCCTTTGCCGATCTCGAACTTGTAGTTCTCGTCAAATATCGTGGGAACGGCCAGTCTGCCGAATCTCAGATATACCGGACCGTCGTAGTCGATAGCGGCCTTGACCGCCAGGTTTGACTCGACCGCGTCGGCGGGGTTTAAGATGACCATGCCGGGGATCGTGCGCATAATGCCTATATCCTCAAGGCACTGGTGCGAGGCGCCGTCCTCGCCCACCGAGATGCCCGCGTGGGTCGCGCCTATCTTAACGTTCAGGTGCGGATAGCCGATCGAGTTTCTGATCTGCTCGAAGGCTCTTCCCGCCGCGAACATCGCGAACGAACTGGCGAAAACTATCTTGCCGCAGGTGGCAAGACCTGCCGCGGTCGCCATCATGTTGCCCTCCGCGATACCCGTGTTGATGAATCTTTCGGGATATGTCGCCTTAAAGCCGTCTGTCTTGGTGGACTTTGAAAGGTCGGCGTCCATAACGACTATTCTGGGGTCATTTCCGTACTCGACCAGAGCGTCGCCGTATGCCTGTCTTGTAGCTATACTTTCACCTATTTTATAGTTCATTATTTGTCACCTCCGAGAGAATCGATATATGCGTCAAGCTCCGAAACCGCCTGCGCGTACTGCTCGTCGTTGGGAGCCGTGCCGTGCCATGCCGCCTGACCCTCCATAAAGGATACGCCCTTGCCCTTTACGGACTTCGCCATGATAAGCGTGGGCCTGCCCTTGGTCTGCTTCGCCTCGTTTACCGCCGCCTCGATCTGATCAAAGTCGTGGGCGTCGATCGTGATAACGTGCCAGTTGAACGCCTCAAACTTTTTGTCTATCGGCGTTGAGTTCATGACCTTGGTGATCTCGCCGTCTATCTGCAGACCGTTGAAGTCAAGAAACGCGGTCAGGTTGTCGAGCTTATAGTGAGCGGCGAACATGGCCGCCTCCCATACCTCGCCTTCCTCGATCTCGCCGTCGCCCAGCGCGGTGTAAACGCGGTAGCTCTTGCCGTCCAGCTTGGCCGCGAGCGCCATGCCGTTGGCGCAGCTTATGCCCTGGCCCAGCGAGCCTGTTGACATATCAACGCCGTTTACCTTTTTCATATCGGGATGGCCCTGCAGATAGCTGTCGATGCTTCTGAATCCCTTTATGTCCTCCTTGGGAATGAATCCCCGCTCCGCCAGAATTCCGTAAAGAGCGGGCGAGCAGTGTCCTTTCGACAGCACGAATCTGTCGCGGTCGGGATCCTTAGCGTTCTTCGGGTCGACATTCATCTCTTTGAAATAAAGGTAAGTGAGGATGTCGGCTACCGAAAGCGAGCCGCCCGGATGACCCGCGCCCGCCGCGTGAACGGCCTCAAGAGCCATCTTTCTCACATGGGCCGCGTGGATCTGTAAATCTTTGATTTCGTTTGAATCCATTATAATTCCCCCTTGTATGGTTGATTTTTTCTTTCTAACCATATATTTTATCACATATCAATATACTTTTCAACAGTTTTTTTGTAAAAATTTTGTTTAAAAGTATCCGCTCAGAGAGGCGCTTTGATTTTATTTTTCTTTCGGCTTCAGGTCGTATCTGAAGCCTTCGCCTATGACTTCTTTGGCGTCGGTCACTATCACGAAGGCGGACGGGTCGATCTCGGTCACCAGCTGCTTGAGCGGCGGCACCTGGTACTTGCGCATGACGCACATAAGCACGTCCCGCGACATTCCGCTGTAGTAGGAATGTCCGTTTAAGGCGGTGGAGCCGCGGCTGATCCTCTCGCTGATAGCCTTTGAGATATCGGCGTTCTTTTCCGAGATTATATACACGATCTTGGCGAAGTCAACGCCGGCGAGCATTGTGTCGAGCACGTACGAGCTGACGAACAGCAGCACCGCCGAATACAAGATCGTCTCCATGCTTTTAAACGCGATACCGGCCGCGGCGATCACCGCGCCGTCAATGAAAATAATAAGCTGGCCCACCGAGAAATTCGGGAACTTCTTTTTGAGCACCAGCGACACGATGTCGGTGCCTCCGGTGGTGCCGCCCGCGCGTATCGTGATGCCGAGCCCCGCGCCGTATATGGCGCCGCCCAGCACCGAGCAGAGAAAAATGTCCTCGGACAGCGGCAGGAATTTTTGGAAAAAGTCAAGCTCGAAAAGCTGCGCCGCGCCCGACATGGCCGCGGTGCCGATTATTGACGTGAGCAGGAACCTCCAGCTGAATTCCTTCATTCCGATCAGGAATATCGGAATGTTTATCACGAACACCATAACGCCGACCGGCAGTCTGAACAGATAATACAAGATAGTCGCGACGCCGCTGACGCCGCCCGCCGCTATCTTTGCGGGCACAAGCAGAAATTCCAGAGCGAAGCCCATAACGGCTCCGCCCAATATTATCATAATTATATTTTTGAACTTAAACTCAGCGTTCATTACACTTCCTCCGATCAATCAAAAATGTATCTCAGCAAATCGCATATCCTTTGCTTTTCGCCTTTTAAGTACAGCCAGCCGATAAGCGCCTCCACTCCGGTGGCGTCGCGGTAGTCCCGCATATCGGAATTTTTCGGCACGTGGGATTTGGTGTTCCTGCCGCGGTGGAAGACAGCCGCTTCCTCGTCTGTCAGCTTGTTTTCTATCTTTCGGTAAAGCTCGGCCTGCGCCGCGCAGCACACGTGCTTTGTGGCGGTCTTGTGCAGGGTGTTGACGTTTTTGTTGCCGTCCTTGACAAGGTAGCTCCTGACGTACAGCTCGTAAACGCAGTCGCCCAGATACGCCAGCGTCAGCGCCGAGTATTCGCCCGGCGGGGTCTTTGACAGATTTAATTCGTTTAGTATTGTTTCTAACATAATTATTTTTATTCTTTTATCAGCTGCTGGCCCTGTCTGGTGTCTTTCACGGTGTAGCCCATTTCTTTCAGCTTGTCGCGTATCTCGTCGGACTTGGCCCAGTCCTTGTTCTTCCTGGCGTCGGCGCGCTCGTCAAGCAGCGCGGTGATCTCGGCGGGGACATCGTCATCTTTCTCATTATCGAGAAGTCCCAGAACGCCGCCCAGCTCCTTGAGCAGGCCGTAAGCCTTATCCGCCATCTGTTTTGAGGGGTTGCCGCCGATCAGATTCACGTTCACGTCGGACACTATGTCAAACAGAGCCGAGATCGCGTCGGCGGTGTTGAGGTCGTCATCCATCGCGGCGATAAACTGCTCTTTGCGCTTGTCAAGTGCCGCTGCGATCCCGGCTTCGCCGTTCTTAAACTCCGCGGTCTCAGCCGCTCCGCTCAAAAACTTCAAAGTCTTCAGGCAGTTATATATTCTGTCCAGAGCCGCCTTTGACGATTCCATAAGGTCCTTGCTGAAGTTGATCGGACTGCGGTAGTGCGCCGACAGCATGAAGAAGCGTATCACCTCGTAGTCAAACTCCTTCACCACATCGCGCACGGTGAAAAAGTTGCCGAGGGATTTTGACATCTTGCGGTTGTCTATATTTATATATCCGTTGTGGACCCAGTAGTTGGCGAAGGCGCAGCCGTTCGCCGCCTCGCTCTGGGCGATCTCGTTCTCGTGGTGCGGGAAGATAAGATCGCGGCCGCCGCTGTGGATGTCGATCGTGTCGGCCAGATATTTGTTGGCCATCGCGCTGCACTCGATGTGCCAGCCGGGCCTGCCCTTGCCCCACGGGCTGTCCCACGCGGGCTCGCCGGGCTTCTGTTTCTTCCATACCGCGAAGTCCATCGGGTCGCGCTTATCCTCGTTTATGTCGATCCTGGCGCCGCTCTCAAGCTCGTCAAGCGGCTGGTGCGACAGCTTGCCGTATTCCTTGAACTTTTTTGTGCTGTAGTACACGTCGCCGTCCACGTTGTAGGCGTAGCCCTTATCGACCAGCTTTTTTATGATATTTATTATCGCGCCGATATTCTCGGTGGCTCTGGGGTGCACACTCGCGCGGCGGATACCCAGGCCGTCGGCATCCTTAAAATACTCGGCGATATACCGCTCGGCCAGTTCCGCCACGGTTATGCCCAGGTCGTTTGCCTTGTTTATCATCTTGTCGTCTATATCCGTGAAGTTCTGCACGAACTTCACCTTGTAGCCGCGGTACTCAAGATAGCGGCGCAGCGTGTCGAAAATTATAAACGGCCGCGCGTTGCCTATATGAAAATAATTGTACACCGTTGGGCCGCAGGAGTACATCATAACCTCGTCCTTGTTGATCGGCACGAATTCCTCTTTTTTATTTGTCATGGTATTGTAAAGCTTCATACGCAAATTCTCCTTTCACGGGTAATTCCGTAATATTATAACACTAAAGATTTGATCTAACAAGGGGTTTTTAAGAAAATTTTAAGAATTGATTGCTAATATAATATTGATGTGATAAAATTGTTCCGAAAGGACTGATGAATATGCGAGTGCTTATCGTGGAGGACGAGCTGCATTTGGCCGAGGCGCTGACCTCGCTGCTCAAAAAGCAGAAATACACGGTTGACAGCGTTAACGACGGGGAGGCGGGCCTGGACTGCGCCCTAAGCGGGATATACGACGTGATCGTGCTTGATTTGATGCTGCCCAAAATGAACGGCATCGACGTGATAAAAAATCTGAGAGCCGAGGGGATAGACACTCCGGTCATTATGCTGACCGCCAAAAGCGGTATCTCGGACAGGGTCCGCGGCCTTGACAGTGGAGCCGACGACTATCTGCCCAAGCCCTTTAACACCGAGGAGCTGCTGGCGAGGATACGCGCTCTCGGCAGGCGCAGGGGCGAGGTGGTGCCCGAAAGCGGGATGGCCTTCGGCGATATCGAGCTGGACACCCGAAGCCTGACCCTGAGCAGCGGCGGCAAAAGCATAAGCCTGACGCTCAAGGAATCCGAGCTTTTGGAATATCTCATAACCAACGGTAACGCTGTACTCTCGAAAGATATGATAATCGAAAAGCTGTGGGGCTTTGACTCCGAGGCGGAATCGAACCACGTGGAGGTTTACGTCTCGTTTCTGAGGAAAAAATTGAAATACGTTGGCTCCGAGACGCAGATAGTCACGGTCCGCGGCGTTGGGTATACTTTGAAATAAAAAGGAATTTATTATGTTTAAGAAGCTTAGAAACAAATTTTTGATCATTAATATGACCCTGATCTCTGTGCTGCTGATATCGGCGTTCGCGCTGGTGCTGGCGTTTTCGGTGCGGAACGCGGACAGGGAGCTTGAAAACATGGTCCGCCGCAGCTTTTTCGCCGCCGACGGCAGGATGCGCGCTGACCGCGACATAGGCTTCAAACCCCGAGGCGATATCGCCGAGCCGCCCCGAAACGATGAACCCGCGGACAGGCCCGATATGATAGAGAACGCGTCGCTGCGCCTCGACAGCGATTGGAATATTCTGGAAAAACGCTCGCCCATAGAGTACAGCGACAGCTTTTACAGCGGGGTCATAAGCGGCGCCAAAGCGGAATATTCGGGCGAGCCGACGACGCGCTACATAAAAACCGAGAACGGATATTATAAATACATGCTGAGCGCCTACCAAAACGAGCTCGGCGAGACAAATTATTCTTTGAATCTCGCGGGAGCGGAGGCGCAGATAACGATGCTGAAAAATCTGACGCTGACGCTGAGCGTGGTGCTGCTGGCGGCGCTGCTGCTGGTGTTTTTGATCAGCCTGTTTTTCGCCAACCGCGCCATACGGCCGATAAAGGAGGCGTGGGACAAGCAGAACCGCTTTATCGCCGACGCTTCCCACGAGCTCAAAACGCCGCTGACGACGATCAACACCAACGCGGACGTGCTGCTGGCCCACGGAGACAGCACGATAAACAGCGAAAAAAAGTGGCTCATGTACATCAAGGACGAGGCCGCGCGCATGGCTGAGCTGACCGGAGACCTGCTCTATCTGGCGCGGATGGACTGCGGTGCGGACGACGGCGCCGAACTTGGCGAGATCTCGTTCTCGCAGGCGGCGGAGAGCGTTATTCTAACATACGAAGCGGTCATATATGAAAAAAAGCTCAGCTTCACAGACGAAGTCGAGGACGATGTTTATGTTTTGGGCGACGAGAGCAGGATAAAGCAGCTTGTTCTGATACTGCTGGACAACGCGGTGAAATACACCGACGGCGGCGGGGAGATCTCGCTCAGCCTTAAAAAAGCCGACGGCAAAGCGCGGCTGACGGTGCGCAACAGCTGCGAGGTCCCTCTCGACGGAGAGAGAATATTCGACCGTTTCTACCGCGAGGACGAGTCGCGGACGCGCTCGGCGGGGGGATACGGCCTTGGACTGGCGATCGCGAAGTCGATCACCGAGCTGCACAAAGGCTCGATAAGGCTTTCCAATCAACCGGGAACGGTCGAGTTCGCGGCCGAGATACCGCTGTCGCGCTAAGCTTCCGCGGCGCCGCAAGCGCCGATAACGCGCATACGAGCTTATGTGTTTGAGAGTTATGTGATTTATGTATTAAAAAGCCGAGGCTGACGCCTCGGCGGTTTATTTTATTTTTTAGTGTTGTCTTTGATCGTGACTTTCACATCGTCGCCGCTGCCGAGCGACACCAGAGAATAGTTCAAGCCCTTTTCTTTCATGTAATCGGTAAACGCTTGATAATCGTCTTTTCCGAAATAGAGCGTGATCTCTCCGTTTTTGTCAATCTTGGAGCAATCGGCGAGACTTGAGTTCATGATCTCGTCAAGCACAGCCTTATCCGTGACCTCGCATGTGATGACCGAAGCGTTTTCCATACTCTTGGCTTTTTCGGCGTACTCGGCCGTTTCGCCGTCGGCGCTGCGCTTGCGGTCGGCCTCCTTGGTCGAGCCCGGCTTAAGCGTTGCTGACGGGGCCGCAGTCGTTCCGGGCTTTGCCGTGGCCGTAGGCGGCGGTGCGGCCGTTGTTTTCGGCGTCGCGGTGGGTCTCGGCGTCGGCGTCACGGCGGGTCTCGGCGTTGCGGTCGGCGCCGCAGCGGGAGCGGGCGTTGCCGCCGTCTTGCCCTCGCCGCTTATCTCGGCCGCCTGAGCGGGAACCGCCTCGGGCTCCGGCGTGACCGTCGGAACATACACAAACGGCGGCGGCGTGGCAGCCGCTACTGTCTCGGGCGCCACATATGTGGGAGATGTGACCCCCGACGCTATATCGGGCAGTATGATCTTCGGCGTTACATACGGTCTCTTTGTGGGCGTGGGCGTGGGCGAAGCCGCCTTTGCCGAACTTGACGACGAGGTCGTTGTCCTGCTTGTCGTCGTGCCCGATGAGGTCGTTCTGTTTGTCGAGTTCGCGGTGCTCGTCGTTCTGCTTGATGAGCTTGTGCTCGGAGTTGTTGAAGTCGAGCTGCTGCGCGAGCTTGAGCTCACGCTCGGCAGGCCCGAGGATGACGTTGAAGCGGACGGTCTCGGCGTTACTCTCGGCACGGTCGACGCCGAATATCCGCCCGAAGCCGTGCTTCCCGAACCCGAAACGGGCGACGCGGTCGAGCGCGGCGACGGAGTGGAACTCGAAGAACCGCCTTTGGCGCCGGTCACATAGTCGTCAAGCCCGCTTGAGCTGGGGCGCGCCGTCGCTCTCGCGTCGGCGATCGCCGCGTTGTCCGAAAAGTCATATATCTCGTCTGACGACTTCATGACCTGATACATTCCGCTGCCCGCGACCCCCAGAACAAGCACCGCGCTGAGCGCCGCGGGAGCCACGATTTTCCAATTGGCGTTTTTGATAACATGATTGATCTTCGATACCGCGGTATCGAACGCGCCGCGAACTTTGTCGATAATATTTGAGCCGTCTATTCCGTGCTCATTCAGCTTGGCGTATTCCGCCTTGACCTCGGGCACGGCGTTTGTGAGCCTGCTGTGAAGAGCGGCCGCGAAGTCGACGGGCGGCTCGGGCACGCTGCTCGCGCCGAGAACGCCGATCATGTCCTTTATCTCGTAGTATTCGAGGCGGCAGTTTTCGCAGTCTTTCAAATGCGCCTCAACGACAGCCGCTTCGTCCTTGTCAAGAACGTCGGAAACGTAATCGCAGAGCATGTCGGAGCATTGCTCGCAGCTTAAAATATCAAGATCGCTGTCCGCGTTCTCAAACGCCGCGGGCACCGCGGGGATTTCCTCCGCCTCGACCTCCAAAACATCCGTCTTGTTCTCTGCCGGGAACGCTTCGGTGCCGATCTCGGCCAAGGTCTCGCTCTTGATCTTCGCTATCAAAGCTTCCGTCTCGGCCTCCGTCGGGACCGCCTCTGTTCCGATCATCGAAAGCGCCTCGGGCTCGGGTTCGGCCGAAACCGCCTCTCCCTCATGCCCCGGAATCGTCTCCGCGTATGCGGCATCGGTTCCTTCGACGGTTGATTCGCTCATTTTGATGGGGGCAGCGTCAAATTCATCGGAACCGGCCTCGAAATCAAAGTGACGCTCCTCGGTCTTTTCATCCAGATTGATCTGACGGATATCGTCGGCAATACTGCCCATAACATCGCTGTACTTCTCTCTGAGCTCGTTGTCCTTTTCAAAATCTGACATGGTACCCCTCCTTCCTGTGTATTTAACGGTATATGCGGCGTGAAAATTTATGAAATTATGTATAAAAAGCCGCTTATTTCCGCCTTCACTATATTAGACGAAAAATTCTTCAAAAAGTTCCCGATCTTCCGATAAAATTTCTCTTAAATTTTTCCTGGCACGGCTTATTCGGGATTTCACGGTTCCGACCGAGCAGTCGGTAATTTCCGCTATTTCATCGTAAGACAGCCCTCTTATATCCCTGAGTATGACCGCGGTCCTGTAGTCGTCGGGCAGACGGCCTATGGCGCGGTTGATAACGTCTTTGGTTTCGGATTCCTCGGCTTTTTTGTCGGGCATGTAGCGGGTGTCCTCGATCTCGGCAAAATTTTGATTGCCGTCTAAGTCCTCATATCCGCCGTCGTACGGGTACGCGCTCTCCGAAATGCCGTTTTTGCGCTTTTTAAGCATATCGAGGCAGGTGTTTGTGGCGACGCGATAGATCCAGGTGGAGAGTCTTGATTTATATTTGAACGAGTTTATCGTGCGAAACATTTTGAGAAAGATCTCCTGCGCCATGTCGGACGCGTCTTCCGGATTTCCCGCGTATCTGTAAGACACGCCGTACACCACGGATTGATATCTGGTTATGATCTGCTCAAAGGCCGAAACATCGCCCTTTTGCGCTTTTTTAATAAGTTTCAGCTCGTCAGTCAAAGACTCACCTCCTTTTGCGGTATCGGTCAAATCACGCTTTGCGGCGCTTGCCGCCGCATTTTTTAGCAAATTTTACTTCGCGTGTGATCCTCCAAAATTTCATACCATTAATAAGAATACCACAAAATATGAGGTTTGTCAAACAAATTCGAGAATTTTATTCGGCGGGCCCGAAATTTATTTTACGGTCGGTTTCGATTTACTTTTTCAGAGTTATCTCCGCGGCGTAAAGCTCGGCGGCGTCCCAGCCGTCAATTTTTCCCGTTTTGATATCCGTGAGATATCCCAGGCCTTCGCGCACCAGTGACTTGAGCGCGCCCTCGCTGAAGCGTCTGCCGTTTTCCACCGCCTTGTTGACGGCGAAAAGCGGGGGCTTGCGGTCGAAATATCCGACCATCTCGGCTGCGGTCATGCCGTCCTGCTTCAAAAGCTTGCAAAGCAGCAGCTCATACACCTGGTCGAGCAGCACGCTCAGCACCATTGTGGGCGAGGCGTTTTCGGTCTTGAGCCGCGCCATCTGCTCCCGCGCCAGCCCGACGCTTTTGCCGCCCGCCAGCAGCTTTCCGAAAATATCATAGAGCCGCACCTCGGCGGATTTGGGCACTACCGCGTCGATATCCTCGCGCGTGACTCTGCGGCGGGCATCCCCGAGGTACAGTATAAGCTTGCCGCACTCCTTGTCGAGCCCCGCCATAGACGGCCCCGCGAGCCGCACAAGATAGCTCAGGTCGCGGGCGATTATATCCTTGTCGGCTTTGGCGAGCCGCTTTTCGGTCCATACCTCGAGCTTGTTCACGGGCATATATTCAAAGTTGACCACCGCGCCGCCCGCGTCCTCTATGAACTTGAGCGAGCGCACCTTTTTAGGGTCGAACTCGGGCTCGACAAAAACCAGGCACGCGTACTCCGGAAGCTCCGGCACATACGCCTTGACGGCCTTGAACTCGGACGCGGTCAAATTCGCGAAAAGCCCGCTGTTTTTGACGATCACCAGCCGCCTCTCCCCGATCTGGGGCAGCACCTCGGCCGCCGCTATGATATCCGCCGCGGTCGTTTTTCCCTCAAGGATCGCGAGATTGAACTCCTCGAGACCGCCGGGCAGCAGTTTTTTCCGAAGCGCCGCCAGGCGGTTTTCGAGCATGAACCGCTCCTCGCCGAAAAAGAACAGCGCGGCGGGTATCGCTCCCGACCTTATTATTTTATTCAGCTCATCTACGGTCATATTCCTACCCCTTATTTATAAATAATGAGAAAAAGGGAGTGGCAAAACGCCACTCCGCCTTAATGCCCTGCTAATTAATAAATAATGCGTCTGCCGCCCAAGAAACGGCTTGCGTAATAATCCGAATCAATGCTTGTGTACTTAACAACGTCGCCTGTGTGGGGCGCGTGTATCATCATGCCGTCGCCCACGTAGATACCTATATGGGAAGCGTATCCGCCGGAACCGAATCCGACCAGATCGCCGGGCATCAGCTGATCTCTTGTAACGTAAACGCCTTCTTTCATCTGATCATCCGCAACGCGGGCGATCTTGATGCCAAGCTGTGCGTATACATACTGGCAAAGTCCGCTGCAGTCAAAGCCCGAAGGCGTTGTGCCGCCCCAAACGTAGGGGACGCCCAAGAACTGAGCCGCCAGATCGCAAACCGCCTGACCGCCCTCGGTGGCGTCGGGAACAGTGCCGTCGTAAACCGTTATGTAATCCGATGAAACGTATCCCATCAGACCGTCGTTATTATAAGCAACGCAAACCCAACCGGGTTCGATCCAATTAACTCTAACGCGCGAGCCGTAATTCAGAGTGGTTATTATTCCCGCGTCCATAGACGCGCTCTGTCTGACATTAAGACTCGAGACTTGTACAACACCGTAGTATTGAGCCGGTTCGTCAATGTCGTCAAAATCGGCATAAGCCGGTACTATTATAAAAGCAGAAATTGTCATCAAAGCCACAAGTGTTGCAACAATTCTTCTCATACTTTTTCTAAAACTAAAACTCAAAACAAAAAACCTCCAAAAATCTTGCGTGTCTTATCATAGCTTTTATCCTATGGTCACATCCTCTCCGCGAATATTTTTGACAATAGCATTAAAAAGCAGAAAACAAGAAAATAAATCACAAATTTTCCATTCTGCTTGTTAAAACTATGTTCTGATTATACAATGATTTGAAGAAAATGTCAATACCGACTTTTTATATATAGATAAAAAAGCCTCAAAAAATGTGCGTTCACACCGCGAAAATCGCGTGTTTTCGGGCGTTTGCCGGAAATGTGAACAAATTGTAAACATTCAAAAAACTTCCGCGAAATTATAAATTTTCAAACAAATTTTGCTTACATTACGATTTCGCATCTCTAACATTTGTGTTTCTTAAATGTTACAAATGTGTTTCAAAATCAATTTACCTATTGCAAACCGCCGAATTTGTGGTATAATAATTCTAATATGGGAGATTTTCGGCAATGTTATCACCGACGCTGTTATTTTAGCTCTCGGCGCGCCGAAATCGAGGCGGCAAAATTGCACAAAATTGCGAGGTAATTGAATGATCAGGAGCATGACGGGATTCGGCAGAGCCGAAACGGTATTTAACGAAACATACGAGGTCAGCGTGCAGATCAAGGCGGTCAATCATCGGTACGCCGACTACAACATAAAAACCCCAAGGATATACGGCTTTCTGGAGGAACATATCAGGAGCCGCCTGGCGGGCAGCATATCACGCGGAAAGGTCGAGGTCTACGCCTCTATCAGCAAGATTGAGGACGACAACAAGCAGGTGAAGCTCAACAAGACGCTGGCTGAATCATACATATCGAGCCTCAGGGAGCTTTCGGAGTTCGGTCTTTCGGACGATATATCAATGAGCACGCTTTCGGCCTTCGGCGATATTTTTGACATCGAGTACAAAGAGATCGACGAGGAAGCCGTCAAAAGCGCGATCGACGAGGCTCTCGGGATCGCCCTTGAGGGATTCATCGCCATGAGGATAAGCGAGGGAGAGCGGCTCAAAAAAAGCATACTCGAGCATCTTGACACTCTCGCCGCGCACACCGACGCGGTCGAGGAACGCTCGCCGCAAACCGTGATCGAGTACCAAGACAGGCTGAGGAAGAGGCTTAACGACACTTTGGCTGAGATCGGAGCATCTGCGGACGAGAGCAGGATCCTGACCGAAGCGGCAGTATTCGCCGACAAGGTGGCTGTCGACGAGGAGACGGTGCGCCTTAAAAGCCACATCAAGGCGTTCGGGGCGGCTCTTGAGGAAAACGGCCCGATCGGCAAAAAGCTTGACTTTATCGTTCAGGAGATGAACCGCGAGACCAACACCATCGGCTCGAAGTGCAGCGATATAGAACTGACACGCCATGTGGTCGAGATGAAATCAACAATCGAAAAAATAAGAGAACAGATACAGAATATAGAGTGATCAAGGTGAGACAGCTATGAAACTTATTAACGTGGGATTCGGAAACATCGTTTCCGGCGCGAGGGTCATCGCTATCGTGAGCCCCGACTCGGCGCCTATCAAGCGCATAGTGCAGGAGGCCAAGGAGCGCGGCATGGTTATAGACGCCACCTGCGGCAGACGGACCCGATCGGTCATAGTGACCGACAGCGACCACATAATACTTTCGGCGATACAGACCGAAACTATCGCGGGACGCGCCGAACAGAGCGGGGAAGACGGTGACAAGGATGAATAAAGGACTTTTGATTATTGTGTCGGGTCCCTCGGGGGTCGGCAAAGGAACGGTGCTGAAAAAGCTGCGGGAGAGCGACCCGAATATCGTGCCTTCGATATCGGCCACGACCCGCCCGCCCAGAGACGAGGACACCGAAGGTGTCACGTACTTCTTTAAGACCGTGCCCGAGTTTCTCAAAATGATCGACGAGGGCAAGTTTATGGAATGGGCCGAGTTCAGCGAAAACTACTACGGAACTCCGCTCGAATACGTTGAGAGCAATCTTAACGCCGGGCGGGACGTGCTGCTTGAGATCGACGTGCAGGGCGCGCTAAAGCTCAGGGACAACAACACCGAGGGCGTTTATATTTTTATCGCGCCCGAGAATCTCGACGTTCTGCGCGAGCGGCTGTCGGGGCGCGGCACCGAGGACGCCGAAGAGATAGAGAAGCGCGTCAAGGCCGCCGAATGGGAGCTGACGCAGATGAACAACTATGATTATATTGTTATAAACCGCGTGGTCGAGGACGCCGCGCGCGAGATCAAAAACATAATAGACGAAAACAAGGCCGGATAAAACATTATCTGTTCGGACACAATCAGAAAACACAAGCGCATTAAATTCAAAAGGAGAGATGCTTTATGATGATCAAACCGCCTATCGCGGAACTGGTGCAGAAGGCCGGAAGCCGCTATCTGCTCACTATCGAAACAGCCAAGAGAGCCAGACAGCTCACCGACGGCAAACAGCCTCTGATCGAGACAAAATCGGGCAAAGAGGTTACCATCGCCGCCGAGGAGATCTACGAGGACAAGCTGAATTACATTCACACCCCCGACATCGGCACACTTAACTGAAAATATATCGCGCCCGCTCCCAAAAGCGGGCGTAATTAAACGAAGGTGATTTTTATGGTTCTTAAAAACAAGACCGTCGTTCTGGGCGTTACGGGCGGTATCGCCGCCTACAAAGCGCTTGAACTGACCTCAAGGCTCAAAAAAGCGGGGGCCGACGTCAAAATCATAATGACAAAGGCGGCCGCGGAGTTTGTGGCACCGCTCAGCTTCAGGAGCCTTTCGCAAAATCCCGTGGCGCTCGATATGTTCGAGGAGCCCAATGCCTGGGAGATACGCCACATATCGCTTGCGAAGGCGGCGGACGTGTTCGCGGTCGTACCCGCGACGGCCAACTTTCTCGGAAAGGCGGCGAACGGGATAGCCGACGATATGCTGACGACCACATACATGGCGTGCGTGGCACCCAAGCTCATAGCGCCCGCCATGAACACGAATATGTTTGAAAACCCCGTGACCCAAGAGAACATCAAAAAGCTCAAAGCCTTGGGCGCCGAGTTCGTTATGCCCGCCGAGGGACGGCTGGCGTGCGGCGACGCGGGAATCGGAAAACTGGCGGACATTGATTTGATTTTTGACAATATCGCCCGTTTGGCGCTCTCAAAAGACGCCGACCTTAAGGGCAAAAAAGTCGTTGTCAGCGCGGGCGCCACAACGGAAAGCCTCGACCCCGTCCGTTTTCTGACCAACCATTCAAGCGGCAAAATGGGCTTCGCGATAGCAAAAGCCGCGTATCTGCGCGGCGCCGACGTCACGCTCGTCGCGGGGGCCCACACCTGCCCCGAGGCGCGCGGCGTAAAGACCGTGAACGTTTCGTCCGCGCTTGAAATGCGCGGCGCGGTGCTTTCGGTGGCGGAGGACGCGGACATAATAATCATGGCGGCGGCCGTTGCGGACTACCGCCCGAAAAATATTTCCGCATCGAAAATCAAAAAAATCGGCGGCGAAATGAGCCTTGAGCTGACTCGGAACCCCGACATCTTAAAAGAGCTGGGCGTGAAATACGCGGGCAAAAAGGTCATCGTCGGCTTCGCGATGGAGACCGAGGACCTCATCAAAAACGCCGCCGAAAAATGCGCGGCGAAGGGCGCGGATTTTATAGTCGCCAACAACCTGAATACGGCGGGCGCGGGCTTCGGCACCGACACAAATGTCGCGTCGATAGTGCGGCAGGACGGCACGGCCGAGGACCTGCCCAAAATGAGCAAGGACGAGCTGGCCGGCATTATTTTGACAGAGGCGGCAAAGCTATGACGGCGCGGGTGGCTCTGATAAGCAGCCGGCACATCATAGACAAATTTTTTGACTACAGCGTGCCCGAGGAGCTTGAGGACAAGATCGGCCCGGGCATAAGGGTCATAGTGCCCTTCGGGATATACAACAATCCCGTCGAGGCGCTGGTCGTTGATCTGCCCGAAAACAACTCATTCGATATCCTCAAGCCTATCAAGCGAATCGTGGGGGACGGTCCGATATGCACGCAGGAGCTGCTTAGGCTCTGCCTTTGGATGCGCGAAAAATATATGTGCACGTTTTACGGCGCATTTAAGCTTGCCGTTCCGCCGGGAATGAAGCTTATAATAAAAGAATGGATAAGCCTCGGCGAAGAGGCGGAAAACGCCGAACAGCTCACAGATTTTCAAAAAAAGGTGATCGGCGCGATAAAACAAAACGGCGGCATAATCGAATACGAGCATCTGGCCGAGGTCATAGATTCAAAAGCTCTGAGGCGGGCGCTGAGCTCCCTTGAAAGCAAAAAAATAATAAAAATTTCAGACAAGGCCGACGACTCGATAAAGGAGCTGACTGTGCGCTGCGCGCGCCTTTCGGTCCCGATCGACGAGGCGTACATGGCGGCTGATTTTCTGAAAAACAGCCGCGCGGGCACCCAGGCCGCCATGCTGCTGACCCTGGCCGACATCGGAAAAATGACGACCTCGGAGCTTATCTCGCTTTCGGGCGGGAATTACAGCTCGCTGGCGGCGCTTGTCGACAGGGGCTATATAGAGCTTTTCAGCGAAAAAAAGACGCGCGAGGTATACGACCCCGAAAAATACGCCGCGGCCCGCGAATATGAACCGACAGCCGAGCAAAAGCCGATAATCGAGTACGCTGACAAGCTGCTCGAAGACGGCAGACACGAGAAAATACTGATACGCGGCGTGACCGGAAGCGGCAAGACCGAGGTCTTTCTGCAAACGATCAGACGCTGCATAGAGCTCAACAAAAAAGCGATCATGCTGGTGCCCGAGATCTCTCTGACGCCCCAGACGGTAGAGCGGTTCGTGAGCCGATTCGGCAGCCGCGTGGCGGTCATCCACAGCGGCCTGAGCTACGGCGAGCGCTTTGACCAGTGGAACAAGATCAGAAACGGCGAGGTCGACGTTGTGGTCGGCGCAAGAAGCGCGATATTCGCGCCGATAAAAAACATCGGCCTGATAATTCTCGACGAGGAGCACGAAAACAGCTATAAATCCGAGATCTCACCCAGGTACCACGCGCGGGAGGTGGCGGCCTTCCGCGCCGAGGAAAACGGCGCGCCGCTGATTTTGGCGTCCGCCACGCCCTCGGTCGACAGCTACTACAGAGCCTTTGAGACAAAGGAATACAAGCTGTTTGAAATGAACAGCCGATACAACAGCAATCCGCTGCCCAAGGTCCGCATTGTGGACATGCGCAGCGAGATCTTTGAATATCACAATATGTCGCCCATAAGCGGCAGACTGGAGCACGAGATCAGATCAAATCTCGAGAACCGCGAAAAGACCATACTGTTTTTAAACAGGCGCGGCTTTAACACCTTTGTGTCCTGCCGCGAGTGCGGGCACGTTATGGAGTGCGTAAACTGCAGCATACCGCTGACGTACCACAAGTTTTCGGACACACTTGAGTGCCACTACTGCGGATACAAGATCAGAAACGTCACCGTGTGCCCCGAGTGCGGTTCAAAGCATGTGAAATTTTTCGGCACCGGCACGCAGAGGATCCAGGAGGAGCTTTCGCGGCTGTTCCCCGAGGCGCGCATCCTGCGGATGGACAGAGACACGACGGTTCGCAAGGGCAGCCACGAGCGGATACTCGACGAGTTCAAAAACGGCGGCGCCGACATCCTTCTCGGCACACAGATGGTGACCAAGGGGCTCGACATTTCCGAGGTCACCTTGGTGGGCGTGCTGGCGGCCGACTCGTCGCTCGGCGTCGATGATTTCCGCGCCAACGAGCGCACGTTCTCGCTGCTGACCCAGGTCTGCGGCCGGGCGGGACGGGGCGGCATCCCCGGCAGAGCGGTGATCCAGACGTACCAGCCCAAAAACTCGACCATCGGCTACGCGAAGGAGCACAACTACGAGGGCTTTTACAAAAATGAAATTATATTCAGAAAACGCTTGATTTATCCGCCGTTTTGTGACATAATAAACATAATGATCACGAGCGCCGACAATGAGAAGGCGCGGGCCTGTCTCAGCCTGATACACAGCTACATCACGGCAAACGCGGACGAGGAAAATATAATTTTTCTCAGCGGCCCCATGCCCGCTCCTATCGGAAAGATCAAGGGCAGCTACCGACATCGGCTGTTTCTCAAGGTCAGAGACAAGGACAAGATCCTCAAAACGCTCCACGGGATAAACGAGATCTACGGACATGACAGCCGCGCGACGCTGGTGATCGACGTAAACCCCGTGAACATGAGCTAAAAATTTACAAACGGAGTGACATAAATGGCAATCAGAAACATAGTAAAACTCGGGGACGAGATACTGACAAAAAAGTGCCGCGAGGTGAAGGAGATAAACGACAGAATAATATGCCTGCTCGACGATATGCGCGAGACCCTCGAAGCCTCAGGCGGCGTGGGGCTGGCGGCGCCTCAGGTGGGCGTGCTGCGCCGCGTCGCGATAATCGACACGGGCGACACGTATCTTGAGCTTATAAACCCCGAGATACTTTACACCGAGGGCGAGCAGACCGACGCGGAGGGCTGCCTGAGCTATCCCGGGAAATACGGAATGGTGACGCGGCCCAAAATCGTAAAAATACGCGCCACGGACAGGAACGGAGCTGAGTATGAGTACACCGGCGAGGACCTGACCGCCCGCGCATTCTGCCATGAGATCGACCATCTGAACGGACACTTTTTCACCGAGCTTGTGACCGAGTGGGTCGAGACCGAGGACGACTAAAAACGAACATAGTGATTAGGGATTAGCGATTAGCGATTAGGCCTCCCCCCTCAGTCAACGTAGTGATTAGTGATTAGTGAATAGCGATTAGGCTACCCCCTCAGTCTGCTTCGCAGACAGGGCGGAATGTCAAGCAAGTGCAACATAAATTTCTTTAGGAGATTTCCAACCGAGACACTTACGCGGCCGATTATTAATCAGATCAACTACAACATCGAGCTGCGCTTGTGTTAATTGCCGAAAATCGTAACCCTTGGGAAAGAAAAA